>JBGSYT010000093.1:0-1801 GCA_041750855.1 Pyrinomonadaceae bacterium | reverse complement strand
CGAATAGCATTAGTTCGAAAGCGAGATATACCGAATGAAAGATGCGAATCCTGAAGTTTCATTACGTGAGATCACAAAGGAGACTGTGCGAGCCATCACCCGGTTGAAGGTGAGTCCGGAACAGGAGCGGTTTGTCGCGTCGAACGCCGTGTCTATTGCGGAAGCCTATTTCTCGCCTGACACAGCTTGGTTCCGTGCTATCTATGCCGATGACACTCCGGTAGGGTTTCTGATGCTCGATGATAATGCGGCCGCAGCCCAATATTTCTTGTGGCGGTTTATGATCGATGCCCGATATCAGAGAAAAGGCATCGGGCAAAAAGCCCTGGAGTTGTTATTTGAGCACGTAAAGACACGACCCGGTGCAAGTGCTTTATCCACGAGCTGCGTCCAGGGCGAAGGCAGCCCGGGACCGTTCTACGAGACGATGGGTTTTGTCTACACAGGCGAGGAAGACGACGGCGAACTCGTAATGCGGCGGGAGCTTTAGATCAGGAAGATGATAAACGAAGGCTAGTAGCCTCTCGCGGGTTTCACCCAGCGTCGCAAAAGTAGCATAGCTACTGCGTGAAAATTTTCTAAGCGGAATGGTAATGAAGTTATTGATATTTTTGATCGCACTGCTCGTCGGAGGCTGGATGATCTTCGACGGCATACATGTGCTATCCACAGGAAAATACTTCGGACCCGAAAAGCCCGGGCCGTGGAGCGATCTGGTTACGGCTATGGGCCTTGACCCATTTAAGTTTGGCGTTCCCTTCATTACGTTAGGTATCCTATGGCTCGGCTTTACCTCCGCAATGCTTTTTGGACAGAACTGGGCTTGGTACGGCGCCGTGATCACGGCCGTTCTGACGCTCTGGTACCTGCCTGTCGGAACGGTGTTGTCGGTCATCTATATCGTATTGTTGATCGTCTTCCGATCGCGTTTGATTTCAGGATCGTAACGCAAGTGGGCCATCGGCGACCAAGCGATTTTCACTGCGAGGCAGGCGTGATTGAGGTGGACCCTCACAAATGAGAAAGGGCCGCCGTTTCGGGCAGCCTTTTCTTATAATACGGAAATCCTTACCAGATCTGGCAGGGCTTTTCGCGGACCATCGGGGTCGCCGTTTTGCAGTTGAATGCGGCCGCGAACTGGGGCATGTTCGAGAGCGGGCCGTTCACTCGCCATCGCGGCAGCGAATGCGGGCCGTTTCGGGCTTGCAGGCGTTCGGCCTCGGGGGTGTATTTCGACGCCCAGATCTGGGCCCAGCCGAGAAAGAACCTTTGTTCTGGCGTAAAGCCGTCAATGTTCGCCGGACGCGGCTTGCCTTCGAGAGATTTCATAAAGGCATCGTATGCAACCGTTAGGCCGGCAAAATCACCGATATTCTCGCCCAGAGCGAGCTTGCCGACCATAAACAGGCCGGGCTCGACCTCGTAGGCATCCCACTGCTTTACGAGGCAGGATGTCCGGTCTTCAAAATTGCGGCGGTCATCCGCTGTCCACCACATGTTCAGATTGCCCTCGGCGTCGAAGCGGCTGCCCTGGTCGTCAAATCCGTGAGTGATCTCGTGGCCAATAACGCCGCCGATGGCGCCGTAATTGACGGCGTCGTCCGCCGAGAAATTGAAGAATGGCGGCTGCAAAATGCCGGCAGGGAAGGTGATGTCATTGTTCGCACTGCTGTACGACGCATTGACCGTGGCGGCCGAATACGGCCATCGGGTCTTGTCACGCGGCTTGCCAAGGTCCTCATAGCTTCGTCTGATCTGGAAACCAACCGCCCGCTGAATGTTGCTGATGTGCGGCCCGCGT
>JBGSYT010000092.1:0-35485 GCA_041750855.1 Pyrinomonadaceae bacterium | reverse complement strand
ATCGAAATCGCCCGCGATCACGAGTGAAAGATTGTTTGGTGAATAATAGGTCCGGAAAAAGTCCTTTACATCATCGAGCGTCGAAGAGGTAAGGTCCGAATGCTCGCCGATCACGTCGGTGTGGTACGGATGGCCGATCGGGAAAAGGTTCTGCAGCATCAACTTGAACGCCCGTCCGTAAGGCTGGTTCTCAAGGCCCTGGCGGCGCTCGTTCTGCACGACCATCACCTGGTTGTCGAATTTCGCTTTGTCCAGCGCATCGGGAAGCGTGGCGAGGCGGTCCGATTCGAACCAAAGCACCTTTTCGAGATTTCCCGAGGGGACCGTGATGAAATAATTAGTACGGTCCTGATTCGTCGTGCCGTTCACTCCCCCTTCGAGCAAGTTCGCCCCGGCCTGTTCGGCATACGTGAAATACTCCTCACTCGCATTCTTCGACCCCTGGAACATCATATGCTCGAATAGGTGGGCAAAGCCGCTGCGGCCGAGCCGTTCGTTGGCCGAGCCGACATAGAACCATTGGTTTACATGAACGACTGGCAGCTTTCGGTCGACGTGCAGAATGACCTGCAGGCCATTCGGAAGCGTGTATTTTTCGAACTCGATCCTGGGCGCGCCATTCTGTGCCGCGACATCGGCGACAAAGCCGAGGGGCGAGAACAATACCGCCATCAGCACGAGCACGGAAATGATTCTGATATCAAGCCTTTTCATATAGCTCCTTTTTCTGATAATTAGTTTATGTTGGCCGAACGTAAAGATCGTCTGGATTAACTACGCGGAAAACGCTGATTTGGTTCTCGAAAACGTCTGTTTTGGTTGGTCAGCCGCCTCGGATGACAAAGATCGGCCGGAAAAACCGCCTTTTGATCTAAAGCGTTCACATTGTTTGCGTATTGCCGTTACATGATAACTGTACCAGAAAGGTTATTTTACGGTGAAGTGCTCAGGCACGGCTTTTGGTGCTATCGAATGAAAGGAATACCCAATACCAGGACCTCGATGAGTGAAGGCATCAGCGGAATGAGTATACCGGGGACGGTCGAGATACGGCAGGCGGGGCCGGGCGATGCGCCGCTGCTTTCAGCTTTGGCGATGGTCACATTCTACGAGGCGTATTTCGAACAGGATTCGGCCGGAGATCTTGCAGATTATCTTCACGAGTCGTTTTCATTAGAGCAAGTGCGGGCGGAGCTCGCCGACCCGAACATTACATTTTTTATTACCTATCGATACGGAAAAGCGGTCGGTTATGCGAAGCTGCTCGATAATTCCTCGGCCGACGGCGTATCGGGTAAAAGGCCGGTCGAGCTTAAACGGATCTATCTAATCGAGCGTGTCTGGGGCACGGGTGTTGGCGAGAAACTGCTCGCTTTCTGCGAGGCGTTTGCCCGCGAGAAGGGACACGACACGATCTGGCTCGGTGTTTGGCAAGAGAACCGCCGCGGGCGAAATTTTTATGCGAAACACGGATTCAGCAAGGCAGGGACGATCACGTTTCCTTACGGCGATTCGGTCGGGATAAACGACGTGCTGCAGAAGAAGCTGTAGCACCGAAGCGATCGGTTTCGGCCTGCGTATCCGTACATTTCTAGTAAGGAGCGAATGGCGCTTGCTCGGGACCGAATTGATCCGCCGCGATCGTAATCAAAAGCTCAATCGGCGATCTGATAGGTCGCGACGCTGGTCGGCGTTTCGAAGCAGCGGACCTTGAAAACTTTGACGCGGTCGTCGCCGATCCGAGAATTCAGGTACTCGACGAAATAGCGGGCGATGTTCTCGGCGGATGGATTGAGTTCTTCGTCAAACGGTGGCAGTTCGTTCAGGTTACGATGGTCTAGATATCGCACTATCTCGTCCGCCGCTTTTTTGAGGTCGCTGAAATCTATCAGTAATCCAATGTTGTTCAACTCCTCACCGCGTGCATAGATCTCGACCTTATAATTATGCCCGTGAAGATTCTCGCACTTTCCCTTGTACCCGCGAAGCTGGTGCGCGGATGAAAAGTCGCGTTCGATCATTACCTCGTAAAAAGCTGTCATATTCTTCCCGCTTGGCAATTTATCACACAATTTAGAAACTCGAACACGGATGGAAACTCACCGATTCTCTTTGGCCGGCTTGTCCCGACTGCGCAAATTGACATCGCGCTGAGGGAACGGTATCTCGATGCCGGCCTCATTCAATGAATTGTAAACATCGGTCACCAGTTCGCTTCTCATTCCCACCCAGCCCACGGTATCTTCGGTCCAGACCCGCAGCTCAAAATCAAGTGAACTCTCGCCCAGCCCGATGAACAATGCTTTCGGAGCTGGATCCGTAAGTATGTCCTTATATTTATCCGTCAATCGTATAAGCAGCTCCGTAACAACTTTTGGATCAGTGCCGTAGGCAACACCGACCGGGATGTCGATACGCCGCCGTTCGTCAAGCATTGTCCAGTTTATGACCTCGTTTGAGATAAGATGGCTGTTCGGCACGATGACATCGGATCCGTCCACCTTTCGGACCACACTTGCCCTGAGGCCGATCGATTTCAATGAGCCCATGTGCTGGCCGATCTGGACTGTATCGCCGACCTTCACGGGACGCTCAAACAAGAGGATCAACCCGGACACAAAATTGTTGACTATGTTCTGCAGCCCGAAGCCAAGCCCAAGGCCGATGGCACCGGCAACGATGGCAAAGCGCGATAGCTCAAAGCCCACCGCCGCAACCGCGATCAAAAATCCGCCAATAAGAAACAGATAGTGGACGACGGAGGAAATTGCGAACGACGACCCGCCGCCGACGTTCACCCGCGGGTACACGTCTTCCTCAAGAATGAACCGGACAAATCGTGAGACGAGTACAGAAACCCAGACCACCGCAACGAATAATAGGATGTTGCCGATACTCAGGCTGATCTCGCCGATGTAGAACTTGTAATTGAGAGCGGAGCCCAGCGTGGCAAAGAATACGTCGCGGATCGAGAATAGATTCAGTACACCGATCACCCACAGCAACACTGCTGTCCAGTTGAGTATCTGCGTGACGCGCTGCCGGATCAAGGCCCGGCTATTCCGAACAGCCCCCGTAGCCGAAAGCGGCCGCACCCTGAGAACGAACGCTACGGCACTCGCAAAGATCTGTACGGCGGTATAGAGAAAGATCGCAAGGTAAGCCGATCGCAACAGGCCGTTGCCAACCAGATATGCGATCGAGACATAGCCGAAAAGATTTGCTACCAGAGCGATGCCGAATACCGCAACCCCAACAGGAGCAAACCGACGCACCGAGCGAAACGCGATGTGGGCACCCGCCTCGACATTGTTCTCAACGCGTTTTGATCTGTAAAACCAGATCAGAATGATGCACGCTGCGAGCATTTCAATTGAAAAAAGCAGCCGTGATGCCAATGGTAGGTCGATCAGAAGATCTCTGACCCGGTCGATGATATAAAGGCCGAGAAGTCCGTAAAGAAGGTAATGAAGCGGGCTTTCGATGATGCGGCGAAGTATCAGAAAGCCGGGGATTATCGCCGCTGCACCTATCATCGTGGTCAACAGACGCGGCGATTGCGGGTACAGGAATGCTGCAAAGAAGACAGAAACGATCAACGCCGAGGCAACCGGAAGCTTGAAGAACGCGGCCGGGCGGCTCAACTTCGGCTCCTTCTCAACAAAGGGGAGTATCTTGCGTCTGACCCAGAACAGAAAAATGATCAGGGCGCCGAGCAGAACGCCGTGCCAAGCGAAGCGATAAGGCACGCGTGACGTGTAGTTGAGGAACTCCTGCCACTGCTCTGCAAGAGATCCACCGGCAGCAGAACGGAAATTCTGCCGGGAAAGTTCTGACCAGTCAGCCGCCCAAATGGGGCGGTCATTCATCGAAAACACATTGACCAATTGCTTCTCACGTTCTTGTTTCAAGTCCGCGATTGCTTTGGAGACGTCTGACTGAAGCCCAGACAAGCGAGATTCCAGCGTCAAAAACTCGGCACGTTTGGCGACGGCCTGGCGTTCCACATTCGTAACCGCAGCCAGCACGCTGTCCGCCCGACGCAGTACTTCTTCCGGCACCCCGTCGCCTTCACCTGTCGAACCATCGCTTGAGCCGGGACTATCAGCGATAGCAGCCTTCGAAGCCTGCCAATTCTCTTTGATCGCTCGCAATTCGATGATCCGGCTTTCGATCGCACTCGACTGAGACTGATTTCTTGTCATCCAGCCGCTCAACTTGTTTCTGACCGTCTGCCAGTCACGCTCAGCCGCGGCGATCGATTCAAGGGTAAAGCGGTCTGTTGCGGCTGCGTTTGTAGCTTCGGCCAGCTGATCGATCTCGGCCCGCGTTCCCTCGATACCATCGGCTATGGATGCCGGTATCAACTGTTCGGCAAGAAAAGCCTCGATCTCACGGCTCTTTGCAAGCGCTCGTTCTGACTCGGTGACAAAGGCGGCGAAAGGGATGAGAGTCGGGGCCGGACTCGGTGATGGACTGATCGTATTCGAGTTGGCGGACGAATTCGTGGAATTCTGCGCCGTCACGCCCGCATCGGCAAGAGAAAGCCAAACGGCCGCAACTGCAAGGATCAAAATTCGCTTAAACATTCGTGAACTATCGATGAAAATTCGTACGTCAGCCCGCCGCACCCTTCTATTAATAGGCATCAGCTTTTATCAGTATAGAAAGAAAGGCGGGATACGCGAAATTTGTTTCTTAGGCGACCCGCGGTCAGCACCGGATTGATGGTCTGGTCATTCGAGCACACCGGAAATGTCTTCCAGGCTTGATGTAATGCGCATGCGGGGGAGGCTTTGGAGGAAATCGCGGCCGTAGCGTTTGGTTCGGAGCCGCGGGTCGAGGATGGCGATGACGCCGCGGTCGGTGCGGCTCCGGATGAGGCGGCCTATGCCCTGTTTCAACGCGATCACGGCTTGCGGAACGCTAAAATCGAAAAACGAATTCCCGCCGTGGTCTTCAATGAATCGCGACCTAGCGGCAACGAGAGGATCCGACGGCACTGCAAACGGAAGCTTGTCGATGATCACACACGATAGCTGCTCGCCCTGCACGTCAATTCCCTGCCAAAAACTTGTGGTTGCGAACAGCACCGCGTTCGGCGTGTCGCGAAACCGGTCGAGCAGTCCCGTTTTTGACATCGAACCCTGTACAAAACACGGAAAAGTCACTCGCGAAGAGACAAGCTCGTAGAGCGCGTTCATCGATTGATTGCTCGTGCAGAGGACAAAGGCTCGCCCCTGCGTCGCTTTCAGAAGCTTGACGATCTCGCCGGCCGCAAGCTGCGTAAACTCCGGCGAACGCGGGTCGGGCATGGCACGCGGGAGGTAAAGGATAGCCTGGTTCTCGTGGTCGAAGGCCGACGGAGCCTCGAAGGTGTTGGTCTTCGCCCCATCAAGACCAAGGCGGCCGCGGATGAAATCGAACCTTCCGCCGCTGGACAGTGTCGCCGACGTGAGGATGCAGGACTCGACGCGTTCAAAGAGCTTTTCGCGAAGCAGCCCCGAAACATCGACTGGCGACGCTCTGAGAAAGGTGCCCTTGCCGCGCTTTTCGATCCAGTAAACGAACGCCTTCTCCGATTGGGTGACTATGAAATCGAGGTCGAACCGCGTTTGCCGTGTTCGGCGGAGCAGGCTGTCGGCCTCCGGAATGGAATCTGCGAAAAGAGCGAGGCCCGTTTCCAGTCGCTGAAGCGACGAATCAAGGGCGAAATAAGCCTCGCCCAGCGGTGTCGCCCGCGAACCGCTGTCCCCGACGTGCTGCTGAAACGCGTCGCGGTCCAATGAAACGCGGCCCTCAAATCTAAGCTGTGAAAACCGCGACCAGAACTGCTCAGCGATCCCAAGTATCTTTGCGGCAGCCCGGTCGATGTCGAGCGTAGCGGCCGCGTCGGTGATCGGCAGGCTGACGGCGTCGCGGGCAAGCTCGTCGATCTGAAAATTCGACACCTGAAAGCCGAAATAGTCGGCCGCGATGTCCTCGATCAGGTGTGCCTCGTCGAATATTACCGCCGAGTAATCGGGGATCACCTTGCCAAACTGGTTTCCGCGAACGTTCAGGTCCGCGAAGAAAAGATGATGGTTTACAACGATGATGTCGGCGGCCTCGGCACCGGCGCGCATTCGCGTGATAAAGCACGGGTCGAAATCGGGGCATTTCTGGCCGATGCAAGTGTCGCCTTTCGCGTTGATCCGGCTCCAAAAAGGCAGGTCCTCCGGCAGGTCCTCGAGTTCGCGGCGGTCGCCGGTCCGTGTTTCGCGGGTCCATTCGGAAACACGGCGGAAATGGCCCAACTGGTCGAGCCCATCAAGTACGGGCTGATGTTCGGCCTTTTGAATACGATAAAGACACGCGTAATTCGACCGGCCCTTCATATAGGCGGCGGTAAATTTGGTCGATAACGCCTTTTGCAGGAAAGGGATGTCCTTCTCCATCAACTGTTCCTGCAGGTTCTTAGTACCGGTCGAAATTACGATGCGGCGCTTGCCCCCGACCGCTGCTGCGATCGCCGGAACTAGGTATGCCAGCGTCTTGCCGGTCCCGGTCCCGGCCTCGACGATCAGGTGACGTTTTTCTTCGAAAGCGAGCGCGACTTGCCCGGCCATCGCGATCTGGCCTTCGCGATGTTCATAGTTGCCGTGGGACCGCGATATCACGCCCTCCGGGCCAAAGATCTTTTCGAGATAGTCGTCGGCCATACTTAAGCGCGCAAAATCATTGACTTGGTAAAGCTATTCTGGTACAAAAAAGGTTGAAACCGGCAATATCGACTTATGTAGAGAACTTCGTTGAACTCCCCGACAGTTTTGGGACAGCCGAACATTCGATACCGTATTATTCAAACTAAATAGTAATTGTTATGCGTTCCGATGTCGAAAGGGTTTCCTTTTGGGCAAGCCGAGGACTGGGAAAAGGAACGCGATTGAGACTGTATTGTCATATCAGCGAGGTTGCCGTGTCAGCGGGATGCGACGGCATGGAGGAAGCAAGGTAAATGGATCAAACGACGGTCGCCGAATCTCGGCGGAGCATTCTGCTGGGATTAGGGGTATTAAGCATTATTACGGCGATCTTCGTCCTTCCGTTTGCGTTCGGCATCGAGGCCTCGCGAACAATAGGCACGGGTCTGTTTTCCATAGACAGAAGCCACCAGGACGAGTTTCCGAACTACGACATCCGCACGGATAAGGCCGCCCACGAAAAGCTGGCCGCATATCGAACATCGTTCAATCGAAGCGCCGAAGAGACCGCCGATCTGCAGGTCGAGATGCTTCGCGGCGAAACCGCACTCAAAGCGAAGGTTCCGACGCTTAAGATCGACCCTAATCCGGAGATGGGAACGCCCGAGGTGATCGGATTAGACGTTACGGTTGCTGCCAGAGGACTACTTGCACGGGGAACGAACGAGAAACGGTCAAGCGCATTCAACAGATTCCTCAACGAGAACAAGAGACTCATCGGAGCGACCGAAGAGCAGTTGGGCCAGCTAAAGCCGTTTGCCGATTATAAGAATCCCGAGGGCGACCTTGCCTTTGTTGAATTAAATCAAGAGATCAATGGCGTACCGGTCTTCCGTGGAGCGATCAAAGCGGCCTACACAAAGAACGGTGAGCTTTTTCGTGTCATTAACAACTTTGCACCCGGGCTTGACCCTAACAGGATATCGTCGGATTTCGGCGATCCCGCAGCCGCACTTAATGCCGCTGCAGGATACATAGGCCATTCACTTTCGCCCGAGGCGACAAAGGATGCGGCCCGTTCGAGCGAATCGAAGGCCTATTTCGGCAACGGCGAATGGTCTCCGACCGTAGAGAAGATCTATTTTCCGACAGAGCCCGGCGTCGCGGTGCCTGCATGGCGGGTACTGATCTGGCAGCCGGTCCAGGCCTATTACGTCATCGTTGACGCTCATAACGGTGAGATGCTCTGGCGTAAGAACATTACAGAGGACCAGGCACAATCGGTAACGCTCCAGGTTTATACGAACCCCAACGCGATGGTAAATGTCGCCGACAGCCCTGCTCCTGCTGCTCCGACGATCTTCAACCCAGGCGACGGCACGCAGGGCTTGCCCTTGCTGCGCAGCAATGTCACCCGCGTCGGTAACGAGCCGCCGTACAACTTTAACAATAACGGCTGGATAAACGATGCAACAAACGTTACGGATGGAAACAATGTTGAATCAGGGCTTGACCTTGTCGGCCCGGACGGAATAGATCCAGGCACGTGGGCGTCGGGTAACCCTTCAAGGGTTTTCACATCGACCTGGAATCCGCCACCCGGCATACCCGGGCCGGGCGACCTCCCTTCCGTTGAAGCGGCACGCCGCGGTGCGGTGATCCAGCAGTTCTATATAGTTAACCTCTACCACGATGAGCTTTACCGGCTTGGTTTTACCGAGCAGGCAAGAAATTTCCAGACGAACAATTTCGGTCGCGGAGGCCTCGGCAATGACCGCATCGCGGCCGAAGGCCAGGATTTTGGGGCCACCAACAACGCGAATTTCGCCACACCGGTGGACGGGGTTCGCGGAAAGATGCAAATGTTCATCTTCACCGCACCTTCGCCTGACCGCGACGGAACGGCCGACGCCGAAATAATGATCCACGAGGTCACGCACGGAACTACAAATCGGCTGATCGCGAACGCGGAAGGGCTTAACGCGAACATGGCAAGGGCACTTGGCGAGGGCTGGTCGGACTTTTATGCACACGCAATGCTTTCGGAACCGGGCGACCCGATAAACGGCACATTTGCGCTAAGCGGATATCTCGTGCTCAATGGGTTTGGAGCGATCGGCACGGCGAACTATTACTACGGCATTCGACGCTTTCCGAAAGCGATTATGTCCTCGACCGGCGGGCCGAACAACCGGCCGCATAACCCGCTAACGTTTGCCGACATAGACCAGACGAAGATCAATACAACTGACGGTGCATTTCCGGCAATGTTCGGGGGCCATATTTCGACCAATGCGGACCAGGTTCACGCAGCCGGCGAGATCTGGAGCAGTGCCCTCTGGGAGATCAGGGCCAGATATGTTCAACGGCTTGGCTGGTCGGTCGGCAACCGAAAGGCTTTGCAGATCGTGACAGACGCTTTGAAGATCACGCCGATAAATCCGACGTTCGTGCAAGCCCGTGACGCTGTTGTGGCTGCGGCGCTTGCCAACGGATCTACACAGGAACAATTGGCGGACGCTGCGGACGCGTGGGAGGGTTTTGCGATCAGGGGACTCGGCGTCGGGGCAAGCGTTCAGGCACAGGGAACCGGTTTTGGCGACGCAAGGGTCACTGAGTCTTTCGCCAAGCCGAATCTTGTACAGCTTCCGGCGTTTTCGTTCAGCGATGCTGGCGGCGACAACGACGGTATCGCTGAACCAGGCGAACCGATCGTGATCTCCGTGCCGCTGTCAAACCTTTCAGGTGTAAATGCGACATCGGTGACCGCGGACATCCCTGGGGCCGGTTCGGCAAACTACGGAACGATCTCTAACGCACTGGGGGCAACGAGGCAGTTCAATTACAACGTGCCCGCTGAAACGCCGTGCGGTTCACTGATCCCGCTGTCGATGAACGTCAACAGCAGCCTCGGGGCCACGTCGTTCAGTCTCGCCCTCCCGATCGGGTTGAAAACGATAACCCTTCAGCAGAATTTTGATTCCGTTTCAGTTCCCGCACTTCCGGCAGGCTGGACAACAGCAACGACGGGTGCCGGCATACCATGGGTCACGGCAAGCTCGGCGTTTGATACCAGCCCGAACGCTGCTTTCTCGGCGAGTGCCTCAAGCACCGGCAGCAGCGAGTTTGTCTCGCCGGCAGTCGCCGTAAACTCATCGGCCTCGACCGTATCGTTCCGAAACCGTTTCAACATGGAAGCGGGTTTTGACGGCGGCGTGCTGGAGATCAGCCTGAACGGCGGCCCGTTTCAGGACATTCTCGCTGCGGGCGGCCATTTTGTCGAGAATGGTTACAACGGAACGATCAATCCAAACGCGAACAGCCCGCTGGCCGGACGTCAAAGCTGGACCGGCAATTCGATCAACCTCGCGGGCCACACAAACGGCTTTGTCTCGACGACCGCGCAGCTTCCAGCTTCGGCGAACGGACAGAGCATTCGAGTCCGGTGGCGGCATGGAACTGACGCGAGCGTTGCCGCATCGGGCTGGATCGTAGACAGCGTTATTATCAGGGCGACGAGCTCATGCTCGTTCGCGCCGAGCAATGTTCGATCAAGGGCCGATTTTGACGGCGACGGCAAAACTGACCTATCGATCTTTCGGCCGTCTGAGGGAAATTGGTACGTAGCCAAATCGCAGGGTGGAGTTACGGTCCTCACATGGGGTTTGAGCACCGACAAACTTGTTCCCGGCGACTATGACGGTGACGGAAAAACGGATTTTGCAATATTCCGCCCGACGGCCGGCACAGGCCCCGACTTTTTCATAATGCACACCGGCACCTGGACGATAAACACGATCTCGTGGGGCGATCCAGGCGATATTCCCGTGATCGGCGACTATGACGGCGACGGAAAGGACGATGTTGCCGTATTTCGGCCTTCAAATAACACCTGGTACGTGGTGAAAAGTACGGGCGGGCTCGATGTTGCCGCATTCGGCCAGGCAGGCGATGTGCCGGTACCCGGAAAATACGACGGCGACAACCGGACGGATCGTGCCGTTTACAGGAACGGCCAATGGATAATTTCGCAATCGACCGGCGGGACGATGACCGCAAACTGGGGAGAATCCGGCGACATCCTTGTGCCTGCTGATTACGACGGAGATGGGCGCGACGACGTTGCGGTATGGCGTCCGTCGACGGGTTTCTGGTACATCAGGCGAAGTTCGAATTTCAACCTCGATATCTTCTCATGGGGACAGACAGGTGATATTCCGGTGCCCGGCGACTACGACGGCGACGGCCGCGATGACCCTGCAGTGTATAGAAACGGGACGTGGTTTATGGTCACATCGTCGCAGGGATTGGCCGGTGGAGGCTGGGGCGTGCCGGGCGACGTGCCGATCCCGAGAGCCTATCTTCCGTGAATCCGGCAACCGAAGGTTATCGAATCCGGTCTAAACGCGAAGTTCGCTGGCCGGCCCGATCACGGCTTGGGAACACGCATGTTTTTTTCCAGATCGTGTAAGACTTTCTGAGCTTTGCCCCCGTCAAAGTAGTGTTTAGTGTTCCGTCGTCAAGGAGATTTCCCATGTTTGGGTTTGGTTCAAGTAGAAGATCAGTTAAGGCAGCGATCGTCGCGGGTGCGGGGATGCTCGCATTGGGCAGTTTTTACTATTCGGGCCCCGGCGGCGACCTGGCAAGAGCGTCGGTAACCGGCCCGTCGCCGTCGTTCACGAACGCGCCGCTTCAGTTCGAGTGTCCGACTTGCCCGCGTGAAAACAATTGCACCGCATGTCACTCAGGCTCGGCGCCAAACAGCGGACCTGGCAACGTAACGATCAGCGGCCTGCCGGCCAATTATTTACCCGGCCAGACCGTTCCGGTAACGGTTACCGTGAACGACGAGAACGCAGTGATCTATGGCTTTCAGATGGTTGCGGTGAACCGGAACGGCGAGAATGCCGGAACGATCACGATACCGCCGGCCATGCCTGAGCAGCTACAGGTGATCAGCGGGTTTGTAAACGGGAACGAGCGTCGATATGTGGAGCACACGATCCAGGGGACCGCGCCGCTGGAGTTTGGCACGAAGTCGTGGACGTTCGACTGGACAGCTCCTTCGGAACGGGTCGGGAAACTCGGTTTTTATGCCGCGGGCAACGGGGCGAACAGCGACGGCGGCACCAGCGGCGACAACATATATCTTGGTTCGGAGGCGACGCTTTCGGGCACCGCGATCGCAAATTTTGATAGCGATACGCGAAGCGATATTTCGGTTTACCGGCCGTCGAACGGTACCTGGTACGCTCTGACCACCGATCCGCCCAATTTCGTCGTCACGCAATTCGGCGAGCCCGGTGACATTATCGCACCGGGAGATTATGACGGCGACGGAATCACCGACCACGTCGTTTTCCGACCTTCGACCGGTACCTGGTACCTCAAGAAAAGTACGGGCAGCTTTAACGTGGTCCAATTCGGCCAGTCGGGCGATATACCGGTGCCCGGCGATTACGATGGGGACGGAAAATTTGACATCGCAGTTTGGCGGCCATCCAACGGCACCTGGTACTACCTCGGCAGCACCGGTATCTACCGCGTTCGCCAGTTCGGCGCGACCGGCGACAAGCCCGCACAGGGCGACTTTGACGGCGACGGCGTGACGGATTTTGTGGTCTTTCGCCCGTCAAACGGCACATGGTATCTTCAGCTCACCCGCAATCCGAGCTTTGTCGTGACCCAGTTCGGCGTCGAAGGCGACATGCCGGTCCCGGCCGATTATGACGGCGACGGGAAGACCGACATTGCCGTCTTTCGGCCATCGAACAACACCTGGTATCTGATCAATCCGACCCAGGGATTTTACATCTATCCGTTCGGCGCAGCGGGCGATATTCCGGCCCCTGCCGATTTTGACGGCGACGGACGCACCGATTTTGCCGTCTTCCGCCCATCTAACGGAAACTGGTACATACTCGGGACCGCAGGCCCAAGCTACACTGTCCGACAGTTCGGCGTATCCGGCGACATCCCTGTTCCGGCCGGTTACGTACCGCAGTAATTGGATCTCCAACGGAAAGGCAATAAATGAAAAAGCCCGTCAGCGCCACAGACGCTGACGGGTTTAATTTTTCGGAGGAAACCGAGAGTGTCGGCCCCAAGTCGACACCCCCATGGACAAGTCAACTTATTAAGTTGAGCAAGAGTTACGGCCGAGGGGTCGGCGATGCCTGAGGTGCCGGCACAACCGGTACTAATGGCATCGGGTTCGGGGTCACCGGCGGCTCTGAATTCGAAGCCGGATTGCCGAGCGGTACTGGCTGAACGATCGTGGTCGTTCGCGGCCTGTCCTGGCCGGCGGTGTTAGCTCCGGTATGGTCGGGCCGGTAAATACGAGGGGTGATAAAGAACAGAAGTTCGCTCGTGTCGCGTGAGACGTTCTTTCTCTTGAAGAGGTTTCCGAAGATCGGGATCCTGGAAATGCCTGGCGTGCGCTCGACGCCTTCACGCTCGTCGTCTGACAGGACGCCGCCGACAACGGTCGTTCCGCCGTCGGGAACCGTTACCTCGGTCGTCACCGTCTGCGAGTTGATCGCCGGCGGAGCACCGGCCACGATCGTCGCGGTCGAAGCATTCTCAGCGACTACCTTAAGGATGACGGTGCCGACATCTGTGATCTGAGGCGTGATGGCGAGCCTGAGCGGGACGTCCACGTATTCCGTGGTCGCAACCGCAAAGCCGCCCTGACCGCCGCCGCCGCCGGGCTGAATCGTCGTGATCGGGATCTTGCTGCCGCTCTTGATCTCAGCGGGCCTGTTGTTAAGTGTTGTCACGCGTGGTGTGGCGATCACCTTTGCCTGGCCTTTTCTCTCACCGGCAGTGATCAACAGGTTGATCTGTGCGGTGCCGAAAACGCCCGTCGTCAGGCCGATGGCCGTATTCGCGATCTGTGAAGCGAGGTTACCGTTGATGCTGCCGATCGGAAGGCTTGGCGGGACCGTCAGGCCCGGATCGACGGGAGCACCAGGCAAAGTCGAACCACCGATACCGCTTCCACGCGATCCTATGACCAAAGCGCCGAGCTGGACACCGACGTCGCGGCTGAAGTTTCGGCTTGCTACTACGATCCGTGCCTCGATCTCGACCTGCGGCTCTGGCTGGTCAAGAAGCGTTACCAGCTGGCGGATCGCGTCGATATTCTCGCGTACATCGGTAATGATAAGTGTGTTTGTGCGGCCATCGACCTCGACAGCACCGCGGCGAGAAAGCCGTCTTCTGACGATACCGAGGATACCCTGGTCGCCGCCGCCTGACTGCGCACCGGCACCACCGCTGCCGCCGCCTGTCGGGCTTGATCCGGTAGAGGTTCCGGTCGATGTCTGGCCGGCTCCACCCGCCGCACCGGCAAGCGTACCGGATGCTCGGGCATAGTTAAGACGGATGAACTCCGTGAACAACGGTGATGAATCAAGCTGGTTGTTCTGCTGAGCTCGGAATATTTCTCCTTCGGACGCAAGCGTCTTGGAATCGGCGACCCGAAGTATCGAGCCATTCACCTGAATACCCAATTCCTGCGAACGCATGATCGAATCGAGAGCGATGTTCCACGGCACATCGTTGACGTTGACGGTTACCGCAACTTTTGGAACCGATTTGTCGATGACGAAATTAATGCCGTATTGCTCGGTGATGTAGTTAAGAATGTCGCGAATATCTGTGTTCACGACCTTCAGATTGATCGGCTCGCCGCGAAATCCGGGCTCGCCATAGCTTCGGCCCTGCTGCGGCCCGACAGTTTGAGCAAACGCCGCGAGGCTGAGAGTGCTGATCATGATGATAGCGATAACTGCCTTTCTGCCGATACCGCTGAAGTTTTGAAGAGAAGTCATGTTTCCTCCGTTACAAGTACCATCCGAGCTTGTTTTAATAAGCTGCGACGGCGATTAGTGGACTTTGCGTTTTCCGTTTGGCCGAAGATAAGCGCGGCCGGTTTGATGTTTCCGTTTCCGGATCAATTCTTTCGTGGTGACCGCGCAGGCTTCTTTGCGGGGGCGGACGCCTTCTTTTTCGGCTCCGGCTCGGCGGCCTGGTTGTTCATTTCGTCAAGCGGCGAGACGATCGGGACCGTCGTGCTTGTCGCGGGTGTTTCGGTGGGTGCGGGCGGCTGATAAGTGGCGATCGTCTGCGGCGGCCGACCGTCTGCCGACGTCGGCGCCGTTCCCTGGATCTCTTCCTGAGCGGTATACTGCCGCAGGGTCTTGTTCTCGACCGACGATACGAACTTGTCTTTGCCGACCTTTGTTACCTTCCTGAAAACGAGGCGGTTTTCCTCTACCGCGACCAACTGCCCGTCGAAAAACCTCTCGCCTGGATAGATCGTGTATGAAAGCTTGATCGGGACGGCCTCGACCATCGCGGCCCAGCCTCGCGGAGTTTTGAAGATACCCGTGACGGCCATTTCACTAAGAGTAAGTACGCTGGTCACCTTTGGGATCGGCTGTCCGTTCATCACCGCGTTCTCACGCAGCCGCTTGAAGAACTCGATCCGCTGCTCGATCGACGGGACCAAAGCAACAGGTGTCGAGGCCGCGCCGGTTCCGTCTGCTGGACGGTTCGTCGCCGGCCGTGCTTCGCGGGTGATCGCCCAGCCGGGCTTGGCGAAGGGGTCGCGCGTCTGGCCATTCGCTTCGGAATAATGGCCGCCGATGAGGACCGTTCCGATAACGGCCAGGCCGATAGTCAAAAATCTCTTGAGGTTTGATTTGTTGAACATTACTTTTTCTCTCTGTTGAGTTGGCTTGATCTTATCTGGCGGCAGGTGCCGGAGCTGCAGGTTGGCCGGGTGTCGCGGGTGTGCAGGGCGGCTGGCCCGGAGCGACGGGCTGGCCCGGCACACACGGTTTCGCCGCAGGCTTGTTCAGTGCGTCGGGATCCGCATAGTAGGCCTTCAGCTCGAACATCGCGTGTACGGTCTTTTCGGGCGACTGCTTTTCAAGCTGATTTATCTTGAAGTTTTGGATCGAGACGATGCGGGGCAGCTTTGCCATCTTGTCAAAGAATGACCGCAGGTTGTTGAAATTGCTGTGGACCTCGACCTCGACGCCTTTCGCCGTGATCGCTTCCTGCTGCGTATCGTCTTTCGGCGAGAAGCGCATCACGATCATTCGCGAGTCGCGGGCCGTATCCTGAAGGCCCTGCAGGACATTCGTTATCTCACGCTGTTCCGGCAGGAGGACCTTGAGTTCTTCATACTCCATCGATTTGCTCGCGTACAGGGCACGAAATTCGTTGATCCGCTGGGTGGCGATCCTCGCGGCCTCGTTCTTGGCCGTGATCTGTGCGACCTGGTCGTTCAGTGCCTGTACCTCGGCCCGCGTTTCACTCGTGACAAAGTAATACACGCAGAAGTAAAGCAGGGACGCAACGCTGACCATGATCAGGAGTTGGAAGTGCCATTTCAGGTTTTTGAGTTTCTCTAACATTTTTATGTCCTACTCTTTCGTGAGATCTTGTTCGTTAATCCGGAATAGCTGAACCGGGTTGATCTTGCTGCCACGCGGGCGGAAGTTAGTTTTTCGCGACCTGTACCGGCGGTACAGCCGGGTTCGGTCCGGGTGCCGGAGCATTCGGCGACGCAGCAGACGCATTGGTCGGGCTCATTCCGGGAGCGCCGGCCGCCTTTGAAGGCGTGTATGCCGTCTTGATAGTAAAGTTGACCACCTGGACCTTGGGCGCTTCGGCACCGGCCGCAGGCGTAACCTGCTGGTTCACGTGCTCCTGCCGCTGCGTTTCGATATTCAGGTTCGAGAAAAGCCCGTTGGAAAATTCGAGGCTGCGGCCAAACTGTGTGACCGCCGATTCGTCCGGCGAGTTTCCCTTAATAGTGATCTGGTCGCCGGTTTGCTCAATGCTCTGGAGATAGAGGCCCGGTACCATCGTAATGCGTTCACGCATCGACTCGAGCACCGCGACGGGGCCGGCCTGTGACGATCGAAGCATCTTGATGGCTTCGATTCGAGCGTCGATCGCCGCGATCCTTTCCTCGAGCTCTTTTTGCTCTTTCATTATCACTTCAAGCTCGGCCGCGATCTGTTTCTGCTCCTCGAGCTGGCGTTCGGCCTCGGCTTTCGCCATCTGGGTGCTGATAATGTCCCAGCCGACTACCGCGACAAGCAGGAACGCCGAAGCCAGAGTTATCAGAAGAAGCCGCGAAACCGGGCTCGATACCTTTTTCTCGACTGCGACAACCGCTCCGCCTTGCCGCTCAGTAACCGAATTAAGTAGATTGATCTTGATCATTGTGGTTAAACTCCCCTCATTGCCAAGCCGACGGCTACCGCCATTTCCGGCATGATTTCGCTCATGTAGTCAGGATCGAACTTTCGCGAGTCGACCTTTATGTTGCGGAACGGGTCCATCACCTCGACCGGCAGTTCGAGCCTGGCTGAAAGGTCGTGTGCCAGGCCGTGCAGTTTTGAACCGCCGCCGGATATCAGGATCTTCTGAACGACCGTTTCGTTATCGTCGCTGGTCGCTCGGTAGAAATCGAACGTTTTCTGGATCTCCATCGCGACGATCTCGGTAACGTTGTTCATAAGAGGTTCGATGGATTTGTCGTCGACGCCTTCGACGGCGTGGCTGACACCTCGTTTGACCGCCTCGGCCTGCTGGTAGCTAAGCCCCAGATTTCGCTGAAGCACATCGGTAAACTGGCTTCCGCCGACCGTGATGTCTCTTGTGAAAAGCGAGCGGGTACCCTTGATGATGTTCACGTTCATCGTTGATGCTCCGATATTGAGCAGGGTGACGACCTGTGATTCATCCGGCTGATAATTGTGTTCGTAGCAGTTCTGAAGCGCAAACGTATCAACGTCGATCACGAACGGCTCCTTGCCGGCAAGCTGGACGGCCTGACGGACGTTGTCGATCCTCTCGCGTTTGCACGCGGCGATCAGAACGTTCGTCGCTTCCGACGTCGAATTGGTCACCTGATAGTCGAGGCTGACGTCGGCCAGATCGTAAGGAATGTGTTCTTCGGCGTGCCAGTCGATCGATTCTTCAAGCTCGTCGTTGCTCATCGGCGGAAGCACGATGTTCTTAATGATCACCGAGTGCCCGCTGACGCCCGTGACCACCTGGTCGGCGTTGACTCCAAAATTGGTGCAGACATTCTGGATACAATCGGAAACGACGTTAAGCTCCATGATCTGTCCGTCGATGATGGTGTCGTCTGGAAGGTTCTGGTAGCCGAGGGCGACCAGGCTCATCTGGTTCGACTTGCCGTCGAGCTCGACCATTTTTATCGAACTGGATCCGATGTCCAAACCGGCAACACTTTTCTTTTTACCGAACAGCATTATTTTCTTGCTCCTTTTTGGCCGTGATCGGCCTGATCTCTTTCTGGCTTTTGTTTTCTAAATTGAACAGAACGATGCGGGTCCCGGCTCTGGGAAGGTCTTGGTTGCCACCTTTTACTGAACTTGCTGAGTTGATGGACAGGACATCTGTTGACAGGACTAGTGATTTCAGCGCCAAGGCGCCCGCTTCGTTCGAGAGAATGCGATCCCCTATGTCAGGTGCGATCGACCGGATTGTAGTTTTTTTAGAAAACGTTTTCGCATCGGGTGGCGAAGGGAAACGGCTTTTTCAAACCGTCACTTAAGTAAATTAACTGAATGCACAACATCTGTCAACACTTATTTGCCATGTTGAACACTTTGAGATGGATATTCGTGCAATTTGACCGATAGGGACAAGCCGAGGGGTTGGAAAGTTTTGCGGCTGAAGGGTTAATGGTCGCAAAGGAGCTTGATGATAAGTGCTGCCGTCTCCTTTGGCTTCTCGAACGGGAAGAGATGGCTGCCCGCAAGAAAATGGAAATCGATCGCGAAATGCCGCTTCATAAAACTGAGCCGGGCAAGGCGGGCTTCGCGTGAATTGGTGCCGCCGATGTACGTAACCGGCACCTTGAGTTTTCCTTTTAGTGACGGTAGGTTGTGCGGGAGGTTTCGGTAGATCGCCGCCTCGACGTGCGGTTCGAAAAACAGGCGATAGCCTCCGTCAGCTTCGACGGTTCCGAAACTGATGTAGTCCCTCAGTACATCCTCGTCAAAGCTCGAGAACTTTGGCTTTGCCTTAAAATGCTCGTAGGCATCTTCCCGGCTCCGCCAAAAGTTTCTCCGGGAACGGGTCTGCCGCGACATCGAGAATCGGTCCATCAGGTTCAGCGCTTTCATTATTCGAATGCCGCTTGACGAGCGACGGCTGATGATGGGCGAGTCGAGGAGAATGATCCGGCGGTAAAGGTCTGGCTGCTCCACCGAAACTAGCAAATGCAGGATACCGCCAAGCGAATGGCCGAGGCCGATGACAGGTTTGCTGAAGCCGCTTTCGATCGCATTGCGCAGCTCGTCCCTTAACGCATCCCACCCGTCGGTCACTGCAAAACGCGGATCGTGGCCGTGGCGTTCGAGAAACTTTATCTCGAATTCGGGCTCAAGGTAACCGAATAGCTTTGTATAAGTCCTGGCAGGAAAGCCGTTAGCGTGGGCAAAATGGATGATCGGCGTGCTCATTGAACGACTGGCCGGCTATGCCCCACGGCTTATTTGGCGGCTTTTCAGTTCCATCTTCGCGATCGATTCAAGATGGACCTCGTCAGGCCCGTCGGCCAGGCGCAGCGTGCGGGCGTACATCCAGAAGGATGCAAGCGGAAAGTCTTCGCAAACGCCGCCGCCGCCGTGGACCTGGATCGCTCGGTCGACGACCTTTAACGTCATCTGAGGAACGGCGGCCTTGATCATCGCGATCTCCTTTCGGGCGGCCTTGTTGCCAACATTGTCCATCTTCCACGCGGCATTGAGCACGAGCAGGCGTGCCTGATCGATGGCAAGCCGGGCCTCGGCGATCCATTGCCGGACGACGCCCTGTTCGGCGATCGGCTTTCCGAACGCGACACGCGAACGCGCCCGCTCGCACATCATTTCGAGCGAACGCTCGGCAACCCCGATCAGCCGCATGCAGTGATGCACGCGTCCCGGCCCGAGGCGGCCTTGGGCGATCTCAAACCCGCGGCCTTCGCCAAGCAAAAGGTTCGTCTTGGGGACGCGGACGTTGGTGAAGCTTACTTGGGAATGCCCGTTCGGAGCATCGTCAAATCCAAAGACTTGGAGGTTACGCTCGACTTTGACCCCGTCGGCAACCATCGGAACGATGATCATCGACTGCTGAAGGTGCCTGGGGGCCGACTCGTCGGTCTTGCCCATGAAGATCGCCACTTTGCAACGGGCATCGCCGGCACCGGTTGACCACCACTTGCGGCCGTTGAGAATGTAATCGTCGCCGTCGGCCATGATCGACGCCTGAATGTTCGTTGCATCGCTCGATGCGACATCGGGCTCGGTCATCGCGAAGCAGGAACGGATCTCGCCTGCCAGCAAGGGCCCGAGCCACTCTTTCTTTTGCTCGTCGGTACCGTAGAGATGAAGGACCTCCATGTTGCCCGTATCGGGTGCCGAGCAATTAAATACCTCGCTTGCCCACGTCACGCGGCCCATTATCTCAGCGAGCGGCGCGTACTCCAGGTTCGACAACCCCGAAACATCCTGCAGGAACAAGTTCCACAATCCCTCGGCCCTCGCCTTTGCCTTTAATTCTTCAATCAGGTCAAGCGGCTGCCAGCGCTCGCCCGAGTTTATCTCGTCGTGATATCGCTGCTCGTTTGGGTAAACGTGCTCGTCCATGAACGCCGAAATCCGGGCCCTGAATTCGTTTGCTTTTTCGGAATATTCAAAATCCATGTGTTAATTCGTCCTAAGTTAGCATACGGGGTCCTCCCGCATAAGGGTGATCATCACCGGCCCAGAGCGATCTTCCATTGTTTTCCGATCGCCCGCCCGCTGTTGATATCGGCATAATCGTTATGCGGCTCGATAAATGAAAATCGAAATTCCTCACCTCCGACCTCCAACTTGAATCCGCCATTGAAGTAATACCAGGGAAAGGTGACGCCGCTGACCTCAGCCAGGGGAACATCGAAACCCATCCCGTCCGTCGCATCATATATCAGGCGGCCGTTCGATAGCTCAAGCAAGCCGGGTTCGTTGCCTCTGAGGCCCGAAATCCGCCAAACCGGTGTTCGGATCGATGTCATCAAAGCGCATTTTAGCGCCGATTTGAGTACTGTCCTATAATCGAGCGAATGGCTGAAGACATGACCGAAACGATCGCTCCGCGAGAAGCTCTCGATACCGAGAGTTTGAGCGCTTATCTATCGACCCGACTTGGGCACGGTTCGACAGAGTTTGACGTACGACAATTTCCGGGTGGAAGCTCGAACCTGACCTACCTGGTCACGATCGGTGATGAAGAGTATGTACTGCGGCGTCCGCCGTTCGGCAACACGGTCAAGACCGCCCACGACATGCAGCGAGAGTTCGAAGTGCTGTCAAAGCTTTCCGCCGTTTACGCGCCGGCCCCGAAACCGATCCTATTTTGTGATGACGATTCGGTCATCGGATCGGAATTCTACGTAATGGAACGGCGACGGGGACTAATAATCAGGGGCAAGGCTCCGGCGGCAATGGAACGCTCGGGCGAACTTCAGAGGGCCGTCTGCATGGCTTTCCTTCGGAACCTGTCGGATCTGCATCGTTTAGACTATGCTGCCGCCGGGCTCGGCGAACTCGGCAAACCCGAGGGATATTGCCGGAGGCAGGTCGAGGGCTGGACGAAGCGGTACTTTGCGGCAAAGACCGATGAGCATCCGGAACTCGAAGCGGCGATCAAATGGCTAAACGCGAACATCCCCACCGAGTCCGGAGCCTCGCTCGTTCACAACGATTACAAGTTCGACAACGTGATGCTCGACCCCGACGACCTCACGCGCATCACCGCCGTGCTTGATTGGGAAATGGTCACCATCGGCGATCCGCTGATGGACCTCGGCACGACGCTCGGCTACTGGATGTCTCCCGACGCGGGTGAAGAAATGATGCGGATGCCGTTCAATCCCTATGTGCTGATGTCGAACGTCTCGCGGCAGCAATTGGTTGATATGTACGCCGAAGCCTCGGGCCGCGATGTGTCAAACATCCTCTATTACTACGTCTTCGGCACGTTCAAGATCGCCGTCATCTGCCAGCAGATCTTCGCGAGATATGTGAAGGGATTTACAAAGGACGAGCGGTTTGCGGGTTTTGATACGTTCGTCGCGGCCTTGGGACGCATTGCGGAAAATGCCGTCGAAACGAAATCTCTTTAGCCCGTTTTGATGTCCAGCTTTGTTCTGGCGGCGAAGCTGCCGTCAGAAAGTAGCCAGATGCGAAGCTTCTGGAAATGCACAAAATAAACATCGTGCGGTGAAGCCGCACGCAGACAGTATCCAGAGGTGAAACCTCTGGCTAAGTATGCGAAAGAAATTGAGCCGCGTTGAAGACGCGCTAACGACCGCGGGGCGGCTTCACCGCCCGGATTCATGTTTCCGTTGATCCAGAAACTCCGCATCTGGCTACTATCTCTTTGCCGCTTCGCGGCCGTAACGCATGAGCTATGCCTTCAACCCATATCACATCCACATTTCACATTGTCTTCTCAACAAAGGAACGGCGCCGGATCATATTGGATGAATGGCGTCCGCGGCTTCACGCCTACATGGGTGGCATCGTCAAGGGTATGGACGCTGTGCCGTTGGCGATCGGCGGCGTCGAGGACCACGCACATCTGTCCGTCAGCCTTAAATCAAAGCATCGGATCGACTATTTCGTCAGGGATCTCAAAGCTGACTCGTCCGCCTGGGTACATAAGGAGTTCTCACACCTGTTCGAATGGCAGAAAGGTTACGGAGCCTTTTCGGTTTGTCCGAATGAACGAGAAAGCGTAAAGCGATATATTCAAAACCAGGAAGAACATCATCGGCGGGAGGGTTTCCAGGACGAGTATGTTCGGTTGTTGTTAGAAAATAAGGTCGAATATGATGAAACTTTCCTGTGGTGAGCCCCAGGCTGATTGGGTCATGCGTCCTTTCGCTCTTCAGCGGCGGAGCCGCGATCAGACAGTAGCCAGAGGTGAAACCCTCTGGAATTCGTATGCGAAAGAAATTGGCCGCGTTGAAGACGCGGTAACGACTGTAGGGGCGGTTCCACCGCCCCGATAAATATTTCCATTGCGCCAGAAGCTTCGCATCTGGCTACTTTCTTATTTGCCGCTTCGCGGCCAAAGATCGCCTCTGTTCCTAGACCCCATCCAAACTTTGAACATTCAACTTTCCGCTGTTCGCTCTTTCCACGTTTGCGGGTTCGAACCGTCGTCGCGGCGTTCCATCGTTATGGCTCCCGGAGCAGGGCAAACCAACGCACAAAGGTTGCAGCCAACGCATTCTTCTTCGATGACGCGCGGATAGCGATGGCCGTTGGATTGGACGAATTCGAACGACTGGTGAGCGCCGTCTTCGCAGGCGATGTAGCAGAGGTTACAGCGGATGCAGTGTTCTTCGTTGACGTGGGCCTTGACGTCGTAGTTGAGGTCGAGGTTGCCCCAGTCGGTCACGCGTGGGACGGACCTGCCGACGATGTCGTTGACCGAAGCGAAGCCTTTTTCGTCAAGATACGAATTCATACCGTCGATCATGTCTTCGACGATGCGGTAGCCGTAATGCATCACGGCCGTGCAGACCTGAACATTGCCGGCACCGAGGAGCATAAATTCAACCGCATCTCGCCATGTCGAAATACCGCCGATACCGCTGATCGGGATAGTGAATTCCTCGTCACGAGCAAGCTCTGAGACCATATTGAGAGCGATCGGTTTGACCGCCGGTCCGCAATAGCCGCCGTGGGCCGCCATGCCGTTGACGTTGGGGTGCGGGATCATCGTATCGATATCGACGCCCATCACCGAGTTGATCGTGTTTATCAGCGAAACAGCGTCGGCACCGCCTTTCTGAGCCGCACGTCCGGGAGGGCCGATGTGGGCGACGTTCGGTGTCAGCTTTACGATCACCGGTATCTCGCTGACCTCTTTGACCCACTCCGTGACCATGCACGTGTATTCAGGAACCTGGCCCATCGCGGCACCCATACCGCGTTCGCTCATGCCGTGTGGGCAGCCGAAGTTCAGCTCAAAACCGTCGCAGCCGGTATCCTGTGAACGCTTGACGATTTCGTGCCAGGCCTCGCGTTTCGATTCAACCATCAGAGACACGATGACCGCGTTGTTCGGATACTTCTTCTTACACTCGTAGATCTCTTTTAGATTTACATCGAGCGGACGGTCGGTGATCAGCTCGATATTGTTAAGCCCGATCAGCCGCATAGCTCCGTGATCGATCGAAGCCAGCCGCGAAGAAACGTTCACGATCGGCTCGCCCAAAGTCTTCCAAACCGCACCGCCCCAACCCGCATCAAAAGCACGCTCCACCATCGACCCCATATTTGTCGGCGGCGCGCTTGCGAGCCAGAAAGGGTTAGGCGATCTCATTCCTGCAAAGTTGATGCTTAGGTCTGCCATAGAAGTTTTTGCCGCAGATGAACGCAGATGAACGCAGATGACGCAGATAAGGCCAAGTCAAACCTAGCCCGCTAGGCTTATAGCTTTACGGTCGTTTCCAAACACGACTCGCTTAAACTCAGGTCGCGGCGCAAAATTAAGAAGGAGGCCTACTTCGATCTCCGTTGCCTTTAGATAATTTAGAAGTTGAGCCATGTGTGCCTTATCGATCGACCTACAGGACTTGAGTTCAAGCAGCACAAACTTATTGACGAGGAGATCGGCATGAAAATCGCCGACCAATTGACCGCGAAATGATACCGGGACAGCTATTTGCTGGTGAATTTCATAGCCTTTCGCTCGCAAAGCAATGCCCAACGAGTTTTCGTAAACGGACTCGAGAAACCCGTAGCCTAGCTCATTATACACTTCATAAAAGGTTCCAATGATGCCTTGAGTCAACTCGGCATGTTGGAACTGCTCGTTCGTCATTCTACCCTGCCGCTATTCCGATCCATCCCTTATCCGCGTCATCCGCGTTTATCTGCGGCTAAAAAGTTCCCGGCTGGTCCTTTGCCGGCATAATGTTCTCGGCGTCTGGCTCGCGGTGATGTTCGATGCCGGGGGCGGGGCGCTCGACCACTTCCTCACCGGCTTCGTCTTCTTTCTTTTCAGCGTCTAATTCGCGATTTTCATCTTTCTCTTCCTGCATCTTTACCTCCGTGTTTATGGATAGGTGTACGGCGCTTGTAGTCCCAGCGGAATTTCCAAGCCCCAGAAGATCATTAAGAATACGATCCAAAAGATAAGAAAGGCGATGGAGTACGGCAGCATCATCGAGACGAGCGTGCCGATGCCGGTGCCCTTCACGTACTTTTGAGCGAAAACGACGACGAGCGGGAAATACGGCATCAGGGGCGTGATGATGTTGGTCGATGAATCGCCGATACGATAAGCCGCCTGCGCGAGTTCGGGCGACAAGCCGAGCTGCATCAGCATCGGCACAAAGATCGGAGCCAGGAGCGCCCACTTCGCGGACGCGGAACCCACTAGCAAGTTCACGAGACATGAGAGAAATATGATCCCGATTATTGTCACCTGCCCGGGCATATCGAGCCATTGCAGAAAACTTGCGCCCTTCAACGCAAGCAAGGCACCGAGATTCGACTTGCCAAATTCCGCAATAAATAGCGATGCAAAAAATGCGAGGACGATGTAATACCCCATCGTGCTCATCGCATGGCTCATTCCCTTTATGATGTCGCGGTGGTTTTCGACCGACCTGGCGACATAACCGTACACAATTCCGGGGATGATAAAGAACAGGAAAATGAAAGGCACGATAGCCTGCATGAGCGGTGATGCCGATGCAGTTAGCTGCGGTGGCATGGGTTCGGCATTTTGCGTGATGACAGGTCCGAATTGCGCGTATTCTTCAGGGGTAAGCCGGGCCTTGATCGCGTCATCAAAGGGTTTGGTACCGAAAAGCTCCTGATTGATGATCGGACCGATCTTCTTCATCACTTCGGGCGGAACCTGGGCATTTCGAAGGTTGTCTGCGGATTGTTCCGAGATCTTGTACGCGACGGGTGACCGCATGGGCGAGGTCTCAGGTATCGAAACGGCGGCTAGGATGGCGAGTCCGATCACGATCGAAGCCACCGCCGCGACGAGGCCGCGCTTCTCTAATGCCCCGAGTGTTTCCATCTTAGGCATTTCGGCAGGGTCGCCGTCGATCTCGACATTCTTCAGACGGGGTTCGACGATCTTGTCGGTGATGAACCACCCCACGAGAACTATCAAAAAGCAAGACGCCGCCATGAAATACCAGTTACTAAGCGGGTTCACCGTGCGCGAGGCGTCGAGGATCTGTACCGCGGACTGCGTCAGTCCCGAGAGCAGCGGATCGAGCGAGGACGGGATCAGATTGGCGCTGAAACCGCCAGATACGCCGGCAAATGTTGCGGAAATGCCCGCCAATGGATGACGTCCGGCAGAGTAAAAAATCACGGCACCCAGCGGGATCACCAACACATAGCCCGCATCCGCCGCCGTGCTGCTGAGAACACCGATGAAAACGAGCATCGGGGTCAGGAGCTTTGGCGAAGTGAAATTCAGCAATCCCTTGAGCGAAGCATTTATAAAACCGGTGTGCTCCGCCACGCCAACGCCGAGCAATGCAACCAGTACAACGCCGAGCGGATGGAAGCCGGTAAAAGTGGTCACCATCGTCGACAGGAACGAAGCGATGGCCGTTCCCGTGAGCTGATTGTTGACTATCAGCGGCTGTCCATTCCTCGGGTCGATCTCTGTAAAGGTCATCGTGGAAAGGATGGCCGATAGTACCCAAACGACAAAAAGTAGTATCAGGAACAACGCCGCAGGATCGGGGAGCTTGTTCCCGACCCTCTCGATAACGTTAAGGATAGCGTCCAGCGGGCCGGATTTTCCTTGTGGGGAAACACCTTTGTTTGGTTCTTCCATAGCTTTATTGACTAACAATGAAAATTTTCGGCAGGGGAAATGTTTTCGAGCAGTTTACTTCCGGTTTGCCTTTTGAAGCAAACGCGCAGCGGTGATTGCCGGCCGCCGCATCTCAGTGATCGACAAGCTTCCAGTTTTTATAAAAAACCCCGTTTATTCCCCTAAAGACAACACGAATGACGCTGACGGCGAAGTCGAACACAAAAGGCAGATAAGACGGGCGGATGAGGTCCACGAACAGGACGAACCGCGGTTCGTCGGTCTCGTTGAACGACTGATGGAGCAGGGTGTCGTCGAATATGAAAAGCTTCTCGTCGCGCCAGCGATGTTCGACATTCCCGACCTTGATATATGCGTCACGGCCAACATCGTCGTTAAGGCAGTAAAGCACCCGCAAACTTGGCCGGAACGGCCCGAAATGGCGAGACGTGCTCTCGCGTTCGCGAAAAAGCGAAACGCCGATCGTCCGGACATACTTGTAGTCACGGTGAAAGGACGGGATCTCGATGGCGGCATCGACGTTCTGGCCGTACCATTTAAAGAAATACATCGCCCGGGCCATGCCCTCGGTCTTTCGGTCGATCATGTCCACCAACCCGATCTCGTCCGCCTCCTGCAGAAGCGCAGCGATCTCCCGCTGATAGTCGGACGGAAGATCGGCCAGCTTATAGACACCCTTGTTGATAAACGGCAGCGAGAGAATATCGAATAGGATATTGATCGGTGAGGCCAGCCAAGTACCTAACCCGTTGCGAAAAAAATATTGGCGGACGACCCCGGCATCAACACCCTGATTTCGCGAAACATCCCATATTCCGCATGCGATCAAGGTCGTGACCGGGACCGGAAAAAACCAGCCGAGCACTACAAAACCTCCTGCAATCGCGGAATACTTAAATGTTCTTTTTATGTTTCGATTCAATCAACACCCCGCCGCTGGAGATGCCCAAGCTTTAGGCTATCTGTCGGCCTGACTAAGCCTATTTCACCCGTCGGGTCTCACCGTGTCTTGAACTTCAGGACGCAGTTAATCATAATCTCAAAGTTGTGCCGTGACTCATAGGCACCTGAACGGCCCGATCGAATCGGATCTTAAACCTTCGGACGCTCCGGTCCGCTCACATCGTCCTGTTACCCTTTGAGGATAATGCATAAATGAAGTTTCTTGTTAGCCAGGTCTCCTATTTTCTAAACCAGCGCGGCAGCCGCCAGAACATAGGGGCACTTGCCAAATACCTCTTCTTCCTTATCGCCATCATCATCCTGTTCTCGGTCGTTTTCCACCTGATAATGCTCTATGTCGAAGACCGTGAATTCTCATGGCTATCGGGGCTTTACTGGACGCTGACCGTGATGTCGACCCTCGGGTTTGGCGACATTACGTTCGAGAGCGACATCGGACGCGTATTCAGCATCGTCGTGCTTATGTCAGGTGTGATCCTGCTGCTGATAATGCTGCCGTTCACCTTTATTCGTTTCTTTTATGCTCCATGGCTTGAGGCACAGATCCATGCACGCAGTCCGCAGCATGTTCCTCCCGACACCGAAGGACATGTGATCATCTGCAGTTACGAATCGATCGCCCCAAATCTTATCAAGCGGCTGAAGCAGCTTGAGATCCCATATTTCGTCATCGAGGGCGAAGCGAGCGCGGCGGCTGAGCGGCTTCAGGACGAGATCTCGGTCATCTACGGTAACGTCGAAAGCGCCTCGACATATCGAAAAATGCTCGTGAACAAGGCCAGGCTGGTCTTTGCAAACGCGGCCGACACGATAAACACCAACATTATACTGACGGTTCGGGAACTCGCCCCGGATGTACCGATCGCTGCGATCGCGGAGGTCGAGGATTCGATCGATATCCTCGAGCTGAGCGGGGCAAGCCATGTTCTTCCGCTAAAAAAGATCCTCGGAGAAAAGCTCGCGAACCGGATCAATATCGGGAAAGAGCGAGCCAACGTGATCGGGAAATTCGACGGATGGAGGGTGGTTGAGTTTACCGTTCAGGACACGCCATTCTCGGGCCAATTGCTTTCAGAGACCAATTTCAGGGAAGACACCGGCGTGAATATCATCGGCATATGGGAGCGGGGGCATCTTTTGCCGGCTAGGCCAGATGTGCGGCTTACGGAAACGAGCGTCGCCGTTGCCGTGGGGACCGAGGATCAGATCACGGTTCTCAACGATGTGCTCGATCCGGAACATCGCACCCAGACGGAACCCGTGTTGATCATCGGCGGCGGAAAGGTCGGCCGGGCGGCGGGGCGTGCACTCCGGGCGAAAAACGTGCCCGTCTATATGATCGATTCGAAAAAGGAGTTGGCCGGGGTGATCGGCGATATTCCGGACAGGCTGACGATCGGTGACGCGGCAGACCGGCACATCCTGGAGCAGGGCGGGCTTCACGAATGTTCGGTAGTGATACTCTCTACCAATCAGGACGCGGTCAACATCTACTTATCTATATATTGCCGCCGGCTGAAACCGGACGTTAGAATAGTCAGCCGCATCACCTATTCCCGAAATCTCGAGGCGATACACAGGGCCGGGGCCGACTTTGTTCTTAGCTATGCACCGATCGGAACCGAAACCGTGCTTTCGCTGATCCAGGGACGCGAATCGGTAATACTCGGGGAAGACGTCGAGTTCCTGACGATAAGACTTCCGTCAAAGCTTGCCGGCAGGACGCTCGCCGAAAGCAATATCGGAAGCCTTTGCGGGTTGATCGTGCTGGCAGTGGAATACAACGGCGAATCAGCGGTGAATCCTGGCCCGGACCACGTACTTCAAGCAAACTGCAAACTCAAGGTTCTCGGCACACCGGAACAGGTGAGAATGTTCGGCGAGACCCGCAAGTGAGATCGGGACGGCATTCAACCTCGCGCTGAAAGTACTTCGTCGATGCCTTTCGCTGCGAGTTTTCCCATCTGTGCCGCATCGACGGCTTCGGCTCCACCATTGACGCAATCGCCGCCCGCGAATACGTGCGGCTTTGACGTTTGCATTAGATCGTTGACGGCGACCTTGCCTTTCTCATCGATCTCGATGCCGGCGATTTCCGTGAAGAAGCGCCGCATCTTTTGCTGCCCGACCGCCTTGATGACCATATCGCAGTCGATATCAAACAGCTGGAGCGAGCCATCGGTCTTTTCACACTGCAGGCCTGCGACAGTTTCATTTGCTGAGTCGGTTAAAATGCCGATCGGAGCCGCCTGCCAGATGAACTCGATACCGTCTTTCTTCGCCAATTCTAATTCGTAGTCGTATGCCGAAGCGTCCTTCTCGGCGCGGCGATAGACCATTAAGACGCGCTCCGCCCCGAGGCGTTTCGCCTGTGTCGCCGCATCGACCGCCGTGTTGCCGGCGCCGATCACCGCCACTGTCTTTCCAAGCGGCACCGAATGCCAATCACGCGCTTTAACTAATTCTATAAAACCGAGCGCGTCGTAAACGCCGTCCAGCTCTTCTCCGGGAATGTTGAGCAAATTCGTCTGACCCAGGCCCGTCGCAAGAAACACGGCATCGTGCCAGGATTCCAGGTCGGAGAAAGACACGACCTGAGGGTCAACGGGTTCATCGGGGTCATCGGTCGGTTCGTCATCGTGCGAGGGCGATTCCGTTGCCGCACCGATTTCGGTGTTAAGCAAAAATTTCACACCCATCGCCGCGATATGTTCGGCCTCTGCCAGCGAAACTTCCTGCGGCATCTTGTACTCGGCCATGCCGTAGGTATCGAGGCCGCCGGGCTTTTCACGCTTTTCGTAGATGGTCACGTCATACCCGAGCCTGGCGAGGTAAGCCGCGCAGGATAGGCCCGCGGGCCCGGAGCCGACGATCCCGACCGACCGGCCGTTCGACTCGCCCTTCGTGAAGATCTGCTTTTCGCTTGCCATTGCGTGATCGGTGGCATATCGCTGCAGCCGGCCGATCTCGATCGGTTTATTGACTAGCGTTTTCTCGACACAGGCACCCTCGCATAGAACCTCGACCGGACACACACGAGCACAAGTCGCACCTATCGGGTTGGCGTCAAAGATCACTCGAGCCGAGCCCATCAAATTCCCGGTTGCGATCTTTTTTATAAATGAAGGAACGTCGATGTGCGTCGGGCAGGCGCGGGTGCAAGGAGCATCGTAGCAGTAAAGGCAGCGGTTTGCCTCCGCCAAAGCTTCGGCCTGCGTCATCGCAGGATTGATCTCGGCAAAGTTCGCCTCGATCTGGGTGATGTCTAGCGGCGAGCAGTAATTATCGGGCATATTGTTCAATGCAGAGACAAGACCGGTAGGGAGTGTGCCTTTTCAGTTCGGTGCAGATCGGAACCCGGTCGCTACCGCTCCCGGTTCTGACTAAAGTTCGGCGTCGGCTTCGATCTCGATCAGCATATCCGGATCGATCAGCGCCGAGACCTCGACCATTGTCGTCGCAGGCATTATCTCACGAAAATATTCACCATGTGCCCGGCCGTATTCTTCCCAACGTGAAATATCGGTGACGAACATTCGCGTGCGTACAACGTTCTGCAATCCGGCACCAAGCTCGCGCAGGGCGCGATTGATATTTATGATCGCCTGGACGGTCTGAGCATAAGCGTCGCCGACACCAACAATTCTACTATCTGCCCCGGTTGCCGTGGTGCCCGTGACATAGATCCGGCCGTTAACGCGCAGCGCCCGCGAATAGCCGACGATCGACTCCCATTTTGCACCGGATGAATATTTCTGTCTGTCTTGCATCAGGTAGATTCCTTTATCAGCGGCCTCAGACGATCGGCAATCTGCGGAACCTTATTTACGACCACATCCCAAACGATCTCCTGATCCACCCCAAAGTATCCATGGATGAGTTTATCGCGCATCCCGGCGATCAGCCGCCACTCAATGTCCGGAAAGTCTTCGCGAAAATCTTCGGGCAGCTTCTTCACGGCCTCACCTATGATCTCGATGCTCCTTACGAAAGCCCTCGTCAGCACGGGATCTTTAAGGTAGTGCTCCATTGTCAGGCCATCCGAGCTTGCGCTGAGAAATTCGGCCTCATCGACGATGTGACGGAGATAGTCGTCAATCGAGAGTTCCATATTCAACGTCCGCAAGTATCTTCGGGCCGATATGGGGGCTCAGTGATTCCCTTGTCACGAGATCGACCTTTCGTCCAAGCAGATCTTCAAGGAAAAATGCGAGGCCCATGAAATTGGTGAAGGACTTTTGGTCCGGATCGAAATCGACCAGAATGTCGATATCGCTTCGTTCATTCTGTTCCGATCGAGCAAACGATCCGAATAGGCCGAAGCCTCGGACACCAAACGCCGCCAACTGTTCGCGGTTGGATCTGATCTGCTCGAATATTTCCTCTTTCGATCGAACTTGCATTACTTTATTAATTGAAAGGCTAGTCGGCAACGATCGCACCATACGCGTCCGGGCGGCGGTCGCGGAAGAATTGCCAGGTGTTGCGGACCTCACGGATCTTGTCCATATCGAGGTCGGCGACCACTAGTTCGTCCTGATCTCGCGAAGCTTCAGCGATGATCTGCCCTCGCGGATCACAGAAATAGCTCTGGCCGTAAAACTCGCCGATGTTCCACGGCGCCTCGGTACCCACGCGGTTTATCGCTCCGACAAAATAACCGTTCGCGACAGCATGGGCGGGCTGTTCGAGCTTCCAAAGATATTCGGACAGTCCCGCGACCGTCGCGGATGGGTTAAAGACGATCTCCGCCCCATTTAATCCTAAACATCTTGCCCCTTCAGGAAAATGTCGGTCATAGCAGATGTAAACACCAATCCGAGCAAATGCTGTATCGAAGCACGGGTAACCAAGATTCCCAGGCCGGAAATAGAATTTCTCCCAGAATCCCGGAGCAACGTGCGGGATGTGCGTTTTGCGGTATTTGCCAAGATATTTGCCGTCCGCATCGATCACGGCAGCGGTGTTGTAGTAGATGCCCGTCTGCTCTTCTTCGTAAACGGGAACGATAAGGACCATTCCATGCTGTTTGGCGACCTCTTGCATCAGCTTGACCGTAGGCCCGTCGGGCACGCGTTCTACAGCCTCGTACCAACGAGTCTGCTGCTCGGCACAAAAATAAGGAGTATTAAATATCTCCTGAAAACAGAGCATCTGCACGCCTAGTCGCGCAGCGTCTTCGACGAGTTTTAGCTGATTGTCGATATTCGCCTTTTTGATCGAATCGATCGTCGCATCGACTGGAGCAACGTTATGAGCCTGTATCAGGCCTGCTTTTACTATTCTCGACATATTATTTAATTGCAATGGCCGCACTCGCCGGTCCTGTCAGTGGCATAACACGTGTTTCCTTAAACCCCGTTTCTCTTGCCATAGCGTCAAAATCGGCTCCCGAAAAATCATAACCCTCATCCGTTTCCAAAAGCATATTCAAAGACATCATCATACCGAACGCGTTCTGTCGTCGATCGTCATCAATTATGTTCTCGATCACTACGAACGAACCTCCATCGGGCAATGCGTCATATGCTTTTTTCATTAGCATTTTCTTGTCGGACGTGCCCCAATCATGGAGGATGTTCCCCATCGTGATGACGTCGGCGTTGGGCAGCGGTTCCTTAAAGAAATCACCCTCTGCAAGAGTGACCCGGTCGGCTAAACCGAAGTTCTCGACGATTTCTCTTGCAACCGGTACGACAACTGAAAGATCGAATGAAGTGCACTGCATATGAGGATTATTCAGTGCGACCTGGATCGACAGATGTCCGCCCGAACCGCCCACATCGCAAAATGTCTCGTACCCGGAAAAATCGAAATCGCTGGCGAACTTTACAAAGTTTCCCATCTGGATCCCGCCCATCGCCATTATGAATTCACGCATCTTAGCCGGGTCGGAGTAGAGCATTTCAAAAACGGGCATTTCGCCGGTTTTCACTTCGTTCTGCGGCTTTCCGGTTCTCAGTCCCTCTTCCAGATCTGCCCAAAACCGGTAAATTCGGTTGTTACACATCTCCAGAATGCCGCCCATATAGGTCGGCTTTTTCTTGTCCAGAAAAAGGTCCGATTCGGCGGCGTTGCCATATACAGAGGTTTCTTTTATCCCCTCGCGGGTCAAGAAACCGAGGGCAACAAGCGTATCCAGAAAATCGTAAAATCCCCGATCTTGCAGGCCGAGCTTCGCTCTTATTTCGCTGCCCGACAATCGCCCTTCGGACAATAGCGTGAAAAGACCCATGTTGGTTGCCGCCAAGAGTACTTTTGAGGGCCAAAAGCCCAGGCCGACCTCCATTATTTTCGACGGATTTAGTTCTGCTTGCTGTTGTGTCGTTTCCATAGAAATTATTAGGCTCCTCGATCAAAGTGTTTACCAGTCGCACATCGCGATCTTATTTCTTCGCTCGGCCGACAGTGAAAAGATAATACAACACAAAAGCCAGACCGAACGTAACGAACCAAGCATAAGTGTAAAGCGTGTCAAAGAAATTGGGATCGGACCTGGCCACCGGGTGTTGTCGCGGCTCGCAGGAAGCCGGGGACGACTGGAGCGATGGCCAGTACCAACACCGCGATCGCACGCCAATTGAAACCGCCGCTGTATGTATAGACGCCATCCGTCTTGTAGAGTTCAGCAAGTTCGATCCGGCGTTTTCTGATAATCCAATAATCGCAGATAAGTATCCCGCCGATCGCCCCCATCAGGCCCGAGTAGCCTATCAGCCACGTAAATATATACGCTCCCATCGACGACATCAAATGCCACGGCATCATCACGATCCCGATGACCGCAGTGATCAATCCGCCCGTGACGTAAGAGATGCGTTTCGGGTTGAGGTTCGAAAAATCGTTCGATGGAGAGACGACATTCGCGGCCATGTTGGTGGAAAGCTGCGCGACAAAAATCACTACCATTGCGAAAAGTATGACAAGCCAGTTATCAAATCTCTTGATCAACTGAACCGGATCGGCGATCGCCTCGCCGTAGATGATCACGGTCGCACTCGTCACCGCCACTCCGATGAACGCGAATGCCGTCATTGTAAGCGGCAATCCAAGTGCCTGTCCCATCATCTGCGATCGTTGTGACTTTGCGTAACGCGTAAAGTCAGGAATATTCAAACTCAGCGTCGCCCAATAGCCGACCGAGGCCGTCAATGCCGCGGGAAATATCGCCCAAAAGTTCGCCTGTGAAGTCTGCAATGCCGATGTTCCTGACAGGACATTACCCAAACCGCCCGCCGCCGAAGACGCCCAAACCAACAGCACCAAACCGCCGAGCAGTAACAGCGGTGCGGCCCACGATTCGAGATGCTTGATGCCCTCGATGCCGCGTAAGATTATGACGACCTGAACGCCCCAGAATAGAAAGAACGAGATCCATGTGTGAAGCGGATTACCTGCGATCATCGCGTCGATTCCGGCCCATCCGCTCCACACCGCCGTGAGCAATGCATCTATCGCCGTTCCGCCGATCCAAGTTTGAATCCCGAACCAACCGCACGCGACGATCGCACGCAGTATCGCCGGAATGTTCGCGCCCTTTGTCCCGAACGACGCCCGCAGCAACACCGGAAACGAGATACCATATTTCGTCCCGGCATGAGCATTTAAAACCATCGGAATGAGCACGATGCAGTTGCCAAGCAAGATCGTCAGCATCGCCTGCCACCATGTCATACCCTGCGCAATAAACCCGCCGCCGAGCATGTACGTCGTGATCACGACGCTCATCCCGATCCACAACGCCGCAATATTCCAAGTCGACCACGTCCTTTGCTCGATCGTCGTCGGCGCAAGATCAGCGTTCCACAAAGGCGATGCCGAAACATCCTCAGTCAACTCAACAAACTCAACCTTGTCATTTGTCATTTGTCTTTTAGATACTAGTGATCCCCCCGCATTCAGGGCATCGTTTCATACGATTACCT
>JBGSYT010000091.1:0-6826 GCA_041750855.1 Pyrinomonadaceae bacterium | reverse complement strand
CCCGCTTCAACCTTGGCCGTGCCTACGTCAAGCTCGGCAACACCGACATGGCCCGGGTCCAGTACGAGATGCTGAAAGCCGCCCGCTCCGATTGGGCCGACCGCCTTCTGGTCCTGATCGATCCGTAATATCTGTTTCCCCAAGCCGGGACAGATATGAGGTGTTCCAGATAGCTCATCCGAGCCTAAGTGCTGCAAAAGCGATCTTTAAGCCGATCCGCCTACAGGACGCTTTCCGCTCTTGTCCCGCTTGTCCCACACGGGGGAAGCCCTTGATCGGGACATGCAGATCATTGCAACCATTGGGTTTATCGCAATATCGAGCCCTTTTCCCACGGAATTTGCAAACAAACTCCGGAAAAGCGTTTGCCCCAGCGCGAGACAACGCCATTTTGCACCTCTAAGCCGTCAAAGATTTTCAAACAACCCGCCCAGGCACTGGCCCGGAGCCGCTTCAATAATATCACGTTTGTCCCATCTGTGGGAAATCTTTTTATTACAGGCACAAAAAGTGAACACAAGAGCACTGTTTGCACGTTTCTGTTATTCGTGGTCGATCTTGTTGCTCAACCGTTGTTGACGGGTTGAACGAACGCGGAGGATGTTGACCTTTGAACCTGCGACGGCAAAGAGGATCCGGTAAATATTGCGTCTGTCGCCGAACAGCAGTTCTCGCACTTCGATATCGAACTCCACGCTTTCTTCGCTCACGCGGCATCGCAGCGGATGCTCCCCAAGTGAGGTCGCAGCCTGGCTACAGCTCCACAGCCAGGGATCCGCCTTTTCGGGAGCATTTTCCAGCAGCCAGGTTCTTGTCTCGAATATGTCCGCCTTCGCGGACGGCATGATGACGACCTCGTAACTCATTTCCGAGGTGTCTTGCGCGTCTCGGCCAAGAGCCCAGCGAAAAACGCATCGGCGGGCTCGCCCTCGCCCGCTTTCATTTCCTCGATTGCCGGCCGCAGAGCCTCGATCGTCTCAAGCCGCTCGGTTATCTCCAGCAACTGCTGATAACTCGCCGCATCCTGCACCACCAGCTCCGCCTTGCCGTTGATGGTCAGCACGACAGGCTTCCCGGAGCGCTTTAACTGCTTTAGAAAATCCGCCGTGTTTCTTTTAAAGTTCGAAAGTGAATCGATCTCGTCTTTCAGGTTGATCATACTTGCACCCTATCTGCATTAAATATAGTGCAAATATAAGTAGCGGTCAATACTAATTGGTCTTTCTGAGCGGCTCGTCGTCTGATGTTCGGGCCGTTGCCGCGACCCGGCAACACTGGCACGTTTTCTGCGCCAGAATGCTCAGCCTTAGGTAATCTCGTGCGGTGAAGCGACGTTGATGATGTCTGAGTAGCGTTTGAAATCAGAAGTGTTAAAAGTGAGCAGATTCTCGATGCCGTAAGTGTGCATGGCCGCAACAATCCGGGCGTCGTGGCTTGGTTTCCCACTGACTTTATAGGTTGTGACGAGTGTCTCCCAGTTTTGAAAGATGGTTTCGTCTTCAGGTTTGAGAACAAAATTCAATTTGATCTGATCGATCTCTTTTTCGGCGTCGGCGGTTGAAAGGCCAAGGCCATTGGCATCGGCGGGACGTGTAGTCACGGCCCAGAATTCAACGATGACCTGAGGGACAACTAAGATATCTTCATCTCGGCCAAGCAGGGCGTTGATCGCCAATATCGACGGCCCCTGCCGAGCGGCATCAAAATGAATGGAGCCGATCAATACGCTGGTATCAAGTAGCCAACTCATCAGCTGCGGTCCGGATAGATATTCTCGCGGCGCAGTGCTTCATCGGGAATATCCGGAAGATCCCGAGGCGTTCTGGCCCACTTGTTGAACTGCTCGATACGCTGTTCAATCGTTAGCTGCTCCTGTCTGGGTTCCTCATCTTCGAGCTTGTCCAGTGCCTCGCGGAGCACCTCGTCAAGCGAAACGCCCTTCTCCTGCACTTTCTGCAAAAGCGAATATGTCTTAGGTTCTATGTCTATCGTGATCTGCATATCGGCGTTCGGTACCTCGCACCGAAAATTATACCACGCACCGGCGGGCCGCTCCGGATGATACGCATTGTATGTTGATCGGCTGCATACAATGCGTATAGGTTGATCTCACGCGGCTGTCTGTGTTGCAGAAGCCCGCACGTCAGTAAGGGCGTAACTAGATGTAGCCCGTACGGTTGCAGTAGCCCGCACGTCAGTAAGGGCGTAACTAGATCGAAGCTCGCACGTTGCAGAAGCCCGCACGTCAGTAAGGGCGTAACTAGATGCAGCCCGTACGGTTGCAGTAGCCCGCACGTCAGTAAGGGCGTAACGTCCACCACCCGCGAGATCAAATGGCCGACAAACAACTTCTCCAACAATTCGGCCGCCGCATCCGCGAGTTATTAGCTCCCCTCCTGCCTGAGGAGGGGTGGATGCGAAGCAGACGGGGTGGCGGGAGACGCGGCCTCTCACAGGAAAAACTCGCCGAATTAACCGGCTTCCACCGAACTGCCGTTGACGGGAACGAATTTGTCATGAATGAGCTTTTTAGGTTCGCCATCCAGGAACTTCAATATTTTCGCTTGCAATCGCTGATTATTCTTTACTTCACATTCCCAAACAACGAGAACCTTCCAGCCGAGTCCTCTTAGACGTTTAACATGGGCCTTATCGCGCTCTGCATTCTCTATCAATTTCGGAATCCAGTATGCACTGTTAGAAGTAGGTGTCGTGCACCTTTTGCATCCTTTATGTCGATGCCAGAAACATCCATGAACGAATATCACTGATCTGTATTTCGGAAGGACTATGTCGGGTTTGCCCGGCAAAGTTTTCACGTGAAGCCTAAAGCGAAAACCTAGGCGGTGGAGCAGAGACCGGACATCGGTTTCCGGTCTTGTGTCGCGGCTCCGAATGCGCGACATGTTTCTGCTTCGCTGTTCTTTGGAAACCGTATCGCTCAAGGTTCAAAGTCAGTGGGAACGAGTTGACGACCTAAAGTAAAGAAATTTCGAAGTTGAGTCTTACTAAATGGCCTGAGTTGATGTTGGTTAAGCATTCGTAAGAGAACTCGAGCGGTAATCGCTGAGCCGCGGACGCTGGTATCGCGATGAATCTGTGCAATGCCGCGGTCGATGGTGTTCCCAAAGTCACCCGCAACATACGAAAAAAACGAGAGATTATAGTCGGATCCATTGTGGTTGTAGACTCGATATCGTGGAATATAGACATGTGTCATTCGCCGACGCTCATCACCACTAATTGTGTAGGCCTTATAAGCCTTTGCGTCAAGAATGCTCACATAGGGATCAGCCCGATCAACTGAGATCGCCAAAACATCTGGAGTGTTGCCCAGCGAGCCCACCCATTCCGTTTCATAGCCAAGGCCATTGATTCCGAAGACTCCTTCAGTAGCTTTTTCAAACTCCGTGGCGAAATCACGGCCGCTCATGGCAAGGGTCAGATACCGTTCTTCAAAGACGGTCAACGTCGGCTGAATCCCCATCGCGGTGATTACGCGCTCGACGGTCTGGTTCCTTACACCAGTCTGGTTTGAGATTCTATTAATAAGGTTAGCGTCAATTGCTCTGATCGGTTCCCGGGCCAGAATATCCCATAGGACCATTAACACGCTTCTTCGCTCTGCCTCCGGGGCGGCTATAACTCCGGCTCCTGTTGCAAAGTTGCGATTGTCCCGCCGATGATTTGGACCGAGACCATACTTACGCTGGAAGTATTCATGTTCATCCGATCGGTCGATTAGACCTGGCTGGTTTAGTAGCAACTCACGGACTTCCGCGAGCCGAGCGGGGATAACAGATATGCGACCGCCATCTTCCCTTTCCACCAACTGCGTAAATTCAAGCTGATTAAAGAATGTGTTTGCCGTATCCCGAATTTTTGAAAGTCGGCCATAAATCGCTTCGAAAGCGGCATCAAAAATGGCGTCATCATTACCACTTCGACGATATGCGACGATACGCCTAACACACGCATCTAGGTCCGCATCCGTTTCGGCGTAAGGCATTACGCAACCCGCGAGCTCTTCTTGTGTCAAATAGCCATCAAGTTCAGCCCTAAGCAGAAGCTTCAAAATGAATCGGAATGGCTGGATGCGAAATCTTGGATTGACTAGAGTGGCACGGGAAAACTGGGAAGGATATTGAAAATTAAGAATCTGCCGGGTCATAATCGACACTGGCGACATTCCCTTTAAGAGGTCGTCTCCTGCGAACGTGGCGTGAACTTGCCCGTTAGCGTCTTCGGCGAACCAAAGGCCGAATGATTCGAGCCAGGCTTTGTATGTTCGTCCTCCACCTCCAGTATGGTCACGGCGAACGCCGATGCCCTTGAGTCCCTGCTGTTCCAATGCCGTTTCAAATTCGAGATGAAGAGGCCTATTGCCGCGCCATACTTTGCTCTCTGTTACAGTAAGGAATACACGCAAGACTTCGACGATGGTGATCAGTTTTCGCTTAGGCCGAGTTGTCCACCAGTGATTAATTCGCGGCATAAAACAAAGGTTTCTTTGCAAAATTTTCGGAAATGTTTGGAGAGATGCATTCGTACTCAATACTAGCGAATGAGTTGAGTATCGCATCGAAGATAACCATTGCCCCGAGAGGTGGAACCGCCATTCCTATTTGCCGTCTGACACTTTCTTTGGAACCGCAAAAGACGAAAGTGTCCGGGAAGGTTTGTAGCCGAGCACGTTCGCGATTCGTCAGCGCTCTGTTTTCGGACCAATGATAAACATGGGTACCGCCACCCCCGCTGCCCGTAACTGTATACGAAGGTTTTCGTGGGTCGAGCCGTTTGTAGATTTGGCTGATTTTTGCGCCTTTCACATTTAGTTTCAGATGTTCTGGTAGGTCTGCATTGAAGGCGTTCTGGCCAGGAAGAATATGCCTGAGTCGTTCGACAACTTTTTCGGATTGCTTGGTGAATTCGTGGTTTGGGCAGCCTTCCGTGATTGGAGGAACCGAAATCGCTTTCCTAGACGACACGTCCATACCCTTGTAAGGCAAAGGCGACGGAACCCTGAACTCGATATTTAAGTCAGTTCGAATTCCGACTATGATGACTCTGTGTCTCGCTTGCGGGACTCCGTACTCTTCGAATTTATAAAGATGAGGAACAATTTCATATCCGACGCCCCGCAACTCCTGAAGGATTGTCGCAAACGCCTCACCATCATTCGCGTTACGCAGACCTCCTACATTCTCAGCTAAAAACCATTTGGGTTTAAAGTAATCAAGGGCTTGCACGCCGTAGGTATATAACGGCCCAAAATGACCGTTTGTGCCCTTCTGCTCACCTACCGCGCTGAAGTCGTTACAAGGAAATCCGAAAGCCAGTGCATCGATGTCCGATACACTGAGTAGCGAGTACAGTTCGAGTTTTCTAATGTCGCTGCAGACGACGGTTTCCGGCTGATCCGGGCAAATGTTTCTTATGTAGGTTTCACAAGTGTCCGCGTGGTAATCAGTTGCCCACCCGTGGTTGATCGAGAAATCGCAATCGGCGTTATGAGCACCTGCGAGTCCGGCTCCCCATGCGATTCCGCCAGGACCCGAAAACAATTCGCCGAGGCGGAATTCAACCTTTTTGCGTTTCAGTTTGACTTCAGAATTCATTGATGACGCGATGCTTTGCTGATTACTCGCTCAATTCCCTCAACAAACTTGAAAAGCGATATCTCCATGGCGAAACAAAAGGCGCGGAGTTCGACGATGTCGAGGCGGCGTTCGCCGCGTTCGACCTTGCTGATAAAGCTTTGGGTTTGGCCGAGACGTTCTGCCACTTCGGTCTGCGTTAATCCCTTTTCTTCCCGGACTTTTTTGAGCTGTTCGAGAAAGAGGGAGTACTCCTTCGTATAAATTGATTTTTCCATTTGTGATTTTGTGTCAGGGCGAGGGTATAGTCGGATTTCGAATAGTCCAAAATCGACTACCGGCGGCGTAGCCGCAAGATTAATTTAGGGCGACGACGGAAAGGCTGAGCCATTCCGCACATCGGGCGGCGGAGCCGATGAGGGAACCGTGGAGGAATTGTGAATGGTGAACGGGCGGACGGTGAATGGTGAATTGGAGATCAACCGTCGCTGACGCGACGTGGGTTTCTGTGTGTCGCGTTCCGTGGGTTGAAACCCACGGCTACGGTCTGGCGTCGCGATGCGACGGAGAACGGGGCATCCGGTCGCCCGTTGAGGTCGCATTCCCAGACGGTAATCACCTTCCAGCCGATGCGCTTGAGATCGCGGCGTTTGCGGGCGTCGCGGGTGACGTTGCGATCGAATTTGGCTTGCCAGAAGGCGGGGTTGTTCTTGGGAAGCGGGTAGTTACATCTCGGGCAACGGTGCCAGTAGCAGCCGTTGACGAAGATGGCGAGTTTCTTTGAGACGAAAGAGATGTCTGGGCGGACGGCCGGGGAAATGCGGAGTGCGGGTTCGGGCTCCCACCACCCCGTCACCGAAGCGGTGCCACCCCTCCTCAGGCAGGAGGGGAGCTCATTTGGCGCGGTTGGCGCTCATCACCCGCGAGACGGCCTCGCTCTTTCGGACGGGAGATCGTTTGTCGCGGACGTACACGGGATAATTGTAAATGGTGAATAGGGAATGGGGAATGGTTAGAGGTGAATGGTGAATGGTGGTCACCACCCCGTCGGCGAGACGCCGCCACCCCTCCTAAACTAGGAGGGGAGCTATGAGCAGCCGGGCCGTGGGTGCGGGCGAGTTGGAAGACGGAGACGTTTGTGGGGTCGGCGGGCGGGGAAGTTTTGGATTTGAGGTGTTTGACGTAGCGAATGTCGTCGGCGTAGTTGCTGCGGCCGATGGCAAAGACGC
>JBGSYT010000090.1:0-38837 GCA_041750855.1 Pyrinomonadaceae bacterium | reverse complement strand
AAATACCGTGCAGTAGGCCTTTTCGCCAATTGGCCGGCGTCTCATCTATTTAGTGCTTCCGCAAGCGGGTCATCGACGAGCATATCCACGAGCCCGATGCGAAGGGCTTCCCGAGCGTTGATCGGCACTGCCGTCAAGAACATTTCCAGAGCCGCCCCTTCGCCGATCTGCCTTGGTAAACGTTGCGTTCCACCCCAGCCTGTGATGATCCCGAGTCCTACGCCGGGATGACAGAAGGTCGCGCTCGGACTTGCGATCCTGCTTCGGCAGCTCAACGCGAGATCTAACGCACCGCCAAAGCAAAATCCGTTTATTGCAGCCACTGTATCAGAAGGATGATCCTCGATGAGCCTCATCAACTTCTGACCTCGGCGTGCAAAATCGAGGGCACTTTCCCTGTCGAGCGTAGCGATCTCGTTAAGATCGGCGCCCGAGGCGAACACGTCATTCATCCCGGTGAATACGATAGTGCCAGCGACACCGACTTGTGCGTCCAATATCTCGTCAATCTCATCAAGCACCAATAACGAGAGCGGACTTCGGATCTCGGGCCGGCAAAAGATAACAATGAGGGTTTCGCCCTTTTTCTCGATTTGGATAGCTTTAGACATTGACGCGTATAAGCCATAATAATAGCTTATGTTCAGAACCGACAAAGCTCACCCGTGGCATGGCATTTCGATTGGAGATGGCGTCCCCGATGAGGTGACGGTGTTTGTTGAGATCGTTCCGCGCGATACGGTCAAATATGAGGTGGACAAGGAGACGGGCTACCTGAAGATCGACCGGCCGCAGCAATATTCGAATGTTGTTCCAGCGAATTATGGTTTTATTCCGCAGACATATTGTTCTGAGGGCATAGCGGATCTTGCACGTTCGAAAACTGATGTAAATATAATTGGCGGCGATGGCGATCCGCTGGATATTTTGGTCCTCTCGGAGCACCATATTCCCCGCGGCGACATAATCCTCAAAGCGAGGCCGATCGGCGGCTTTTGTTTGGTTGACGACAACGAGGCCGATGATAAGATCATCGCGGTATTAAAAGGCGACTAAGTTTTCGAGCAATATCGTGAAATAAGTGAGCTGCCAAAGGGCATACTGGAGCGATTCGAGCATTATTTCCTGACTTACAAATCGCTGCCTGACACTCCGAATATCTGTGAGATCGCCTATTCGTATGGCCGTGAGTCTTCGTATGACGTTATCAGAACGGCGATATCCGATTACGCCGAGCTGACCGGGAAATTGAAATAAAGAACTCTCATGAACACCCCACCGAAGATATCCGACGAACGATCCCTTAACGTACTTCTTTCCGCCTTGCCGACTAGTGAATGGAAGAAGATCTCCGATGTTTGCGCCATTGTGGAACTCGAGAAGGGCCAGGTATTGTGGGAAGCCGAAGAAAAAGGCAAGTATATTTATTTCCCCATCAGCTCACTCGTCTCGCTGATGTACGAATCCGAAGGCGGTGGCTCTATTTCGGTCTCCTCGCTTGGCCGTCATGGCATCGTCGGGACCAGCATCATCTTGGGAATCAAAACTCCTGATCGCGCTGTCGTAACCTATTCGGGGGCCGCCTATCAGTTGGGTTCCGGACTAGTGCGACATGAACTTTCTGAGTGCGGCGATTTTCATGAACTGCTGTTGAAGTATACCCACGGCCTTATGACACAGATCGCCCAAACAGCGATCTGCAATCGACTTCATCGCCTAGACCAACAGATGTGTCGCTTCATTCTCGAATTGAATGATGAACTTCAGGTCGAGACATTCCCTCTTACGCACGAGCAGGTCGCAAGTATGATCGGTGTTCGACGAGAGAGCGTATCTCTCAGTCTCTCGAGCCTCACAAGGCAAGGCATCATTGAAACTCGACGCGGCCGGGTCACCATTTCTGACCTTACAAAACTCCGGTCCATCTCTTGTGAATGTTACGAGGTTATAAGAGCGAGCCGTGACCTTATCATAAACAGATACCGCGCCGAACACAGATCCTAAGGCCCCGGCCTATTTTTTTTTACACTGTTAGATACCTCACAGTCTGGCAGCGACCCATGCCGCATACTACGTCTATCGACTAATGTAGGTTTTTCAGGAAGGTAGCAGTAGCGCTCGGAGAGTCGGTTGGCAAATGCGGCGAGCCTAACGCGAGAGCTCAAAATGTGCGACCGAATATTCATCTTGTTCTACCACAAGGATAGGCGAGTATTATGAACACCGAACCACGAATTTTGTACGTAGATGATGATGCCGACGGCTGTGAACTGATGGCATTTCAACTGAACCACCTCTATGGAATTCAGATTGAAACCGTTTTGGACGGCGCTACTGCACTTGCCCTTATCAGAAGTTGTCCGTTCGACGTCTATCTTCTCGATTATTGCTTGCCGGATGTGACTGCCATTAAGCTTTGCAAGGAGATCAAGAGTATCGATCCGGCCGCACCGATCTTTATTTACAGTGCGCTCGACCGCGATGTTGACAGGAAGCAGGCGTTAGAAGCAGGTGCAAGCAGGTACTTTGTTAAGCCGGAACAGCTTGTTTTGATAGGGCCTGAGTTGAAAAAGATACTCTGGTCCAAAGGGTTCGATCGAGAAATGACCTCACCTGAATCCAAGACTGTGCATCCTGACCGCAGACCGCTAAGGCGTCGCGCTGGCGGTATTCTGTAGTTTCTAACGGTGGAGCGACCGAAGATCTCTTCACAAATCTTCTTCTTCGACCAAACATCATGGCCTTTTGTAACGGTTCGCGCAGTAATTCCTAACAGGACCTATTTACACATGCTTCGGAATCCAGAGAATCGAACCTATGACACCATATCGGGATAGCTGGAGCCAGACTGGAAGATATTGATTGGTATCCACGCTCCGTGTTTCGATTATTGTGGGTGAGGCACGCCACTTGCATTTTACACCATTAGAAAGGAAATATTGTCTGAAAACGATACATATTATCACTTGGGAATACACATATGGACAAGAAAAGAAAAGAACTTTTATACCAGGCTTTGGAAACTGAGCTTGGCGGCATCGAGATATATAAGAATGCTATTTCGTGCGCTGTAAACGACGAACTGAAGAAGGAATGGCGTGAGTATCACGACCAGACAGTCCGACACGTTGAGATCGTTGAAACGCTTTTTGAAGAGCTGGGTCTTGATCCGCGGACTGAAACGGAAGGCCGAGAAGTTGTGAGGCACATAGGTGAATCACTTGTTGCGGCGATGAAGCTCGCGAAGAGCGGCAGCGATGAAAAGGCCGCCGAGCTTGTTGCGACCGAGTGCGTCGTTCTGGCAGAGACGAAGGACCACCAGAACTGGGAGTTGCTCGGCGAACTTTCTAAAGACGAGAAGGGCGAGACTAAGAAAGCGCTTGAGAAAGCACTAGCTGAAATCGGAGACGAGGAAGCTGAACATCTTTATCATTCGGCTGGATGGTCCCGCGAGCTTTGGATAGATTTCCTTGGAATGCCCGCAGTTGTTCCTCCGCCGGAGGAAGAGAAAGACGTGAAGACCGCTATCGGTGCTGCACGTGCAAAAAGCGCCCGATCGGACATGGTGTGATCGGTTCCGCGATCTGTTAATTCGTTTTGTTAATTTCTAGACCGCCTTGAAGTTTAAGGCAATATAAAGGAGAAGAACTATGCTTTGGACTGTTTTGATAATCATCCTGGTTTTATGGGCACTGGGTTTCGGGTTTGGCGGCGCCGCCGTAGGAAACCTTATTCATCTGCTGCTCGTGGTAGCACTCATCGTGCTTGTAGTACAACTTGTAACCGGACGCCGCGCGGTGTGAAGGAAATAGCGGGAATCTGGTCCCGACTTGAACTGCAAAACGTCGAAATTTGATAGGAACACCGGGGAGGTGAACGAGCTATGTATAGCCGACTGCATGCACTTTATGTTGACGACGATACTTCGGGTTGCGAACTGATGAAGACATGGCTCACGCAGCGTTTCGGGTTTGACGTTTTAACGGCGAGCAACGCCCAGGAAGCCGGCCGAATGATAGGAGGCCGGCCGTTTGACCTGTATTTGATCGACTATTGTTTGCCTGACGTTACTGCGGTGAGCCTGTGCGAGCAAATTCTTGGTTCGAATCGAGGCGGTCAGATAGTAGTGTACACGGCGCTTGATCGCGATATCGATCGCGAACATGCATTAAGAGCCGGGGCTAGAAGTTTTTTCGTCAAGCCTGATCAGATTAATGAACTCCAGGCAGAGATCCGAGCGATCATTGACGGTCTTGGGACTGTGCCCTTGCGGCAGTCTCCGGGATTATCTCACCACTTTTTCGACAGGCAAAGAATTCGCCGCCCGAGATGGAAGGCGGCCGGCGTAATATGAGCGAGTGATCTCATCAAATTGGACTGAAGGCCTCTTGTTTCTTTCTAATAAGAAAAGGCGAGATTAGTTACTTTGAATTGTAGGTCGAAACGCGGAAATCGTTAATAAACGCGGTCCACGCTAAAAGCCGAAAACGGAAGCTCGTCGCTGCAAGAATAGCCGGAGATTCGAAGTGTATTGTTTTTCGTTATCAGATGTCGAAAGACGTAACTGCGGTCTTCGGAATCCACGCGGCCCAGAGGCACCACCACTTCCGCGAATTTCTTCTTGCCCTCTTTTAGTCTGACGCTGACCAGATTTCCGACGGACTTGAATTTCCGTACCCGTCCAACTACGATTCGTATCGGACACTCGCTAAAGCCGTCAATTAGATTCGAAAGGCCAATAAGCTTATCATTGCCAGAATAGGTCGTGAGAGCACGTTCATTGTCTTGTGAGAAAACAGTGCCCGTAAGTACGAAAAGTAGAAATACAAATAGCATTCTCATACAGATTATTTTTGCTCCGATCGAGGGTTCGGGAAGGTTCAACGTTTCGACACGGTTCGCCCGACATCGGCGCGGCGATCACAAAGCCAAAACCACAAGCATTATACAAGACTCTGCATCGCTCTGAAACATTTTTTAACATGAAGTGAGAGTAGACAGTCATTTGGGATGGACCACCGAGATCAACTCCCTTTTTTCGGCCCCGAAAATTGGCCCATATCAAAACAGGATCGCAGGCATAAAAGCTCCGCGCGGTTCCTGATACATTCCCCGGCTCATCAATGTGAGCGGTTGGACGATCCGGAGGCCATGGGAAAGACACCATCGGACCATCTCACTGTTTCGCGTTGGAAGCAGAAAACCCGGCCCTCCAAACTCGGTCGCCGCGCTGATCAAAGCCTTCAGGTCTTCATTCGTTTCACAAGCGGAATGCCCGAAAAAGTTGATTCCGGTCGTATATCCCGATACGCGGCCGTGATGCTCGACAACCATGGCAGAGCCAACTGGCACCGCGCCGGCGATCTCGTTCCGTCGGGTGTGCCCATGCACCGAACGACACACGGCATCGGCCGCGTCAACATCGCCATCGGTCATCGGACGAACGTCATAACCGTCTATCTTGATGCCGAGCGGCTTCCCCTGCATGTTCGAGATTGCTTCGACCGTATTAAATCCAAGTTTTGTGTACAGAGCAAGCGAGCGGCTGTGATAGGCCGCTTGAAGTAATCTGATCGAAAGGAAGCCGCGATCGTCGGAACGGCGGATCACGTCTTCCATCAGTTGCCTACCGACCGAAGAATTCTGCGCCTCTGGATCTACCGTCACCGGCCCGACGCCTGAAACCACATCGCTCTCCCATAGGAAATTGCTGCCCAGTACCCGGCTCTCTCCGTCTTCAGCGACAACCGAGTAAACATCCGGCCGCGAAAGCAGCATTCCCATCAGCCCCGCCGCAAACTCAGGTGACGGAAAATCGGGTGGAAAATTATGTTTCCCGGCAATAGATGAAAAGGCCTCAAAACAAATACGGCCAAGTTCCACTGCATCTTCCTGCTTTCCAGGCCTGAGATTCAGCCCGGTATCCGTTCTCGTGCTTGTTTGTGATTCTGCCATGGGTCCCTCTCCGTTGTAATTCCAAGAAATATCCGGAACGATAATTCATCCGTGTGTGTATCTCAAATACTGGGCAATACAAAAGCACCAATATGCGGCCCGGATGTGTTCAGGGATGTTTTAAGAGCAAGAATTAGGGAACTACGGAGAGTTTCCGGAATAACGATGGCATCGACAAGGCCGCGTGCCGCGGCGTGCTTCGCATCCAGTTCGCGGTCGTAGGTTTCGCGCACTTTCTCCATATCGGCAAGCATTGCCTCATCTGGCCCTATGCCTTCTTTTTTTAGTTTTTCTAGCTGAGTGCCGAAGATCGCCTGGACGGCGCTGTCGCCTTCCATCACTCCCATGCGGCCCGTCGGCAAAGTGAAAATGAAATCCGGATCGAAACCCTGGCCGGCCATTGCATAATATCCGGCTCCCGAGGCGTGATTCACCGTCAGCACTATCTTCGGAACTTTTGCCGTCGCCATAGCCTCGACGAAACGTGCACCTGCACGGATGATGCCGCTGTGCTCTGCTTCAGCGCCGATCATAAACCCCGAGACATCCTGCACAAAGAGTAAGGGCGTCCCGTGGCGGTCGCAATTCTCGATAAAATAGGCTGTCTTTTCGGCGGATTCGGTATAAACGATGCCGCCAAAACGCGGCGGTTCGCCCTTTTTGCCTTTCGACATTCCGCGGCTGTTTGCTATCACGCCGACCAGAATACCGCCGATTCGCGCCGTTCCGCAGATCATTTCCTTCGCAAAATCCGCCTGAAACTCGTCGACCCCGCCCTCATCGATGAACGTGTCGAGAACCGCGTGCATATCGTACGGAGCCCGGTGGTCGCTGGGAAGGATCTCGAAGAGCCGATCACTGGACGAAGATGGCTGACGGCTTTCAGTTATCGAAACCCTGGATGGTTCAGGCCGAAGCAGTTCCGAGACAAGTTCGCGGATCTTTTCGATGCACGTTTTCTCGTCCGGTGTCCGGTAATGTGCGACGCCGGAGATGGCATTGTGCGTCATTGCACCGCCCAGAGTTTCATTATCGATCGTTTGCCCGGTCGCTCCTTTGACAAGATTTGCACCGCCAAGGCCCATGAACGACGTGCCTTCGACCATGAGAATAACGTCGCTCAAGGCCGGCAAGTATGCCCCGCCCGCGACGCACATTCCCATAACGGCGGCGATTTGAGGCACTTTCAAATAGCGGCGCATTATCGAGTTGTAGTAAAAGATGCGCGCGGCTCCATATTGTCCCGGAAAGACGCCGCCCTGATACGGTAGGTTGACGCCCGCGGAATCGACAAGATAGATGATCGGGACGCGGTTGCGCATCGCGATCTCCTGGGCGCGGAGGATCTTTTTGATCGTTTCAGGATACCAGGCCCCGGCCTTAATGGTCGCGTCATTCGCTACAACGACACACTCTCGTTCTTGGATCTTTCCGACGATCGTGACAACTGCAGCCGCCGGGGCCTGGCCGCTATATTCATCATATGCAACCAGCAGCCCGATCTCTTGAAAGTAGGTGTCCTCATCAAGCAAAAGATCGACCCGTTCGCGTGCCGTCAACTTGCCATGTTTGTGGATTTTATCTATCTTTTCCGGGCCGCCGCCAAGCCTGAGCTTGTGCTCCAGGCGAAGGTACTCGTCGGTAAGTGAGCGAAGGCGTGATTCGGTGGTTGATGCTGTCATCTGTCAGTTTCGATCCGGCATAGTTCTTTTCAATGCGACGCGACCGTTTCGTCCACTGGGCTGGAAATCAGCAGGTTTGGCACAGGCCTGTTGGCCTTCGGTTCGATCCAGCCGAAAACAAACGAGATCTGTTCAACTGATCCAGTTATTCGTCAATGATAAACGTCGGCACCATTCCGCCGCCGCTTGAAACATTTGCCAACTCCGTCGTTGATAGCCGAGTAAATGCCGAGCCTACGACGCCGTTGAATAGAAGCGGGTCAAGGTCAACGAGTTGTTCGACCATCTCCCATTTTCCAAAATCGTCAAACATCATAGGGAAAGTCTCTTTTGCCGTTTTTACCCTTTCCTGGACCAGGTAATCACCATTGGCCAGGGCCGCGTCGATCGCCAAATCCCACTCAACCGCCGTCGAATTCCAGCCGATGTAGATGCCGTGGCCGCCGTAATCGTCGTTTGGTTTCAGAACGAGTTTTGAAGAATTAGCGCGTGTCCAATCGACCAGGTCAACCTCAGAAGTCGCATTGGCAGGAGGCCGATTGCTACCGCTCCCGGTTCTGACTTGCGTTCTTGCTTCGCGGAATTTCCGTGTCCAGGGAACGTGTGCCTTGATCGCGGCAAGTTCTTCCTCGTTAAAAAGGTGAGCATAACGTTCGTTCGTCAGGACGGCAAAAATGGCCTTCTTATGAACGAGTTTTCCGCGAAAGCTGTTTACCATACAGATCGCTCCGGCGCGGTATGCGTCTAGAAGGGCCGGATAATCTTCCATAATCGGCAGATACTCGTTGACCAGCAACCTTTTATACACGACGTCGATCCTGACCCCGGCGAAATAGAGTTCCCCGTCGCCAAACTCAAGATCCTCCGGCGAGCAGATCAACGCGTTGTAGCCTTGCTCCTGAAAATAGTCTCGGAAAAGCTCAAATTCCTTTATCGTGGGTAGGTCTTTCAGGTCGATGATCGCGATCACCGGTTTCCTTTCGGCAGTACCGCCATTGAACTCATCCCAACACTTCAACAGCACGTTGAGCATTTTCGGCCGTCCTTCCAGGCCCCGGACCTTATATCTTTCAGCAAAACGCTCCATTACCGGCAGCTTCTGAAAGATCTCGGTCGCGGAATCAGCAAAGGCGATCCCAGCGGGGCTTTCTCCGTTCAATTCGACAAAACTATACGAGTCGTCGGTAAGAAACGAATCGAGACGAGCGGTCGGCGAAACTTGACGATAGCCCGGGTCTATCTTTACCAGCGACTTTTCGATCTCGGTAATGCCGAGCTCATCAAGGAGAGACTCGTCATCTATCGCTGCGTCTTTCACTTTCTGAAGAGCGCTCCAAATTGTCTCGCAGGTTGAGCGGACACGTTCCCAGTCTTTCGCAGCAACGAAATGAGGCCGAAGATATGGCGACAATGGCCGGCCGCCAAAGATCAAGCGGTTCTGTTCCAGCCCCTCGCGCAGTGCCTCGAATGTCTGAGATGCCAGCTCCGCATCTTGGAGCAATTCGTGGTAATACTCGACGGCCTCGCTGAGAAAACTTGAGCGGTGTGCAATTTCTGATGCTGCGGTCATGATTGAGTCCTATTTCGACATTGAGATGATCTCGTCGAATTCCTCCTTCGTCAGCGGTACTACCGACAGTCGAGACAATTTTATCAAGGCAATGTTCGCGAGTTCCATATTGGCCTTGATCGCCGAAAGCGTAATCGGTTTTTTCATGGGCTTTCCTGCTTCCAACTCGACAGCCACCCAAGCGTCGTCGTCAGCGGTCGGATCTCTAAATGCCGATTTAGTGACCTTTGCCAGGCCGACGACCGCCCTTTCGTCACCCGAGTGGTAATAGAGCACTTTATCGCCCGTCGCCATGTCCCGCAGGTTGTTCCTTGCAGTGTAATTGCGAACACCGGTCCAATCAGTCCGGCCTTCGGTGCGAAAAGTGTCGAACGAATAAGAACTCGGTTCCTGCTTAACTAGCCAGTATCTCATATTAGTGAATTGCGAATAACGATCTGGAATTCGACAGGATCGCCTTAGTGGGTATCACTTCTTCGCCTTTGCCGCTTTTTTGTTCAGCCACTTCGCCCAGCGCTCAACCACCGGTCGCAGTGGACGAAAGAGCTTGGCACGGAAGCTCCCGGCAGATTGAGCCTCGCTCCACGCCCGCAAGTTTTTCTCAGCATATTGCCGGATCTGCGGTTCCAGGCTTTGTTTTTTTATCGAGTGGCGCAAAGTTAGATAATAGTGCTGTCCCACGAGCGAAAATATCAACCCGGCGAGGTTCGCCTTGAAGGAGGTCTTTGCCATCCATCGTTTGGTAAAGCTCTCCGTAGGCTGTAAAAGGGCCCCGACGGAAACATCCATCCAGGCTGCCTGGCTTCCCTGCTTCGGATGATAGATCCCTGGCAAGTCGCCCTTCATCGGCACATCAAGGTTCTTCAGCCTCGGGTCGTTGATAAAATCCACAAGTTTGATCTTGTCCAGCCCTCGGGTATGCTCCGCCGGCAGATAATCGAGCACCTTATGGACATGGTCGTGAGCGCCCTTCGGCAGGCTAATCGTCGATTGGTCCTCGATCTTTACCTTTGTTACCTTGGCCGTTTTCTGCCCAGCTGTCTGAATTGCCATACTTCGTCCTGATAGTCGCGATCGCTCCCGACAGTTCTCTAGATTAATTCGAGTTTAATTTGTTCAAGCTACTAGCGGATACCTAAAGTTAATTGTAAGTACAATCTGACGAATAGTAAATCGCGCCACAGTCGTGTCGACATAACGCAACACAACCTGCTTATTCTGCCCCGGACCCAGCTCGCACGCCTTTTGTTTTACGGTACTCACGATTACGGCCTCTTCGGCACGCCGGTTGCGATGTGAATTAATGAAGATGTCGCAGCAGACCACAATTAATAAACCGATCAAGACCAAAGGCGTCGGCTTGCACACAGGCGTCGATGTCAATGTCCGTCTTCGGCCCGCGCCGGAGAACACCGGTTACATCTTCGTTCGCACTGACCTCGACAATTTCGAAATACCGGCCTCGGTCGAATACGTTTCCCACTGTTCCTACGCCACTACGCTGATGCGCAGAGGTGTTGTTCTTTCGACATGCGAGCATGTTCTTTCCGCACTTCGCGGGTCAGGCATCGACAACTGTTTCATCGAACTCGACAACATTGAGCTGCCTATCCTTGACGGGTCAAGCGAGGATTGGGTCGAACTTTTGGAAAAAGCGGGGATAAGGGAACTGAACGCTTCGCGTCGTTTCTTACGTGTAATGAAGACCGTTGAGGTCGATGAGGACGGTCGGAGGATGTGCATCGAACCGTCGGATCGATTCGAGATCGAGTGCGTGATTGATTTTCCCCACCCGATGGTCCGTCGTCAGACGTTCAATTTCGTGCTGGGAAATGGCTCCTACGGCCGAGAGATCGCTTCTGCTCGGACGTTCGGCTTCACCCATGAGATCGAAATGCTTCGCAAGGCGAATCTGGCGCTCGGCGGCTCGTTAGATAACGCCATCGTGCTGACGCCGGACGGAATGCTTAACCAAACTCCACTGCGGTTTGACGACGAATTTGTCCGGCACAAGATTCTGGATATAATCGGCGACGTCGCTCTGTTGGGACTGCCCGTTCAGGCAAAGATCACCGCCGAAAAAAGCGGCCACGCCGTTCATGCAGCGTTGATGAGCAAACTCCTAAAGACGGACAACGCCTGGGAGATCAGTTAGCCGTCGTTTCCTCCGGTACGTCAAGCCGGCTCAGCCCAAAAAGCAGGACCGAAGCCAAAAAAACAAGCACAGCAAGCCGGATCAGGCTTAGCAATTCCCAGGTTTGGGCCCGTCGAGTTAGCTCCGGGTCAATATTCAGGCTGAAAGAGCTTTGGGTTATCGCCATCAATTCCGGAACGAAGTATAGGAAGGTCAAGATCAAGATGACGAAATAACCGACGAAAGGGATAAGTATAAAGTTTCGACGTTTTGTCCGCCAATTAAACGCCAGAGATACGGCAAATAACAGCAAGGTTATGGGGTGGATCGGTATCCAGAAGTTCTCAGCCGCCAATCGATATTCCCCCTGAAACATTGAAAGCGAAGCCGGGACTGCAGCCGACCATACTGGCACGACGGCAAGATGTTCATAAGTAGCCCCGCCAATGACGGTGATGAAGCTGATAGATGCGAGTATCAGAAGAAATGTACCTATGTTCTGCATACGTATTCGTTCCGGGTTTCGACGTGTGATCCCGTATTGAATAACGAGTCGAGAAATGGGCAAAAGGAGTATCCGATCACGAATCGAACGGGAGCTCCCACACGCCAAGAAACTTATGCGTCGAATCTTGTTCGCCGTAGATCACGATGGGATCCGGCAGGTTGAATGGCGGCAGGATCAGGTTACGGTCGCGGCATTTCCCTACCTTACATTTCTGGGCATTTTTCAATCCTGTCCGCCTAAGATGCGTCGATGCCATAAGGTATTTCGCGCCGCTGTTCGAGAAATTGTCGAGTGCCGTGATGATATCCCTGACGGGCAAATGTTGAAGTGCGTCGCGGCAAAAGATCAAGTCCGCTTTGGGAATCTCGCCTAGAACAAAATCCAGCGTTTGAAAACGAAATTGCGGATACGCTGCAGAATGCTTCTCTACCAGTGCCGGCACGATATCGCAGCCGGTGTATTGAAAATTATCAGAAAGCCTTTCCAAAACCAGCGGCATCCAGACAAAATCGCCGCACGCAACATCTACCATCGATGCGACCTCAAGCTGTTTTACCACAGTCTCCACGATTCGGCGCGTCGTGGCCGTAGCGTCGAGCGAAGAACCGGCTCCGGAAATATGCGCTCCCCAAACCCGGTTACGTTCAATGGTAGAAAACACTTCTTTGCGTTTGTCTTTCCGTCCGGCACTGTTGCGGCCAATAAGGCTGAAAGCCCGGCTCAAAAACGAACTTGAGTTTCTCATTTCACTATTCTACTGAATTCAATCGACATCACTCCCAATCTGCGGTATGAAAAATACCTTCTTTGTCGTTTCGCTGATATGTGTGTGCCCCAAAAAGATCGCGTTGTGCCTGGATGAGGTTTGCGGGTAAACGCTCCGACGCGTATGACTTTAAATAGTTTAAGGATGTTGAAAAAGCCATGCAGGGCACGTCGGCAGCTACGGCAGACTTGACGGTTGCCTTAAGAAAGCCTTGTTCATTTCGAATAGTGCTTCTAAATGCATCAGAGACCAAAATGTTTGCAATGTTCGGTTCGGCTCCAAATATTCTTCTGATTTCGTTAAGCAATCCTGCACGAATAATGCATCCGCCGCGCCATACCTTCGCTATCTCGGCCATGTCTGATCCGAAGCCTTTCTCTTTCGCTGCAGACTGAAGCATAGAGAAACCCTGCGCGTATACGGCAATGAAAGAAACGTGCAGGGCGGACTCGATAATGCCGATCGTGTCGGATGCAAGGGTTTCATCGATCTTCACATCCTGCACAATCCCGAGTTTTTCAGCAGCCGCTAAACGTTCATCCTTCCGAGCAGAGATCTGCCGCATCGAAACGGCGGAATCTATGGTTGGAATGGGAACCCCAAGGTCCATCGCAGCCTGCGAGGTCCATTTACCCGTTCCCTTTTGTCCTGCAATGTCCAAAATCTTCTCGACGAGCGGCTTCCCATCGTAATCCTTCTTCCTTAGGATGATCGACGTGATCTCCACGAGGTATGAATTAAGATCGCCATCGTTCCATTTCTCAAATAGATCTGCTGCTCTGTCGTCCGTGATCTGAAAACCCCGATGCAGAAGGTCATACGCTTCGGCGATCAACTGCATCAGTGCATACTCGATCCCGTTATGGACCATCTTGACAAAGTGACCGGCGGAGCCACTTCCGACAAGGGCGGCGCAGGGTTCGTCGTCAACCCTTGCTGCAATGGCTTCAAAGATCATACGGACGAGCTCGTAGCATTCGGGTTTTCCGCCAGCCATGATACTTGGCCCGAATCGTGCCCCTTTCTCTCCGCCCGAAACACCGACGCCAAGAAAATCGAAACCCTTCTCCGCGAGGTCTGCTTCCCTCCTCTCGGTATCTGTGAAATGTGAATTGCCACCGTCAATAATGAGGTCGCCTGTCTCAATATACGGAACGAGACCTGCAAGGACCTTATCGACGATCGGCCCGGCCGGAACCATCAACATGATCCTTCGTGGTCTCTCAAGCCCCGCGACTAAGGCAGTTAGATCATCGGTTGCAGAAACGGTAAAGTTCTTGCCTTCCTGAACAAGCAATTCGCGGTTGGCAGCATCCAGATCATATCCGAGGCACGAGAATCCATTCTCAGCCACGTTAAGGAGAAAATTACGGCCCATCGTGCCCAGGCCAACCATTCCGAATTGTGCTTTTACCATATGGTCAGTGCCCAAGCTGCCTGAGGAAAGCCGCCTTCAGATTTTTTTCGATCTCGTCATGAAGCGGCATTTTGGTGTAGGGATTCTTTTGCGCTTCGCTATGAATTTGATGGCCACATTTGCCACACAACAAATACCCGATCATCACGGCGTGCTCACGGTAAAAGAACGCATTCAGCGAAATGGCCTTTTTCTTCTTCCACTTCATTTCGGTTATGTCCTTACCGCAGCCGGGACAACCATCACCATCGTGAAGCCACTTTCCTTTGATCGCGCCGCCATACTGGATCTGCGCTTGACGGTACAGTTGATCGAGAACGTCAAATAACGGATGTTTTTTCATAAGTTGTGGATCTGCTGATTATACTTCCCAAATATCCGCGAGAACCACTTTGTTATCGTATAGATCCGGCATATCCTCGAAATTCCACCATGCCCCGATCACCATTCCGGCGTAGGCAGCCTCACGTATCTCTCGCTCGTGCATACCGAATGCATCTCCGAACTTCTTCGCAGCCGCGAATAGATTCTCCCGTACATTCGGTTTTCCCTTCTGCCACCAATGCAAATTATTCAGGAAAACAGAAATATCATAGGTGACGTGGCCGACAAGGCCCTTTGGATCGATCACTACGAATTCGCTTTGGCCGGAAGTGATCACATTCCGAGGATGAAAATCACCGTGGAGATAGAAAGTCCGCTCGTCATCCTGGAAAAGCGGCTCGATGATGTCGCACGCCTTCTCGACATAGGCTTGCGGAAAGTCGGTTTCTCGCGCCCGTTGAAAGCGATGGAACCAGTCGTAAAACAACTGCACTTCGGCAGGTGGATACGGCGGCAGAGTCAATACGGATCGTAAAACCTCGATCGCCGGGTCAACACAGGCAAACGGGTCCTCGGCAAAGTGGACGTCCATCGCGACGCCCGGACGGATCCGCTCGATCAGGATGGCACGATGCTCACGCTCGATCTTTATCAATCTAGGAGCGCCGTTCCCGTTCCTTTTCTCTAGAAATTCCGCCTCGGCAAAGATCTCGATCGTCGGAAACGGGGGGCTGATCTTCAATACGGCGTCCACGGTGCCTGAGCGGGCCGGAGCCACGAAATTGTACTCGCCGTTCTCAAAGGCCGCGTCGGTCGTGACATTCCATTTCGCCTCTAACTCCTTCACAACCTGCGGAAGATCGGCGAGCCATGCGACACCATCGTCGCCGCAGATCGCGGTGACGTGCGTAACTAGCTCGCTTGGAGGCTGGTAGGGTTTCCGGTCGGTCATCCAACTTGACGAGTTTAGCCGCGTGTTCGATTCTTAACAAATGCTTGCATTGCGCGACGCTGTTCGCCCTACGACATTTATTGCATCATCAAAGCTCCGAGACCATCTCGGACTCGACATCACAATTGTCTCCGAAACCTTTCAGCATACAGGTAGTTTTAAATTCCGCGCGGCCTACAGCACAGCGATGTATGTGCCGAACGAGACCCTGTTAACTGCCTCGTCGGGCAACTTCGGACAGGCTTTGGCATATGCATGTCAACTCCTGGGAAAAAGGTGCACTGTCGTAATGCCGGAAACGTCGGCAAAAGTGAAAATAGACGCTGTTCGTTCTTTCGGAGCAACGGTCGACCTGATAGACGTGTCGAACGTTGGCCGAGCGGAACGTGTCGCTCAGCTTGCCAATGAAATGCCTGAAGCGTATATCGCCTCACCCTACGACGACCAGCTCGTCATCGACGGCAACTCAACTCTCGGTGACGAACTTGCCGATAAAGGCTTCGACGTCGTGATAGTGCCTGTGGGTGGCGGGGGACTGATCTCCGGCATCATCAGTTCCTTTTCCCGAAACAGCGTGAACACCGCAGTGATCGGAGCCGAACCACTGCTCGCCAACGACGCCTCCCGATCGTTCAAGGCAGGCGAATTGATTACTAATGAGTCCGAACCCCAGACCATCGCAGACGGTGCACGTACTGTCTCGCTCGGCAGGCTCAACTGGCCGATCATCAAAGAGGGTGCAGCGGATTTTATCGAAGTATCTGACAAAAAGATCGCCGACGCCGTAAAGCTCTACTTCAGCCTTGCGAACCTGAAATGCGAACCGACCGGAGCCTTATCGCTTGGCTCCATCCTCGAACAGCCTGAAAGGTTCTCGGGTAAGAAAATTGGAGTGGTTGTGAGCGGAGGTAATGTGGATCCCGTTATTTATCGAAACCTGATCTAGGAAAAGCTATCCGATTTTAGTTATTTCTTTTGCTTTGTATATACACCCGAGAAAGTAACATTGACGCCACCGCATTTGAGGTTATCTGCGACGACCAGAAACCTCCCGACCAGACGCAGCGTAGCCTTGCAGTCATACTCGTCATCGCCATCGGAATATCTCATAACGTCCTTTTGCAGTCTGGTCCGCCCGTCCAACTCCCCGATGTGAACGTTATCGCCACGGCCTCGCCATAAAGCATTGCCTGTGACTCGCATCCGGCCTTCCTCGCGGTCGGATGAGATCTTTATCGAATTATCCGCATATAGCCACTCGCCCATCCATTCTCGCGGGGAAACGTCAGAGACCGCATCCCGAAATCGGAGCTCTGAGAGCCTTATCCAACCTACTGTTCCACCGCCTTTTACCGGCTGGTACCACGCGCAGCCGAACCCATCCTTTCTCTTGGAAACGACTACCTCGTCGCCGGGAACAACATAGGCCTTTGCCTTGCATCGTTCATTATTCGGACAATCCGCAGCGTCGTCGTTATAGAAATGAATTCGTTTGTTCCGAGTGCCTATCGCCGTGCCAATGAGAAAAGTTTCCGACTCTTTGGTGAAGAATCCTCCCCTGCACCAATTGTCCGGTTCGGTCTGAGCATAGCCGGCAAGTGCGAGCAAACCAATTAAAAACAATGGGCCGAGCGACTTAGATCTCATTTCCGGACCTCTTCAACAAACGTTACTCTGTTTATCTCGTAGAGAGTAGTGCTACCGTTAAAGACCTTCTTGACCGCCGATTCGCGCAGGGACGACAAGCCTTCTTTTTCAGCCTGACGCCTGATCTCCGAACCGGGGCGTCGTTCAATGATCATCTCACGGATATTGTCGCTCATGTCGAGCAGTTCGTGAATGGCAGTTCGACCGCGGTAGCCGGTGTGGTTGCACGCATCGCATCCGATATTTCGAAAGAATACCTTGTCGGCAACATCCGTCGGCCTGAGGCCGGACTCGAACAGTTCCTCATCCGTCGGCTGATATTGCCGTTTGCAGACGGGACACAGAAGCCTTACAAGCCGTTGAGCAAGCACACAGTTTAATGACGATACAAAATTATACGGCTCAACACCCATGTTAAGGAATCGTCCGATAACGTCGATCACGTTGTTCGCGTGGACCGTGGTAAAGACGAGGTGGCCGGTGAGCGCCGACTGAATGGCGATCTGTGCCGTCTCTTCATCACGAATTTCACCGACCATGACCTTGTCTGGATCGTGTCGAAGTATGGAGCGTAGCCCGCGAGCGAATGTCAGCCCCTTTTTCTCGTTCACCGGTATTTGCATTATGCCCTGGAGCACGTATTCCACAGGATCTTCAATGGTGATGATCTTGTCTTCGTCGTTTCGGATCTCATTTAACGCACCGTATAACGTGGTCGTCTTACCGGAACCGGTCGGCCCGGTGACCAGCACCATCCCATACGGCTCCTTGATGTAGATCCGGAAGCGCTTGAGGTCGTCCGGGTCAAAACCCACAACGTCGAGGCTTAGATTCTTGAACTCCTCTGAGATCTGTTCTTTGTCCAGGATACGAATAACACAGTTCTCGCCAAAGGCTGACGGGAGTATCGAGACACGAAAATCGACCGTTCGGCCTTTATATCGCACCCGAAATCGGCCGTCCTGCGGTATTCGCCGCTCAGCAATATCCAGCTCTGACATAACCTTGATACGCGAGATCAGCGTTTGATGATAGGCAATGTCGATGGGGTCCACCTTTGAATACAGAGCACCGTCAATGCGGAACTTGACGCGCACATCTCGGTCGCCGGCCTCAATATGGATATCGGAAGCCCTGGACTCCATCGCGTTGTAAACGATCGTGTCCACCAGTTTGATGATCGGCGACATGTCGCTGTCGGTCGCCAATCGATCCAGGTCGAGCACCTCTTCGCCATGCTCGGTCTCTTTTACGAGCGAGATCTTGAAGGTCGAGGCGGCTTCCTGCAGCACCCGTTGCGTGGCATCGCCCTTCTTAAGGACGACGTCGATGGCGCCCTGCGTCGCGATATACGGAACGATCCGAACATTCAAAGCATTCTCAAGCTCATCGAGACGTTCGAGGTTCGTAGGGTCCGCCATTGCTACGTGAAGGTCGCGGCCCTCGCGCTTTAGCGGCACGAAATGCCCACGCAGCATCATGTCCACCGGGATCTTCGCCAGCTCCTCATAATCGATCGGCGAAGGCGCGTCGCCGGGAAGCAGGTCGATATAGGGCAATCGATATCGCCGGGCGAGCTCCTTCGCCTCGATCACCTCAGGCGGTTCGTTCCCGATAAAATCCGAAAGTTCGATCCTAGGGGATGAGACGTTTGCGGTAGCTGTACTTTGTTGGTCGTTCATCACGTTCGTTTACAGGAGCTATCTCCCGCTCATTGGGCCCGCCGAGATCGTTTGAATGATCGGAAGGTAAATGGCCAACAGAATGATCACTACCACGCCGGCCATAAAGACCAAAATAACCGGTTCGAGCAGTGTCGTTAATTGTTCGAGCCTAACTTCAGCTTCGGCGTCGTAAAAAGCGGCGACCTCATCCAGCATTTCCCGAAGGCTGCCCGAACGCTCGCCGATGCCGATCATGTCGAGAGCAAGCTCCGGGAGCCAACCTGCCTGATGAAGTGCCTCGGAAAATCCGCGGCCCTCGCGGATCATATGCGAGACCGATAGGCTTCGTTGCCTAAGTTCGAGATTGTTCAGCGCTTGCGACGCGATGTCCCAAGAGTCGGGCACCGTGATCCCGCCCGAAAGCAGAGTCGAAAGAGACCGTGCTAGTTGCGACGTGGCCATATTTCGGATCAGGTTGCCGGCGATCGGTATCTTCAACAGAAAGCGGTGCAGGATCAGTTTTCCGCGTTCGGTACGAAGCCAAATAAACAAGAGCGCTATAGAGATCAATAGTAGCGGGCCAAGCCACCAGATATTCCTCGCAGCCCCACTTGAGACCGCCAGGACAAGAACCGTCACTGTCGGAAGTCCGCGCTGTGCGCTCAGCGAAGTAAACAGGTCTGACATCCGGGGAACAATGTACAGAGTCAGGAACGCGACCATCAGCCCAGATGCCACAAGCAGAAATGCCGGATAGGCCAATGCTCCTCGCAATTTCCGCGAAATACCGACGCTTCGGCGTAAATATTCCACAAAACGGAGAAGCACCTCGTCGAGCGCTCCGCTTTTTTCGCCGGAGAGCAGCGACGCCGTATAGATCTTTGGAAAGATTCCCTGCGACTCAAAGGCCTCAGAAAGCGGAACACCGCTTTTGATCTTTTCCTCTACGTCCACAAGAACCTCTCGGAGGTTCGAAGAGCCCGACCTCGTCTTAAGCAAGTTTATGGACTGGAGTACGGGAATACCTGCCCTTAATAGCGCCGAGAGCTGCTGATTGAACAAAAGGAAGTCAGCCTGTTTAATGCGACCTTTGGAACTTCCGAAAGGCAGGAACGAGCTTATACCGCCTGTCGAGCTTGAGATATTAAATACGCGAAACCCTTCTTTTTCGAGCTGAAAACGAGCTTCGTCCGCCGCGGCGGCTTCTACGACGCGGGTCACTATCTCACCTGACGGAGTTCCTAAGCGGCAAATGAATTCGGACATCAATGTAACGGGAACAGGAGAGCGGGGCAACCGCCGCTCTTTTTTCGGTTTTCGTAATCACGCAGAATCAAAAGAAAAGTTGCGGCCAGCTAAGATAATATCTGAATTAAAGCATGCGAACAACTATTTTGGCGTAACAAACATCGAAATTTTTATCTTGCGGAAAGCTATGCCGGTCACCTAATATACTGATGAGCCCTAGGGAGATAACTATGACCGTGTCGGGTAGAAAGTTCGTAGGCGCCTGCGGAACGACGCAATGCCTGCGGGTCGTAATTCTTGTCGTATTCCTTTCGGCAACTGCGGCTTTCGCTCAAAGTCCGCAGCCGACACCACCTCCTGATGATGATATTACAAAGCCGATCCCGGTCAGGACCGACCTCGTGACTCTCACTCTTACGGTAACTGACTTATACGGCCGCTATGTTTCCGGGCTTTCAAAAAGTGCCTTTACCATAACCGACAACAACCAACAGCAAGAAATAACTTTCTTCAGCGACAGCGATGCTCCCGTTTCGATCGGCATTCTCTTCGATGTTTCGGGCTCGATGAGCGGGGATAAAATACGGCGGGCGAGAAACGCACTCAAGAAGTTCGTTGCTTCGAGCCACCCTTCCGACGAGTATTTTCTGATCGCGTTCAACAGCCGGGCGCAGCTCCTGCTGGACAGGAGCCGGGATGGCGATGCGCTGCTCGAGAAGCTCACCCTTGTGCAGCCGCGTCATAACACGGCCCTCTATGACGCCGTTTATTTAGGGGTTGAAAGGGTTACGCGCGGATCGCATCAGAAGCGAGCCCTTTTGATCATCAGCGACGGGCAGGACAATTCATCCCGGTACAATTTCGGCGAGGTACGCCGCCTGATGAAAGAATCGGACGTCGTGACTTACGCTGTTGGCATCATAGATGCGGGCGACGTGGGCAGCACGATCGGGATGCAGGGCCAGTCTTTTCTGGACGAACTGACGTCTGTCTCCGGTGGAAAATCTTTTTATCCCTCGAGCGCTCTCGAAATGGACGAGATCTTTGAGCGAATAGCTCTGGAGCTGCGTAACCAATATTCCGTAGGTTACACGCCAACAGACTTCCAACCGGACGGAAAATGGCGTAGAGTAAGGGTTAGGGTTAAATCTCCCCGAGGTCTGACTCGTCTAAGTGTCCGCAGCCGCGAAGGATATTACGCCACGCCGGCCTCAAATTTTAGATAATCCAAGGTCCCATCCGTATGAACCGAATCCGCCTGCTTTCGATTGCAACTATCAGCGCGATGCTCCTGTCGGTTGCCGGCATGACATTTCTTGCATCGGCCCAGTCCAATACCGGCCAGACCGGCTCGGCCGCGTCCAAAGCCAGCCCAACACCAACACCTCCGAAGATCAATGAAGAAGATGAAGTGATCCGCGTCGAGACCGAGTTGGTCAACCTGAACGTACGGGTCATTGATCGCAACAATCGCCCGGTTAATGGTGTGCCACAGAGCGAATTCAAGATATATGAAGATAATGTTCTCCAGGATATTGAATTCTTTTCGGTCTCTGAGGTCCCGACTCAATACGGCCTGGTGTTAGATAATTCAGGATCACTTCGGCAGCAGCTAGATAAGATCATCGAGGCAAGCAAGATCCTGGTCGCCACGAACAAGCCGGCCGATGAGACAATGGTGATACGGTTCGTTAGCCGCGACAAGATCTCTATCGAACAAAACTTCACGACGAGTAAGCAATACATAAACGATGCCCTTGAAAATCTATACATTGAGGGCGGGCAAACGGCAGTAATTGATGCGATCTACCTCGCGGCCGAAAAGGTGGCGGAGTACAACAAGGACAAGGACAAAGACGATCGAAGGCGCCGAGCTCTGATAATCGTGACCGATGGCGAGGACCGGGACAGTTACTATACTGAACCGCAGTTATTCGAGATGCTGCGCGAAACGGACGTGCAGATTTATACGATCGGATTCATCAACGATCTGAGTAAGGATTCCGGGTTGATCTCGAAAAGCCCGCAGGCCAAAGCACGGGCGTTCCTTCAGAAACTCGCGACCGAGACTGGAGGAAAGGCCTATTTTCCGGCTACGTCTGCCGAACTTCCCGGGCTAGCGAAAGAGATCGCATCGGAGCTCAGGACCCAGTATTCGATAGGTTATATTCCAACCAACGACCGAAAGGATGGAACATTTCGCAATATTCGCGTCCAGGTGGAAGACGGACCTTCTCGGCAAAAGCGGATCGCGATCACAAAAGCCGGCCGAATGGCAGAATCTGAAACGCCGGCTCCGACAAAGCCAAGTACGTCCAATCGTTAGAAAGGGCACCACTCCCAATGATCAGCATGGCTCGATCGGAAAAGCGATCAGGTTTGGACCACTTTTGAATAGACATCTATTTTATTCCGGAACGGAACCTGAGATCTTCCTGCGGTTTGTCTCACCTGTTGTAAGCACCGGAATTCCGGTATCTACCTCCGAATGAGGGTTCGGTATGACATGAACGGCAGTGACTGTGCCCACCCGTCTTGCAGCCGCCGCACCGGCATCAAGCGCGGCTTTTACCGCGCCGACCTCGCCTCGTACGATCGCGGTAACTAGCCCTGCATCGACCTTTTCATATCCGACAAGGGTGACGTTCGCGGTCTTGACCATCGCATCTGCGGCCTCGATCATGGCGACAAGGCCCATGCATTCAATCATTCCAAGTGCTTGCATAAATTTTTAGAACCTTCAACGTCGTTTTCGCTTACGAACCGCCCGCAAAAGTAAGATCAGGGCAAGCAAAAAATAAGGTCCCTCCGAGAATAGCGACGAAAAATACGCCAATTGCGATCTCCAATATCTGATCTCCCTTACTTGAGCATCCACGCGGCAAAAAGCATAAGCCCAACCACGATGGCGATCACCGCTGCGGCAATAAAAGGCCGCCATATCGTCGAGGACGGCTCAACCCACTCGAACTCCGCCGGCTTAACGGCACGAACGACCGCCTTCCGTTTTCGCTGGAACGGCTGCGTTTCAGCGGCCTTCCATTTTTCTCCGGTATTAAGCGGGACACTGGGTTTCGCGATCGGCGATGGCCCGCTCGGCCCCTCGATTGTAGGTGCAATGCCGTCCCGCTCTCGTGGACCTTGTTTAGCGATCGCGACGGGTCCCTTGCTTTCAATTATCACGCCAAGAGAACGTCCACAATGGAAACAAAACTGCGACCCTTCACGGACCGCCGTTCCGCAATTGTCACACTTGGTTCTTTCCAGGATCGCCTCCGGCATCAATTCAAAAATTATTTCTCCCTGATCGACACCAAAAGTGAGTTAACGGACGCCGGCGTATCGCGTGGCAGCTTCGGAACAAATTTCGCACCTCCGGTTTCCCGGACCAGCCGGTCGATAACTTTCGTGTAGAACCTCTCATCGTAAAGACCTAAAACGAAAACCCTTATCTTTGCAGCCTTCAGCGCGGCCACAACCTGTTCGGTCGTTGCATCACTCTGACGTTCGTCACCGTCTGTGATCAGCACGATCACACGAGAATTCCCAGAGGCCCGGTTTGCCTGGTCGCTCAGGTATCGTGCCGCAAACATCACCGCGTCCAGAACTGCTGTCTGGCCACCCTCAACGAACATATTCTCGACGGCGTCACGAAGGTCACTCTTGTTAGCCGTAAACTCTTGGCGCAACGCGATCTTCGGCGTATCCACGAACGTTACGAGAAAGGCTTCGTCACCGTCCCTAAGGTCGTTAATGACCGAGTTTGCCGAATTTATTACACGCTCAAAGATCGTTCGGTATGAGCCCGAATTGTCGACGACTATGCCAAGCGAAACAGCTCCAGGGCGATTGGCTGTAACTCCGCCGTCCCCGGCTGTCTGCTGGGCGCGTATGGAGATCGTCGCCGTCAGGAGGAATGCCGTTAATAACGAAAACCTCTTCATGTGAACGCTAAACCCTTGCAAAGACATCCTTTTCCTCGCCCAGATCTTTCGCCGACGGAGTCAGGATCGTTTTTGATGTGATATAGATCTTTTTTCCCTTCTCGATCGCCTCACGAACGTCGGTTTCGCTCACAAAAGCAACAGGCTCTCGGACAACACCATTTTCCGTGAGAGATTGAGGCCTAAGTTCGTGGATGACCGTCTTCACTGGCGATCCTTGGGTGGCCGGCTCAATCGATCGTGCTGGTGCCGGTTCTTTCGGCTCGGAAACGGTTTCCTTCAGCTTACTGCTAAGAAAGCTATCGACAAGCGCGGCGATCTGTTCACGTTTCGGAACGGGCCGGGCGGCAGGGGAAGCTATCGGCGCCGTTGCGCGGGCCGCAGCCTTCTTTCCAACAGGTTTCGACTCGAATGCCACGCGTTTTATGTCCATCAAATGGATCGGCGAAATATTGTCCGACGTAACATTCCCGCCCCACGAGCCGCAGCCAAGGGTCATTGACGGCGGCAGATCGGTAGACAAGCCGATAGCCCCGTGCGTGGTCGGAGAATTGATCACAACCCTGGCAGCGGGCATTCTGCTGCCGTACTCGATCGCGGCTTCTCTGTTTCTCGTGTGCATTCCCGCGGTATGCCCCATACCGCCGAACCTGAGTATCTCCTCACACCGGGCCGCCGCCGATTCGATCCCGTCAACGACAAAGAAAGCCAGGGTCGGCGACAGTTTCTCGATCGACCATGGATGGTCGCGTCCTACGCCGCCGCAATCTGCCAGAAGACACCTCGTTCCGCTCGGGATCGAGATCCCTGCCAAATTCGCAATATAATCCGCAGACTTTCCGACTATCCCGGCATTCAGCGTCCGCTGTGGCGTCAACAGGACCTTTGCGACGGCATCGGCCTCCGACGACGACAAAAAGTGACCGCCCTGACGCTTGAACTGCTCACGCACTTCTGCCGCGACTTCCGATTCCACGACAACGGATTGCTCCGACGCGCAGATGGTTCCGTTGTCGAAGCACGTCCCAGTCAGAATATCTCCGACGGCTTTTTCAATGTCAGCGGTCCGCTCAAGAAAAACTGGTACATTTCCGGGCCCGACACCGAATGCGGGCTTTCCGGACGAATAGGCTGCCCGCACAAGCCCGATCCCGCCGGTCGCAAGTATCACCGCCGTTTTCTTGTGCTGCATGAGAGTCTCGGTGCCGTCAATGGTCGAGTTTTCAAGGCAGATCACCGCATCGGCGGGAAGCCCGTGCCTGACGCCGGCTTCCCTCATTATTCGAGCAGTCTCGGCAATGCATCTCGCAGCCGTAGGATGTGGTGAAAGTACTATCGAATTGCGCGACTTTATCGCTATTATGATCTTAAAGATGGCAGTGGAGGTCGGGTTTGTCGAAGGAATGATCGCTGCAACAACTCCGCGGGGCGAGGCGATCTCGACAATATTCGCCGTGTCGGAAATAACTCCGACTGTTTTCAGGCCACGAAAATAGTTCCAGACATCCTCAGCCGCAAATCGGTTCTTCTCCCGTTTGTCGTCAGGCTTGCCAAAGCCAGTTTCCTCGTGGGCAAGTTGGCCAAGACGTGCCGACTCTGCCAGGGCTGCGCCCGCCATCGCTTCGCAGATCTCGTTTATCCGCGATTGATCGAGTCGTGCCACCAACGCCGCAGCGGCGTGGGCGGTCTCGACAGCATCTCTGGCTTGTTGCTGCGAAATGAGGTCTGCGTCGGCCATCTATACATTTGCGATCAATGTCGCGACCTATCGGGTGGGAATGAGCAAGCTACGCAGGTCCTACTTAGCCTTTGATCTCTGGGTCTCAGAACCCCGAGTAGAGGAGCGGCCGCCGTCACCCGAAGTCAATTGCCTTTCGTCGCCGGACGAAAGGGCCTTCTCGTCGGGGCTCAATCCTACCTTTCCGCCTTTTGGAAGCACCCGTTCAACCTCGGAATGGGGTCGCGGGATCACATGAACGCTGATCAATTCACCCACCCGCCTTGCAGCCGATGCACCGGCGTCCGTTGCCGCCTTCACTGCGCCTACGTCGCCGCGAACAAATATGGTCACATACCCTGCGCCGATATATTCCTTACCGACAAGCTGCACGTTTGCCGCCTTGACCATCGCGTCCGCACTTTCGACGGCGGACACAAACCCCTTCGTTTCAACCATTCCCAACGCTTCCAAAGCCATTATTTTAACCTCGCTTTATGATCGCTTCCGCGATTCTATTATACGGGATGTCGAAACCAAAACCGTAATACTACAAATAGATGAACTTTTAGCGCGGTCGTGGTGAATTGATTGACTTTCAAGGGTTTGGACGACTATATTTTAAGTTTAAGTACTTTTGTAACGGCCGTCTCCTGTCCAACAACTCTAAGGCGAGCAGATGACTCAAACCCTCGGGGAAAAACTAAAGACCGCACGCGAGGCCCGCGGTATCTCGATAAGCGAGGTAGCAGAGCAGACGCGGATCTCTCCGCTTTATCTGCATGCGATCGACGCCGACGACTATAAAACGTTACCGGGTGGCATCTTTAATAAGGGATTCGTTCGCTCGTATGCGAAATACGTCGGTGTTGACGAGACGGAGGCCCTTCAGGAATATAATCGTATAATCGATGAATCCGAGAAGGAAGAAGATGACAAACTCGGAAAATACAGGCCTGAAGTATTGACCGATGACCGTGCCGTGTCGTCGCTTTTGCCGACGGTGCTGTTTGCCGTGGTGATTCTCGGCATAATGACGGCTGGTCTGCTGTTCCTGGTGAATTACATTCAAAACCAGCAGAGCGAAACGCCTCTCGCATCGGATGGGCCGGCGTCCAACACTCTAGCGACGGACACCTCCACAAATGGCAGTGTTCCGCCTCCGGCCGGTGCTGTGCCATCGATGGACGCCTTACGGGTCGAATTCCGGACGAGTGGCGAGGATATATGGCTCAGTTCGGTGAACGACGGTACAATCACGAGCTCTATGGTCTCAGCTGAAAAGCCGGCCACTTTCGAACCTCGTCGGGAATTGAAGCTTAGCTATTCGAGGTCGCTCGCTCAGGTAGCACGCTTAACTATCAATGGCAAACCGATCTTGCTACCCGAAAGCCCCATAAACCCAAGAAGGCAGGTTATCGAGATCGACTTAAACAAGGACAACCTCGCGTCGGTTTGGGAGAACGGCAGCTTTGGTAGTGCAGCCTCACCCTTAACCGGATCGAATACAGCGGTTCCGACAACTGACGAGCCGGCAAACCGTTCGGCGCCTCGGACGGCGGCGAGCCCGACTCCGCGCCCTGCAGCTGAGGAGAATTCGAACACGTCGCCACCTGCGTCTGTGCCGACCATGACAAATCGGCCCACTATGACCAACAGGCCAACGACGACGGAAACGCAGCCGGCACGGCCTCAGGCGACGCCTGCAAGCGATCGTTCTGCAACAAATACTGAACGGCCGCAATAGCCCTATGCCTCTGACCGTTGCTGAATCCGGCACCAACTGTTCTTCACCATATGCCGCCCGCGATCCTCTGCGGGCTTTTGTGTAAGCTAATGCGGGGCGAATCTTTTGACGTATGAATATTAACGAAATAAAGGAAGGACTGACCTTTGATGACGTACTGCTTGTGCCGGCATTTTCAGAGGTACTGCCGGGAGAGGTCGATACGCGTACACGTTTCAGCCGCGGGATCGCCCTGAACATTCCATTATGCTCGTCGGCAATGGACACGGTTACCGAGGCGTCGCTTGCCATCGCGCTTGCTCAGCAGGGCGGTATCGGCGTGATCCACAAGAACTTCAGCATTGAACAGCAAGCCGAAGAGGTTGACAAAGTAAAGAGAAGCGAATCGGGTATGATCGTTGATCCGGTGACCATTCACAAAGGAGCATTGGTGAACGAGGCACTTGCGATCATGGGCCGGTTCAAGATCAGCGGCGTCCCCGTAGTTGACGAGGAAGGGCGGCTCGTGGGGATCATTACGAATCGGGACCTCCGTTTCGAAACGCGCTTTGACATTCCAGTAGCCGAGGTGATGACGCCGCAGCCGCTTGTTACCGTTTCCGTGGGCACAACCCTCGACGAGGCAAAGGTAAAACTGCAGGAGCATAGGATCGAAAAGCTTCTTGTGGTGGACGACGACGGCCACCTAAAGGGATTGATCACTGTAAAGGACATCCAAAAAGCGATCAATTTTCCCTCCGCCGCGAAAGACGATCTTGGCCGGCTTCGCTGCGCGGCGGCGGTCGGCGCCACCGGCGATTTTTTGGAACGAGCGTCGGCTCTTATCGATGTTCGGGTCGATGCCATCGTCATAGACACTGCCCATGGGCACAGTTCGCGCGTTTTAGAAGCGGTGACAAAGATCAAGGCAAAGTTTCCTGAGATCCAACTGGTCGCGGGAAATGTGGCGACTTCGGAAGCGACAAAGGAATTGATCTCGGCCGGCGTGGACGCGGTCAAGATCGGGATAGGACCGGGATCTATCTGTACGACTCGCGTTGTTACGGGGGCCGGAGTACCGCAAATAATGGCTATTAACGAGGGCGTTCAGGCAGCGAAGGGGTCGGGCGTGCCGATCATCAGCGACGGCGGCATCAAATTTTCGGGGGATGTGGCGAAAGCGATCGCTGCCGGCGCGGATTGCGTTATGATCGGTTCCCTGTTTGCCGGAACCGAAGAAGCTCCTGGCGAAGTTATCTTGTTCCAGGGCCGCAACTTCAAAACCTATCGTGGAATGGGGTCGATCGGGGCGATGAGAAAAGGTTCCAGCGATCGGTATTCTCAGGAAGGTACCACCTCGGAATCAAAATTCGTGCCCGAAGGAATTGAGGGCCGTGTTGCCTATAAAGGCACTGTCGAGGAAATGGTGACGCAACTTATCGGAGGGCTGCGTGCCGGCATGGGCTACACGGGTTGCAAAACCATCGAAGACCTTCAAAAGAATGCAAAATTCGTCCGGATAACCTCGGCCGGGTTGCGCGAGAGCCACGTCCACGACGTGATCATCACCAAAGAGGCCCCGAACTACAGGCTGGAATCATAGAAGGAACCACGACCGGAAGGAAGTGCGCCTAACGCCCGAAAATCCTAAAGTTGAATACTTGCCGACAATACGCCCCACTCTTCGTAAAGAGATTTGATCTTTGATTCCATTTCCGCGATCTCATCGGTCGCGATCTTAAGTCGAGCATAATCGCCCGCGATCTTAGGGTTTGAAAGTTCGCCGGTTTTCGATTCGGATTCGCTTTCGAGACGCGAAATCTCCGCTTCGATCTCGGCGATGCGCTTTTCTATACGATCGCGTTGATTTTTGCTCAAAATCGGTGTTGGCTGTTCTTGGGACTTTGTGGAACGAGGACCAGAATCGGCGCGCTTATTCGTCGATAACGCCGTAGTTTCGACGTTGGTCTTGTCGTTGAGAGGTACACTCCCTACCGTTCGTGTCTCCGCCTTTGCGGTGAGGTTGAGCTTCCAGTCGTGAAACTCCGAATAGTTGCCGGCGAAATGTAGTAACGAACCGTCGCGTTCGAATGACAGGATCTGGGTCGCAATCTTGTCCAGAAAGAACCGGTCATGGCTAACCACGATCACGGTACCCGCATATTCCGCCAGTGCATCTTCGAGGGCTTCTCTGGACGGTATATCCAGATGATTGGTCGGCTCGTCGAGCACGAGTACGTTGTGCTCTGAGTAGATCAGTTTTGCCAGCGCAAGCCTTCCCTTTTCACCCCCTGACAAGGCCGAAACCGGTTTGAAGACGTCCTCACCGAAAAACAGGAACCTGGCAAGAAAACCACGAAGGGTTCCATTGTCCGCCATTGGAGCGACCCTCCTTAGTTCCTGGATAACCTCGTTTCCCTGGTAGAGATCGTCGAGGTTTTGGGCGTAGTAACCGATGTTCGTTCGCGTGCCCCACATCAGTTTGCCGCTCAACTCGCGGATCTCACCCAGAACCGTGCGCAAAAGCGTAGTCTTACCTGTTCCGTTCGCACCGATAATCCCGAGGGACTCGCCGCGATGCAAAGATAGATCCAATCCGGCAGCTAGTATGCGATCCGGGTAACCGATTGAAAGATCCTCAAAGGTTAGAACATTATTGCCGGCTCGGTCGACCTTTTTGAGGCCAAAGCTGCCGCCTGGCTTTTCCGACGTTACGGCCTCGATCCGTTCCATCCTCTCGAGCATGTTTCGACGGGATTTCGCCTGTTTGGTCTTCTGCCCCTCAAGGTTTCGGCGAATGAACTCTTGGGTTTTGTTTATAAGCGACTGCTGGTTCTCATACTCTCGCTGCTGCTGTTCACGGCGGAGTTCACGTTCTACAAGGAATGCAGAATAGTTGCCTTTGAAGCTTACGGCCTGACCCCGATCTATCTCGACAATGCGCGTTGTGGTACGGTCCAAAAAATAACGGTCATGGCTGATCACGACATAGCCTCTGTCGTAGTCGGCGAGAAATGTCTCGAGCCATTCGACCGCCTCGACGTCGAGGTGGTTGGTCGGTTCGTCCAAAAGAAGAACATCCGCGTTCGACAAGAGAAGTCGCGCCATACCAAGGCGATTTTTTTGCCCGCCGGAAAGAGTTGTTGTACTTTCGTCCCACGAATCCTTATCGAAACCCAGGCCCATCAACACGGCTTCCGCCCTAGCTGCATATGTAAATCCGTCCGCATGTTCAAAGCGGGCCTGCAGATCAGCGTACTTGTCGAGAACTTCCTGCGAGTGGTCCGATTCCATCCGCCGTTCGAACTCACGCATTTCGGACTCGATGTCATGAATCTCGGCAAAAGCGGAAAGGGCGGCTGTGTGGACAGTTTCATTCAACGGGAATTCGACGTGCTGGTCCAGTTGCCCGATCCGAAGACCGTTGATGCTGACCACCTCGCCGGTGTCCGGTTCTTCGCGTCTTGTGATTATGCGGAAAACGGTCGTCTTTCCAGCGCCATTTCGCCCGACAAGACCAACTTTCTCACCCGGATTTACCTGAAACGAAACCCCCCTCAGGATCTCGTTCCCGCCGTATGATTTTTGAATGTCTGTTAGCCTGAACAGCATATAAATAGCGATAGCCGACAATTGAGCCGGCTATCGTTCCAACGTGTTTTCCCAGACCCTATCTGGAATTGCCGCTATTCGCCGGTACGTTCCCGTTCGAATTTGCAGCCGATCCCTGATTGGCCGACCCATTCGCGTTCCCTGTGTTCACGTTCTGACCGCCAGTATTTGCATCCGTCGAGTTCGTATTCGCGTTCGTAGGAACAGGTGTTACAGCACCGGCGGGCCGGGCACCGCTCAGATCGTTCGGACTTTCTACCACTTTTCTGGCAAGCAGATTTTCTACGCGTGCTTCGCTTAGGGCGATCGTCGTATACGATTGCCACAACAAGCTCTTTCTTGCGTTGATCAGAAGTTCCGTCACCCGTTGCCGCACCCCCGGGCTCTCAAGCGTCAGGTCCTCGTCCTTTTCCTGCTTTCGCTGGAGTTTGACTATGAGGATCCGTCCCTCTAACGGCAATGCCGCGGGCACTATCTGGCCATTCTGAAGCTGATTCATGATCAGATTCGTGATCTGATCGCCAAAGGTCTGCTTCAATTCATCCTCGGTGAAATACCGCCAATCACCACCGTTCGAGCGGGTCTGGAGGTCCTCGCTGGCTTCGCGGGCGAGCGTGGCAAAATCAGCACCGCTAACTGCACGGTTGTAAAGCTCTGTCGCCTTCGCCCGTGCCTGGTCTTCGTTGGTCGTAACGTCGCCTGCTCCGCTGTTGCTCGGATCGATCACGATCGCGCCGAGCTGCGCTCCGCGTTTGTTCTTGAACTGATCGCGATTACCGTTGTAAAAATCCTCGATCTCCTTGTCCCTCGGTGAATCGACCTTGCCGGTGATCTTCTCCTGCAGTTTTATCAACGAAAGCTCTTTCTTTACGTTTAGTCTCCAAGTCTGTTCAGTCTCGCCGGCAGCTTTCATCTGGCGATCGAACTCCTCCGCCGATAGACCGCTGGTTGTTTTTCGCTTGTTCATTTCGGCCGCGACCTCGTCGTCGGTCGGGACAGTGCCTTCGCTCTCAGCCTTCTGAAACATCACTTCGCCCTGGATCAGCTGCTGCAGGACCGTCAGACGCGCAGACGCGAGCTCGAGCGGCGAGAAGTCTACCTCCTGCCCTTGAGACTGGGCCTTTACCCCTTTCTCAACTTCTTCCATCTTAAGATCTTTTCCGTTTACACGGGCCGCGACCTCGTTCGGATCTCCCGATCCCGAACCATTCGACGATGTAGCCGTCCCATCCGAACAAGCTGAAAATAAGAGTGCGATCGATAGGATCACAGCTCCGGCGAAAGTTTTGCTACTCAATTTATCCACTGTGAAAAAGACTCCTTTACGGTTAACGGTATGATGCATTGCTTGACTTTAGCTTCTCTACTCTGCTATAAAACTTGTTTTTGAGTTTTTGATAACTCCGTTTTCTTACCCCGCAGCTGCGGAGGAACTTAATTATGGCTAAACGATGTGATATCTGCGGCAAAGGGCCGCAATTCGGGAACAACGTATCCCACGCAAATAACAAGACAAGGCGACGATTTAACCCCAACCTGCAGCCGGTTCGCGTCCAGTTGCCTTCGGGAGCGAACGGAAGGCTCAAAGTCTGTACCCGCTGTATCAAGTCCGGAAAGGTCGTAAAAGCTGCCTAAGTCCGTTTGATAGCGGCTGAATCAGTTTAGTTGCCAAGCGCCGCATCAAAGCGGTGTTTGGCAATTCTGTTTTGCGAGGCAAGAGCTCAAACCTTACCGGGCTCGCCATCATCGCCTACGAGACCACGGCAATACAATCGATCTCAACTCTGGCGTCTCGCGGCAACCTGGCCGCCTCGACGGTCGCCCTTGCCGGCTTATTCTCGGAAAAATACTTGGAATAAACCTCATTCATCGCGGCAAACTCACCCATATCAGCCAGAAACACCGTCGTTTTGACAACATCGGAAAAGCTTGCTCCTGCTGCGGAAAGAACGGCCGCGAGGTTCTTCAGAACTTGATCCGTTTGCTCCGACACGTCAACGGAAACAAACTCGCCTGTTTCCGGATCGATCGGGATCTGCCCAGAACAGAACACCATATTTCCGGCCCTTATGGCCTGCGAATATGGCCCGATCGCCCCTGGTGCCTTCTCCGTCGAAATAACTTCACTCATATTTACTAATCGGCCTTCAGACGAAACGCTGATATTAACAGATTAGCCTGAAAAAATAAAATGACAGGCGGGTGGTTGTTGCCATCCCGCCTGCCTACACTCGTTCAAAAGCCGAGCCGTTAGTACGATACCGTGACCGAATTTGAACACGTCGAAGTGCCTGATTGACAAACTCGGAAGGTATCCGACCCGCCTCCTCGTTGTCCGGTGTTATAGGTGTGGAAGCCGTCGTTCGCCGTGGTCGCAACCAGTGCGTTGTTGCGGAATATATCAACATTCGTCGAAGTTGCGCCGCTCCAGGTCAGGTCCGCAAGTTTGATCCCCTGAACCTTATATCCAACCACGGACAGGCTTATTCCGGTCGATTGCGAAACAGAAACTGTCTTCGAGATCGAATTGGACAGGCCGCCGCCATCCGTAACAGTCAACGTCACGGTGTATGTGCCGCCGGCTGCATACGTACGCGTTGGGTGTTGGTCAGTCGATGTGCCGCCGTCGCCGAATGCCCAGCTTCGGCTAGCAATTCCTACATCATCGGTGCTCGTATCGGTGAAGTTACAGGTCAAGCTACTGCAACTAAACGTGAAATTCGCCGTCGGCGGCTGATTTCCACCACCTCCACCACCGATAAAGCCTGTATAAAGAAGAATGTTTGGTGAACCCGTTCCGGCACTTGTTACCTTTCCGGTCGTTCCGTTGTTCACGATCGCATTCCTTACGGTCGAAGGGCTCGCCGTCGGGTTTGCTTCGAGATAGAGGGCCGCCGCACCGGCTGCGTGAGGTGCAGCCATCGATGTTCCGCTGATTGTGCTCGTCGCAGTATTGCTTGTGTACCAGGCGGAAGTGATCGAGCTGCCCGGAGCGAAGAGATCAAGGCACGTACCAAAATTCGAATACGAAGCTCGTGCGTCAGAGCTCGTCGTTGCACCGACGGTGATGGCCGCTCCAACCCTTGCAGGCGAGTAGTTGCACGCATTAGCGTTGCTGTTACCGGCAGCGATGGCATATGTTACGCCGGCGCTGATCGAATTGTTAACAGCCGTATCAAGTGATGAGTTTGCACTGCCGCCGAGGCTCATATTCGCTACTGCGGGTTGGTTCGGGCTTGCGTTTCTTTGCTGGGTAACCCAATCGACACCGGCGATAACGCCGCTCGTCGTTCCTGACCCATTACAGCCGAGCACACGAACCGGAACAAGCGTGACGCCTTTCGCCACGCCCCAGTTGGCTCCGCCGGTCGTTCCGGCAACGTGTGTTCCGTGGCCGTTACAGTCGTCCGAGCCGCCGCCGTCATTTATGGCTGTGAATCCGCTGACAACGCGGCCGCCGAAATCATTATGCGAAGCCCTTATTCCAGTATCGATTATATAGGCCCGAACGCCCGTGCCCGTCGCATTGTAAACATATGTCCCGTTCAGCGGCAGATTTTGCTGGTCAATTCGATCAAGGCCCCACGTCGCATTGTTTTGGGTCGCATCGATCGAAACCTCTGAATCTTCCTCGATGTAGCTCACGCGGGGGTCGTGGCTCAGCAACTCAGCTTGTCTTTCCGTCAATTCCGCCGAATAGCCGTTTAGCGCAAATCGATAAACCCTATCGACCCTTCCGCCATAACCTTCCGTAAGCTCTCTCGCGATGCCACCAGACCTTGATGACTCGCCTCTGGCACCGGTCACCGAATCTTCGAGCACAATAATGTAACGGCCAGGGATCTTGCTCTCAGAGCGCCGCATCTTATCGGCCCGTTCTTGAGCCCCGACCTGTTCAGCCGGAAGATATACTCCAACCGCTCCAACTAGCATGGCTGCAAGCAAACCCAGAAATAGTCTTTTCATCCTTTTTTTCTCCTGTTTTTGAATCATGATAGGCCGGTCTGGCCGTATACGAACTAACCCAAATCCTCGACGGCTTTACACACGCCCAACCGGTTCAATTAAAGAACCAGAGCCTTACGGTCAGCAGAAATGAAGTGCAGAATGAATTAACAAATAAACAGCCAGGGGGTGGCGTCAAATGAATGGGTGTAATCTATCACCCGCGAATGTATTTGTAAAGAGTTTTGAAGGTACAAACTGAACTATATTTACCGTTGATCTCGACAATCATTTAAGCACGGTGAGCATTAATGCGCTCAACTGCGATAACCCCAGGAACCTGCCGGATCGCTTCAAGAACTTTGTCAAGGTGCTTCTTGTCAAAAACCTCGACCGTAACCTCGATCAGGCCGCGGTCATCGCGTGAAACATTTGCACGGGCATCACGGATCCCAGTCTTGATATCGGCAATCGCATTGGTTATTCCGGCAAGCATGCCTGTGCGATTTTCGGTCGTTGCGAGGATCCGCACCGACTGGACCTCCTTTTGATCGGACCGGGCCCATTCTACTTCGACTATCCGGTCCCTGTTCACCATTAACTGTGCAACATTTCTGCAGCGTTTGTTATGGACGACAATGCCCTTCCCGAGTGAAATGTAACCGATTATCTCTTCCCCACGAAGCGGATTACAACACCGAGCACGGGTGGTCAGCAGGTTGTCGACACCTCTTACAATGATCGCGTCCTCACCAAGCCCGATCAGCTTCTTTACTGCCTTAACACCGCTTTCGATGCGCGTTTCCTTGCGCTTTTCAGGGTCGAGTTCGGCGAACTTCTCAGCCCCCAGAAACTTTGCCAGTACGTTACGCGGGAGCGTCTTGCCATAGCCGATCGAGGCAAGCAGGTCTTCCGGCCGGCCGAGTCCGTATTCGTTTGCGATCCGCTTCATCTCGACATCGTTATTTATCAATTTCTTCGGCGAGATGTGAAAGCGGTCGGACTCTTTCTCAAGCAGTTTACGCCCTATATCGATCGACTCTGTTCGCTGCTGCTCGGAGATCCAGTGACGAATTCTGTTCCTTGCCTTCGCTGTTATTACGTGGTTAAGCCAATCGCGGGATGGTTTCGAATTTGAAGTGGTCAGTATCTCGATCACATCGCCGTTTTGCAGCTCAGTCTTCAATGGAACGATGCGGCCGTTTATCTTCGCCCCGGTGCATGTATCGCCCACCTCGGAATGGATCGCATATGCAAAATCGATGGGCGTCGAGCCTCGAGGAAGCTGAATGACCTTTCCCCTTGGAGTAAAGGCATAAACGTCCTTAGGAAACAGGTCCAGCTTGAGCGATTCGATAAAATCTTCTGAGTCTTCGCCGGCCCCATTGTCCTCGACCAACGGGAGAAGGAGCTTTTCAACGGTTCGCCGAAGCTCATCCAGATTCTCGTCACCTTCCTTCGTTCCCAGCTTGCGTTCCTTGTATCTCCAATGGGCGGCGACACCTTCCTCGGCTATTTGGTGCATTTCTTCCGTTCGGATCTGCACTTCAAATGCCTGGCCGCCGTCGCCGATCACTGATGTGTGAAGCGATCTGTAAAGATTGTCGCGGGGGATGGCTATCCAGTCCTTGAATCTTTCAGGTACGGGCGTCCAAATGTCGTGAATCACGCTTAATGCCAGATAGCAATTTTTCTTGTCGTTCTCGGTGATGATCCGGGCGGCAATGAGGTCATATACCTGATCGATCGTCAGCTTCTGGCGCTTCAATTTTTTCCACAGCGAATAGAGGCGCTTGACGCGCCCCTCGACCGTCACGAACGGCACTCCATTTTCAGTCAGCCGGCTCGTGATCGTCTCACGGATCTTGTCGAGAATTATTTCAAGTTCCGGCCGACGGGCGTCAACATCTTTCGCAAGACGTTTGTATTCATCGGGATAGAGATTCTGAAAAGAAAGATCTTCAAGTTCACCACGGAGCTTTCCCATTCCGAGCCGATGTGCGATCGGAGCATAGATGTCCAGTGTTTCCTGGGAGATCCTGGCCCGTTTCTCAGGTTTGAGAAACTTCATGGTCCGCATGTTGTGAAGCCGGTCAGCGAGCTTTATCAACACGACACGGACATCCGTGACCATCGCAAGCACCATCTTGCGCACGTTCTCGGCCTGTTGTTTTTCCTTGGACAGGTTGCTGATGTGGGCGATCTTGGTGAGCCCGTCAACGAGTTGGGTGATCTCGTCGCCGAAGTAAGTTCGAATCGTTTCGAGGTCGACGAGCGTGTCCTCCACGACATCGTGAAGAAGCCCGGTGGAAACGCTGACCTCGTCCAAACGCATCTCGGCCAGAATGTTTGCGACTTCGATAGGGTGTACGAGATAGGGTTCACCTGAGGCCCGTTTCTGGCCGCGATGGTGTAGCGCTGAGAAAAGATACGCCCGCCGGATAAGTTCTACGTCCGGTTCCGGGCGATTCATCTCAACTTTCTCGATGACGTCCTCAATGCGAATCATCTTTAAGTCGCCTAGATTAAGTTTAACCGCTGCGAACGCAAAATTGCCATAATTCTTTGCGGCCCATCAGAGATAGAAAAAGGCGATGCCCGTTCGATCGAATTGAGCATCACCTAAGAGAAACTAACCTTTGATTTAATTGTTCGCGGCGTTCGTTGCCCGATTTGCGTTCTCGGCCTCGGCCGCGATGGCAGCTCTGGCTTCTATCTCGCCCTGCAGTTTCTTCGTGGCTTCGCTTAATGCCGTAAAATCCGCCCGTGCGGTATCGGCGGCGTCACGAAGCCGATCGCGGTCTTGGTTGCGGCCTTCCATTTCAGCAAGCCTGGAACCCTGAATCATCAAACTTGCCCTGTAAGAACGCACCGATTCGAACGGCCTTAGCTCGTCAAGCGTGGTCTTGAGCTGTTCGTCTGAAAGCGATTTCGGATCGATCGACGCAGCATTTTTTACCGCTTCGGGTTCGAGCGCGACGGCTTGATCAATAATAGCTGTTCCTTCCTCGATGCACGTTTTCATCTTCTGAAAATCAGCATCGTTCGCAGGCTTAACGAACTCATAAACTTCCTTTCCGTCTCGCTGCACAGTCTTTTTGGTGGCGGGCGTATCCGAAACCTCGTTCGCACAAGTATTCTTCTTAGCCGCTAGCGAAGTAAGTGCCTCAGCACGAAACTCAGCCTTGATCTCGCTCGACTGTGAACGTTCTGTTACCCATTGCGTCCACTCGTCCGTCTTCTGGAGGTTTTCCATTAAGCTTGCGATGGCCTTATAGGAGCTCTGATCGTTCTTATCCAAAACAAGCGCCTTCTTATATTCAACTATGGCCTGTTCTGCAAGATCACTACGCTTACGATCCCCGATGTAGCGCGAATGAAGAGTACGGGCCAGAAACACCTGGGCGATCCTGCCTTCTTCGGTCTCACCGTTCGGATCGCGCTCGGCCGCCTTTCGGAAGAGGTTTTCTGCCTCTTCAAAATTTCGTGCTTTGTACGCTATCGACCCGTCCACCAAATTCTTCCGCGACAGAGTTCGGCTTACATAAGTGCAGTTAGCGGTAGCAAATACAACAAGTGTAATAAGTAAAAGTAATCCGTAACGAGAGGATCCCATTTTTCGACTCCAATAAGAAATCATTTTGAAACTGCGGCCGGGCCCACAAGGTATAGGCCCGGTAAATGCAAAAGGAAACTATTCAGTAAGATCGTCGATCTGAAGCCCTATCGGCGAAGCATTCGCCATTTTCGCGGCGTCTATTACCTTAACCACGTCACCATACCTGACCGAGGTGGGCGACTTAATAAAGATCGTCTTTTCGACCTCATTAGTGCCTTCACGGAATACGCCGTTATTGGCACGGGTCGTAAATATCTCCTCGAGTTTGGACGTGAGCAGCGAAGCGTCGCTCACATCACCCGCTGGCTCGTTATTGAGCGTAATACCCTTAGTGTCCTTGTTGATCGCAACAACAAGTGTGAGGGGGTTTGGCTTAACATCCAGATTTTGCTGTTCTTTCGGCTCGG
>JBGSYT010000089.1:0-3694 GCA_041750855.1 Pyrinomonadaceae bacterium | reverse complement strand
CGGAGTTGGGCCTGATCAAGATGGAAATGTTTCCCGAGCACGCACCCGAATCTGTGCGTAATTTCCTTAACCTCGCCGCAACCGGCCTGTTTGATACGACGACGTTCGGCCGGGTTGTTCCGGGCTTCGTGATCCAAGGCGGCGATCTTTACTCACGCGAAGGCAACGTGACCTACGAGATAGGTATGCGGGCCCGCCGCACGCTGCCCGACGAGCCGAACAAGGTACTTCACGAACGGGGCATTCTTTCAATGGCGCGCGGCGAAGAGGCAAACACCGCAATGACCAGCTTTTTTATTCTGGTCGGAACCGGAGCACATCTCGACGGAAAATTCGCCGCGTTCGGGCGTATTACGAAGGGCATGGATGTGGTCGATGCGATCAACAAGGCTTCCGTGACCGATGAAAAGCCGGATAAGCCGGTGAGGATCAAGAAAGCAATGGTGAAATCTTGCAGCCCTGTCTAATCACCGAATTCCAGATCCAACGTTATTCGATATTCATTCGCCATTGACGGATGCCCGTGGGCCATTGAAACATCGATACCTTTTCGATAGGTTTCGATCGCCTTATCACGTTGGCCGGAGGCAGCATAGGCCTGGGCGAGCGTCCCGTAGGCATTTCCCTCATCGTCCGCCACAGTCAGATAATTTTCCAGAAGTTCGATGACCTTAGCGTGCTCGCCCGCCTTTTCGTATTCCTTTGCAAGGCCGAACATAACCATCGTGTTGCCGGGGTCGCCAGCAAGCATTTGTTCAAACACCTCGATCCGGTCCGCCATAGGGGTCACAATTGCAAGGCACTGGATGTTAGAATATTGTGGCCCTCGCCAAAAAAAGAGCCGTCTCCATTATAACCACGAACAAGGATCAGCGAGCGTAAACAGCAACCGTGTCCGCCAGTTTTTGAAGTGATCTCGGCGCCTCATCGGATTCCACCGGCGGGTTGCCGAGTATCTCGCGTGCCGATTTCTCATACACCGCCTGATTCAACTCCTGATCCTGAGTGATCACAACTCCCTTGAGGGCAAGACCGGCAAAGAGCCCCTTGCTGCGTGAATACGAGAGGATCTCAGCATCAAGCGTGACGTTCGTCGAGGCAGATGCGGTCCGCCCGACCGGGCCGGCCGAAACGCTTCCCTCGCCGCCGATCTCGAACCGGTCCTTAAGCAGATTTGCCAGGCCCTTCTCGTTCATTATCAGTAGAACGTAATCGGTCTTCTGCCCACCGATCTGCGGCCCGAAACTGCCGCCTGCCATGTTCAGAAATGCGGGAGCGCTCCAGCCGCTGTCGGTCCGCCGTATCGCCACCCCGCTTCCGACCTGCCCTCCAACAATAAAGGCTCCTTTTATAGCCCCCGGGAATACCACGACCGCCTTGGCCTTTTCGATCAGATCCCGGGGTATCGATTTCTCCGCTACTCTCATGATCGCTCGAACTACGTCGGACGACTTATCTACACGATTCACTGCCGCCTTGATCTGTTTGCCTTTATCGTTTTTCTGAGCATGGGCGTGCGTGCCCAAAACGGCGATCGATATAGTAAATATTAGTGCTGCAAATTTCTTAGACATCATAAATTCCTCCGTAAGACGAACCGGCCGACGATCAAGGCCGAGACCGCTTTCTATTGACTAAAACAAATTTAGCTGGGATGGAGCGGCTTCGACAACCTCATCCGACGGTTTTTCATGTTGTTTGAATTCGAGACGGCGGACATGAAACTCGAAGAGTTTGCGTGTGACTTTCCACTGCTCGGTCATGCCGGTGCCGCGTTCGTTGTAAGTTCGATGCCTCAATGTTCCGCCGCGTTCGCGCTTGATTGAATTGATTATCTTCGCCACGCGGGTCGGCGGCAGACGCTCGTGCATCTTCTGCAGGAAAAACTCTTCGATCGAATCGGTGTCTAAATGGAGCAGCGACATAAACGCTCTTGTCGCACCGCTTTCTTTCGCCCGCTCAAGCAGCCCCGGGATGTCCGATTCATTGTAGCCGGGAATGATCGGAGCGATCCCGATGCCTGTCGTGATGCCTTCGTCCGAAAGCATTTTCATAGCACGAAAGCGTGCCTCGGGCACCGGCGTGTACGGCTCGAACGGGTTCGACTTTTCTTTGGTAAGGAACGGAAGCGAGAAAAATACGGACACTTTCAGTTTCTTGAGAATGTCGATGTCACGTGTCACAAGTGCGCTCTTTGTAATTACCCCCACCGGCACGCGGAACTCGGCGCAGACTTCTAGGCATTTTCGGGTCAGTTGATACTCGGCCTCAAGCGGCAGATACGGGTCAGTCGCGAACGAGAAATCGAGGTGTGGCATCATGTCGCGGCATTTCTTGAGCTCCTCGCGGAGAAGCTGCGGAGCATTGGGCTTAACGACTATCTTCGTCTCGAAATCCGTCCCCGCACCGTAGCCGAGAAATTCGTGATATTGACGTGCAAAACAATATGTGCAGCCGTGAATGCAGCCGCGATAGCAATTCACCGTATAACGCCAGCCACCCTCCCAATCTGAAGCGAAAGCCTTTGTAATGACCTTTTTTGTCGCCGTTTCCTCAAAGATCTCGAGCTTGGTAGGCGGCGGCTCGCCGACGTATTCAGCCGAGTAACGGTCGTAAGGATTGGGCGGATTTTTGATGTGTCGCACAGATGCAACGATAAACTATGTGCCAGACATTGGCAACCTGATTTGTCACCCAGGCGGACACTTTCTCAATTTCGAAGCGATCATCGGTGACGTCAACAGGAAGAGCATTCCGAAGATCATCAGTCCGCCGCGACTCGCATCATAGTCTTCTCCGATCCTATCGAACGAGAGTCCAAGGGCGGCCCCGAGCGATATTTCAAAGGCCAGGGTTAAGACAACCAGAATAAGGCCTGTTACAAAAAAGGATGCGTTCGTTTTGGCCCCGATCCAACAGATCGAGAAATATAGGATCGCGAAGATGATTCCGGATCCGACAAAGACGCCGACCTGCCTGGACCTCAAGTCACCCAAAGCCGGAGCTATGAAAAGATTTCGAACAATGCCATGCAGGGTTTCCGCGGCTACTATCACGAACCAAACAACTAGTACCCGAGATAGGTTCAAAGCCATGATGCTAAATTTCCCTCTGCATCAAGAGATCCGTCTGCGGATCAGAACCTAGTAAGAACGTATGTTTCCCCACGATGCGAAATCCGTTCTTTTCATAGAATCGCTGAGCACGCGGGTTATATTCCCAGACGCCAAGCCACATCACATCTCGGCCGTCTCGTTTCGCTCGTTCGAAACAGGCGTCCATGAGGTTCTGGCCGACGCCCAGGCCAAGGTGCTTTTGATGGGCGTAGAGCCGGTTGAGTTCGATCGGGCGCTCGGCGGTTATTCCGGGTTCGATGTTGTCGAGGGTCAACTTAGCATAACCGGCCGCTTCGCCTTCTATCTCGGCGATGAGGAAAATGCTCTTTTTGTCTGCCAGTTCGGCGGTTATCTGCTCAAAGCTGAACGCCTGCCGCATATAGTGATTCAGGTCCTCGGGAGCGTTTTTAGGATGATGAGCAAACGCGTCCCAGAATGTCGTGTAGGCGAGATCGGTCAGGAGTTTGGCGTCCTCGGGCGTGGACTGACGGATTAGAATTTCCATTTTCGAACAAAGCCGAACTTAAACAGTTACCTCATGAGTAACTTCTGACAAATGGGCTCGATCTCCTAGAAAT
>JBGSYT010000088.1:0-1621 GCA_041750855.1 Pyrinomonadaceae bacterium | reverse complement strand
GATCAATATGGCTGATAGCGTGTTTGTTCACCCTTGCGGGTGCGTCGATGGCTCAGGACCCGGCGGCGATAGATTGCCCCGCAGATCGTGTCTGCATCACTTTAGATCAAGCACGGCAGGCATTGGTGGATGCCGACACAGTGAAGGCACAGGCGAACGAGATACTGACGCTGAAGCAAGCCCTGATCGACCAAAAGGAAGTGACGGTTGACATCAAGATCGAACTCGCCCGCGTAATGGGCGAAAAGACCGGGGCCGATCAAGCGGTTGTACGGCTCCAGGCACAGAATGAGTTTTTGCTGAAATACGGGCGGAAACGATGTGGAGTTTTCAGCTTGTGCATTCAGTAAACAAGTTCCCGGTGCGGTTCGCCTGCCGAGTCCGTGGTTCTGTGGGTACACGGTGAAAGCGGGCGGCGGTACATTCGAGCCGCTACTCCATTGGCCGCACCGGGTTTTTTGAGGGTAACAGATATGACAAGAGATCAGGCGTATGAAATAGCAAAGGACACCTGTGAGCGGCGGTTCGATCAATTGCAAGAGGAACTAGCCGACGGGCGATTCCAATTCGAGGACGATTTCTACGGCATCTTGAACGCAGAAATCATTGAATAAAAGATTAAGATTGCCGGGCCGATGCCTCCGGCGTAGTGATTATGAAAATTTATATCGCTGGCAAAATATCCGGGCTCGACTATGCCGAAGCCCTCGCAAAGTTCGATAAGGCCGAAACAACGCTTCGGATGCTGGGGTATGATCCCGTCAATCCAATGAAAGAAAACGGGCTTGACGGCGATGGAAACGAGCATCCGTGGGCCGAGTATATGAGACGCGACATTCCGCATCTTCTCGCGTGCGATGCGATCTATTTGCAGGCCGATTGGACGGACTCACAGGGTGCCCGGCTGGAGCATCACATCGCAACGGAACTGGGAATGAAGATAGTTTACGAAGATCGAGCGGAATTCAAGGTAGCCGCGTAACAGATTGCCGGGCCGATGCTGCCGTTGGGCGGGGCGTGAATGCGTTGGAGTTATGAATTGGGCCAGACGTGTTCGCAAGGAAACGCCGCCCGGCATAAAACTTACTAACCAATGACCGGAGCCGATGATTTATCACGATGAACCTAAGACTTACAGAACTTGAGCCGCAGTTCCTTAAACGGATCGACGATAGCAATTTTCGCGAGGTCGATTCGATTGCCGAAGCTGACGGGATCATGTTCGTTTGTCCACTATGTTTCGAGAACAACGGCAAGAGCAATATCGGAGTGCATTCGGTGCTTTGCTGGAATCCGAGCGTGCCACAGACCACCGCACCCGTACCGGGACGCTGGAATCTGGTCGGCACTGGTTACGGCGACCTAACACTTCAAGCCGGAAGTTCTTCGATTCTTCTCACCGGCGAAGGCTGTGGCTGGCACGGGTTTATTGGGAACGGAGAGGTTACTTAACGATTTTAGCCCCTTCGGGCATTTTGGGCTTTGCCCTTGATTTAACCGAGGAAACGACAGATTCTAAAAGCAAGGGGTAAATATTATGCAATCTGGCGATGGTGCAACAATTAATTGGGTCGCAGTCAACACCGCCATAGGCATCATCTCAGGCGTCGTCATCGCCGCC
>JBGSYT010000087.1:0-1502 GCA_041750855.1 Pyrinomonadaceae bacterium | reverse complement strand
TCGATTACCAAAGGGCATTTACTGATTGCGATGCTATATTGACGCCTACCTCCCCTACCACAGCATTTAAGATCGGCGAGAGATCGGATGATCCGTTGGCAATGTACCTGAGCGATGTTTATACCGTCTCGGCGAATCTGGCAGGCGTTCCGGCGATCAGTTTTCCGTGCGGCGTCTCGGCTAACGGTTTGCCCATCGGTACGCAGTTGATCGGCAATTTCTGGTCTGAAGCCACGTTGTTGAACATGGCTAGTATTTATGAGACCGAATTTCCGCTGAACGCGAAGCCTCACATTTTCGCCGAGTGATCTTTCTGCAACCAGATCGATCGAGCCCCACCGCTCTAAGGTTTTCACGCAAGAAAGCGGGCCTCACGAAAGCCCGCTATTCCATATCTAACCGCCGCGGAGACTATTATTTGACGATTCCAACCTGAGTCAGAGCATAGGCATAGCCGAAAGCCACTTCCTTCAGCCGATCGTAACGGCCCGACGATCCACCGTGACCGGCTCCCATATTGGTCTTGAGCAAGATCACATTCTTATCGGTTTTTAGTTCCCGTAGCCGAGCGACGTATTTCGCTCCTTCCCAATACGGAACCTGGCTGTCGTTGAGCGATACCTCAACCAGCATGTTCGGATAAGGTTGGCCTTTGATGTTCTCATACGGGGAATACTGGATCATATAATCCCAAGCTTCCTTTTCGTTCGGATTCCCCCATTCGACCCATTCCTCGGTCGTCAGCGGCAGCGAAGCATCGAGCATTGTATTCATCACGTCGACGAACGGAACCTGTACGAGCGACGCTTTGAATAGCTCCGGCGCCTGATTCTGGACCGCACCCATCAACAGGCCGCCGGCCGAACCACCTTGGATGACCAGCCGATCCGGGGACGTATAATTCTTGCCGATCAGCCATTTTGCTGAATCGACAAAGTCGTTGAACGTGTTCATTTTTTTGAACATACGTCCGTCTTGCCGCCATTTCTCACCCAGCTCGGAACCACCACGGATATGTGCGATCGCATATGTCATTCCTCGATCAACAAGGCTCAACCGGGCCGTCGAAAAATTCGGCGTCATCGATGCTCCATACGAACCGTATGCATAAAGTAGCATTGGTGCTTTGCCGTCAAGCTTAGTTCCCTTTTTCATCACGATCGAAACCGGCACCTTAACTCCGTCACGTGCATCAGCCCAGACCCGAACAGTTTCGTATTTCGTTTTGTCATAGCCGCTTGGAATTTCCTGCTGTTTGATCAACTTGCTGCTACGCGTTTTGAGGTCAAATTCGTAAGTTGACTGGGGCGTTATCATCGAAGAATAACCGTAACGAACGTTGGGCGTGTCATACTCCGGGTTGTAACCCAAGCCCATCGTGTAAACGCTCTCCGGCGTCTCGATCCGAGCCGATGCACGACGAGTCTTGCGGTCCATAACGCGAATGTATTCGAGTCCGTTCTCAAGCTCGGAAACCAATGCGTAATCCTTGAAGAAATTTA
>JBGSYT010000086.1:0-6891 GCA_041750855.1 Pyrinomonadaceae bacterium | reverse complement strand
GACCTGATCAACGCGCAGACAATGGCGGCGGCAAAGCAGTCTGTCCGCCAGATGCATGGCGAAGTATCACACCTTTTACAGCCCTTTAAGGATGATCTGCTGGGAACGATCGTCATCCTTGAATCCGCGCTCGAGTTTGTTGAAGATGATCTTCCTGAAGCTCAAACCGAAAGTCTGATCTCAACCCTTTCCAATATTCAAACATCAGTTCTTCGGCTCGCTGCGACATTCAAGGCCGGCCGATTGATAAGAGACGGAATTCGCATCGCTTTGGTTGGACGTCCCAACGTGGGTAAATCAAGCCTCTTCAACGCTCTCCTCGAAAGCGACCGTGCAATCGTGACGGATATCGCGGGCACAACGCGTGACCAGCTTCATGAGCGCTTCACGATCGGCGATATGCCGATATCACTTATTGATACTGCCGGTTTGCGTGATACTGATGATGTGATAGAAAGTATCGGAGTTCAGCGGTCACGTCGCACTATGGCAGATGCCGATCTAGTCCTCGTTGTTTTAGATTCATCGGAGGCGGTCACCGACGATGATATCGCAATTTGTAAGAGTGTTGAGGATCTGCCGCATCTGGTTGTTTTGAACAAGGTAGATAAAATTGATCCGAACGGTACAATTTTTTTGGAGATCGAAGGGGGTCTGGATTCTATCGAAGCATCTGAGCACCACCTGAAGGTGTCAGCCAAGAGCGGTGAAGGGTTGAAGGAGTTGAAGAATGCGATAATTGCACCCTTCTCGTCAGATAGTTCATTAGGGGAAGGCTTTCTGATCTCTGACGCCCGTCATCACGACTTGCTTTTCAGAACAGCCGACGAGATCGGCGATTCGATCGAACACCTTAGATCGGGCACAAGTGAGGAAATTGTATTGATCGGGCTACATAACGGTCTTCGGTTCCTAGGCGAGATCACCGGGGAAACGACTACAGAAGATATGTTGACGAGAATTTTCTCCACATTCTGCATCGGAAAGTGAGACACCGTGTTTTTAACTTGGTCAGAAGGGCTGAGGCTTATTACAGATCGGCTCTATTAAAGACTCGTGGCGGTAAGCGCATGCCGAAACGCGGATAAGGTCTGTGCAAGATCATCTTTTGTATGGGACGCAGAGAAGAAACAAGCTTCGAACTGCGACGGCGGCAAATAAACCCCTTTCTCAAGCATTTTATTGAAGAAGAGACCGAACTTCTGTGTATCCGATCTTTTCGCAGATGGAAAGTCGGTCACAGGGTCCGCTGTGAAGAATAGAGTGAACATCGATCCACAACGGTTGACGACGAAATTAAGCTTCAGCTCGGAAAGAAATTCCCGAATTCCCGATTCCAGGAATGAGCCGCTCGCCTCTAGCTTTGCGTAAAAATGCGGGTCTTCGTCGATGATGCGAAGCGTTTCAATACCGGCGGTCATTGCGAGTGGGTTGCCGGATAGTGTTCCAGCTTGATAAACGGGGCCGGACGGGGCGATAAGTTCCATGATCTCGCGACGCCCGCCGTACGCGCCGACCGGAAGTCCGCCGCCGATCACCTTTCCAAACGTTGTCAGATCCGGCGTCACACCGTAAAGTTCCTGCGCTCCTCCGCGCGAGACCCGAAATCCGGTCATCACCTCATCGAAGACCAGGAGAATGGATTCGGACGTGCACAGGTCTCGCAACCCTCGCAGGAAATCGGCGTCCGCGGGAACGCATCCCATGTTGCCTCCCACGGGCTCGATGAAGACGGCAGCGATCATCCCCTTATTAGCCACGACCAACCTCGTCACGGAATCTAGATCGTTGTAAATTGCGTTTAGAGTGTCGGCGGCGGTCGACTTCGTTACTCCCGGACTGTCTGGTAATCCCAAGGTCGCGACACCTGATCCGGCTTTGCTAAGAAACGAGTCGCCGTGGCCGTGGTAACAGCCTTCGAACTTGATGATCTTATCGCGGCCGGTGAATCCGCGTGCGAGACGCATCGCACTCATCGTAGCTTCGGTCCCGGAGTTGACCATCCGAATGAGTTCAACCGACGGTACGAATTTCTTAACCAGCTTTGCAAGCACTATCTCCTTTTCAGAACATGCACCAAAACTTGTGCTGTCTGCAGCGGCCGATGCGATAGCCTCAATGACACGATCGTGGGCATGGCCAAGTATCATCGGCCCCCATGACCCAACGTAGTCGATGAACGCGTTTCCGTCCACATCGAAGATCTTCGAGCCCTTCGCTCGGCTGATATAGAGAGGGTCTCGGCCTACGGATTTGAAAGCCCGAACCGGCGAGTTCACACCGCCCGGCATATGTTGCTGGGCCTCCTGAAAAAGCTCTGTGCTGCGAGTAGTGTTCATTGATGTGTCTATCACCGACCGAGTACTCTGGCCGCATCCTTTGCAAAATAGGTAATGATGACGTCGGCTCCGGCTCGTCTGATCGATGTAAGAACCTCCATCATCACTTTTTCGCCATCAATCCATCCCGCACTTGCCGCAGCCTTGACCATCGAATATTCTCCGCTAACGTTGTACGCAGCGATCGGTATATTGAACGTATCTTTAGTTCTGCGGATCACGTCCAGATAGGAAAGCGCGGGTTTCACCATAACGATGTCGGCACCTTCGCCGATGTCGAGAGCGATCTCTCGAACAGCCTCGTCCGAATTGCCCGGGTCCATCTGATAGGTCTTCCGGTCGCCGAACTGCGGAGCCGATTCCGCCGCTTCGCGAAACGGTCCGTAGAACGCGGAAGCGTATTTGGCAGAATACGCCATGATGGGAATGTTCTGAAACCCATTAGTATCGAGTGCTTTTCGTATCGCCCCGATGCGGCCATCCATCATGTCGCTCGGGGCAACCATATCAGCACCGCTCGTTGCGTGCGACACCGCCTCCATCGCGAGGAGTTCGAGCGTCTGGTCATTATCTACGTCGCCTTCTTCTATTGCTCCACAGTGCCCATGCGACGTGTACTCGCAAAGGCACACATCAGTGATCACTGTCAGCTCCGGGAACGAAGCCTTGATCGCTCGTGTGGCTTTCTGGATGATCCCATCTTCAGCGTGTGCTCTAGTGCCCCTTTCGTCTTTCTCATTTGGAATACCGAAAAGGATCACGGCCTTTATGCCGAGCCCCAAAATTTCCCCGCATTCTACAACCACTTTGTCGACAGAAAACTGGAACTGTCCCGGCATTGAAGAGATCTCTCGTTTAATATTCTCGCCTTCAACGATAAAGAGCGGAAAAATCAGGTCGCTGGCAGAAATGCTGGTCTCGCGAAACATTTCGCGTATCGGCGCCGTCCGCCGCAATCTGCGAAGCCGAGTGATCGGAAATTCAGGTTGAATTAAATTGCTCATCAGAAATGTTGCTGATATCTACTGTTTCAGCGTATGTTCGATCCGGTCCGCAGTCGAGAATGCGTTTTTAATACAATCGCCGACAGAAATTCCTCGGTAGAAATTACTGCAAAAGAATATCCCCGGATTGTCTGCCTCAAACGATTCACAACTCGCCAAAATTTTCTCGTAGCCTACCCGATATTGCGGTATGGCGCGCTTCCATCGCCTTAAATGAAAGAGCTCCGGCGGTCCCGTTATTTTCAAGATATCGGCTAGCTGTTCTGACACAATTTCCAACACCTCTTCGTCCGATCTTGAATCAAGAAGTTCGCCACTATGTACACCGCCGAGAAACGTCGTCAGCAGATGTCTTCCTTTAGGGGCGCGATTAGGGAAGACCGCAGACGTGAATAGCGTACCAAGTATCGGCCGCTTTTCTTTACTAGGTATCAAAAACCCAAATCCATCCAGCTGAGCTCCGATCTGTTCATTTCGAAATCCGGTGATCGCCACCGCCACTTGAGGGTAATAAACGGCCGCGAGTTTATCGGCGAGATCGGCATCTATATTCCTGATCAAGTCAGCGGCAGCCCAAGCGGGTGTCGAGACCACGACGGCGTCGAATATTTCACCCTTAACCTCAAAGCGCCCGGCGCCTGAACCCCTAATGGTTTGTACTCGAACGCCGCGGCGCAGCGCCGACTCGCCCAACTTTTCAATAAGTCTATCTACCAAACGCTTGACGCCGCCCTTAAAAGAAAACGTCCTTGGAAACGTCTTATCCGGCTTCGTTCGCTTTCCGCGAAATGCACTGAGGATCAAGCTGCCAAACTCTTGTTCCATCGCGAACAATTCCGGAAACGCTGCCCGAACGCTGAGGTTCCGCGGATCGCCCGCGTAAATCCCGGAAACAAATGGATCAACAGCTTTGTCCAAGACCTCTGTGCCCAACCTACGCGAAACGAAGTCAGCCAGCGATTCTTGCTCGGGCGACTTGGATCGGACGAAGGTTTCACGAATCAGCTTCGCCAGCGTTTTCAACGAGAAAAAACCATTAACCAACGCCGCAGGCCCGATGGCCCTTAGCTTGCCGCCCCAAAGGACATATCGTTTTTTGGCCGTAGGTTCTGCGGCGACGACTTCGCTCTCAAGTTCGAGTAACCGAATCAACTCGATAGAATGCGGAGACCTCAGCAGACTGTTCGGCCCCAGCTCGATCGTATAGCCACCCTGCTCGATCGTCTGCAGATTACCGCCGAACGATTCCGAGGATTCGAAGACGGTTACATCTATGCCCTTCCGTTTGAGTAGGAATGCAGTACAAAGCCCGGAGATTCCTCCTCCGATGACCGCAACTTTTCTCATGCGGAATGCGACGCTCCAACAGGTTGCTCACCATTTACAACTCGCACGACAAGCTGTGCAAGGGCATCGATAAACTTTGCAGAGTCATTAAGGCCCTCGGTGATCTCATACTGCTCGACACCTGCTTCCATTGCCACGTGTCGATATTCGATCCCCAACTCGAAAAGCGTCTCGAGATGGTCTGACGCAAACGCGACCGGAACCAAAAGCATATCCTTAACTCCTTCGCCCGCGAGCCGTTTGATGGTGTCCGGAGTGGACGGCTCAAGCCATTTTAACGGGCCGACCTTTGACTGGTAACAGAGATGATTCGGCTGTTCATACCCGCCGCGCTCCATAATAGCTTCGACAGTTTTCAAAATGTGATGCGAATACGGGTCGCCCTGCCGAACGAGCTTCATCGGCGTACCGTGGGCAGTAAACAGGATGTTCGCGCCCGCCCGTCGCTCCTCGGGAAAGCGTTCCACGCACTGATCTATTCGTTCGACCAAAGCATCGACGTACGGCGGGAAATCAAAGTACGATTCGATCAAAGTATAACTGAACTTGAGTTCGCGGCTCTTCACCTGGCTCTCCCACACCTTCATGCTTGAAAGTGTGGTCGCCTTGGAATATTGCGGATATAGCGGCAGCAGAATCACCCGGTCGATGCCATCCCGCTCTATAGCATCCAGAGCGTCGTCCGTAAAAGGTCGCCAGTATCGCATCGCAATATACACCTGTGCATCTAGTCCGTGAGTGGTTCGCAGATGCTCTTCCAACAGCTTCGCCTGCATTTCGGTATGGTCGCGGATCGGCGACTTGCCTCCGATCTTGTTGTACTGTTCGATGATGCTTGGAGCCCTTCGGGTCGAGATAAACTTTGCAAGCCTCTTCCGGAACAAAAAACTGAGCGGAAAATCTATGATGTCCGGGTCGCAGAACAAGTTATACAGGAACGGCTCGACAGCGGCGGACGAATCCGGGCCGCCGAGGTTGAGCAATACTACACCGATCTTTTCAGCCATAAAAACGAGCTAAACTGTCTTAGAGAAAACCGGTTTCTCCTTCATCATTTTCTCTAGGTACGCGTCAAAACACATCGCGATGTTTCTCACTATAAGGATGCCGGAACGCTCTACTTTGATCGTGTCCACACTTATCGCGACCAATCCTTCACGGACGAATTCGTCAAGCTTCGGCGTGTCCAGCGCAAAGTATTCATCAAAATCGATATCGAACTTTTTACCGATGGCGGATTTATCGATCTCGAGATTACACATAAGCTGCATGATCGTTTCCTTTCGGATATGGTCGTCGGCCGTCATGCGATACCCGACATTAGTCGCCACGCGGCAAGATGAGATTCGTTCGTAATATTGATCGAGGTCTTTCAAATTCTGAGCGTAAACATTTTCGAACTGGCTTATCGCAGATACGCCCAAAGCATATACGTCGGCTCCTGACCGCGTTGAATAACCCTGGAAATTGCGATACAGCGTTCCGTTTTTTTGAGCAACCGCGAGTTCGTCTGTACGCTTTGCGAAATGGTCCATCCCGATATACTCGTACCCGGCCGCCACCAGTTTTTCGATAGTCATCTCGAGAATTGCAAGACGCTCGTCCGGCGAGGGCAGGTCGTCTTCCGGCATGAGCGACTGATGTTTCTTCAGCCAAGGCACGTGCGCATAGTTGAACACCGCCAGCCGATCAGGTGAAATATCTATTACCTTTTCTACGGTATCCGCAAACGAACCGACCGTCTGAAAAGGCAGGCCGTAGATGAGATCCAAATTGATACTTGAGAATCCGTTTTCGCGGGCCCAAGTAAAGGTTTGCCTGGTGATCTCTTCGGACTGAACACGATTGATGGCTTCCTGAACCTGGGGGTTAAAATCCTGCACGCCGAAACTCGTTCGGTTAAACCCGACTTCGCGAAGCGCGATAACGTGTTCTTCGGTAAGATTGCGCGGGTCTATCTCCACACTTGCTTCCAAGTCGGAAGCGAAACCAAATCGCCTGCGGATGTAGGTTCCAATCTCCAGTATCTCGTCCGGCTCAAGATGTGTCGGCGTGCCCCCTCCCCAGTGTAGCTGGATAGCCTCGCGTCCCGGGGCGATCATTGACGAGATCAGATCGATTTCCATCTTCAGGTGTTCCAGATACTTCCGGACGACGGTTCGGTCCTGCGTTACCCGCATGTTGCAGCCGCAGAAATAACA
>JBGSYT010000085.1:0-3626 GCA_041750855.1 Pyrinomonadaceae bacterium | reverse complement strand
GTCAGATCAAGCGAAAAGTATCGCAAAATTTGACGGAATTTCTTACGAGAAATTCGGGCACGCTTGAATATGTTGTAACTACCTGTCATTACTAGCTTTATCTTATATAATAAGATGTTTAACTAGTCATGACCCTTAAAGTAAAACACGAAGTGTCGAAGCCCAGACAGTTAAAGTAATACCTAAAGCGGAATATTTCCGTGTTTCTTTCTTGGATTCGTGTCGACCTTGTTTCTCAGTAGCGACAATGCGCGAATGAGCTTCGGCCTTGTAAGCGAAGGCTCGATGACCTCGTCGATAAATCCCCGCTCTGCCGCGACGTACGGGTTTGCAAATTTTTCGTTGAATTCGTCCACGATCCTTCGCCTGTTCTCCTCCGGATTCGTCGTGTCCATCAGTTCCTTTTTGTACAAAACACCGACGGCCCCTTCCGCTCCCATCACAGCGATCTCAGCTGTCGGATATGCGAAATTTATGTCTGTCCTGATGTGTTTTGATGCCATCACGCAATAGGCCCCGCCGTAAGCTTTCCGCGTAATTACGGTGATCTTCGGCACGGTCGCCTCGGCAAATGCGTATAAAAGCTTCGCTCCATGGCGAATGATTCCCTGATGTTCCTGGTTTACGCCAGGCAGGAAACCCGGCACGTCCTCAAACGTAATGAGCGGAATATTGAAACAATCGCAGAACCTAACGAACCGGGCTGCTTTTACCGACGCGTCGATATCAAGGACCCCTGCCAGAAATGCGGGCTGATTCGCTACGATCCCGACGGAGTTGCCTGCCAACCGGGCAAAACCGATCACGATGTTTTGTGCGAAATGTTCCTGTACCTCAAAAAAATAACCTTCATCGACAACCGAGTTGATAATGTCCCGAATGTCGTATGGCATGCTCGACGACTCCGGAACCATTGTGTTTAGTGCCTCGTCCGCTCGGTTGATCGGATCGCCGGTCGCCACAAATGGCGGATCGTCCATGTTGTTTGACGGGAGGAACGAGAGCAATTCGCGTGTAAGCCTAAGTGCGTGCTCGTCCGAATCAGCAGCAAAGTGAGCGACGCCTGAGCGGGCATTGTGGGTCATTGCTCCGCCGAGTTCGTCTTTCGTAACATCTTCGTGCGTGACGGTTTTTATCACATCCGGCCCTGTGATGAACATATACGACGTGTCCTTGACCATCACGTTGAAATCCGTGATCGCTGGGCTATAAACAGCACCGCCCGCACACGGGCCGAGAATACAGCTGATCTGCGGTATCACGCCGCTGGCAAGCGTGTTTCTCAGGAAAATGTCCGCGTACCCGCCAAGCGAAAGGACCCCTTCCTGTATGCGAGCGCCACCCGAATCGTTCAGGCCAACCACGGGCGCTCCGGTTTTCATTGCCAGGTCCATGATCTTGCAGATCTTTTGTGCATGGGTCTCGGATAACGAGCCGCCAAAGACCGTAAAGTCCTGCGCGAATACGAATAGCTCGCGGCCGTTGACAAGGCCGTGTCCGGTCACAACGCCGTCGCCCGGATATTTCTGGTTCTCAAGACCAAAATCGACCGATCGATGAACTACGAATTTGTCGAACTCTTCAAAAGAGCCGGCGTCGAGGAAGAAGTCGATACGCTCGCGCGCCGTCATTTTCCCTGCGGCCTTTTGCTTTTCGATGCGGGCCCCGCCCCCGCCGGACTCGGCTAGGGCCGATCGTTCTTTTAACCGTTCGAGCTTATTCTGCTGGCGAGTTTCAGGTTTCATAAAAAGTAATTGTAATTTTAGCCTAATCCATCCCATCTGCAACCTTTAAGTCCATAACGCAACGGTAGCCGACCGGTTGCGAATCAGGTAGAATCTTGACCGCATGGCCGAAATTTTCAAGATATCAAGCCGCACGAACCAGCATATCCTGCGTGCCCGCAGGGCCCGCGACGGCAGGGAACCGGACGATATTTTTTTTGAGGGCGTTAGATTGTCGGAAGAAGCCCTTCGATCGAATGTCACTGGCATATTTGCGATCGCGGCTGACAGTTTTGGTTCTATTGACCGACATAGACAGCTTCTCAAGAAGATCCTTGATAACGGCACTGATATACTTCAGGTGCCCGACAAGCTCTTTAATTCGTTGGCCGACACAGCTAATTCACAAGGGATCGTTCTCGTTGCCGAGCGACCGCGAACGGGGCTGCACGGGCTTCTGCGGTCAGGGAAGAATGGAGGCGTCAGGCAGTTCATCTATCTCGACAGGATTGGTGACCCATCAAATCTTGGTGCGGTGTTAAGGACAGCCGAAGCCGCGGGAACGGACGGCGTAATAATTTCGAAAGGCTCTGCCGACCCGTTCTCACCCCGAGCATTGCGGGCCGCAATGGGGTCGAGCCTTCGGGTTCCGATCTGGGAAAAAGCCGGGCCTGCGGAGTGCTTCGAATGGGCGAAGAAGAAGAGTTTATGCGTCATCGCGGCCGATGTATCCGGAACGAAAAGCTACGCCGAGCTAGATTGGGCCCGGCCGAGTTTGGCGGTTTTCGGCAGTGAAGGGCACGGCTTGGACAAAGAGGTATTGAAACAGGCGGATGAGATCGTGACGATTCCAATGCTGAACGGCGTAGAGAGCCTGAACCTCGCTGTTGCCGTCGGCATTGTACTCTTTGAAGGCTTACGCCAGCGGGGCTCATCCGGCCGCGTTACTGATTAGATTGCTGTGTGCCCGATGCAGGTGCTGCACCGCCTTCAGGCGCCGGAGCAGGACCTCGCAACTGACGACCGAGTCCCTCGACCGCCGATTCGTTTTCCGCGATCGCCATCGAAAGCGCGATCTCATGCTCCATTGTTTTCACGTTCGAAGGGTCATCGGTCGCTGGCAGCCGCCGCCTCGCCTCTTCGAGGGCTCGCTTTGCCTCAACCGGCTTTCCGGTGAGCAACAGCGCCCGGCCGAGCCACAAAAAGTCTGCTGCCTCCTGGGGTGTGGCCGCGTTAGCGTTTAGATAGGCGGTCGGATCGGCATCCACCAACCGTCTCGTCTCCTCGAACGACGTGAGCGGTACGTTACTGCTTTTTTGTTCGGTAATTGCTGGCGGCTCGACGGGTGGGTTAAGGTATTGGTTTAAGTAAAATCCGCCGATAAAACCGAGTAAAAGGCCGCCGACAAGGAAACCAAGAGCCGCGAAGATCGATCCCGCGACACTCCCTGTGCTGGCCGCGGATTCCGCCTGATAAGTCTTGAGAGGCCTTTCATCACTTGCCTCGTCAGAATAATTAGCGATTGGGTCCTGACGAAGGGGCTCGGCGGTTTCTAAAGTATCCGGCTCTCTCGGGTTCTCGACAAAGAGATATGGTTCGTCGTCGATGGTTTCGTCTATGTTCAAAGCGACGTCCGCACCGCCGTTTTCGGGAGATACCGGGGCAGCTTCCGAGGTCGGCGACAGCTCAAGAATTTCATCGCCGGCCGCACCGGGCGCTTGTCGCGGAACGTCGAACAGATCCCCCGTGACGATCTCGTCATCCAGCGACGTGCGGACGCCTGCAAGCGTTACCTCTTCGACGTTGTCGTCCTCGATAAACGCAGCCGGGGATTGCCGTTCGCCCGGGAACCGTATCACGACGGCGGTGAGATTGTCCTCGGCTCCGCGTTGAAAACACATT
>JBGSYT010000084.1:0-52727 GCA_041750855.1 Pyrinomonadaceae bacterium | reverse complement strand
CTTGTCTTGATCGCCTTGCCCCACACGAACGTATACCGGTTCGCATTCGCCTCGATCTTTGTCCCGTCCAGCACGATCTCTCTTAAACTGATCGCTCCCTGCTCTGCCAGCAACACCACCACTTGGTTGAAGATCTTCTTTAGATGAGAGCCCAGACGCTTGCCTCGAAAGTCGTTGATCGTGTTGTGGTCCGGCTTCGCCCCGCCCGAAAGCCACATGAAGTGCACGTTCTCCTGAAGTGCCTCCTCGATCTTCCGCGACGAATACATGTTCCTCAAGTAGGCATACAACACTACTTTCAACAGCATTCGTGGATGATAGCTCGATGTCCCTCCGCCTTTATACGTCCCTTCCAACTCGCCGATGTCGATCCGCTCGATTACCTCGTTCACCACCCTCACCGGATGATTCAAAGGCACCAGATCCTCATAGCTCGGCGGCAGCAACATCGGTTGGTTCTGCTCATACCTCTTGAATACGACCTTCTTTCCCATATCCAAAAGTTTAAACGGTGTTGCGCCCACAACCAAGCGCCCAAACACAAAAAGAGGCCGCCTTTTCAGACAGCCCCTTAGTCAGGACAGTATTCGGATGGATGTTAGGGTTTTGGTGTCGCCGACGGTGTCGGTTCAGCACCTCGCCTCTGCAATTTCGGCGGAGCTTCGGATGAACTCGAACTTCCTTTGTCGTCCGGATCGGCATCGGGTGTATCGGGCTGCCTCTTTTTCAGGGTTGGCCGAGCATTGTCCTCGTCATCGAAATCGGTAAGGATCGCTGCCCTTGCATTCGTGATCTTCAGCAGATGAGATTTCACTCTATTGAATTCAGATGTGCTGATCACGTATTCTTCCTTTTCGGGGAACCGTGAGACAAGCTGCAAACTGGCATCACGCCGTTCGATCGACTGAGGGTGGCTCGAGAAAAGCTTTTGGATCGAGCTGGGCTTCTTTCTGTTCTGGCTCGCCAGCTTTTCGAACATCGTGGACATTGCGACGGGATCGTAGCCGGCAGCATATAGATATTGAACGCCTAGGGAATCGGCCTCGTGCTCAGCACCGCGTGAGAATTTTAGCGATGCCATGCCGGCAAGGATTCCGCCACCATTCTGGAGCACGGTGCTCACGATCGGACCACCAAAGATGATGCCGGCCAAGGCTCCGTAATTGATCAGCGTTCCCTTTCCCTGATTCTCCATCGCGTGGCGGGCAGCAACGTGGGCGATCTCATGTGCCATCACTCCTGCCAGCTCGGCTTCATTATCCGCCGCGAGGATCAGGCCCTTATTGACGAAAAAGAACCCGCCGGGAAGAGCAAAAGCGTTGATCTCGTCACTATCGATCACCTTTATTGTGAAAGGAATCTTCGCATCGGAATGCAGAACAATGTTCTGACCCACGCGGTTAACATATTCCGTTACCAGTGGGTCCTCTACCATCTTCACCTGTTGTTCTACCTGTGCCGCAAGCGTACGTCCGATCTGGATCTCTTTCTCCTGCGAACCGCCCAGCCAACCAAAGAATTTGTCCATTCCGGAATTAACCTTTCGTTTTCCGATCTGTGAAGGATCCTCTTTTGGCGACAATGACTTTGAATCCGGCGCTGAAGGCGTCGGTTCCGGCTTCGCCGTTTTTGCATTCGTCTTTTTTGCGGGCTTCGCTTTCTTCGTATTGACAGTGTCCTGTGCCGAAACGCCGGTGGGGACGACAATTACCGTACCCACTACAAATGCAGCGAGGAGAAGAAACGAAAGGAACTTGCTGGTACTCTGCGATCTCATTACTTCCTCCTGAGACTTGGTTCTAAACATTCTCTTAAATCTAACCCTAATCCGTATAAAATTCAACGTTTATTCGATGCGTCGAAGTTCGGAAAAGTTGCGGTATTGCGCAGAAATCCTCCTCTTTTTAACATTGGCTCATGCGAATCAGAAAAACCTTTCGTTTAGTGCCAAAAATTGTTAAAATAAAGAGGCGATCGGGCGCCGGCCCTATTCAGCTCTGCGCTAACTATTCACTTCCATACAATTACGCCGTGTTATCGCGTTTTCTTCGATTAATCTATCAGTAAATGAAACGAATCCAGGACAAGGTAAAGGACATCGTCGAGGTCCGACCGTTTCGCAGCATTCGCGATTTTACTGCTGATCCGGTTGAAACACTAGAGAACTATCATTTTACGGATGCGACGGCTGAGCTGATGGCGAAATGGCTTGATGCCATTTCCCGCGTGCAGGCGGGACGCGGAGAGGCTTTTGCCCTGGCTGGTTACCGAGGTGTCGGGAAAAGCCATTTTCTTGCGGCACTCGGAGCCCTCGCATCAAGTCCCGACCTTCGAGAACGCGTTTCGGAATCCCACGTTGAATACAGCGCCCAACGCCTTCAGCGACGGCATTATCCGGTTTCCTATTTGCGGCGCGGCACACACGCAAGCCTGCTTGAAGAGTTGAGGTTAGCGGTGGGCAACACTTTCCAGCTTGACCGGACGGAAACCCTTTCCTCCTTCGAGGAGGTCCTTACCGCTGCCTCTGAAAAGGGCGGCGAATCCCCGTGGATCCTGTTGATCGACACCGCCATGGAACGGGGATCCCGAGTCTCACGCGACGACGGAGAAGCCCTCAGCGAGATCGCCGAGGCCGCGCGAAAGTTAAATTTGTTCGTCGGTGTGGCTCTTGACGATGATATTGCAGGAGCAGACGGTTCCAATGCGGCGATAGTCCGGTCTTATTCGATCGACTATCTCGACCAGGCGCATCTTTACAAGGTGGTCAACTCTCACGTCTTCCCAAAAAACAGTAAGAAGCTGTCTGTCCTTCATGATATTTACGGATATTTTCGTGAGGTGCTGCCCAGTTTTCGCTGGTCCGAGCAGAAATTTTCGTCACTCTACCCGCTCCATCCCGCGATCCTCGAAGTAGCTCCCTATGTGAGGCTGTATGTTCAGGACTTTGCCTTGCTCGGATTTGCCTCAGAGGCAGGCGAGAAGATCCTTGGCCGTCCCGCAAACAGCCTCATCGCTCTCGATGAGGTTTTCGATAACGCCGAAAGCGGGCTGCGGAAGATCGAAGACCTACACGAAGCATTTTCCGCCTACGATACAATAAATTCGACCGTCGTAACCAAGATCCCTGTGATGCAGCGATTGCAGGCAAAGCTAGTTCTGAAGGCACTTTTACTCTTATCACTGGACGGTCAGGGCGGAACGGCAAGCGAGATATGTGCCTCTGAGCTCGTTTTTGATGAGTCCGATCCTGGAAAAGGTGTTACGACCGTTGAGGAGTTGCTCCGTCGATTTGCGGATGAACTCCCGAATGATATTCGCGTCGTTGATGAAGAAGGCGCGGGCCGGCGTTACAGTTTCAAGGTAAGTAGTAAGGAAAGCCTTAACAATGAACTTTCGGAAGCCGTGTCGCAGGTGTCGGCCGAGACGGTTACCGGGATGCTTCGCCGCGTCTTTTTTGAACGTTTTCCCGATGCTCATTCGACGGAAAGGGCGGATGCCGAACGCGCCGAGATCGAAACGTTTCTTGTCTGGCGCGGGACTCGACGGCCCGGCCGGCTCTTTTGGCAATCGGTTCCCGACGGTTCATCTACCGAAACACTAAGCGATTGGACCGACTGGGAAGTGTTGATCGACTTGACCGAATCGGAAAGCGAAACGGCTTCAGATAAGAAATCGGTAAGGATCGTCTGGAAGCCGGACATGCTTCGGCCAGACGAGGTGGACAAGCTGAAGAGCTATCACATCCTCAGCACAAATGTTGAACTTCGGGAGAAGTATAGCGACCAGATCAGGGCCTCGATGCATGCCCACTCGATCGCGGCTGAGAAGATATTGGCACGAAGCTTCCTCGAGGACGGAAAACTCGTTGTTGACGGCTTCGATTATAATTTCACGGAAGATGCTCGATCGGCCCAAAATCTCTCAGAACTTTTTGGGACGATGCTCGAGCCGCTTTTTGAGACTCGTTATCCCTCGCATCCATTTTTTACCCGACTGCTCGAGCATGACGACGTCGCCCAAATAGTTACAGATCTCTACAACGAGTCGCGTCGCGACCTGGCCGATACGCAAAGCCGGGCTCAGACCTATGCGTTTCCACTCGGATTGGTCCGGCTTGAAGGCACGTCCTTTGTGCCAGAGTCTCGCGAACGGCTGGCCGCTCTGCCGACCGCCCGGATCTTGCTGGACCTTGTCAGCCGAGATGCTCGCCCGGCTCCACTTGACGAGGTTTACACGACGCTCCGACAGTCGCCGCACGGTCTCGGCCGCGAATCCCAGCGAATGCTGCTCACTGCGCTCGCGGCAGAGCGCTTCCTTGATTTTATTACCACGTCGGGCAACCGGATCAGCAGCCGTTCGTTGGATCTGAAGATCATTTGGGACGATATCGCCGGAATTGCCAAGCCGATCGGGTCATCGACGTCGTCCGAGAAGTTAGCCGTTTGGGCAAAACTATTCGTCAAGGATCATCCATCATTTTCCCTAGAGCGGGCCGAAGACCGGTTGGCCCTTGCGGCTGCGTTTCAAACCTGGGCGGATAACTGGGACAAATCGGGAGTTCTCGAGCGGTTTGCAGAGCTTCCCGAGGACACACTTAATGTAAAAGTTTGGCAACTTGCGGCACGAGCGTCAAAGACATTTGGCGGAACGGTCGAGAAAATTCGATCGGCGGCTAGCGGTGTCGTCGATCTGGAGACATGCCTGGACGGCGTTTCGGAAGCGTTTGCAGGTTCACCCGCCGAGTTCGAAAAAGGCGAGGCCGACCTCAAACTACTTGAGTGGTTTGTTCGAGGGGCGTCCTTGCGACAGGAAGCGAAGCTTTATCTCGCCACAAGCGAAGTAACAACCGAGAGTAGCGTTGAATCGTCCCGGGAGAGACTCTTAATGCTGCTGAACAGTGCTGAACGCCATCCGAATGAGGAAACTAACCGCGAACTCGGTTACGCGTGGGAAAGATTTCGGCGAGCATACGGAGAGCACTTCGACAAATGCCACATCGCTGCGTCCAATTCATTGGAACGCAAGGTCAAGCTCGCCGAGATCATTAAGGGCGAGGCTTGGGCCGAGTTTGAGATCCTCTCGGAGCTGCCCGGTTTCAATCGATCGGTAGTTACAACTGTCACTGGCTATCGCAAGCGGATCCATGACGGTGAATGCTCTGCTCAAACAAAAGATATCCTACAGAATAAGCCTTTTTGCCACTGCAATTTTTCCTTGAGCTTGGCCGAGGACTTCGAACGACTTCCGGCCGTGATAGACGATGCCTTAAACAGCGGACTAGCGTCGTTCAGGCTGCTGTTAGAACGGAATAGCGGGGACATCGTCCGATCAATCGAAAAATTTACGGAGAGTGTAGAGGATAAGGAAACAGCATCTGCGTGTCGTGGGCTGGCTTCTGCACTAAAGGCCGGGAAAGAAATACCGCGTTTTGACGATCTCCAGCTAAAAGTGCTGACGGAGGTACTGCGGGACACAGCTCCCGCGAAGCAGGGGGCCTCCAGCAAACAGAAAGAGTCGAAACAGGTCGGAAGCCTCGGGTCTTGGGAACAGCCAAAATCCATGCATTCCGAGGAAGAAGTCGACGAACTGCTTTTGATCTCCGTCTGACGTAAAACTTGCCGGCGAACAGATCCAACGTTCTTTCCGCATAGTCCTTTAATTCTCTTTACACAATAAGATATAGTTTTCAGTGTGCAGACTGTAACGATCATTGGTGTCGGCCGCCTCGGTGGAGCTCTTGCGATAGCTCTGGAAAGAGCCGGCTATCTAATCGAAACCCTTGTCGTCAATAGCCGTCCGATCGATCCCATTGTACTTGGTGAGCTGAAAAGCAGACCAAAGGTCGTCAGTTTAGATGACACCGGACAGTTCCGCTCACGATACCTATTCATTGCGACCTCAGACTCCGCGATCTCGGTGACGGCGCAAACTATTGCCGACCGTTTAACGCCGGAAACGACGGTTTTCCATTGCAGTGGAGCTTTGACCTCCGAGGTCCTATCATTAGTTGCTGAAAGGGGAAGCGCGACAGGATCGATTCATCCGCTGGTCTCGATCGGCGATGCTGTTCGAGGGTCGAAAACCTTCGAAGGTGCATACTTTTGTGTTGAGGGTTCGCCCTTAGCGGTCGATTCAGCAGACTCGATCGTGAAGTCGCTCGGTGGAATACCGTTCTCTCTGGACAACTCGTTCAGGCCGCTCTATCATGCGTCGGCTGTCATGGCGGCGGGCCACGTCGCGGCCCTTTTCGCATCTTCAGTAAAGACCCTGGATGCGTGTGGCATCGGCGAAGATGAGGCGGTAAAGATGTTATTGCCCCTGATCCGCAGTACCATCGAGAATGTATCGGTACAAGGTCTGTCGGATGCCCTTACAGGGCCTTTTGTTCGTGGCGATCGGGTTACGATTGAAGAGCATTTAGCCGCATTTGATCGTACAGGCCTTCAAGTCGAGAAGGAGATCTACCTGGCCTTGGGTGCCAGGTCTCTCAAACTGGCGTCCAGCGGGCGTGCAACGGAATCCGACACCCGGGAGATCGCGGAGATCATAAAATTAGCAATGGCGTCTTGCCGGTGGTAAGATATTTTTGTACTTCGGTACCGGTGCAATGGCTAGTAAGAAGCAAGAGTTTAAGAAAGAGAGAGAGATATTTCTCGAACATATTCAGAACGCGGGACTGCGGCGGACCGCCCAGCGCGACCTGATAATGGAAACGTTTCTTCGAAACGAGGAACACCTTACTAGCGAAGACCTTTATTGGCTCGTACATAAACAGGATCCAACGGTGGGGCACACAACTGTTTATCGCACGCTCAAGCTTTTGACCGAGGCGGGGCTCGCACGCGAGGTTCGGTTCGGCGACAATCGAACCTATTACGAGCATCATTACAATCACGACCACCACGATCACATGATCTGCACTGAATGCAGCCGAGTGATCGAATTTTTCTCGCCTGAGATCGAGTCAATGCAGGATCAAATGGCTGACCAACTTGGATTTCACCCGACGCATCACAGCCTAAGGATCTGGGGCTTGTGCAGCGAGTGCCGTACAGAGAGCGCGATGGTGCAAAGTGCACCTTCCGGGGCTCAGCCAAAGGTTCGAATGCGAACGGTCGTGGGAAGCTGAAGATGCAAGTTAATGAAGTGGAGGCGAAGCTAATTTTCAAGTGTGAGGGCGTTGAAGGGATCGTTCCGGTAGGCAGCTATCTCGCGGACGCCTCGAAACGACTTGGCATTCGCTTTGCGGATCGATGCGAGCCGACAGAAAAGGTGCATCATTGTGCGATCCGGGTCGTTGAAGGCGAAGGTTTGCTTTCACCGCCTACCGCAGCAGAAGCTGAGTATTTTGAATTCCAGTCCGATAATTTTGCTAATAGGTTGGCATGCCAGGCACGCATCGAAGAAGAAGGGGAGTTAGTGGTTATGACGACAGAATCTGAGGAAAAATCTAAAGAGGCTAAGGAGTCCGAAGATCCCGGAAAGGAATTCGCCAAAACGTTTGCGGATCTTCCGCTCGAAAAAAAGATCGCACAGCTGGTCAATCTCGAAGCCATCACTCTCGGCGAAACTATTTCGTTCGTAATGAATTCACCGTTCATGGTCTTTGATAAGGTAATGGATGTGATGGCCGAGTTTGGCATGAAAAAGGAAGAGTTTCAGAAAGAGGCGGCAAAGCCGGCGGAACACGTCCGAAAAGAGAAGAAGAGTGCAGGCAAGCGTAGCGTTCGTGTGCCGAAGCCCGCTAAACCCGCTTCCGACGAAACACCAAAGGAATAGTGAGCGAGAACAAGATCGAAAAGCGGCCGAACGGCATGTTGAAAGAAAAGGGCCAGTATTTCCTGGCTTTCTTTGTTGTGGTTTCGATGCTGCTCGTAGCCGGGTTTCCGATATTTGTTATCTTTTTCTTCGCGATCTTCGCCTATTTCCTGTTTAGGATATTTGCTTCTGGCACCCGTAATGAAACCCGTGACATCTTTGAATTCTACCTAACGGCGAACGAGATCCTTCGGGAGGACGGCCGCAATTGGTTTGGTTTCGAGATCCGCGATGCCATTGCTCGGGGAGAATACATCGTTAATCGGATGCCTGGTGCTCCGCCGCTGGTCTATTTCGCCCTCGGGGCCCTTTACAGCAAAGCCGGCGAACACCAGTCTGCGATCAACGCTTTGACCCAGGTTGTTGAGGCGGACCGGGGCGACGAAGGGAAGTATGTTAATCCGACACCCGAGCTGCGAAATTATGTGAAGATACTTCGAAAGATCGAGCGAGAGCCGGCGGAAGCTCCGTTGACGTCGGCAGCGATCAGAGCGCTTGAACGTGCCCGTCGAATAAGGGGGAGCACGATCCTCGAAAATAGCCGAGCAGCTTATCTAGAGGCGAATGGCCGTGTCGCCGAACAGCCTGAACTTTTACCTGCACCACATAAGGATACCGTCGGCGAATTGGACGCTCATGGCTCACCGGGCGGAAATGATGTCACATTGGTCGAGCATATGAACAATAGTGCTCACGATCGACAGTCCGACCAGGAACATTCTGTTCGGTCGCGTCCGCGGAAACGCCCGACCAACACTGAGAAGCCCGATCCTTATTCAGATCGCAAACCGATAACCGAAGTCCTTCACGACATTTATGATAAGAACGTTCAATAGTTGCTAATTCATATTGGACGACGCTTTGTTTGGTTAAGCTCAGTCAATCTCTCCTCGACGCATTCCAAAGAACTTTCTGATCGACGCGAGCACGCCTTTGCTCGATTTCCGCTCGACCGTAGATGTATCCTTTCCTGCCGGGTCAAGTTTCGCCCGTCTTTCCTCGACCTTTTCACCAACGGCCTGAACAAGGTCCGGATTAGCATCAAAGATCGGCTTGAGCGCCAGTTTGCTTATCTGAATGACTTCGGTTTCCTCGGCCGCGATCACCGTTGCGGTACGCGGCTCTCCCGTCAGCAGGCTCATTTCTCCGAAATAATCGTTCTCGCCAAGTGTATTGATCGTTTTCGTGTCTTTTCCCTGAGGGATCTGAACCTTGACGGCCCCACGTGTCACAACGAACATCGAATTGCCCTCGCGGCCGTGTCTTACGATTGCCTCGCCGGGTGCGAAAGTACGGTTCTTTGACGCTTGTGCAAGCTGCATCAGCTCTTCTTCTGATAACGGTGCGAAGATAGGTATTCTGCCCAGCCGTTCGATCGTGCTTTCGACGTAATCTTCGACCGAGATCTCGGCCACGGCCTGTTCCATATAGATCGTACGCGTCGGGTACGCGAAGTCGATCTTTTCGCGGTTGAAAGCATACCAAACACGCTCGCGGATAAGCGCCTCGGTCTCGTTGTAACGTGCATAATCCTCGAGCCAGTACTTTATCTCCCAATCGATGCCGTTGTCGCCGAGGTTTTTGATCCTTACGATCGGGCGTTTCTTTGCGGAAACGTTTTCGATGAACCTCACCGCCTCGCGGACGACCTGTGCCGTCTTAGCGGGTGAGTTCGTGTAAAGCGTGTTAAAGAAGACCAGCCGTGCATTAAGGTTATCTTTGGGCGCGACCTCGATCGCTTCCTTTCCAAGCACCGCATTGCTCATCACGATCAGCCGGTTCTGGAAATTCCTGACCTTCACGCCTCGCCAACTGACGCTTTCCACGACACCTGCCTTTCCGTTCTCGAAACTTACTACGTCTCCCACTTGAAAGGGCTGGTCCGCTTGCAGTGCGATGCCCGCGAACAGGTTGCCGAGCGTGTCCTGCAGGGCTAGGCCGACCACAATTCCAATAATGGTCGAGCCCGTGAACAGCGGTGCAAGCTCAACGTTCGGATACAGCGACTGAAAGATGACGAAGAAGGCAACAATGTAGATTATTATCGAGACGACCGTTCGCAGGAGGGATGAGATCTCCGTCTGGCCGGATCCTCGAAGCGCCGTTTTGACCAGCAGAAAGCCGATAAATCGGACAATGACGATGACCAGCGTCATCCATAGAAGGATCTTGAATATCTGAAACAGGTTAAGAATAATGGCCGCGATCGTAACGGACACCATTCGCGGTGCCTGTTCGTCCATCGAGACGACATCGCCCGCCGGCGAGATCGCGAGGTCGAACTGGGCGAGCACATAGCCCCTAAAAATATTCTCGGCAAACGGAAGAAGGACAAGCGCGGCGATCAGTATCGCCAAGGCGATCACGAACAGCAGGGAACGCTTCTGAAGTTCGGGCGACGGCATAAAGTGCGGCTAAAACATATCAGCAATCGTTTGACCTATCAACATGAAAGAGATAAGTGAAATTACAGTTGCGATCGTCCAGCCGACTATGGCAAGCCAGCGGGGATTGCGGTGCTCGCCCATTATTTCTTCGCTGCCGGAGAGTTTCAGGATGGCGCCGAGGATAATGGGCAGCAGAAGGCCGTTCACGCATTGCGTAAACAGAAGCAGCTTGATCTGTGGTATCCAGGGGATCATTGCGATAACGCAGCCGATCAGGATCAGCGCCGTGAAGATGCCCAGAAAGACCGGGGCCTCGCGAAAGGTTCTCGAAACGCCCTTTTCAAAGCCGAGGGCCTCGCTTAGCGAATAGGCAGTTGAAAGCGGCAGCACGCCCATCGCGACCATCGACGCACCGAACACACCAATGGCGAAAACATACACCGCATATTCTCCGGCTACCGGGCTCAGGGCGATCGACGCGGTCAGGGCCGAATCGACTTCGTAGATACCCGCAGAGTGAAGGGTTGCGGCTGATGCGATCATGATCACTGCGGCGACGGCGCAGGCAAAAAAGGTCCCTCCGATCACATCGAAACGCTCGACGCCGATCTCATCGGGGCCGATTCCTTTATCGACGACCGATGATTGCACGTAAACCTGCATGAACGGCGTGATGGTCGTTCCGATAAGCGCGATCACGATAAAAAGATAGCCTGAGTCACCACTGAGGGACGGCTTCAGGACGCCTTCTGCCGCCGCGCGCCAATCGGTATCGGCAAAGAAAACGGAAAATACATACGAGAGCAGGACGAGCGACATCAGGAGAAATACGCGCTCGACCCGCGCACGCGAACCTTTGATCACTAGCCACCAGATGAACCCGGCGGCCGCCGGAAGGGCAAAGGCACGGGGTATCCCGAGCAGTTCCGAAGCCGCAGCGATCCCGACGAATTCGGAAATGATAACGCCGGTGTTCGCAATGGTCAGCGCCAGCATCACAAACGCCGCCCATCGGACGCCGAATTGCTCGCGAATCAGGTCTGCGAGCCCTTGCCCAGTGACGGCGCCCATGCGCATGCACATTTCCTGGACAATTATCAGGCTGATCGTGGTTGGAATGAAGATCCAGAGCAGCGTGTAGCCGTATTGGGCTCCGGCGCTGGAATAAGTGGCGATGCCGCTTGCATCATTGCCCGAATTGGCGGCGATAATGCCCGGGCCGAGGATCGCGAGATAAGCGAAGAAGCGATATTGAAGCAGACGACGGCCCGCCCGCGCAAAATACCCACGCGCGTTCCTCACCGGACGCTTTCGTGTCAGCCGTGACAGGAACATCGCTCAACACTGTACTATTTCGACAGCCGATTGCAGAAATTCGCACGTGATCAAGAGCGAAATTCCGGGGGTTAACCAGGAAGATAAATGATTCGCTTTCGACGTTCCGCGTTCAGCCCACGTTCAGGGCACGTTCCGACCATCGGCGGAACGTGTAACCCACTGATCCCATGCGACTTACGCGTTCAGAAGAGCAAAATTCCGTCAGTTTTGCGAAAAACTTTTCCGTGTACCCAAATCCCCGAGTTTTCAAAGATCAGCCGCCTCCCGCAAGCACAACGGCAAAACAGGTGCCGTGCCTGTCGTGCAACAGTGTAACATAGTTCGCACGCACTACAAACAATATTGTTCGTCAAAGCTGCCTGCGGTCGGGTAACGCATCACTTTGACTTTTTGGAGTGAATAGAATCGCTAAAGCGTTTGAGACCGGACTTCATCGCGGCTTCGACTTCTTCAAGGAACATTGATTCGTCAGTCTTCTTCCGGAGGTTCAGTATCGTAAACGTCCTTTCCAGTTCAATCAGCACGCTAAGCATTAGATCGTCTTTAGCTTTTTTTGATAATGGCTTCATTTCGGCAATCAACGTATCCGATTATGGAAGACCGGTCAATGTGTTAGGTCACATACAGGGAGATTTTTTTGAAAAAGCTCAGGCTTCAGGACGTGGCAAGGTTGCTCAAAATATCGTCCTAGGTCGTTTTGGCGTCCTTCATCGCGGCGGAAAGAGAGCCTAAAACCCGATCGAAATGGACGCTAAAACGCCCAAAAAGTTTTGCAACAGCTAATGAAGTACTGCGAGAGCGTCAGGCTCCAGAGTTAGCAGCAGTTAGAACCGCTCTGTTTTGGCGGGCATTGACGGGCACCAAAGGAGCAGAACACACAGCAGTCGCCAGACAATGGTTTGAGGATCTTGCGGCATCCCGTGCATTCGTAAAAGTACACACAGGCATCTGTCGGCATCGTTTCGGTCTTCCGAACTCCGCAATTGGGGCAGGTAAGCGTCGATTCTAGCGATTCGGTTTCCGTCATACTTCGCAGTGGGCCGAACATCGGCGAGACGTCCACGTTTTCCATCGGAAGAAAGGCGATTGAGGTCTTCCGGCTGCCCGATGACCTGATAAGACTGGAGGGCAAGCATCTTGCTTGCCAACGCCGGTTCCTCCGGCGTCGACAAATGCCCGCTTGAGCATTCGCGGGCGCCGTCAGCGTCCTTTCGGACGCTTGCAGGCGAGGGCGCCTGCGTTCCCGGCTTCACCGGCACCAGCCCGAACGAATCTTTCAGCCGCAGTTTCATCAAACCGACGCTCAGATGCGTGATGTCGTGCCGATCATCGCCGGTTCAGCTTCTCAGGCCGCCGCAATCGTCGTCCCGCACCTGCAAAAAAGGATCAAGCAAAGTGTCGCCTTCGTTATTCATAATGAAAACGCATTCCTTTGCGGCTTTGCCGCTCGATGAGCGGTGAGTCTCTGACTCACCGTGGTGCAAAATATCCGTTTGCGGCTACGCCGCCGCCGAACGCCACTATTTTACCTTGCGATCGGTGAGGAATGAGGTCAGGTGGTAACAAGGTTCATCCAAGGTTATCTGGAGCATAATCCTAAGCGGCGGCATAGCCGCGAAGTCTGGGCGAACTGTCCGGCGAGGCAAAGCCATCGCCGCTCATCGAAGGGCAAAGCCCATCGGAACAAAGATCAGATCAACGCTCTCGCTGCCGATGTAATCGCGAAGGATCATTAAATTGTCACCGTAATATAGCGTGTTCATAGGAAATTACAGGGAAATGTAGCATCAAAGGCGTCGGGCGGCAAATAAGCGGCGTACGACTGCGATGCAGTGAGGTCTGGCTTGCAAGCGTGCGGACTCCTGCGATCGGGTGCGAGGCGGTGGAAAATCTGATAAAGTTCGAGACATTATGGTAAGGATCAGACGGTTTGCGGTTACGGCGTGGGTTTTGGTGTCGCTGGTAGTGCTGGGCGTGCCCGTTTCGGGTGCTTCGCCGGAGCCGGTACGCGGGAAAAGCGCGATGGTCGCTTCGCAGCACGTTCTTGCATCGCAGATCGGCGTCGAAGTGATGAAGAAAGGCGGCAATGCGGTGGATGCGGCGATCGCGGTCGGGCTGGCGCTGGCGGTTGTTTACCCGGAAGCGGGAAATATCGGCGGCGGCGGGTTTATGGTCATACGCCGGCCGGACGGAAAGGCCTTTGCGATCGATTATCGCGAGATGGCGCCGAAAGCCGCGACCCGCGATATCTTTGTAGATGACAAGGGCGAGCTGATACGCGGCGAGGGCAGCTCGACGATCGGCTATCGCGCGTCGGGCGTTCCGGGCACGCTGGCCGGTTTCGATCTCGCGTTCAAGAAATACGGCTCCGGCAAGGTGAAATGGGCCGATCTTGTCGAGCCCTCGCGGCGGCTTGCGGTCGAAGGTTACGTGCTTTCGTATCGCCTGGCGAATCTTCTGGTCGCGTACAAGGAACATCTCGCGAAATATCCCGACAGCAACCGAATTTTCCTCAACAACGGCAATTTTTATAAGGAAGGCGACCTGTTCAAGCAGCCCGATCTCGGCGCAACGCTCGCCCGCGTACAGAGATCGGGTGCAAGCGAGTTCTACACAGGCGAGACTGCCCGGATGATAGCCGCCGATATGAAGGCAAACAACGGCCTCATCACGCTCGACGACCTAAAGAGCTATGTTGCGAAGGAACGCGAGCCGCTGCGGGGCACTTATCGCGGGCACGAGATCATTACGATGCCGCCGCCGAGCTCCGGCGGGATAGTAATGCTCCAGGTTTTGAATAAACTGGAGCCGCACAACATAAAGGATATGGGGCATAACTCGTCGGCGAAGCTGCATTTGCTGACGGAGTCGTCGCGTCGGGCTTTTGCCGACCGCTCGGAGTATATGGCCGACCCGGATTTCGCCGATGTACCCACCGAAGTTCTGATCCACAAAGACTATGCGGCCGAACGCATGACGAAATTCGATCCTAAGCGGGCGACGCCGAGTACGGAAGTGCGTCATGGAGCGATAGTGCGGGCTGAGGGCTCCGATACAACGCACTACACCGTCGTCGATGCGGCCGGTATGGTCGTGAGCAACACCTATACGATCAACGACCTGTACGGTTCGCGTGTGACGGCAAAGGGAACGGGCGTGCTTTTGAACGACGAGATGGATGACTTTGCCGCTCGTCCCGGACGGGCCAACCTTTTCGGGCTGATACAGGGCGAACGCAACAAAGTTGAGGGCGGAAAAAGGCCGCTGTCGTCGATGACGCCGACGATAGTTATGAAGAAGGACGGCACGCCGTGGTTCGCACTTGGTGCACGCGGCGGCCCGAGGATCATTTCAGCCGTGATGCAGTCCGTGATAAACGTGATCGACTTTGAAATGAACATCCAGCAGGCGATCGACGCCCCGCGTATCCATCATCAATGGCTGCCGGACGAGATAATGTACGAACCGTTCGGTTTGTCGATCGATACGAGGAACGTGATGGCCGCTTTCGGGCACAAGTTCGTCGCAAGGCCGGGGAACATAGCCTCAGCGACGGCGATAATGATCGACAGGGAAGGCGTAAGGCTCGGTGCGATAGATTCGAGAAGCGACGGTGAGGCAGTGGGCTATTGATCGGGGCTTTTTTCGTCGGAGAGGAGCTTCGTTGTACTGTCCGTAACGCTGAGCGGCTCGCCCAGATCATTCGTCTCTCGCCATCTTCCAGTTGCCGGACGCGAATAGACGCTCGCGGGGATAGATTCGCCCTCGGGGAGGGCTGCGGCAGGCCTTGTTCCGCTGATCTGCTGCTGCGACGCTGGATATACGCCAGCATCCGCCAATAGGCCGGGCGATTCGTTCGATTCGAACATCATCGCGTAGACGATGCGGAGAAGCCCTCCGATACCAAACAAGAACACGGCGATCGCCGCGAGGAACGGTTCCGTATTCGTCGCAATGTGGAACATCGCCACTAGCGGCACGACCAGAAACGCCAGCAGAAAGATAAAAACGCCCTGCTTCATGCCGCGCTTCTTCGGTGAGTCTTTCTTTTTTCCCTGTGTGGTAATGCCCGGAAGTTCACGGCCGGCAAGAAGAGCGGACACACCGACCATTGAGAAGCCGCACTTTGAACAGAAGCGGATCTCATCCGATATTTGTCTTTGTCCGCACTTCGGGCAATGCATTACTTTGGCTAATCTTCCTTTTTCAATAACTTGGTCGTGCCTTCTGTCACGCTTCCTCGCTGGACAAGCTCACCGGTATCCGGTGCACGCCAACCGCCCTGCGGCGAAGCATACTCGGTTGCGGGCTGCTGCTGGGGCGTCGGGAGCGCTTGCGGCTGCGTTCCGTAAAGCGATGCGGGAACCGCCGGTGTCCGGATCTCGTGAATCGGCATCGTCGTTCTGAACTTTGACGAGGGAAGAAAGACCAGCGACAGGATCAGGATCAACAGGCCGCCGAATACGCCTGTCACGGCACTTAGGCCGGCAAGTTCATCGACACTCAATATTCCCCAGACCGACGTCATAAACATCGTGAAGAAAATAAACCAGGCAATGCTGAACGCAACGCCGTTTTTCTTATTGAGAAACGTCTTCTTTTTCTGGACCGCCTCGAGTTCCGGTAGAAAACCGCCGTGGTTTAAGAGTTCTGCCACGAGCGCGAGCTGAAAGCCACACTTGGAACAAAATTTCGTCTCGTTTGAGATCTGCTGCTGACCGCAGCGTGGACAATGCATGTGGAATCTCCAAAGGCGCGTTCAATGCCTGAGAATTTTAACGGAATTCTTGCACGATTCGACTGGCATTGCAATATACGTCAGGGCAGGGAATTAGTTCCCGTCGCCGTTTGCGGGGTCAAAAAAACCTGGATTTTCTACACTTTCGGCATCTATTTCCTCAAAATGCGTGCTCTCGGCCGGAAGCGGTCGCATCAACTGCTTGAGGTCGTCAGGCTTTGTTGCCGCATCGAGCCATTTTTCGTGATCTTCCTCGCGGATCACCACCGCCTGTCGCTGTTTCGCGTTGTGAATGAGCGCAAATTTCTCGTTCGGGATCGTTGTGACGATGGCGGTGCAGCGTATCTCCTCCCCCTTGATCGTGCAGACGCGCGCAACACCGGCAAAGGTAAAGATCGGCTCGTCAAACCAAATGCGAAACTTCTTCTTCGACTTATCAGGCTGCTCCTGCCACTCAAAAAGCGACGTTGCCGGGATGAGAACACGATCGGTCCGGAAAGCGTCGCGGAACATCTGAACCTTGTTGACCGTTTCGGCCCTCGCGTTGATCGCATTTGCAGTTTTTCCGTCCCAGGTTTCGGCCCGGATCGTCCAATGTGCGTATTCCGGATGGAATTGATTGTTGAGGGCGAGGATCTTCGTGCCGGGAAAGATCTCCGGACGCACGGAATAGCCGTGGATATCGAAGAACTCGTCCCAATATTGGTCAACGAACAGAGGGAATTTCTTTCGCAGCCGATCGTAGTCGGCGATCATCGCATACCGCCCGCACATAGGAGGGATGGTAACTAATCAAGGCCGGAAACGACAAGCCTCCGGGCGAAGACTACTTCGATATTGCCGGTTATTCGATCTTTGTGCGGACATTAAGAAAAAATTGAGCTGCCGCGAACGCTCGTCCCTGCAGATGCGATGAGCGAACGAGAGCTTCAAGGAGCACTTCGATGACCGGCCGAAGCCGATCGGGTGCCGGGATCTGGGTGAATAGCTCTTTGTCGTCCTTGAAAAAGAGAAATGCCTTCCGACGGGTGTCGGCGCATTGCTTCAGGTAGTTTTCGACGTCGGCACAGGCACGAAGCTCTTCTGGCAGCGTCCATTCGAACGGATCATCCCAAAGCCGTGTTGTGATCCCGCCGAAAACCTGTTCCATCGCCGCAGCCGAGCGGACAAGCATCTCGCCCGAGGACGCGGTTAGCCGGTGTCCGGCCGAAGACGGCGGGCAAAGATAAAGTATCTCGTCCGTCAGCTCACCAACGAGGCGGAGCGAACGGTTTTCCAGCAATTCAAAGCTCGCCTCAAGTCTTTCGATCAGCACTCGCATCCAGGTCCCCGGGCGATTATACCGGCCGGAGCGTTACGTGTCATCGAAGACGGCCGCTGAATGCTATCTTTTGGCTATGCGCCGGTCGGTCTCGTACATCCCGAGGCCGTAGTTGCGTCCGTTCCAGTTCACGCCGCTCCCGATCTTGCCCTTTACGCCGATCTTCGAACCTCTTGTCGGGACCGATTCGCGTGTAATTACCCAAAACGAGCCCGTTCCGTCGTCGATCTTGTAGGCGCCGCCGCGCAGATCGGTGCCGGGGATCGAGATACCGTAGCTATCGCGAACCGTCCCAGCGACCGCGATCTCCTTGTTCTGGTATTTTGCCGGATTGGCCTCAATATCTGCTATCGAAGTCCTTTTGGGACATGCAGTTAAGAATAGTGCCGCCGACACTACGAAAAATGCTGGCAATATGCCGAAAAGCTTTTTGATCATGGATTTACCCTTTTTCGAAGTAGTTTGCGGGGAAAGGCTTGCCGATGCTAGAGATTCGATTTCTCGCCTAAAGTTTGCCAATAATTTGAGTTTCTGCGATTCTCTAGATAGGAAATCTCATCTAACTTACACAGTTCCGGTTAATAAGTGCCTTCAGAAGCTTTCGGAGAGAAATTTGCTTTTTCGTCGAGCACATCGGCAGACACGTGGCATTCGACAAAACCGCCAAAAGCCTATGAGTGGTGGTACTTCGACGCGCTTTCGGACGACGGGAACGAAGCCGTAGTCATAGTATTCCTCGACAATTTCATATATTCACCGCGTTATAACGAAGGACCGGGGTCGACCGACGGAAATGAGCCGAGGGAGAGGTTTCCCGCCGTCTCTTTTACATATTTTTCGGGAGGAAAGCAGGTCTATCGCGCCGTGAACGAGTATCAGGGCCCTGATTTCTTCGCAAGCGAAACCGATCCAAGGTGCATTATCGGCGGAAGCGGGTTTCATTTCGAGTCGGCACCTTACGGGTCGGGCTTCAATGTTTCCGTAAATCTTCCGCTTTCGCGTGGGAGACAACTTCACGCAGAATTCGAATGGCTTTCGATAGAAACGGACCTTTTGCAGGCCGAGGCAGGACAGCACGAGAAGACACATAGCTGGAATATGGTCGCGGCGCGTTCCGATGTAAGCGGAAAGATCAAAGTGCACGGCCCGAGGGGGAAAGTTAAGGATGTGCGTACTTTTCGCGGCACCGGCTACCACGACCACAATCTTGATAACAGATGGCTGGCGAACACGGTCAGAGAATGGCATTGGGGCCGCGCCCACTTTGCCGACCTGACCGCGATATTTTGCCGTTTCTCGGAGATCGGTGAGGCTGAACCGCGGACAAGCCTGCTTCTGGTGCGGGACGGCGTGCTCAGATCTATTCCGGCCGCGTTCGAAGAGCAGGGCTATATTCGAGATAAGTTCGGGATCCGCTACCCAACAAGGGTTAAGCTGGTGGGCGACGGAAGTGAAGAGTTTGAAGCCCATCCGATAAAGATCATCGACTCGAGCTTTTATCATCTGCGATTCCTAAGCACGGTCACCCTGAAGCTTCCGGGCGAACCTATCCACTCAACTGCGGGCATAACAGAGTTTATCGCCCCTCGGGCGTTGAAATACCGATGGCTTAACCTCTTGAGCGACCTAAGGACCGGAAAGAACGGGAAAGGCCCGCTGATCTAGGCCGCGAGAGCGATTCGACCCCTTATTTCCCCACCATTTCAGGCTGATCCAGTTGGTAGTGTAAAATAGCGCTATCTGAAACTTGTTCGTAAGGTTCAATCCCTGCGTCATTTCGCCCAGGAGCATCGGAAAAGTCTATGCCGCACAATCTTTTTAATACAAGAAAGGAATTTGAGACCGGTTTTGGTAGTTCGGGCACATATTATTCGCTGCCTCAGCTTGATAAGGAGGGCGTTGGCCAAATCAGCCGCCTGCCAATATCGATAAGGATCGTGCTCGAGTCGGTGCTGCGCAATTACGACGGCGGCCGAAAGATCAGCGAAGCTAATGTGAAAGCCCTGGCCGCATGGGAGCCGCAGGCGGAGCGCCACGAAGAAATTCCTTTCGTCGTTGCCCGGGTGGTTTTGCAGGATTTCACGGGAGTTCCGCTTTTGGTTGATCTGGCGGCAATGCGGTCGGCGGTCCAAAGGATGGGAAAGGACGTCTCCGTCATCGAGCCGCTCGTTCCGGTCGATCTCGTGATAGACCATTCAGTACAGGTCGATTTTGCGGGCAGCGAGATCGCATATCAACGCAACACCGCGATGGAGTTCAAGCGAAACGAGCAGCGTTATCGCTTTCTCAAGTGGGGAACGCAGGCATTTAATGGTTTCGCAGTCATCCCGCCCGGCATCGGGATCGTGCACCAGGTAAATCTTGAGTACCTTGCTAAGGGCGTATTCGAGCGGGACGGCACTTTCTTTCCAGACTCTCTTGTTGGGACTGATTCGCACACGACGATGATCAATGGTCTCGGTATTGTCGGCTGGGGCGTAGGGGGAATCGAGGCCGAGGCCGGAATGCTCGGCCAGCCGGTGTATTTCCTGACTCCCGATGTAGTAGGAGTTCATCTTACCGGTGACCTTCCCAAGGGCGCAACGGCGACGGACCTCGTTCTTCGTGTCACAGAAATGTTGAGAAAGGCGAATGTCGTTGGGAAATTCGTCGAGTTTTTTGGCGAGGGCGCTGGTGCCCTCAACGCCACCGACCGTGCGACCATCGCCAATATGGCACCCGAATATGGCGCCACGATGGGATTTTTCGGTGTTGACGAAAAGACGCTCGAATATTTTCGAGCAACTGGGCGCACGGATGAACAGATCACGACAATTCGCAACTACTATGAGGCCCAGGAGATGTTCGGCATTCCGAAGGCTGGAGATGTAGATTATTCAACGGTGCTCGAACTTGACCTTGCTCTAATAAACCCGTCGGTCGCAGGGCCCAAGCGGCCTCAGGACCGCATCGATCTTTCAAACCTCGACGACCGTTTTATCGAGCTGTTTAGTAAGCCTGTCGCTGACGGCGGTTACGGCAAACTGGCCGAAGACCTTGAGAAACGTTACATGACAGCGAAGGGCACGATGAGCGGCATCGCAACTGGCGGTGGTGAGCAGGATTCGAGATCAGCACCCGTGTCGATCCACGATACGACGACGCCGGGGAACACAAGCGCTCTCACCGAGGTTGAGATGATGAACAATCGTCCGACGCCGAACCGGGTCGATCTAACCAACGATCCGTCGGGCCTGGCGGCGAATGTCTCGATCGGAAATGGCGATGTTTTGATCGCAGCGATCACGTCATGCACGAATACTTCGAACCCGGCAGTGATGATAGCAGCGGGAATCGTTGCGAAGAAAGCCTTTGAAAAGGGGATGACGGTACCCGCGTACGTAAAGACATCGCTCGCACCAGGTTCGCGGGTCGTCACCGAATACCTGGAGAAAAGCGGCCTTCAAACCTATCTGGACGCGATCGGATTCAATCTGGTCGGGTACGGATGTACGACGTGCATCGGAAATTCGGGCCCGCTGGACCCGGCGCTTGAAAGCGAGATCGTTGAGCACGATATCATCGCAGCCTCTGTGCTTTCCGGGAACCGTAATTTTGAAGCGCGCATACATCAAAATATAAAGGCAAATTTCCTGATGTCGCCTCCTCTGGTCGTAGCTTATGCATTGGCCGGAACGGTCATACGCGACGTTTACCTGCAGCCGCTCGGCAAGGACAGGGACGGGAATGACGTTTTTCTCAAGGACATCTGGGCCTCGCTTGACGAGGTAAAGGAATACCTCCACCTGGCATTTGAGCCGGAAACCTATCGGCGTCTTTACCGGGACTTTGCCGAAAAGAATCCGCTGTGGGGAAAGATCGAATCCAGTACCGGGCAACTGTACGAATGGGATCCTGGCTCGACGTATATACAGGAGCCACCGTTTTTTGAGGATTTCTCAATGGAAATGGGCAGTTTTTCGGACTTTACTGGTGCAAGGGCCCTCGCCATTTTTGGTGATTCGGTCACGACAGACCATATTTCGCCGGCCGGTGCGATCAAGCCCAGCTCGCCCGCCGGGTTGTATTTACAAGAGTTGGGAGTCGAGCCGGCAGACTTTAACTCCTATGGTTCACGACGCGGGAATGACAGGGTGATGCTTCGTGGAACTTTCGCAAATGTGCGGACAAAGAATCTTATGGTCGCACCCGTTGAAGGAGGGTTTACGCGGCACCAGCCCGACGGCGAGGAAATGTCGATATACGAAGCGGCAATGAAGTACAGGTCGGAAAACACGCCATTGGTCATCTTTGCCGGGCAAGAATACGGTACGGGCAGCTCGCGTGATTGGGCGGCGAAAGGAACGAGGTTAATGGGCGTCAAGGCGGTCATTGCGGAATCGTTCGAACGTATCCATCGTTCGAATTTGGTTGGAATGGGCGTATTACCTCTTCAATTCAAGGAAGGACAGTCCGCATCCTCATTAAAGCTTGACGGTACAGAAATTTTCGATCTGAGAGGGCTCGAGGGGGTTGAAGTTAAGCAAATGCAGGATGTTACGATCGCTATCTACCGAGCCAATCGCGAGAGCGAAGAGGCGATCTTAAAGCTTCGTATTGATACGCCGATCGAACTCGAATATTACAAATGCGGCGGAATACTCCAGTACGTCCTTCGTCAACTCCTGGCCGGGGAAAACGTGGCACAAAGTGCAACCTGATCAATTAGAGACTTGAAAACTGCTCTTATAGTGGTTACCGGACATAGATCGGGAGAATTTGGCAGAGACACAAATCCGCCGCAGATGTTGGCCGCAGATCGTAATTGAGAAAAATGTATTGGCAATGCTGCCCAAACATAGTAGATTTAATCAATATGACGGCCTCGCGCGGCCGTTTCTTTCGCGCAGGAGAAATTTTAATAATGAGACGAATACTTTCAGCAAGCCTGATCTATGTGCTTTTGTGTGTTTTTGCCTTACCTTTAGCCGCACAACGGGACGTTGGCGTTCGAAATTCGAAACCTGGAGCAGTTTCGTCGGCAAATCAGTTCGATTCGGTTTCGGCCGTTTCAGATGGAAACGGCGTTCTGGTCGAATGGAGAATGGCTGTCGAGACCGACAATGCCGGGTTTTTCGTTCATCGAATGGATGGGAATGGAGCGGCAGTAGTTTCTGAATCCATGATCCTCGGTTCGTCCGCTCTTTTTGGAGCAAGACCTGCGAAAGGTGAAAAGTATTCTTTCTTTGACCCGGACGGTACGATCGGCTCGGTCTATTATGTCGAACAGGTTTCGATGGACGGCACAAGACGTGCTTCAAGGACTGCCGCGGCCGAATACGATGTCGACCTCTTGAGTGCCGATTCGTTTTCGATAATCGAGTACCATCGCCAAATTGCTGAAAGGAAGCAGAACGGCAGAGTGATCTCGGACTCGCTTGAATTGCCGAAAACCCTTGCGAGGGAAGTAGCAGAAAGCCAGACCTTCGCGGATGCGAACACCCATGCATGGGTAGTGGCCCAGCCAGGAGCCAGGATCGGTATTCGAAATGCCGGTTTTCACCGTGTGACAAAGGCCCAGTTGGAAGCCGCCGGCTTTAACGTTAACGGCGATTCGAGCCTTTGGCAGCTTTATCGCGAAGGCGTCGAACAGGGAATTATCGTTGGCCCAAATGGCGATTACATCGACTTTTACGCCAAGGGTGTTGACCGTCCGGAAACCGATACTGCCATGTATTACCTTGTTTCAGGGCCATCGGCGGGTAAGCGGATCGGAACAAGGGTCGCGCGGCCGGTTGGAGGCTCGGTTTCTTCGAGAAGCTATTCTCAGCAGTTCGTTCAGAAGCAAAGGACGAACTATGTTAACCAGATCCTGAACGGCGATGCAGAGAATTATTGGGGTGCTGTAATTACCACCGGCGGGAATACGACGATCAATTTCAACCTTACCGGTGTCGATTTTCAAACCGCACAAGCAACGCTGGAGGCGAAGTTCCAAGGATACTCATTCGACCAGCATATCGTGCAGGTCACCCTGAACGGAAACCTGCTAGCTTCGGCAACCGGCAATTCGCGAAGTGCTTTCTCTAAGCAATACACAATTCCGACGTCGTATCTTTTGGAAGGTGCGAACTCGATCGTGTTTCGATCGATAGGTGTTCAGTCGGATTTCAGCCTTTTCGATTCGATCTCGATCGGTTTCGCTCGAAAGCACCTGGCCAGCCAGAACCAGCTGAAGTTTTATACTCAAAACTATCGGCTTGCTAAATTAGAAGGTTTCTCGTCGGCCAATATTAGGGTGTTTGATATGACGAACGAATCTTCTCCGGTCATGTTCTCGAATCTGAATGTGATCCAGGAAGGCCCGACTCACAGTGTTCGTTTGCCGTCTGACCGGGGTCGCTCTATGCATGCGGTGGAGGACAGCGGCCTGCTTCAGGCGGCGTCTGTGACCGCCAACGATCCGGCATTTCTGAAAACGCCTTCAAATGCTGCAAACCTTGTGATAATCGCTCATAAAAACTGGCTTACCGAGGCTCAGACCTGGGCCAATTATCGGACGGGGCAGGGATTTGTTGTAAAGGTCGTGGAGATTTCTGACATTTACGATGAATTCAGTTATGGTGACCTCGATTCCCTGGCGATCCGCAGTTTCCTGCAGTACGCAAAAAACAATTGGCAGACTCCTCCAGGGTATGCATTACTCATTGGTGACGCGTCGTACGACTCGAGAAATTACCAGGGCCATGGTTATCACAATTACGTCCCGACAAGGATCGTCAATACGATCTTCTCGGAAACTGGCAGCGATGACTTTCTTGCCGATTTTAACAACGACGGCCTTGCAGACATGGCGATCGGAAGGGTTACGGCCCGCGACGGTCAAGCCGTCACGAATGCTCTCGCTAAAGTGACGGCGTGGGAAGCCAACCTGCCGACCATGCAGAACCGGGGAGTTTTGTTTGCCTATGACTGTTTCGATGCGGCGAATAACTACAACTTCCAACAGATCAGCACAAACCTAAGGAACCAGCTTCCGGGCGGAGTGCCAGTAGCCATGGTTGGCCGGTGTGATGCGACCACGCCTCCGGCAACGCCGCAGACTGTTCTGATCGATGGTTTGAACACTGGTAAGTTTGTCGTTAATTATGCCGGGCATGGCACCACGGGTGCATGGGCAAGTACTGCCTTCTTCGCGAATGGCAATGTGCCGCAACTAACCAACGCTGCGAACCAAACACTGTTTACGATGCTGACCTGCCTGAACGGCTATTTTCTGCATCCGGTAAACAAGAGCCTGGCGGAGAATTTAGTGGATTCGACGTCGGGTGGAGCGATTGCCGCGTGGGCCTCGACCGGAGAAACAACGCCGGACGTGCAGGAAGTTATGGCCACCCGCTTTTTCCAAAAGCTTGCACAAGGCCAGATCCCGCGGCTTGGCGATCTTGTTAACGATGCCAAGACCGTAATTTCTGGTGGGACAGACGTTCGCCTTTCGTGGGCACTGCTCGGCGATCCGATGCTTAGGGTTCGCATTCCTCCGGTCGGAGATCGTCCATCCAAGGCCGAAAGCAGGTAGGCTAAGGTCTTACAAATAACGAAAGAGGTTGTCGGCAGTTACCGACAACCTCTTGTTTTTTAAGCTTGGTACTCGCGGCAGGAGTCGAACCTGCGACTTCTTCCTCCGGAGGGAAGCGCTCTATCCACTGAGCTACGCGAGCATTTTTCGCGATCCTGCGTTAACGCGGCTTGATCGTGATGCTCTTTATACGAACCGGGTCTACCGGCCTCTCGCCTTGCTTTGGCTGGACCGCAGAGATCGTCCGGACATTGTCCATTCCATCGACAACCTTACCAAAGATCGTATAGTTTTTGTCAAATCCAGGCTCCCTTTTCAGAGTTATGAAAAACTGGCAGTTTGACGAATCGATACTATTCGCGCTTCGGGCCGCACCTAAAATTCCCGTGTCGTATGGAATATCCGAAAACTCCGCGGGCAAGTTCGGCTTATTTGATTTGCCCGTCCCGTCGTTATTCGGATCGTCGTCCTTTGACAGAGGATCGCCGCCCTGAATTACCGAAGGATTTATCCGGTGGAACGTGGTGCCATTGTAGAATCCCTCGTTCGCAAGTGCCTTGAACTGGGCAACCATTTTGGGTGCCACGTTCGAATAAAGCTCTAAGGTAATCGTCCCATAAGCCTCGGCATTCTCCATCTCGATCACAGCAACCTCGGCGTCAGGGACGGGCTTTATGCCGGTCGCTAGTCCGGTTTTAGTATTCCGTGCCGGGGCAGAAGGGCCGCAGGCAATGCTCAACACAACCAATGCAAACACTATTAACAATGAGGTCTTCTTCATAAGGTTTTAATTTTAAAAGGTTTTCTCGCTATCCAACAGAAGTGTTACGGGGCCGTCGTTCACAAGCTCGACGTCCATCATAGCCTGAAAGCGGCCTGTGGCGACAACGCCGAGCCTTTTTCTCGCTTCTTCCACGAAAAACTCGTAGAGCCTGTTTGCGTGGTCGGGGCCGGCAGCATTGATATATGAAGGCCGTCTCCCTCGTCTCGCGTCGCCAAACAGAGTAAATTGTGAAACTACGAGCAACCCGCCTTCTATGTCTAGAAGTGAAAACTCCATCTTGCCTTCGGCGTCGTTGAATATCCGCAGATTGAGCGTTTTATCGAGCAAATATAGGGCTTCCTTTTCAGTGTCGTTTCGCGATACGCCGAGAAGCAATAGAATTCCACGACCGATACTTCCGGTCACCTCGCCATCGACGGTGACCATAGAGCTTGAGACTCGCTGGACGACAGCCCTCATTCGCCGCTACTTTCTTCGATATAAACCCGGTTCATAACGACCGGCTCAAGCGGTTTGTCTTTCGGGTTCCGCTCAACGGTCGCGATAGAGTCTACGACCTCCTGACCCTCGAGAACCCGGCCGAACTTCGTGTAGTTGGGCGGCAGCGGGTAGTCGACATGCATAATGAAGAATTGAGAACCATTGGTGTTCGGCCCTGCATTTGCCATTGCGACGGTCCCTTTTTCGTAACCGCCGGCATATAGATCTGAATCCTTGTCTATCTCATCATTAAACTTTCCGCCCCAGGCAGACTCGCCGCCGTATCCCTCGCCGAGCGGGTCGCCGCCCTGGATCATAAAATTTGGGATCACGCGGTGAAAGATCACGCCGTCGTAATAATTTCGTTCGGAAAGAAGCCGAAAATTCTCGGTCGTCTTCGGAGCATCCCGCTCCAATAATTCGAATTTGATGGTTCCCTTGGTCGTTTCGATGATCGCTGTTCTATTAGGCACTTATGTATTATCTCCGTTTAATATGAATCTCTCTATTGCTGCGGCAACGCCGCCTTCATCGTTACTTAATGTTGTATAAAATTCGGCGCGTTCAAGCAAACTAGGGTCTGCGTTTCCCATTACGACCGGCGTTCCGGCAAATTCCAACATCTCGAGATCGTTGAAATTGTCGCCGATCGTCATCACATTTTCCGGTTTCAGCGCATTCAGCTCGGCTAGACGTTGGACGCCGGTGCCTTTTGATGCGTCTGGTGGGAGGATGTCGATCAGCGTGAAATCTAGAGTTGGATAGATCGTCGGAAGTATCGTGACCAGTCCATCCAATTCCGCTTTCAACAAGCCAAGGAGCGTTTCCATGGGTCCGCAGCCGCCTGAAAAGGAGATATGAATGACCTCATGGTCCGGCAGGACATCGTGGAGATCGGTGACGTGCTTTATGGATTCTTCCGCCTCGCTCCCGTGAAGCCGTTCAGACCAGAGAAGATACTTCTGCAGCGGGAGATTATCCTTCGAGATGCGGTCATAAAGCATCGTGCCCTTTCCGTGAGGGTCCGCGCTCACAAGAGCATCGCCGCCATAACGTTTTCCTACCCGAACGATCTCACGCGTCGTTTCTACGTCTAACAGCGATGCCTCGACCGTTTGAAGCGAATCCGAATATTTTAGAAGCGCACCGTTGTGAGAGATCATCGGAGCGTTTAACTCAAGATCCATCCCGACCGGCCTAGCGTCGCGAAACCTGCGGCCCGTAGCGATCGTCACAAGCACACCGGCATCTTCCGCTGCGCGGATCGCCCGCCGGTTCGCTTCCGGCACGCGCCCACGCGAGTCGAGGACGGTGCCGTCAAGATCTAGAGCGAGGAGTTTGATCATCGATTATCTCTTTGCTCGACGTGATTCTTTGGCGCCATCAACATATTTTCGAAGAATATCGTTGATGAGTTCCTCATAATCGTCAAAGGATTTAGAATATTCAACTAGATCACCAACCAGTTTCAATCGAACTTTCGGACGAGAAGCAGTCTCTTCAGTTAATTCTTTAGTTGTCATATCGACATCATCTCATTTTCTTTCAATCATTTTGCAGAACTGTTCAAAGACCGAGTGAACTTCTTTCATTGAAACGGTTGGAACTCTTTCGCTCTCGTCTGGGGAGTAAAACGTATTACGTCTCTCCTCGCCAAGAAATGGCTCGCGCCGAATCTGGCTGTTGTAGAAGGCGATAGTCAGGTTGCTGGCGATCAATTCGATGTTCTCTTTGCCTATTTTACTATTGCTCATTTCTTGCCTCACTTTCGCGTTTTATCCGCCTTTGTTCCTCCAGCCATCGTTGATATTCGGCTTTGCCTTTTTCGAATTCCGCGGCTGAGGCGTAGAAGTGGTGCGAACCGTCGTTTTTTTGGACGTTGAGGACGTAGAAAATGTAGTTGGTTCTAGCCGGGTTGAGAGCGGCCTCGATCGCAGAGGCTGAAACCGATGAGATCGGCCCGGGTGGAATACCGCCGTATTTCCGAGTGTTGTAGGGTGAATCGGCCTCGATGTCGCTCTTGTGGATCGTCCCATCCCAACGGTCCTGCATTTTGGCAACATAGACGACGGTTTGATCTATCCCGAGCGGGATGTTTCGGGCAATGCGGTTGTAAATGACCGAGGCCACTATCGGCCGTTCGCTTTCGTCCGGCGATTCTGTTTCGATCAGCGACGCGATGGTGACTATCTCGTATGGAGTTCTGCCGATCTGTCGCGCTTGTTCCGTCCATTCCGGCTTCCAGATCTTCTTGAACTGTTCGACCATCATTCGTATCGCCTGGTCGGGTTTAGCATCAGGCGGGAGTTCGTACGTACTGGGATAAAGATAACCCTCGAGGTTACGAGCCTGCGGGGCGAATTCGCGGATGCTCTCCGTGTTCGACATCAACAGCAAGATCTCCTTTTCCCTCATCGGCGGATCACTCGGAAGTTGTTCAGCCAGCCGCTTTGCAATATCAAACCTTGTAAATCCCTCAGGTATCGTCAGCCTCTTTGTCTGGACCGTGCCTTTCTCGAGCTCTTTGAGCACGTCGAGCGGCGAAATCGGAGAGTTGAACTTATATTCGCCTGCTTGCATTTTTGTCGCATCGCCGAGCGTTCGGAGATAGATCCTAAGAGGGAACTCTCGTGAAATGATCCCTTCTCTCGCCAATTGCGAAATGATCTGCGGCGGTGCCGAGCCTTTTTCGATCACCACCACCTCGTCTGCCTTGCCGTGTTCGACGGGTGTGGTCAGTGAACTAAAGAACCAGTAGGAAAGCCCGATAACGGAAAGCAACAGCAAGATCAATACGGCGAAAAGAAGCTTAATGAACCTCATATTTGTTGACGAGTTTACCAATCGGTAAAATTGTTGGCAAAGTAAATGATGAAACGAGTCTTCTTGGCGATCGATATTCCGTCAACCGCTCGGGAACAAGCGGCGGGACTCATCACGTCTTTGAAGAAGCGATTTCCGGGGCATCGGATCGGGTGGGAACGGCCGGAAAAACTCCATCTGACATTGAAGTTCTTCGGCGATGTGGATGATGATCAACTGGTTGGCATTTATGAAGCGATCGCCCTCACGGCCAGCGAATTTGAACCGTTTCAGTTCGAGCTTTCGGGTACGGGTTTATTCCCCAATAGCCGCCGTCCGCGTGTGCTTTGGCTGGGTGTTAATGGACCAGGCGAGCTTCGGCGGCTGGCCGCATGTGTGGATCTTCATTGTGAGAAGATCGGCTTCCCGGCAGAAAAGCGGCCATTTAAGCCGCATTTGACCATCGCACGGATACGTGAACCGGAAAGGTCCGCCTCTGTTGCCGAGGAACACCTTCGGTCCAAATTTGATCCTGTAAAATGCGAGGCAAAGGAGTTAGTGCTTTATCAGAGCGTACTAAAGCAGACGGGATCGGAATATACGCGGCTCCGATCGTTTCCACTCGGAACGAGCTAATTCGCCGCTTTTGATGCCTCGCCCAGTGCCTTTTCGACGGCTTCGACAACTTCAGGGGCTTTTGGTTCAGTTCGCGGGCTAAAGCGAGCGATGACTTTTCCGTCACGGCCAACAAGGAACTTTTCAAAGTTCCAGGTGATCTCGCCTGAAAAACCCGGATTTGATTTCTCGTTGGTCAGGAATGTGTAGAACGGATGCTGATCCGCACCTCGCACAGACATCTTCGAGAACATGGGAAACGAGACCTTGTAGTTCAGTGTACAGAACTCCTTGATCTCCTCTTCGGTACCCGGTTCCTGTCCGAGAAAATTGTTTGCCGGAAACCCGAGCACAACAAAACCGCGATCATTATATTGGTCATAGATCGCCTGAAGCCCTTCATACTGCGAGGTCAAGCCGCACCTGCTCGCAGTGTTCACGAGCATCACAACCTTTCCGCGATAGGTTTCGAGGCTGACATCCTTGCCGTCGATATCTTTAAGAGTAAATTCGTACATAGTGCTTTCCTTTGGTGGCTCAGAAGGCGACGGGTTGAACGCGAGGCCGGTCCAATAGGCAGCACCTATGACTGCGACCAGAGTGATACCCGCGAACAAACCCGCAAATTTTAGAATTCGGATCAACATAAGCAGCCCAGGAGCCTACCGGTTCAGCTCCCTCGGTCCGCGTGGCGGTGACGGCGGAAGTTCCTCTGCCTTCGTGCCGGTCTCAGAGAAGACTTCCTTGATCGCCCCTACGCTGGCAAGCATTGCGGATGTTTCGGTCGGCATAAAGATGACCTTTGCGTTCTGTGTACGGGTCATATCGCGAAGCGAATCGATATAACGGCTCGTGATCAGATAGCTTGCGGTCTGTTCTGCTGTCCCAAGTGATTGGCCGATCTGGTGAATGGCCTGAGCCTCTGCAGAAGCGGACTTGAGACGTGCCTGGGCGGCGCCGTCCGCCTGAAGGATGGCCGACTCGCGTTCGCCTTCTGCCCGCGTGATGGCTGCTGTTTTTTCGCCTTCTGCCCGTGTAATGGCCGCTTGTTTTTCACCCTCGGCCTGAAGTATCAGCGCGCGGCGATTTCGCTCGGCAGTCATCTGCTTTTCCATCGTGATGCGAACGTCCTCAGGAGGATTGATGTTCTTAACGTCAACCCGTGTGACCTTAACACCCCATTTATCCGTTGCCTCGTCGAGAATGATCCGAAGCTTTGCGTTGATTTGGTCACGCGACGAAAGCGTATGGTCGAGGTCCATCTCGCCCATGACTGAACGCATTCCCGTTATCGTAAGCTGCACGATCGCTCCGACAAGGTCAGCCACTTCATAAACCGCTTTTGTGGGATCGGTGACCTGCCAATAGACGACGGAGTCGACGTTGATCGTCACGTTATCCCGTGTGATCACAGGCTGCGGCGGCATGTCGATGTATTGTTCGCGCAGGTCGATAGAAGTCGTGCCGGGCCGAACGCTTGACCAATAGACCGCTCTGGGAGATTCAAAAAACGGCACGATAATGTTAAGCCCGCTGGTTGCGATACGATGGAACTTCCCGAGCCGTTCGATCAAGAGAACGCTTGATTGGGGCACGATCTTGATTGTTTTCCACGCGATCGTAAGAAGCGCGATGCCGAGAAAAAAGAGGAATAAAAGCCCGAGCCCACCGATGATCCCTTCCATTAAATTACCTCCTGCTTGTACACGAAATATAACCGATTTCATGCTGAAACGCGACTTGCGTTATACCTGTTGCGTTCACCGGGGGCCGATGAAGATGCCGAGAACTGAGGTGGTTCAAAACAATGTGTCGCATGGCCGGAAATTGCGCGCCAGGCGTCCTGCTTAGCCATTAAACTCAAATGTGCCTTATAATCTCGCGTGACTATGGCCGTTACTTTAGCTGACATCGAAGATGCGAGGCGTCTTCTTTTGAACATTATAATCAGAACTCCGATTGTCTCGGACAAGCGCATTTCCGGAGAGATCGGTGCCAAAACCTTTCTTAAGGCTGAATGTCTTCAACGCGGTGGTTCCTTCAAGGTGCGCGGCGCATACAATCGAATTTCTCGAATGTCTGCCGAGGAGAAGCAGCGAGGCGTGATCACCGCGTCTGCAGGCAATCATGCCCAGGGGGTCGCCCTCGCCGCAAAGCTCAACGGCACGCGAGCGACGATAGTCCTGCCCGAGTTTGCACCTCTTACAAAGATCGTCGCGACTAGGTCCTATGGTGCCGAGGTGATCCTTCAAGGCAAGAGCTTTGATGAGGCCGTGGCCTATTCGAAAGAGATGTGTGCAGAACGCGGCCTGAATTATGTTCACGCTTTTGACGACGAGGCGATCATCGCTGGTCAGGGAACCATCGGGCTCGAGATTGCGGAAGACCTGCCCGAAACGTCGTTGATCGTCGTTCCGATTGGCGGAGGCGGCGTCATTTCAGGCATTGCGATAGCCGCCAAGGCATTGCTCAAGGGCGTGCGTGTCGTTGGCGTGCAGGCAGAGAATGTTCCTTCGGTCAACGCATCGCTCGCGGCCGGCAGCCCTGTCGCGGTGGCCGGACTTCATCCGACGATCGCTGACGGCATCGCCGTAAAAAGGCCGGGCGAGATTACGCTTCCGATCATTAAGGAACTTGTCGATGAGGTTGTCGAGGTCAGCGAGGAAGAGATCGCCCGAGGGATATATCACTGCGTGCAAAATGCAAGCCTGGTCGTCGAGGGTGCTGGTGCCGCCGGCATTGCTGCACTTTTAGCCGGAAAGGTGAGCGTCAAACCGGACGACACTGTTTGTGCGATCCTTTGCGGCGGGAATATAGACGCGAACCTCCTCGCCCGCGTTCTCGAACACGTCCTGGTCCGCGAAGGGCGATATATCATATTGAAACTGCTTGTCCTCGACCGTCCGGGAATGCTTGCCTCTGTTCTGAACCACGTCGCCCAGACCGGTGCGAACGTGATCGAGGTCTTTCATCAACGGGCTATCTGGCTCGCTCCTCTTGGAACGGTCGGTATCGAAATGGTGCTTGAGGTTCGCGACCACGAGCATGCACGTGACGTTCAGATGCATCTCGAATCAGCAGGGTATCAAGTTGAAAGACAAGGGCAGGGCGATTGGGAAGTGTAGGGAAAAGTTAGCCGCGTTTAGATCTCGCCGCCGTATGCAAGCACCAGCGTTTCCAGCACTGTTCGTTGTTCGCGGTCCATATCGTTGAACTGAATGCCAAAGCCGATGCCGTCGTGGACATAGGCGACGGTCCCAAATATCTCGATCTCGCGTTTGTTCGGCAGCACCAAGGTTATGCCGACGACCTCCTCCGGCCTGACGCCAGCTATCGAGTCGATATAACAACCACCGAGCCCGAGATCGGTCATGCGCGCTTCGCGTTTTCCCGCAGAGCAGTCCAGATAGACCGACATCGGAAGAGAGATCCGCGAATATTGTCTGTCGACCATTAAGTCCATGGTTCTCGGTAGCGCGGTCCACGCCTCCAAACACGAAGCATACCGCTCCTGACAAATAAAACGCTTAATTGCCGCTGTTTTCCCGAGCTATTTCTGCCGGAGGTCTTCGGTGTATAGTTCGCGATAGATTCGATAGTTGTTCATCACCTTAAAGACGTAGTTCTTCGTCTCGGAGAATCCCACCTCGGCCGCAAAGACTCCCGGTTCCTTGGGGTTAGTGCGATTGAGCCATCGTGCAGCATTATCTTCACCGGCGTTATAGCTTGCTGCTACGGCTTCATAAAGACCGCCGAACTCCGCCTTGATCTTTCGAATATAGATCGAACCGATAGCGATGTTGGTCTCGGGGTCGTAGAGGTCGTCGGGCTGTAGGTTACGGTAACCGGCCTCGTCCTTGTACTTGATCGCTGTGTCAAACACCAACTGAACAAGCCCGCGCGCTCCCGCCGGCGATTTTGCAGCGGGCCGGAATGAACTTTCCTGCTTCATCACTGCCAATACAAAACGCGGATCGATCCGCTGCAACTTAGCGTGTTTGAGGACGATCGAACTGAATGGCGTAGGGTATTCGGCAAAGAGCCTCGGCGTCGTCTGGGCTATCTTTTTCACGGTTGAACCTTCAACGCGGTCGGCTGCGAGTCCGCCGTAATAGGAAGACGGCGTATTTGGGATCGCGGAATAGACCGCCTGTGCCTCGGAGCGTTTGCCGGCTTTCTCAAGAGCGAGGGCTTTAAGGAATCGGGCCTCGTCTGCCGAGGTCATCGAGCCCGCAAAACTTCGGACGGCCAGCATGCGGTCGGCGGCCGCGGCGGCCTCGTTCCATCTGCCGCGGGACAGCTCCATCCGGACCTTTGCCTGAAGCGCATTTGCCTCGGTCGTCCGGCCCGGGAAATCCCGAACGGCCTTTTCCACCCATTCGTCCGCCTTGGAAAATTCACCTGCCTCGCGATAGGCATCGATGATGTTGAGATAGGCCGATTCGATCCTCTCGCCCTGCGGGAACATCACCGTATATTGTTCGTAGGTCTTGGCCGCCTCGAGGTTCCGGCCGGCCCTGACATAGCTTGCACCCTTGAACGCAAGTCCTTCGCGTCCTTCACGCGACATCGCATGGTCGGCAAGCAGCCGGTCGAACCACTCCACCGCCTTCAGGTATTCGCGTTCCCACATGAACGAGCGAGCCGTGCCGAACAGTGCTTTCGGAATTCCGGCGTCCTCGGGATAATTTCGGATCACGATCGACCAATGTTCGCGTGCTTCCGGGAAGAGTCGGTTCGCCATGTAGGTCTCAGCACGCGAAAGATGCTCTGCCGCCTCAAGCTTCGGGAGTTGGCCTCCGTTTGAAGCCTTAACAGCACGGTCGGCCTCGATCGCACGCCGGAGCGCCGCATCGGACGCCTGGCCGAAGATGACGGAAGCGGAAAAAGCGAGGGCAAGTATCGTTGTTAGCAGATTATTCATAGCCGAAAATCGCGGGAGGGCAGCTTCATTATAAGCTTACCCGAAAATTAGACGACAGAACAACATTTTCCGTTGCCGCCGGAACGTACGCACCTCCTTTTCGCCTATACACTGTCCGCATTTTCTTCGTCGCCCGACCATCCGAGCGATTGCGAAACCTTACTAAACAACGGTCGGAGAGAAATGTATTCCCTCATACTGACATTTTCGTTGAACTTGTAGTATCATCCTCCAGATAATTCTGTCTCACCCGGAAAGTAGATTAGTAAATTCGCTCAGTTAGCTGCCCTCCCGCTGTGTAGGTTTTGTCGGGAACATGCAATAAGGCGAAGATTGTCGTTTATGAAGGGCAGCCCGTGTTGCCACAAGATTAGCAATAATTCAGGAGTCAGTTCGATCCTTGTTGCCGCCGTTTTTAATGGCGGCTTTATTATGCCCAGTTAGCTGTATTAGCGGCGGCCCGATGCGGCCGCTGCTCGGTGATTTGAGCCCGGAATTTGGTTAAAGGAAGCCCCACTATGTTTAGATCCCAAACTATCTCGCACCGCCTTTTCGTCATCTTTGCCGTTTCAACACTCGCCGTAGCCGCCCTGCTCGCGGCATCGGGCGTATCGGCCCGTTCACCCATTGCGGACTCGCTCGGGTCATTTCTATACCCCGGCCAAAACGGCTGCATCGCAACGCAAACCTGCTTTGCGGGTGGGCAGGGGACCAAGGTTATAAATGGCATAAAAGAAACAGGGCGCATTGGCTTCGTTCGCAGATTTGCCGGGCCAGACTCAAGCTTTGGTTCTCCGAACACTGTTGATGTATTGATCCAACGGGAGCTTGAGAACAGTAAGCGAAGTGTTTTAATGAAGGCTTTGTTAACAGCAAGTGCAGGTGACTATCGCTCGGCTGCCTCCGGGAACTGGAACTCAACCAGTACATGGGAACGATTCGACGGTGTATCGTGGATTCCCGCTGTTTTAACCCCAACAAACGCAGATGGTGTCATCACGGTGCAAAGTGGCCACACGGTGACCATCTCAGCATCCGTCACTTATGATCAGGTAGTAGTCGAATCAGGTGGCCAGGTAACAGTCGCCGCAGGCGTTACCCATACTTTGGCCAATGGGGCGGGAACGGATCTTGTCATAAATGGTACCTGGCTTAATCAAGGCGGCACATGGACTGTGACCGGTACCGCCTGGACCTTGGCAAACGGGGGTACGTTCATTCATAACACAGGAAGTGCGATTTTGGCGCCACTTGATCGGGCCACATTAGAACCAAACAGCACTTTCATTTATCGGCGGACAACCTCGAATCCCGGAATTTCAGCTTCGGGACGGACCTATGGAAATCTTATCCTCGAAAGCCTGTCGGGAACCTATGCTGCGGGAGTGTCCGGCAGCAATCCCATGTTTGTCAATGGTAATTTTGAGATCGGATCAAACGTAACCCTTACTAACGGACTTACGGGAAACGTAAACTTCGCAGGCAACTTCACAAACAATGGCACTTTGGCAAATAGCACTTTCGATCAAATCTATAACTTTACCGGAAGTTCGAAGAGCATCGGTGGGACAGGAGCTATCGAATTTGAAACCTTGAACATAGCTACGGGCGCGGAAATTTCTTTAGGACGGAACGTCACCATCGCAGCTGGTTTTGCCGGCACGATCTCGGGCTCGTTGAATTGCGGGGCGTTTACAGTCAGTGGTGGTGGGAATTTTATATTGGCTTCCGGCGGTACGCTCGGTATTGGATCGACCGGCGGTATCGCCAGTTCGGGATCATCCGGGAATATACAGAATTCTGGTTCGAGGAGCTTCAATACTTCTGCAAACTATGTCTACAACGGAAGCGTCGCACAAATTACCGGCAGCGGACTTCCGGCGTCGGTAAGCAACCTTACATTCGCCAACACAGGAGGGAATGCCGTAACGCTGGGTTCAAATGTGATCGTAAGCGGAACCGCTTCGGTAACTAGCGGGATACTTCGAGGCCACGCCAACATAACCGGGCCGCTAACGGTTGCCAGCGGAGCGACGGTTGCACCGGGAGTAAGTCCGGGAATACTGGGTACAGGTAATGTTTCGTTTGCGAGCGGCTCAACGCTTGATATTGAGATCGGAGGGACAACGCCGGGCAATTTGGCGACAAACCACGATCAGCTAAATGTAACCGGTACGGTTGACCTTGGCAGCGCGACGCTTAACCTGGCTTCGTTCAATGGTTTTGTTCCCACCGTAGGCGATAGCTTTACCATCATCAACACCAACGGCGCGGATGAGATCACAGGGACGTTCGCAGGCCTTGCGGAAGGTGCGACGATATTTAACTTCCTCGGCTCGGGCCTTAACGCTACCATCAGCTATATGGGCGGCGACAGTAATGAAGTCGTACTAACGGCGGTGGTGCAGCCGACGCCGCCGACGCTTGGCACATATCCGAAGACGACAGTCGATCTGAGCGACAATGCCACGATATTGCCCGTTGGTAATGTTGCTCCGACCGATACGACGAGTATCACGGTTTCGGCGCCGACGAGTTTTATTGGTGAATTGACGGCCGATCCGGTGACGGGCTCGGTGCGTGTGACAAATGCGGCACATGCGAATATACCGCCGGGAACTTATCCGGTCACGGTCACGGCGTTCGGCCCGGGCGGGACGGCGACTGCGACATTTGACCTGACGGTGACAAGCGGGACGGCGTGTATCGGCAGCTCAGGCTTCAGCGGCATGACCAATGTCAGCGTGGGAGATCAACCCATTTCGGTTGCGGTTGGTGATTTTAATGGTGACGGCATTCAGGATATTGCCGCCGCAAACTATAGCTCAAACACGGTCTCGATCCGCCTCGGCGACGGGCTTGGCGCCTTTAGCGGCTCGACCGAGGTCAGTGTGGGCAGTGATCCATCTTCGGTTGCGGTCGGTGATTTTAATGGTGACGGCATTCAGGATATTGCCGCCGCAAGCGAAGGCTCAGACACGGTTTCGATCCGCCTCGGCGCCGGGCTTGGCGGCTTTTACGGCTCTAACATGATCAGCGTGGGCGCTTTTCCAAGATCGGTAGCGGTTGGTGATTTTAATGGTGACGGCAGACAGGATATTGCCACCGCAAACTATTTCTCAAACAGGGTCTCGATCCGCCTCGGCGACGGGCTTGGCGGCTTTAGCGGCGCGACCGAGGTCGGCGTGGGCATTAGACCAATTTCGTTAGCGGTCGGTGATTTTAATGGTGACGGCATTCAGGATATTGCCGCCGCAAACTATAATAGCTCAAACACGGTCTCGATCCGCCTCGGCGACGGGCTTGGCGGCTTTATCGGCCCGCATCCCGCTGATGTCAGCGTGGGCAGTAATCCAGCTTCGGTAGCGGTCGGTGATTTTAATGGTGACGGCATTCAGGATATTGTCGCCGCAAACAGTGACTCAAACACGGTTTCGATCCGCCTCGGCGACGGGTCAGGCGGCTTTAGCGGCTCGACCGAGGTCAGCGTGGGCTCTAATCCAATATCGGTAGCGGTCGGTGATTTTAATGGTGACGGCAGACAGGACATTGCCGCCGCAAACGAAGGCTCAAACACGGTCTCGATCCGCCTCGGCGACGGGGATGGCGGCTTTAGCGGCTCGACCGATGTCGGCCTGGGAACTGAACCAGTGTCGGTAGCGGTCGGTGATTTTAATGGTGACGGCAGACAGGACATTGCCGTCGCAAACTTTAACTCAAACACGGTCTCGATCCGCCTCGGCACCTGCACCATTCCGTCTCCTCCGACCGTCACGAGTGTCGTTCCGAACTCGGGATCGACGGCGGGTGGAACTGCTGTAACCATTACCGGAGATAACTTTACCGGAGCGACCGGTGTTACGTTTGGCGGCAATGCTGCGACCAGCGTAGTGGTCGTCAACGACACGACCATCACGGCGGTAACACCTTCCGGCCCCGCGGGCACGGCGAGTGTCCTCGTGACGACATCGGGCGGCACAAATGCTCCGAATACCTTCTATACCTATGTGGCCGAAATGGGAACCTTTTCGTTTAACTCGGCTCCTTATGTCGACAACGAAACAAATTCAGACCATGATTTCATCGTGACGGTTCAGCGTACGGGAGGCTCTGACGGCAATTTCGGAGTAAATGTCGCTACAAGCGCAGGAACAGCGACGCCCGGAAGCGATTACACTGAAACGAGTTGCAACCTTGTCTTCAGTGACGGGGATGCTTCTGACGAATTCTGCAACATACCCATCAAAGGCGATACGGATTATGAGGGAAATGAGACCATCATCCTGACCCTGACACCCGGCCCCGGAGCGCCGTCAATTGGATCTCCAAACCCGACAACGCTCACATTGATCAACGATGACGCACCGCCGGCTACCTTGGTTGTCAACACAACCGCCGATACCGACGACGGCTTCTGCCTGCCGCTCGGGTTTGGCAATGGGTGCAGTTTGCGAGAAGCAATCAATGCTGCGAACGATTCGAATGATCTATCGACGATCGAATTTGATATCCCCGGTGGCGGAGTGAAGAATATCGCGCCGACGTCGCCGCTTCCGTTTGTGATTCATCCCACGATTATAGACGGCTATACGCAATCGGATGCGACTCCAAACTCATTGGCCGTCGGGTCTGACGCGGTCATACGGATCGAGGTTGACGGCACAAACGCGGGAGCAACATTCGGCGGCATCCAGCTTGGTTCAACCGGATCGACAGTTCGCGGACTTTCGATAATTCGTTGGAGTGCTCATGGGTTGGTCTTGTTAGGCGGGGGCTCGGCTCATACCGTAACCGGGAATTTCTTTGGCCTTGATGCCTCAGGAACAACGGCCGCTCCAAACGGGGGCACCGGCCTTTTTATTGACTCTCCCGGCAATGAAATTGGTGGGAATACCCCTGCATCGAGAAATGTTATTTCGGGCAATATCAATAACGGTATTGATGTGAATCTCCCAGATAACTCAATTCGGGGCAACTATATAGGGACGGACGTTAGCGGCACCTTGGATCTGGGCAACAGTCAGCGAGGTATTGGCATTGGAGCGTTCGCAGCTTCAGTCCAGATTGGCGGCCCTACGTCGGACGAACGAAATGTTATTTCAGGAAATCAGGTCTGCGGCGTCGATATAGGTACTGACGGAAACACGGTTGTCGGAAACTTTATCGGAATTGCGGCGGATGGAATCACAGCTCTTGGAAACGATCTTTGTGGCGTAAGGATCTTCTCGGCCGACAATATTATCGGAGGAGCCACGGCCGGTGAACGAAATGTGATCTCAGGAAATTTAGGCAACGGCATCGATATCGTTGGTCCGAACGCTACAAATAATTCGGTTCTAGGTAACTTCATTGGAACCGATGTCAGCGGAACGCTCGATCGTGGCAACCTCGAACGAGGTGTGATTTTGAGTCAAGGAGCATCAGGGAATCAGATAGGCAGCTCAGCCCCGGGTGCCGGTAACGTTATATCTGGTAATGACTTCATTGGTCTTGTGATCGTAGACGAGAATACGGCGAACAACGTCGTGCAAGGCAATTTGATCGGAACCGATGCCACGGGGACGAGCGCTCTAGGGAACGAGTTCGGAGTCACGATTGAGGGGGCTGCAAATACCGCAGGAAACGTGATTGGCGGCATCTTATCAGGGCAAAGAAATACTATCGCTAATAGCGTCCAAGCTGGTGTAGGTCTTAATTCGCCGGGTGCAACTAGCAATCCGATTCGCGGCAACCTCATTTACTCGAACGGCGGTTTGGGAATTGACCTCGGACTTAATGGTGTCACGGCGAACGACGACCTGGATGCTGACAGCGGGCCGAACAACCTACAGAATTTCCCGGTGATCACCCTTGGACATTCTTCGGCGGGTACGGGTGTTATTGCGGGAACTTTGAACACAACGGCAAATAGTCCGAGCGGGTATTTTGTTGACTTCTATTCAAATACAAGCTGTGACCCGAGCGGTCACGGCGAAGGCGAGACATATCTTGGGTCGTTGACCACTTCTGTGACCGATGCGAACGGCGATGTGCTGCCCTTCACATTCAACACGGGTTCGATATCTGCCGGTGCGTTCATCACCGCTACAGCGACGGATGCGGTCGGCAACACGAGCGAGTTCTCGCAATGTTTTTCGGCGCTCGACAGCGCTGACACGCCTTGGGTAACGAACGCGGTCACCGTGTACAATGTTCAGACGACAAGCGGCCTCGTCATTAGCCGAAATGCGGCCGATGGTCCGGAGGTTACGCACTTTAAGATCACGAACATCCAGAACGGCTCGCTGTTCCTTAACGACGGCACTACGTCGATCGTGAACGGTCAATTCATCACCTTTGCTCAGGGCAACGCCGGCCTGAAATTCACGCCGAATCTCGGATTTATCGGTACAGGCCACTTTACAGTGCAGGCGTCGGTCAGCAATTCAGATCTCGGCCTCGGCGGCGGTACGGCCGTTGCGGACATTCAAGTCAACAAGGCCGGTACGACCACTTCGATCACGTCGGATCTCCCGGATCCGAGCTCCATTTCGCAGACCTACACGGTCGTGTGGAACGTCGCCGTTGTGGCTCCTGGTATCGGCACACCAACGGGAACGGTCTCCGTAACGGACGGCGTTGACGCCTGTGATGCTCCTGTGGGTAACGGTTCCTGCGACATCACCTCAACCACGCCGGGATCCAGACTGCTGGTCGCAACATATAGCGGCGACGATTTCTTTAGCGGCAGTGTGTCTGCCGACGAGCCACACTTTGTCTGCGTCTCAAATCCGATAGTGACTACAAATGCTGACGGCGGCCCCGGCAGCTTGCGGCAGGCCGTGATCGATGCGTGTCCGGGTTCTATGATTACGTTTGGCAATGGCTCGACTGACTTTACCGACGCTACACCTGACACTATCACCCTGGACACGGGCGAAATCGCGATCAACAAGGGCTTGACGATCGATGGGCCCACCGGTGCCGAATTGACGGTAAGCGGTAACATGGCGTCCCGAGTGTTCTATATCTCACCGGGCAATACGGTTTTCCTCAACCGAATGACCATTGCGAACGGTTCCGTCGCGGGTGTTTTCCCGGCGGGTATCGGTGGCGGGATCTACAATGATGAGTCAACATTGACCCTCAACAACATGATCGTGCGCAACAATGCGAGCGAGATTCAGGGCGGCGGCATATCTACTAGAAATGGCAACTTGACTGTCAATTTCAGCACGATCCGAAACAACACGAGCGGAAGTGGAGGTGGTATCTCCAGCCGAAAGGTATTGGGCCCTGCGGTGAATTTACTGACTATCAACAATAGTACGATCTCCGAAAACACCGCGACCGGCGGTGGCGGCGGTATCAGAAACGATTGTGCTGGATTAGGCTCCACCGCGAACATAATAAACAGTACGATCAGCGGGAACACAGCGGCATCCGGAGGAGGCATTGATAACTCTTCGTTCAATTGCCCCGCGACGCTAAACCTCTACAACAGCACGGTGGCGGGAAATACCGGCACAGATAACGGCGGGGGTATTCGAAACATTCAAGTTTCTGGCTCAGCAGTGGTAAACCTCAGCAGCACGATCGTTGCTGACAACACCGCGCCGGATGAGGATGATGGGCCGGACATACTTAACGGCACCGGCACGCTCGGCGGCAGCTACAATCTGGTCGAGACGACGACGGGCTACGCCTTCGGGTCCGGTTCAAACAATGTCTTCAACGAAGATCCGATGCTTGCTGACCTGGCCGATAACGGCGGGCCGACGGAGACGCATGCGTTGCTGCAGGGCAGCCCGGCGATCGATAAGGGCTTCTGCTTTGCGTGCGGAGATCCGCCGAATTATGACCAGCGCGGTGTTGGTTTTGACCGTACTGTCGACAACCCTTCTATCGAAAATGCTGTCGACGGGGACGGCACCGACATCGGAGCATATGAGCTGAACACGATTGCGACCTCGACGTCGCTTACATCGACCGGGAGCCCGACGGTGTTTGGGCAGATGGTGACGTTTACGGCAACGGTGGCGACGGTTCCGCCGAACGGTGCGCCAACTGGTTCGGTCAGCTTCTTTGACGGTGCTAACCCGATCGCCGCTTGCCAGGACGTCGAGCTTGTTTCGGGCCAGGCACAATGCGCGGTCTCGAACCTCACGACGGGTGGGCATACGATAACGGCCGAATACGCCGAGAACCTGCCGTTCACCGAGAGTTCCGACGAGATCTCACATATGGTAAATCAAGCGGCTACGACGCTGCAGATCACGTCCGACTCGCCCGATCCGTCGTTCATCAATCAGGCATACGCTGTGAACTGGACGGTGAACGTCGTCGCGCCGGGAGCGGGCACTCCGGCCGGTTCGGTTCTGGTCTCTGACGGCACGGGCGGGAATTGCTCGGCACCGGTCGGGGACGGAACCTGCAGCATCACATCCACAACGCCCGGCACAAAGACGATCACTGCGACCTATGTCGGCGACGGGAACTTCACCGGCAGCTCCGATACCGAATCGCATCTTGTGATCGACCCGACGGTCTGCACGCCGACGCTGACGATCACGGAAGTCTTCCCGGGCAGCATCAACGGCTTCACGTCTGTAACCGCCGGCGTGAACTCGATCACGATCGATGTGGTCAACAACGGGGCCGGATTGCAGAACATCTCGGTCATAAGTTCGACGAATGCGAATATCTCGATACCGTCGTTCCCGTTCGGGACGTTCAACCCGGTCACGGTGACATACACGCTGCCGAATCCGGGCCAGCCCGTCGATTTCACTATCAGGGCATCGGCGAGGTCCAGTGCACTGCTGATCCGGGCACAGTGTTCGTTCCCGGTTGTCGGTCCGCCGCCGCCTACGCCGACACCGACTCCGACCCCGTCGCCCACCCCGACACCGACGCCCACGCCGCCGCCACCGGGCGTGTGTACGCCGACGCTGACCTTGACGGAGGTAAATCCGGGCAGCCTGGCGGCATTCGAGGCGATCACGGCCGGTTCGGGCACGGTGACGGTCGATATGGTCGATACGAGCATCGGCTTGCTGGGCCTGACACTGGTCAACGCCAGTAACGCAAATGTCTCGATACCGGCGTTTCCGCTTGGTACGACAGCACCAGTGACGACCACGTTCACAAGGCCAAACCCGGCACTGCCGCTCGATTTCACGATCCGGGCCGGTTCACGAGTAAACGCCGTGCTCATCCGTGCCCAGTGCCCTGCCAGCCCGTGACGGGTTGTATGTACGTCTGTCGGAAATAGCGTAGCATTCCTCGTTCGGACGCTGGCAGTTGAGGTGCGGGATCTTACGAGGAACACCTGTGCCGATTTGTCGCCAAGGGCGGCTGTATTCTGCGGCGTTCGCCCTGCGTTCGGGCCGCGTTCCGAGCACCGACGTAACGTGTAACCATTTGTATGTATTGAACTTACGCGTTCACAAGTCCGAAATTCCGTCACTTTTGCGAAAAACTTTATTTCCTACATTTTTGTAATGCTGCGGCAAACAAAATGTCAAAGATCGTCACCAAAAGAAAGGCTTTCGCCTCTTCGCCCGATGTTACCAAATGTTGCGTAAGTGGTCAAGGATATTATGTATGCAACACGCGCCCAACGACCCCTGCGTTTCGGGGCGATTCGCATTCGTCTGTGCAAGGGCCCGAATCCGGTGTTTCGACAGGCCTATGCCGCGTTTGGCGAACGAGTTCGCGAGTTGCGATCACTGAGAGATAGTTACGTAATCAATTGATGAATTCATGATGCCGAGTTTGTCCGCCAGTCGCCGCCCCTGTGTGCCGTTGCTGGCGTTAGGTAAGGTGGTTTGTGAATAGCATGCATTCCGTGCTATTATGTATGCGATGATTGAGTCTTTTGCCGACAAAGCCACTGAGGATATTTTTAACGGTGTGAACTCGGCTGAGGCGTGACGGCTTTTGCCGAGAGATCTTTGGAATGTGGCGTTTCGCAAGCTTGACCAGATCGATTCGGCGACGACGATTGACGATTTACGGATACCGCCGGGCAATAGGCTCGAAGCGTTAAAGGCAGAACGAAATGGCCAGTTCAGCATTCGCATAAATGATCAGTATCGGATTTGTTTTGAATGGACGCAGAACGGAGCCGGCAACGTCGAAATCGTCGATTATCATTGAACTGAGGAATATAGATATGATCAGAATACCTACAAACAGACGAGCTACGCATCCTGGAGAAGTGCTTCTGAAGGACTTTCTTGAGCCGTTGGAATTAACACAAAAAGCTGTGGCCGATGCTTTAGGTGTGCCGTTTCAGCGCGTGAATGAGATCGTTTCAGGCAAACGCGGAGTTACGCCGAGTACGGCTCTGCGACTTGCGAAATACTTTGGCAATTCGCCTGCGTTTTGGCTTAACTTACAGATGCGTGTTGACCTACAAACAGCTGTCGCCAGCGAAGCAGATGCTCTACGTAAGATCAAGCGCACGCAACGACGGACGATTACGACTTCGACGACTCCGGCAACACCACGGAGGATGCTGAGGGCCGGACCTTCATCTACGATGCTGAAAATAAGCAAGTTGAGGTGATCGACAACAGCGTGACGGTCGGCGAATATTTTTACGACGGTGACGGAAAGCGTGTCAAGAAATACGTCCCCGGAACGGGAGAAACTACGATCTTCGTTTACGATGCCGGCGGGAAGCTGGTAGCTGAATACTCGACCATCGTCGCCTCGACCAACGACGCCAAGGTCGCCTACTTAACCTCCGACCATCTCGGCTCCCCGCGCGTCAACACCGACCGCGACGGTAACGTCACCGCCCGCCACGACTACCATCCGTTCGGCGAAGAGATCGCCACAAGCCAAAGAACTTCTGGTTTGGGCTATGTCCTTGACACCCTACGAAAACAATTCACCGGCTATGAACGGGACGGGGAGACGGGGCTCGATTTCGCGCAGGCGAGGATGTATGGAGGCGGACACGGACGCTTTTCGACGCCTGATCCTTACAACGTGATTCTGGAGAAAGAAAGGGGAGAAGATGAAAATGAGCGAGCCGAAATTCTGATCGGTTTCATCTCAAATCCACAGCGGTGGAACATGTACGTCTATGTAGTCAATAACCCACTTTCATTTACTGACCCTGATGGTCATAAACCTAGAACGATTAACATATTCCTTGATGCTGGCGATGATGATAGCGTATTAACACCGGAAGGGCTTGAGGCATGGCAAAAGTGGGCGGCTAATGCAATGAAGAAGGATAAAGACCTCACGATAAACATCTATCAAATAAATAGGAATACTCCTGGGACAGTAAACGCGTTTTTAGAATCGTTAAAGGCGAAGGACACGGCCACGATCTTTATGGGTCATTCCACTGGCAGCAACAGGCAACAACTCGGAATAAACTTCAACACCGGGGGTGATATCGGTAGGCGCGGGGGAGGGCTTTCTCATACTGCCGATGGAGTAAACATACAGAATGCTATCGTGGCGGTGTTTTCCTGCGGGTTCGGTCCCGGATTTGACCAAATCACCTCATCTAACGGAACGGCGTTCGTCTCGATCGTCCAGGGGCAGGCACCGGGGCATCCAACTACATATGGAAACGCTGTAAATGCGGCAGCATTTCGTTTTGCAAAGAGTATTGCGACCGGTTCTTGGGAACCCCTTCGCCTTCAGGGTGAACTTAACGTTGCGAGAGCCCAAGGGCAATCTGGCATCGATGCGTTTCCGCACCCAACGGATCCGAACGTAAATGCGGGAGATCGAGTCGACTACCGCATACTGCCTCCACCAAGAAAAAGGAGATAATTTACTATGAAAGCATCAGTCTTATTGTTTTTGTGGCTGTCATTTCTTTTTCACACCTCGTCATGCTCGAGTGCTGTCGTAGTGAATAATGCCGCTACAACTAATTCTATTACTCAGCAAACCGCTGAGAATCAGAACCCTGGAAACGTTTCGGATCAGTCGTCCCAAACAGTCAAAGGTAGCCCTTCGCAAAACCCACAGGATGTTGTCTTGTTCGACGGGAAGAACTACATAAAAAAAACTGGTTGGAGGGTGCCGTCGCGGAAAGAAGCATTCATTGAAGAATCGACCGAAGGCAGGTCTCCCCGTGAGGGCAGGACAAGTACGGGAAAGCAAGTAAAGACGACGACGACCCAATACATCTACAAAACTCCTTGGCACTATTCGCAAGACTTTTACTTTGATGGTCCCGATCTCGACTACATGGAAGGGAATCTTGAAGCGGGGTATTTTCTGGAGATTAGTGTTGACGGCAAGGTCTTTATGTATATGATTTCCGGGCGAAAGATAGTTCCGCCGTCCACGTCAAATAGCTACCACGAAGATCCATTTGTGTACGAGATACAAGACAACAATGGCGACGGCATATTAGAAACGCTCGTTGGTGGTAAAGCCTTTGGCGAAACTATAGTACCGAACTGGGTTCTCAACTAGAGTCCTGGCTTTTGCGATCGCACATCAATTCACGAGAAATTCACCGGCTACCAGCACGACGCCGAAACGGGCCTCGACTTCGCCGAAGCCCGGATGTAGGAGAACCGCCACGGCCGCTTCACCGCCGTCGATCCGCTCCTCGCCTCCGGCAACTCCGCCGACCCGCAGACATTCAATCGATACGTCTATGTGATGAACAACCCGTTGGTTCTGACGGATCCGAGTGGGTTGCAAGCGGGTAAATCTGTAATCGAAAATTATGATGTCACGACCGAACACTGCCGGTGGGGTGACGAGTATGCAGCTTGGCGATGGCACCACCCCGTCAGCCGAAGCGGCTGCCACCCCTCCTAAGACAGGAGGGGAGCCTTTGACGGTGTTCAATTCGAGGCTCCAGCCAGAGCAGATCGCTCTCGGCACGACAAAGACCGGAGCGTCGTCTTACAACCTGCTGAAACTGAATTACTCCTACGGCACGACGGCGAATAATGGCAACGTGCTGACGCAGACGATCACGGTTCCAACGGTCGGGGCAAACACCGGTTTCACGGCGGTTCAGACTTACACGTACGATTCGCTGAACCGGCTTGAGTCAGCCGAAGAGAAGCCCCACGGGTGGACGGACTGTACATCTGATCCCACGAAATGCTGGAATCAGACGTTCACGTTCGACCGTTACGGCAATAGGAACTTCGATGAAGAAGAAACGACCACGCTGCCGAAGGACTGCGGAACAGACCCGAACTTTACGGTGTGCACGGTGGACAGGAAGGTGGTCAACCCTTCGATCAATGCTTCCAATAACCGCCTAAGCACGACGGACGATTACGCCTTCGACGACTCCGGCAACACCACGGAGGATGCTCAGGGCCGGACCTTCATCTACGACGCGGAGAACAAGCAGGTGAGGGTTCTCGACGATGAGGATGAAACGATCGGTGAATATTGGTATGACGGTGACGGGCGTCGCGTGAAGAAATTTGTCCCGGCGGTCGGTGAGAACCCTGCCGAGATTACGATCTTTGTTTATGACGCCGGCGGGAAATTAGTGGCAGAGTATTCAACCATCGTCGCCTCGACAAACGACGCCAAGGTCGCCTACCTGACAAACGACCACCTCGGGAGCCCGCGCATCAACACCGACAAGAACGGTAACGTCACCGCCCGCCACGACTACCACCCGTTCGGGGAAGAGATCGCCACGAGCCAAAGAACCGCAGGCCTTGGATACGCAGAGGACACAGTGAGGAAGCAATTCACCGGCTATGAACGAGACAAAGAAACGGAGTTGGATTTCGCTCAGGCGCGATATTTCAGCGCGGGGTTTGGACGTTTCTCAAGCCCAGATTACTTCGCTAACGATACCCCCACCGTCGATCCCCAAAGTTGGAATCTTTATGTATACGTTCGCAACAACCCTCTGCGGTTCGTAGATCCGACCGGGGAGAAGATCTGGGTCTATTATGAAGAGGAAGAGGAGTACGAAGAAAAGGGGATCAAGAAAAAAAGAAGAATTGAGAAACGATTGCAATATAAAGATGGCAAACTTTGGCTCCAAGACGGCAAAGAGTACGCGGGGAATAATGCAACGGCGCTGAAGATTCGAGACGACCTAAATGAAATCGTCAAGAAACACACCACATTCGGAGACATTATCGATGGTTTGGCTAACAACAAACTCGACCACAATATTTTCCACAGGAGCATGGCAAAAGGAGAAGCCGGCTTCACTCAGCCGACGGATGATGTCGCAGTGGGAGAATTTGACCCTTCCGGAAGTAATACATATTACGATTCGAAAATTCCAGAAAACAATGAAAAACAAGGATCGACAGCGGCCGCATTGGCTCGGGAGCTTACAGGTGCCGCTGATGATATAGCACGTGGTAACTACGATCCCTGGACGTACGAACTCTATGAAAGCCAGCCAGGAGAAATGATTCAACGAGTTGAACGCACACGGATGAGATACGACGGCTACGTTCGAGAGGAATTCGGATTGCCAAAACGAGATTTTAGGGGCAGAAAAGTTCCTGAAGGAAGATTACTTTGCCGATGGAGCTCACGGACCTCTAGCCAATCCCAGGCATGTAAGTGAGTTTTAGTTTCCCCGGAGAGACATCTGTAGATTTGGACGATTGAGGATGAAAGCTATGATTGATTCACTAATTTAGTTATCCGCTCCGCGTAATTCTTCAATTTTCGTATCCAGCGATTTTCTCGGGGCTAAATTCGTTTACCCAGTGTTGATGATTCTGGTGATAATTGTAGTAGCTACGCCCACTGTTCGTGCTCAGACGGATCGTTCGAATCCGTCAGAAGTTATCTTTGCGTCCGAGATTGATTTGATCTCACTTGATACAGGATCATATGGAAAGAATATTCATAGCGATACCGTCCGCATTTATAACGCAGATGGAGGCCTTTGGTGCGAATATAGCCTCCTCGATAGTCATCCGTTGTTCTATGGGCACCTTGGTCGAAAGGACTTTTCCCCGATATTCCCAATTAAATTTGCCCTTTTTAGGCTGACAGGGGTTTCAGACTATTGGTATCGTGTGGAAGTCAATACTAAGACGGGTGCAGAGAAGTTTGTGCGTCGGAGCGATCCGTTTTTGAAGCGTGTAAGCATTGCCGACGCCATACTACGGGCGAGGGGGTTAAAGTTTAACTCTAGAACTAATCCCATTCGGCGCGAGCCCGAAGGCACTCCAGTCGCGTTCGATTGGAGAAAGGGCGGAATCATTCGGGCGGTAGCCCATTCCTCAGAAAACTGGATTCAAGTCGAGGTTGTACAACCGAAAGATGGTCCGGTCAAGTTTGGTTGGATCAAATGGAAAGACAAAGGGAACAAATTGTTAATAAGCTTTGCGCTAGATTCGCTTCCGATATTTTCTGAACCGGCAGTTTCTGAAGAGGCTCCAGAATTGTCGTTATAAAGTGAAGAGTCGAAAGAACGCCAATTCGGGCTACTGGGCCTACGCGGACAACTTCACGTATAACGCCGCCGGTGCGGTGACGAGTGTGCAGCTTGGCAACGGGACCTAGACTGCCTGCGAGGGAGCTCGTTTCACACAGCGGTAGGGGCCGGTCGCGAATGGTCGCCGGATTGCCCAACCGTCATACCACGAGAGCTCCGGGGAATTCCAAGATGGGCGCCGACAGACGTTTATCGGAACGAAAGACGGGACAAGCCCTCGCACAATCTCTCCCTCTGGCAGTGAGCTAACGTCGTTTCCGCCTTGGATACTTACGTCTTCCTCGTGCTAGTAGAACGAAGGCGCAAGTAATCATCGAGGCGCATTGCAACCGAATTCGTTATGTCCTGCGTGACGTTCAGATACCGGAGAAAAGTCTTGAGTTGCGTATGCCCGGTGATCTTCATCACTTCCGTATGAGGTGATCCAGAGGCTATCATTCGAGTCGTAGCGGTATGACGGCAGTCATGGAACCGAAAATCGTTAATGCCCGCTTCTCGACATAGTGTGGCCCATGATCTGTTAATGTTATTCGAAATACCGAACACCAGACCCTCACTCTCCTGCGGCGAGATCCGCCAAAGATGCTCCAATTCAATTCTTCGCCTTGGCGTCATCGCGAGCTTTCGTGGCCGTCGTCCTCGCCATCGACACCAGCTCGCGCCCGCTCCGCTCGCTCAATGTATGCTCCTCTTTCAAATACCCAATCGCCTCTCGACGCTCTGCCGTCACCAGCCTTTTTTTTCGATCAGATCCTTCAACGCCCGCACCTCAAGCGACACGTCCGCGTACATCCGCTTCAGCTTCGAGTTCTCCTCCTCAAGCTCCCGCAGCCGCCGTATGTCAGACGCTTCCATCCCTCCGTACTTCGATTTCCACATCCCCGTCTCCCGGCAAACATCCGCTACCGTCCGCCCGTTCTCAACCGCCTTCAACACCCCAAGCACCTGGCTCTCGCTGAACTTCGATCTCTTCATCCGGTCCTCCTACTTCATTCTAACCCCGACCGGATCATCTATACTTTTATCTGGTTCTAATTTAAGTGAGCTACCCCCTTTCCTTGTTACCAATCTAAACTAGAGAATTCCGGGTTTCCTGGTGTTTTTAAACCGCCTCGTTCGGTGTCAGGCCGCACAGCGCGCTGTGCGGCCTGAAGCCATTGTAATTACACTTGAACGCCTGGACCTTCTCGACCGCGTCTTCGATCGAGAGAAACCAATTGACGTTCAGGCATTCGTCACGGAAGCTGCCGTTGAACAATTCAATGAACGCAATATCGGTCGGCTTTCCAGGGCGAGAGAAGTCCAGCGTGACATCGTTCTCGTAGGCCCAGTGGTCGAGCACCTTCGAGACAAACTCGCTGCCGTTGTCGACCTGTATTCGTTTCGGCACCACGCCTCTTATCCGCTTGATACGCTCCATCATATTCACAACGTCGAGGCCTTTCAGACACTGGCCAACCTCAATCTCCAGACATTCCCGAATAAAATTATCGACTAAAGTTAAGACCCTGAAACGGCGGCCGTCGAACAGCTGGTCCGCCACAAAATCCATGCTCCAGCAGTCATGCGGACCGGTCAGAGCAGGCCGCTCCATACGATGTGCCGCCGCTTTGCGCCTTCGTGGCCTCTTCCTTCTTAAATTTAGCCCTTCTTCCTTGTAGATCCGGTACGTACGCTTGTGATTGTCTCGCCAGCCTTCGCGTCTGAGCAACACCTGTATCCGCCAGAACCCATACCTTACCCGCGTCTCGGCGATCTCTTTTATTCGCCGCCTCACCGCCTGGTCGTCCCGCGGCTGCTCGACATACCGGAACACCTTCCGCGACATCGCAACCACCGAACATGCCCGGCTCTCTGAGACCCGATATGAATCCAATAACCACCTTACTAACTGCTTTTTCTGCTTGGCATTCAGACACTTTTTTTTAACACGTCCTGCAGCATCTGCTTGTCCAGTGTCAGATCCGCCACGACCCGCTTCAATTGCAGATTCTCTTCCTCGAGCTGCTTCAGCCTTCTCATCTCTGCCGTACCAAGCCCGTCGTACTTCTTCTTCCAGTTGTAGAATGTCGCCTCGCTTCACCTATCTTCCGACAGACCTCTGCAATCGTCACCCCAGTCTCCGCCTGCTTCAACTCGAACACGATCTGATGCTCCGTAAACTTCGATCTCTTCATGGTAATTACGTCTCCTCATAGTTTCATAATTACCCGAATTCCTCTATTTTAGTCCGGTATCATTATTTGGGAGGAGGTCACTGCTTGCATCAAAAGACCTAAATCTTTTTCAGACCTCATATATAGCCTACTTCAGGGTAGTCATCCGTCCCTTCGAAAGTGATGAACTCCTTACTAGGGCGATTGAAAGTGACTATGATTTTATAGAGGATAAACTGAAATTAAAGAAGGGTCATGACTAGTTAAGTCACGGATAATTGATAATTTTCAATAGGATTGAGTAAAGATTTTCCTTTCTATAGTTGAATCTAAACTCACATTCTTTAAGGTGCAAGTAGAAGGTAGATTTTCGCATACCGCGAAACTT
>JBGSYT010000083.1:0-1883 GCA_041750855.1 Pyrinomonadaceae bacterium | reverse complement strand
CGAACTTCGTTACCACAGCGTGGGGAATCTGGTGCGAACCTCGACTGACGCGTAATACAAGACATTGATAACAAGTTTAATGCACGCGTAGCTGCTTCCTGATCCTATGGGGCGTAATACGGAGCCAGACAAAAAGAATCGGTTGACTGCGGTTGCTTTCCAGATGCTTCTGTCGTCGCTTGCCGAGGATCGAGAGGCTGCGGCCGATGAGTATCTCCGCTTGCGGATACGGCTTATCCGGTATTTTGAAGTGCGCGGGTTCGCTTTTGCGGATGATGCCGCCGATGAGGTTCTCGATCGGCTTGCCAGGAAGCTAACCGACGGAAGCGCGATAGAGGTGCCCGGCACGTACGCTCTGGGAATAGCGCGAATGCTGACACTCGAATTGCGAAAATCGGCAATCTCTCGAACCATCAATGACCTTCCGGACGTTCCCGTTAGTGATCAGGATCCAACTCATGCCCAGGAAAAGGAAAAAAGGCTTGCCTGCCTTGATCGTTGCCTTGAAGAGTTGACGGGGGAGAACCGGGAATTGATCGTGAGATATTATGAGTCCGAAAAGCGAACGAAGATAGAGAACAGGCAGCTTCTGGCGGACAAGCTGGGTGTCTCGAACAATGCACTGAGAAATCGAGCCGTTCGACTTCGAGGAAAGCTCGAATCCTGCATAGGATCATGCCTAAAGGGATGATACAAGCTGTCAGGTTCCAATTTCAGCACGTTTTTCAGTTTTTGTCAGTAGATATGTTAGGCGGATCGTGAACCGCGAATTGCGTTTCTGATAAGGCCGATGAAACCGATGGGTCCAACAAACGATAAGAACCACTTTGAGTCCGACCTGTTAAGGAAATACCTATATGGCGATCTTTCGGAACAGGAGCGCGATGTATTAGAGGACGGGTTGTTCACCGATCCTGAGCTTTCAGATCAACTTGATCTCCTGGAAAACGACCTTTTAGATGAATACATCCGGGACGAGATGGATCCACTCGAACGGGAACGGTTTGAAACTGATTATCTAGTGAACCGAACACGGCGCGACAGACTCGACGCAGCTCGGGTTGTGCACGAACAACTGCTCGCCCTACCCACAAGATCCGCAGCTCTCACACCCAACGAAACAGTCGGGATCTGGAGTAAATTTGCTGCCGCATTCCGACCGCTAAATCTCGCTTTCTCCGGTGGGGTGGCTGCGTTCCTACTGTTCGGAGCCATAGCGACGTGGATGCTCCTGGGCACTCGCGACGAAACGCTAGTCCAGATCGACGATCCGACAGAAACTGGCAACGCGCTGGTTAATGTTGACATTGCGTCCGGGGGCGAGCCGGAAACCGGTGTGATCCAGCCGTCACCCGACACTGGCAACAAACCGCGAAATGCACAGCCGGAGTCAGGTTCTAACAACGGGGAAAGGACGAACCGTGAGGTCGTTCGGGAGCCAAAACGAGTTTTTGCGTTTACACTTTTGCCTTCGACACGGAGCAGCACCAGGACGGCGGTCAATATACCGGATCGGGTCGAAAATGTTCGCGTCACTATTGTACATGATAATCAGCGAGCATTTGTAAGATATCGGGCTGTTCTTAGAGGCGTCGACGGCAACGTTATCCGCCAACGCGATTTTGGCGTAAATGCCCCGCCGAGCGCCCCGCTAATACTTAGCGTTCCCGCGTCACTTCTCAAGTCCGGCACGTACGATATCGAACTGTCGGGAATCACCAAGGACGGGCAAAGCGAGGAGTTGAACTTTTACGAATTTAATGTAACCAGGTGATCTAACACAGTGGTTCGAACCCCCGCGTGCATCCGTCGGCCGCACTCCGCTTATCTCAAATCCACATCACATCACTTCGTTTGGTCAGGTTTCGCATTCAAAAGGCGAC
>JBGSYT010000082.1:0-20713 GCA_041750855.1 Pyrinomonadaceae bacterium | reverse complement strand
GGCCAGCCTGATCGCCCCGTTCGAGGTCTTGAAATTATATAGGCCGCCGTTTAGAAATTTGCCGTCAAAGACAAGCGTTCCGCTCACAGTTCCTGCCTCGATCTGCCGGTGCTCGACATTCTGCAGCGTGATCGTTCCGCTTGAAGTGGATGCCTTCATCATCTCACCGACCTCACCCTGCCTTACATCAAAAGCGAGGATGTTGCCCGACGAAGTCTTTAAACTGATCTGGCCGACGGAATTTTCGACCGCAATATCGCCCTCAAATGTCTCGGCGGAGATGCCGCCCGACACGTTTCGCACGGCGACCTTGCCGCCCAAATTTCTAACGACGGCTTTGCGTACTGAATCAATTCGAACCTCGGTCTGTCGCCCGCTGATGGAGATGGTCGCACCGGTCGGCACCTCAATGTCGATCCGCTCGCCGGACAGGCAATCCGTCGAGGACATCGACTCCTCCGCCGATCCCTCGCGTGCGATCACGACCCAGTTGGGCGAACCGGTCTTGGGGTCTTTTTCGCGGACCCTGAGAACCGGGCCCGATCCGTTTTTGACAAAAACGCGGACCTCGTTTCGTGTCCAACCGTTAACTACAACTTTAGCTCGTGAAATACAAGGAATGTTGATGCTGACCCGGGGATCTACGGCAATAGCCCGCTCGTTCACTTCTCTCGGATGCGGCGGCGGCATTGGTGCGGCCGGGCGGGGGACCATCGGGCGAGCACGAGGAGTCGGGGATGGCGGGGTTACCTGCGCCAAAACGCTCTCAGCCATGCCGGCGATGAGGCACACGGCCACTGTCCAAAATCCAAGTTTTATCAAAAGCTCTTGCATCTACTATCGAAATGACCGCCCTACTGCAGGGTGGCCATAAGCTCTTCGCGATCGACGACCGAGTTCAAAAGGTCGATCTTGTTCTGATACGAAGAGTAAAGTACCTGTTTTGCCGCCTGATTCTTCGGGTCCTTCCTCACGATCTCCTTCATACGCTTGATCGAATCGTTAACTACCGCGATGTCGCGTTCATATGCGATCCGAGCGGAAGGATCGAGGATAATGTCTTTACGGCTGTCTACATTTTCCTTTAGGCTGTCGATCGTCCGAACATAGGTCGCCTCGCCCGGAAGATACTCATCAACCAAATACTGCGGCCTCGCCCTGCCGGCTCCGGTATTATGCTTCGCATTTACGACCAATCGATTCAATTCCGCAGGCGGAAGTTTCGTTTCTCGAACTTCCGTGTTAACTGTGGCCGGCGAGCTGGGCTGCTCGACAACATTCGGCGGAGCGGTCGGAGAATTCGGCAACACCGAGGCAACGACGGGCGGCGTTTCCGTGTCGTTGCTGCCACGTTCGAAATCGACCGGGCCTAAATTCCACAAGAAAGCAAAAAGCCCGACCACCACTAGAAGGCTTGCCGCCGCAGTTAATGACGGCCTTGCGAAAAGCGGAGAGATAAACGCTCGTGCCTTGTCCCAAAACGACACCCTGCCTTTTTCATTTGCAATAGCGTCATTAATGTTGCTCCAGAGGCGATGGGTCGGGACAAGCGTATTAAACTCACGATCGAGAGCCCCGAACACCCGTGCGGTTTCGTCTTCCGCCTCGGCCAACAAAAAGGCACAGCTATCGCATCTACCGGTATGTTCGGTCAATCTGAACGATAGCTCCGGCGTTGCCTCGCCATCCAGAAAAGCCTGTATAGTACCAATTTCAAAACACTTATCGTTCATTGAACATTCCTCCCGACGTTTCCGTAAAACCTCAGGAACTCCTGTCGCGCCCGCGCCACATACGTGCCGATGCTTGTCTCATTGAGAGAAAGGCTTTCGGCGATCTCGCGATAACTCAAACCCTGCTGCTTTAGCATAAGACAGCTTCTAAGCGGCTCCTTGACCTTGCTAAGAGCACGCTGGATCTCATTGACCTCGGCCTGCTGTTCATAGTCGTTTTCGACCGAAAAAACCTTTGTTTCTACCAGTTCTTTGACGTAATTTTCGTCCCGCGTGTTCGCCCTAATGTTGCCGCGAATAGTGTTCTTGGCCAGATTTAGGGCCACCCTTATCAGCCAGGGCCGCAGCATTTCCACGTCCTTTATCGAATCTAGGTTCTTGTAGAGCCTGATAAACACTTCCTGCGTAACATCCTCGGCAAGTCCGACGTCGTGGACGACCGAACGCGCCGCGCGAAAGACAGTTCGATGGTGAAGCGTAAATGCTTCCTCAAATTCGATTGTCTCTGTAGCGGCTGCAGACGCTGTATGTTCGGACATTATGTCCACAAAGATTTCCGTCGAATCGCTCATTTTCAGCATCGATCAAATGCCTTCACGAAGAATACACCACAGACCCTAAAAATATGACATCTTTTGGGATAAAAACGGCGAAACCCGATCAATAGTTAAATACCTTTGCGCCGTCGAGCGAAGCTATCGAAGCACCGGTTGGCGCTACAACGATCGAATGGGAACCTGGAGATTCGCCGAAGATCTTGTTGAGCGATTGATCCGATGGTTTGCGGGTGGCCGTGTCCGAGATCGGTTCGATGACCGCAAGCCGGCGGAGGCAATCCATAAGGTGACGGCTTCCACTGCCAAATTCCCCAGGCTGGCCGGGCGTGCTGAGACGCACCTCGGAACCTTCGTTGCAGAAATGGGCAACAAGTGCCGCCACCATACTAACCGCCGCCTCGAAACGATCCGAACGGAATGGGTCGAGTCCCGCATTCTCGGCATCGAGCCTTTGCCGCAGATTAGGCTTCCCGACGTCGCCATCCGGCAATCGTGAATCAAAATAGATCGCGACGCGGCGTTCGTCTTCCGTTGCGAATTCGCGAACCATCAAAGTGGTCGATCGAGCCGTCGCCTTCCAGTCAATCCATCGCAGATCGTCGTTCGGCTGGTAGTCGCGCATTGCAAGAAGGTCCTGGCCTGCGCCCCTTTTCGAGGAAGTCTGCTGCCCGGTATCAAGCGGAACCGAGACACTTCCGACAGAGATCGAATCGATCTTCGGAAAGACTATCAACTCGGTCTCTTTGGCCGCCAGCCGCCGGCGATGGCGAAAGAAGCCGAACGGAAACCGCGATGAAAGCTCGAAGTCCTTTATTATGAATCGCCCGCGCGACGGAAAGATATGATCGTTCTTGTTTTCGATAGAGCTTTTTGCGGGAATGTGTACAAAGTAACTCAGGGTTCGCCGTGTGATTGGGGCTCTTGCAAGCCTGATGGCGAGCCGTGTCGGCAGGATCTTTTTGAGGTCGGCGAGCACCGTTGAGGTCTCTCGCCGCCTGCCCCTGACCTCAGCCACTATCGAAAAACTCGGGAAGACCCGCTTGCGATTGTGTATGCTGACGAGGATCGGTGTTTCCTGCTCTGCAAATATCGCCTCGGGAAAACGCATCTTGACGTCGAGCTTTTTCAGCGAAAGGCTGCCCGCGAAAAATCCAACGAACATTGAGGCGGCGAGGAACGAAAGCACCAGGAACAATAGGTTGTTTCCGCTGTTCCAGGCGGAGAATCCGACGATCATCACCAAGCCCAGCATGATCGCTCCGCCCGCGGTGAATTCGAAGGGAAGATTAAGTTGAGAGGCCTCTTTGCTGGCGTTTCGTGCGAGCGGGGGGACAACGAAGATCAATATCAACAGAACGAAAATAAGAGAAAGACCGGCCGATATTCCCGCCAGACGTGTCTGCCCAGAAGTGTGGGCGTAGTAGGTCAGAACCGAAAGGGCCAGGCCAATTACGATTATCGAAAAGCCGATCGCGCCGTTCCGAATGTCACGCAGGCTGAATAATTCTGAAAGTAGGCTTAGTTTCACCGGCGTTTCTATTTTCCGGTCAACTTTATCGATGAAAAAAAAGACCGGTATCTAAAGTAAGACTATACCATTGGGGTCCATGCAAATTGTCGAACCCGAATCGGTTCGGACATGGTGCAGCAAATAGGCCAGCATTTAACGAAAACGAGCGGCCCGAAGACCGCTCATTTGCCGAAAAGGCTGAACCGTCGATCAGTTGTAGCTTGCCAGGGCCTCGGCCTCGTCTTCGTAAACATCAAAAACGGTCAGCAGTTTTGTTATAGCCAACAGGTCCTGGATCTTCTGGGTCAGATTCAGAAGCTTCAGCGTTCCGCCTTCCTTGTTTACCGCCGTGAAGCTGGAGACAAGTTCGCCGATACCGCTCGAATCGATGTAGCCGACACCGGCAAGGTTCATAAGGATCTTGCTCTTACCATCGCCCAGTAGACGGCGGATGGCATTGCGAAGCGCAACGCTGCCTTCGCCGATCGTGACCTTTCCATCGAGGTCCAGAATGGTAACATCGCCCGCCTGGCGTTCCGAAATAGTGATATCCGACATTTTTATCTCCTCATTAATTATTCGAAGTTGAAAGCAGATTTTAGAACAACCGGCCGCGAAAAGTCCACGATGAGCCGGAGATTATTGCCATTTGGCCATTTTTACCAGCATTCCGCCCTCGGCATGGTTGTGCCACTCAACAGAATCCATAAAAGATCGCATGAAAAGAATGCCACGACCGTTCGCCTTGAGCAGGTTCTCCGGGTTGGTCGGGTCCGGAATATCATCGAGGTCGAATCCTGAGCCGAAGTCTCGGACGATTATTTCAACGCCCCTAGGCGACCTTTGAAATGTGATCTCTATGCTTTTTTCCGGGTCAAATTTATTGCCGTGCTTTACCGCGTTGGCAACAGATTCCCTGACCGCCAGGTCGATGGCCGAGACAAAATCGTCGCCGAAGCCGTTCTGTTTTACGAACGCTTCAGCCTCTGATGCAGCCTCATCGACGGATTCGATACGGCTCGGCAAAGTGAATTCCTTTATTTCCGCCACAAGTATTTACCAGTTAAGTTAAAGCGAAAGATTACGCGTGTCAAGACAAACGATAACTATTCATTCTAAGATACTTCCTATGAAAATCAACCGCGCGCAGAAATTGCAGGGAGAGCTTCGGCTGCCGGGCGATAAATCGATCTCGCATCGTGCCGCAATGCTCGCCTCGCTTGCCGAAGGCACGACGGTTGTTGAGAACTTCGGCACGAGCGCGGATTGTTCCGCGACGGTGAAATGTCTCAGATCTTTGGGTGTGAAGATCGAACATAGTGACCTGGCGTTGACAGTATACGGTGTGGGGAAAAATGGACTTACTCCTGCGACGGGGCCGCTGGACTGTGAAAACAGCGGCACGACGATGCGGTTGATGGCGGGGATCCTTGCCGGCCACGATTTCGAATCGACGCTAAACGGTGATGATTCTCTTAGGCGGCGGCCGATGAAACGCGTGATCGGCCCATTGATGGAAATGGGTGCCGAGATAGAGAGCGACGACGGCCGCGCGCCTTTGAGGATCATCGGGAAACCGAGGCTCAAGGCCATTAATTATGTGCCCGAGGCCGCGTCGGCACAGCTCAAGTCGTGTGTCCTGTTGGCCGGGCTCAACGCCGAGGGCCAAACATCGGTGATCGAGTCGGTCCCTACCCGCGACCATACGGAACGTATGCTTCGTTGGTTTGGAGTCGATGTGGAAATAACTGACCAAAGTGATTCAACAACAATTTCGGTTTCGGGCTACGCAAGGCTCAAGGCCCGCGACCTTTCAGTTCCCGGTGATATTTCATCTGCAGCTTTTTTCATTGTCGCGGCGGCGTTTATCGAAGGTTCCGATCTCAGACTTCGCGACGTTGGGTTTAACCGGTCAAGACGCGCAATAGTCGAGGTGATTTCGAGGCTTGGGGCAGACATTACCGTCGAAAACGAGAGGGAAGTGTCGAACGAGCCGGTTGCGGACATCGCTGTTCGCGGCGGATTTTCTGGTGAACGGGCCGGTAACAACGTGATCTCGGGGAGCGTGGTTGCCAACCTGATAGACGAGATCCCGATACTTGCCATTGCCGGAACTCAGATCGATGGCGGTCTTGAGGTCCGGGGAGCGAAGGAACTCAGAGTAAAGGAGTCGGACAGGATCGAAGCGATCGTCAAGAACCTAAGGAAAATGGGCGCGGACATCATCGAGTTTGACGATGGGTTCAAGGTGGAACGGTCAAAGCTGAGAGGCGCGGTGATCGAGTCATTTTGGGACCACCGGATCGCGATGGCCTTTGCAATTGCCGGCCTTTTTGCCGAAGGTGAAACGGAGATTCGAGGAGCCGAATCGGCCGCGGTTTCGTTTCCCGGTTTTTTCGATACCCTTGCCGGCGTAATATACTAGCCCGAATGGCGGACATTTCCGAGACGGAAAAGAACTTGAGGATCGCTTTGACGGGATTTATGGGCGTCGGTAAGACGAGCGTCGCACGGCATCTCTCAAACCTGCTTCAGTGCGAAAGGCTGGATCTCGACACGCTTATCGAGATCACCGAACAGCGAAAGATCGCACAAATAATCGATTCAGACGGGCTGGACGCCTATCGAAAGATCGAGACCGAGAATCTTCGCATAGCCCTTGCACGCCCTAATATTCGAATTCTGAGTCTAGGCGGAGGAACATGGACCATAGCCGAAAACCGGGAAATGATCCGGAATGAAGGACTTACGACGGTCTGGCTCGATGCTCCGTTCAGCCATTGTTGGGGCAATATCAGCCGGTCGCGGAAAGAACGCCCGCTTGCACGCAACAAAGCGGCGACCGAGGAGTTGTTTAACCAACGCCAGGAGGTCTATTGCCTTGCCGAATGGCACTTTGTGGTCCGACCGGACCGCACTTCTTATGAAATAGCCCATCAGATCCGCGACGACGTGTTTTCTTAAAATCTACGCATCACCGTTTGAAAAAGCCGCCCGAATGAATCAAGATTGACTATCGTATTTTGTTACCCCGCCCTCGTGCCCGTTTACGGCAGAGTATCGCAGGATGCCGTGGAGGTTGCTCGGGCTATTGCGATAATCCGTTTGAGTTAGAAAACTTTTTCAACGAACCTTTTCTGGAGGAAAAATGAGGATCAAATTTCTTACAATGTTGAGCCTGGTAATCGCGCTGATGGTAGGCGCATGCGGCAAGAGCGACGCTGATCTGACAAAGGCCGTCCAGGATAAACTGGCGGCTGACAATGTCACCGGCGTAACTGTTGCGGTCAGTGGCGGAGTTGCTACGCTGACAGGACAGGTTGCGGACATAACAGTAAAAAACAAGGCCGAAGAATCCGCAAAGGCGGTGGAAGGTATCAAATCGGTCACTAATAATCTGACGACGAGGCCGATTCCCGTAGCCACGCCGGCCGCAGCCGATCCTGCCCTGACAGGCAAGATCACTGAAGACCTTAAGAAAGCCGGATGCACGGGAGCAGCCGTTTCCGTAGCGGCAGGAAAGGTTACCGTGACGGGTGAAGTTCCGGCAGCGAAATATGCGGAGTGTATTCAGGTGATACAGCAGTCGGGAATCACCGGCATCGACAATCAGCTAAAGAGAGGCAGCTAAGCCAGGGAGGAAAACAAATATGTCAGCACAGGAAAAATATCAAACGCTTCTTGAGCTTGCCAATCAGAACGGTACTACTTACGACCTGACCGAGGGTGACAACGGTTCGCTCATCGTGACCGGCACGGCTCCAAGTGCAGAGGCAAAACAGCAGCTTTGGAACGAATATGAAAGGCTCGACCCCGAGTTTCGCTCGGGCGACCTGATCCTAAATATTCAGACCTCCGAAGCCGCGGCCGGCGGGGGAATGCATACTTACACGGTCGTGTCGGGTGACAACCTGACAAAGATCGCCAACAAGTACGGTATCCAATGGAAAGCCATCTGGGACCACAACCGCGATATCCTGAACCACCCGGACAAGATCTACCCGGGCCAGGAACTGAAGATCCCGATGTAAACGGCACTGATGAATGCTTTTTACGCCCGTCAATCATGGCGGGCGTTTTTATTTGCTTTCGATATTGTGTTTGAGCATTGTCAGGAATTCGACGGAGTGGCTCGCATACCTGTTGATCCAGCGATCGTATATGTCGCGGATAGGGACTGCGTTCAGGTAATTCCACCTGAAGCGTCCCTTTTTTTGCGTGATGACGAGGCCTGCCCTTTCGAGAACGCCGAGGTGCTGCATCACAGTGCAGCGGTCGATCTTTTTGAAGTGGTCACAGATGTCCCCGGTCGTTCGCGGTTCGTCTTTCAAGAGATCGAGGATCTCGCGGCGGCGGCTGTCGGCCAGCGCTTTGTAAACGAGATCATCTTTTTTTGCGCTTGACATGTTATAAAAACATAACATATAGTAGCGCCTCAATCAATTGAAAATGGACAATTGAGAATAAATTTGGATGAATCGGAGTGTTCAATATGGAACTGAAGTTTAAAGTGCAAACAAAGATACAGAAACCGGTCGCCGAAGTTTTCGATGCGGTGTACAACCCGACGAAGCTGAGCGGGTATTTCACGAACGGAGGTGCGAGTGCACCGCTGGACGAAGGGACGACTGTCGAATGGGCGTTCGCCGATAACCCGGGCGATGACAAGATGAAGTTTCCGGTCGTTGTTAAAACGATGAAGAAAGATGAATTGATCGAACTCGGCTGGGAAGGTGCAAAAGGCTTGGATACGCACATCCGAATGGAGTTTGACGCTGTGGGCGATGAAACGATCGTGCGGATCACCGAAAGCGGCTGGCGTGAAACTCAGGACGACCTGAACAGTTCATATTTGAACTGTATGGGTTGGTCGCAAATGATCTCTGCATTAAAAGCCTATGTTGAATACGGCATCGACCTGCGAAAGGGCGCATACAGCGGGCTTTATTCAGCGACCGAGCACCACGGCACGACCAGCGCGACGGTATAAGGAAAGAGGTAAGAAGGGGTATAGGTTGTGAGCAACGGGGGACCGCAGCCGCTTTAACCTTTATCCTTTATCCCTTATCCTTTTCCTGATGTCTCAGGTTACCGACTTTGTCGTTATAGGGAGCGGTGTTGCGGGCCTGCGAGCGGCGATAGCCCTTGCAGCGTCGGGTGCCAGCGTTACCGTTCTGACCAAGGACAAGGCCAGCGAATCGAACACAGAATATGCGCAGGGCGGAGTTGCCGTTGTGCTTTCCGACGACGACACGGCAGAGCTCCACGAAGAGGACACGCTGATCGCGGGTGCGGGCCTTTGCGATCCCAAGGCGGTCGAGACCCTTGTAACCGAAGGCACGAAATATATCAGGGAGCTGATCGAATGGGGTATCGAATTCGATCATGAGGGCGGCAAGCTTGCATTCACGCGCGAGGCGGCCCATTCCCGCCGCAGGATCTTGCATGCACATGGCGATTCGACCGGCCGGGAAATCGTCCGTGCCCTCATCGCCCGGGCCGCCCGGGAAAGGCAAATCAACCTTGTACCGTTCGCCAACACTGAACGCCTGATCGTCGAAAACGGCCGATGTGCGGGCGTGAGGTTTCTCGACCCGATCCTGCGGGCTCCTCGGGAGATCTGGGCACGTGCGGTCGTGCTTTGTACAGGTGGCGCCGGACAGCTTTATTTGCACACAACAAATCCGCCGGTTGCGACGGGCGACGGCATGGCGATGGCTTATTTCGCCGGAGCCGAGCTGGCGGATATGGAGTTTATCCAGTTTCACCCGACGGCATTGAGCCTTGATGGCGCTCCGCGATTCCTGTTGTCTGAGGCAATGCGGGGCGAGGGCGGCGTCTTGCGAAACCTTTACGGCGAGCGGTTTATGGGCCGGTACGATGAGCGGCTCGAATTGGCTCCGAGGGATATTGTTTCGCGCTCGATAGTGGCAGAGATGCGACGGACCGGAACGCGGAGCGTATTTCTCGATATGACCGCTCTCGACAGAGAATTTCTCAAGCAGCGGTTCCCAAAGATCCACGAAACTTGTGCGATTTACGGCCTCGATCTCGCAAAGGATCTGCTGCCCGTTTCGCCGGCCTCGCATTATTGTATGGGCGGGGTCCGGACAGACCTGAACGGGCGTACGACGCTGCCGGGGCTTTACGCGGCAGGCGAGGTGAGCTGCACCGGCGTTCACGGGGCAAATCGACTCGCATCGAACTCGCTGCTTGAAGGCCTTGTTTTCGGTGCCTTAGCGGGGGAGGCAGCCGCTGAAGATAGTGGACATTGGACAGTGGATAATGGACAGAATGAGAAGCTTTCGGAATCTACGATCCACAATCGGCGATCCGCGATTTCGACGGCAGTAAGGAAACGCGTCAAACGGGTGATGTGGGAGCGGGTCGGCATACTGCGCGATGCTGATTCGATGGGCCGTGCCCTTGCAGAATTTGAACAGATCGCGGCTTCGAACCTCAGTACAACGTCGAGAAATTTCGTTACGCTTGCGATGCTGGTGACCAGAGCGGCCCTTTGGCGTGAAGAATCCCGCGGCGGGCATTACCGAACAGACTTTCCGGAGCCATCTGAGAAATGGCGGGCACACTCCATCCAAAGCATCGGCTCGGACATTTCAAGAAGTGAAAGGATCGACTTTTCACAGAGCGCCGGTAAAGGTTCGGCATAAAAATCGGGTGGACGGATTCCGGTTCTGGTGCCAGTCTGAAGTATAATTTCTGCATAACTCACACAAATACTCGTTCAACGGAAAATCCAATATGAACCAAAGCCCTACTACGCTGAATTTGGCGTCGATAGTGACGCATCACGCAAAGCTTGCACCGCAAAAAGAGGCAGTCGTCTGGAATGACACGAGGTTGACCTATGGCCAGCTCGAGGCGATGTCGAACAAGGTCGCGAACGCGCTTGTCGAGATGGGCATCGGGCACGGCGACAAGGTTGCTCTGAACTGCCCGAATTTGCCGTATTTCCCGATCGTCTATTACGGGATAATGAAGGCAGGGGCGGCCGTTGTGCCGATCTGCGTGCTGTTTACGCCGCGAGAGATCGCGTATCAACTGGAAGACTCGGATGCAAAGGCATTCTTTGCATTTGAAGGAACACCGGAATTGCCGATGGGAGCTGCGAGCAAGGCCGCGTTTGACGAGGTCGGCTCGTGCGAGCACCTTGTCATTCTGCCGAAGGAGATGATGGGGCCGTCGCCGTATCCGGAGCACAAGACGCTTACGCAGCTTATCGCTACCAAGCCGGACACGTTTGAGAATTTCCCGACCGCGCCGGACGACACGTGCGCGATCCTTTACACATCGGGCACGACCGGAAAGCCGAAGGGCGCCGAACTGACGCATCTGAACCTTTGGTCTAATATCGTCACCACTTACAGTATCCATTTGCCGATGCTCGACTTTACTGACGGTGAGCAAAAGACGGTGCTGATCACGCTGCCGCTGTTTCACACGACCGGGCAAACGGTCCAGATGAACACCAATATCTATGGCGGGAACCGCGTCGTGCTGCTGCCGCGGTTCGACCCTCAGGCGACGCTTGAAACAATGGTCAAAGAGAAGGTGAATTTTTGGGTCGGCGTTCCGACAATGTACTGGGCCCTGCTCAAATTTGCCGATGAAACGGGTTACGACATCAGCGGTATTAAGGCGAATATGAAGGTTTGTACGTCGGGCGGGGCTCCGATGCCCGTGGAGGTGATGAAAGCGTTTCAGGAACGATTTGGCGTGCGGGTGCTTGAGGGTTACGGCCTGAGCGAAACTTCTCCGCTTGCGACTTTCAACCAGTTCGAGAAACCATCAAAACCCGGGACAGTAGGACAGCCGATCTTTGGCGTTGAGGTCAGGTGCGTTGATGAGAATGACGTCGAGGTTCCGCGCGGCGAGCGTGGCGAGGTCGTGATCCGCGGGACCAACGTGATGAAGGGTTATTACAAGCGGCCCGACGCCACGGCCGAGGCCTTTCGAAACGGCTGGTTCCATTCTGGCGACATCGGAGTAATGGATGAGGAAGGATATCTTGCGATCGTTGACCGCACGAAAGACATGATACTTCGCGGCGGATATAACATTTATCCCCGCGAGCTTGAGGAAGTGATCATGACGCATCCGGCCGTATCGCTCGTAGCGGTGATCGGCGTGCCGGACGAAAAAATGGGCGAAGAGGTAAAGGCATTTCTCGTTTTGAAGGAAGGAGCGCAGCTTTCTGACGCCGATTTTATCGATTGGTGTAAAACACAGTTCGCGGCAAACAAATATCCTCGTTACGTCGAATTTCGCGAGGCTCTGCCGATCGGCAACACGGGGAAAATATCCAAGTTGATGCTGCGCGAGGAGTTGAAAAAGAATTGACGCAGATTTTCCTTGTTGGCGTGGCGTCACTGCGGAAATGAATGCGTCCAACATCAATTGTTGCCAGAACTGCAAAGCGTGAGAAGTCTTAGGTGAAGTTTTTTAAGTTAGCGTTTGTGACCGTTTTCGGCGTGTTCATATTGTTCGCTTGCTCTGACGGCGGACAGGAGCGTTTCGTTATTGCCGAAAGCAAGTCGTATCCGGCCTCGCTTTTCCGACAGAATTGCGCGATCTGTCACGGTCCCGAGGCCGACGGGAGGACGCTTATGGACGGTACTATTGTACCCGGGCTACGCGAGGGTGAATTCAAATACAAGTCCGATAACGAGATCTACCGCCATATCGCCGACGGCGGCAACGGAATGGTTCCTTTTCGCACCCAACTGACCGACCGGGAGATAAATCTGCTGGTCGAATTTGTTCAAAAGGACCTTCGGCGGAAGTAAAAAAAATGAGAATCCTCATCACCGGTGCAAGTGGGCTGATCGGCACGGCATTGCAAAAGTCCTTTAACGAAAAGGGTTATGAGATGCTGCTTGCTTCGCGGAGCGAGGCGAAAGACGAGCAGCATATTCAATGGAACGCCGAAACGGGGTTCGCCGATGAAGACCTTGAGCGGATCGAGGGGCTTGATGCCGTTATACACCTTGCGGGTGAAGGTATCGCCGGGCTTCGCTGGACCGAGGATAAAAAGAAGGCGATCCGCGACAGCCGCGTTTTTGGCACGCGGACCATGATCGAAGCCTTCGCAAAGCTCGAACAGAAGCCCGAGGTTTTCATCGCAGGTTCCGCGATGGGTTTTTATGGAGACCGAGGCGATGATGAAATGACCGAAGCATCGCCAGCCGGCACGACCTTTCTCGCGACGACGACGAAAGAATGGGAGGCTGAATCGCGGCGAGCTGAAGATCTCGGCATTCGAACCGTGCTGCTACGAACGGGAATTGTCCTTTCAAAGGACGGCGGTGCTCTTGCGACGATGTTGACGCCGTTCAAATTCGGTGTCGGCGGCGTGGTCGGGAGCGGCAAACAATGGATGAGTTGGGTTTCGTTGGACGATGTGGTCGGCGCGGTGAATTTTGCGCTTGAAAATGAGAATATTCGCGGGGCGGTGAATATCGTAGCTCCGAATCCGGTTACGAACGAAGAATTCACAAAAACCCTAGGCTCAGTTCTTTACAGGCCGACGATCCTGCCGCTGCCGGAATTTGCCGTGCACATGGTCTTTGGCGAAATGGGCGATGCGCTGCTTTTGGATTCGACGAGAATTAAGCCCAAGCGTTTGCTCGACGCGGGTTATCAGTTCAAATATCCAGAATTGAAACCGGCTCTCGAAAATGCGGTGAAGTAGCTTTGAATCCCCGCTTCAAGGGGCGTCGCCGCCTGAAGGTGGTACTCTAAACAAAACCGGCCGGCTTGGGGCGCAGTCGGTATCGAACGGGGCGATCTGCAGGTTTAGCAGGTATTCGCCGTCAGCGACCTCGTTTGGGACGTAAATGAATTCGGTTATGGTCGCGTTCATCCGCGTTTCCGGGCCGACCTCGAAACTTCCTTCCTCAACAATCCAAAATAACCGGTGATTTATCAGTTTGCCTTCATCGTAGATGCGGTCGATGGATGGCAGATCGCAGAGCAGGTGCGTGAATCCTTGTTCGACGATCAGCCGCATAGCATCGGCGGTGAAGTAAGGCGGGATGTTCGCCTCGCCGTATTCGGCGGTGAGCTTGTCGTCGCTGTTAGGGAGAGTGCGGACGATCAGCGCTTTCGAATTTGACCCGGTCGCTACGGCTGCCGGTTCTGACATTGCGCGTACCAACGATGCGGCGGCGATGACTTTGTCGGCGACGAACTGGCCGCCCGCTGCTCCCACCACCCCGGCCTTCGGCCACCCCTCCACGGGCAGGAGGGGAGCAGGCGGTTCTGACACGGTCGTCGGTTCGACCGAGATCAATACGGCCGGAATCAACATATCTTGCAGGCAATCTCGCACCGAAATCCGTTCATGCGTGATGTGTCCGACACACTCCGTGTGCGTTCCGTTGCAGTGAGGGATAAACGTGTATTGCTCAAAATTTACACTGCCGCCTTGCCGCGTGTCGCCGACCAGCGAACCCGCACGCACAGGTTCGGATGTCGCCGGTTCAACGCCGTAGGCATTCGGCTGCGTTCCGTTGAACCTGAGCGGAATGGAAACATCGATGGCAATCTTCATTAGCGGCTAAATGTCGGTCGGCGACCAGACTTTCAGATTTGCGATACGCTGAAAGTCAGTGTCGTGGGTTGCGATGTTCTTGATGCGATGCCGAAGGGAGCATGCAAGATTAATGGAATCGTTAACGAATAGAAAATACCTCTTTCGATGTTGATGGCTCCTCGAAATATCTGATGCCTCGATTGGCAAAATTGTAAAAGGCAAACGGAGCAGCGACGATATCTGCTCGGAATGTTTCACAAGCGAACCGACCAATTCCGGTTGCTTTTTTAGTTTTTGGAGAACTTTCGATCTCGTAACGACCCCGGATGCGACAGCCTCTATCAACATCTGCCGATGAAGAGCTTCGGCGACTATCGTTGTCGTCAGGAAAGCTTGTACTTCGCCATTTGCGATTCGAAGCAAAAAGTCCCGGCAATCGGCCGAAGTGCCGTTCAGATGGTAGATCAGAATGTTAGCATCGACCAGACAACGGGTCCCGGACGGAAGCTTTCTAATATCCAGCGAACTCTTCATTCTCGGCTAGAGAAACAACATCAGATCGATTGACATTGCGCGTCGAACCGTACGTGGATTCAACAACCAATGACAATGATGCACGATTGCCCGGTGGAACTATCGCTGCAGTCGACGTGATTCTAACGTGTGATGAGACCACATCCGCCGCCAGCTTTTCCGGCCGCTTACGATGGGATCGTGCCTCTTTCTCCAACGCAATGCTAACGTCCTTTGGCAATTCGATCATAAGCTTGGTCGTTTCCATAGATGAGATAATACCACATCAAGAGTTCAGTTTTTCCATCACTTCCCTCAGGTTCAACTCGCCGACCAAATCGACCGACGCGCTGATCTCCATCAACAATCTGTCCTGAGCGTTTCCGCGTCGGCGCGCCTCGGAATATGGCATATCCTCACGGAAGGTGACCATTGAATATTTAGAAAAATAATCGGGAAAGGTATGTTCCAGTTTTGTTTCGAGGTCGCGTTTGCGCTGGAAAACCGGGTCGGCGGTCGCGTCGCGCATTTCGTAAAAATTCTCTTCGGCCATGTCCTGGATCGCGTCAGTGTTCGGTTTGCGAAGGGCCGAATATTTTTGAAAGATGCTTTCCCAATCTGGATCTGACCCAGTCGCTATCGCTCCCGGTTCTGACAAGATCGCATCGAGCGTGCGCACCTCCTCGAATGCGCAGTTCATTCCCTGGCCGTAAAATGGAACCATAGCATGTGCCGAATCGCCAAGCAGAAGAACCTTTCCCTTGTAAGACCAAGGCCAGCATTTCAATGTTCCAAGTTCACCGGTGGGATTGGCGAAAAAATCTTCGACGAGCGTCGGCATCAGAGGAACTGCATCGGGAAATTCGCGGTTGAAGAACCCCAAAAGCGATTCAGCCGCAGATAAACGCAGATGACGCAGATTTTCAAGATTGTTCTGATCAGCGTTAATCCGCGTTAATCCGCGGCTGATTTCTTGAAAGCTGTCCTTTTCTCCTTCGTGAGCCAGGAACAAAGTACATGTAAAACTACCGTCGAAGTTCGGCAGTGCGATCATCATGAACTGACGCCGCGGCCAAATGTGAAGGGCATCCTTCTCGAGCAGGAAAGAGCCGTTCGGGCCCGGCGGAATGTGCAGTTCCTTATAGCCGTGGTCGAGGAAAACCGATGTAAATTCAAACTCCGGCATTTGGCGCTGTATTGCTTGCCTTATCGGCGATCCTGCCCCGTCGGTCGCGATCACCGTGTTGGACTGAACCGGGCTTCCGCTGGCGAAAGTGATCTCGCCTGACTTCAAATCGAAGTCCGTGCATCGTTCGTTGAAGATCATCCGGACGTTCGGGAATTTTTCCGCTTCGTTGATCAGGGCGATATTCAATCCGGCCCGAGAAACGGAATTAATGTATTCACCCTGGCGGCCGCTGTATGGCAATAGTTTTGTTTCGCCCGAAACCGAATGGATCATCCGTCCGTGCATCGGCACCGCTTCGTTAAGCATGTACTCGTCCATGCCGATCTCACGCAACGCCGCGATGCCGCGATCGGAAAGGGCGAGGTTGATAGAACGGCCGGCCGCGACAGTTGCTTTTCGCATATCGCCGCGGGCTTCATACACAGTTACCTCAAGCCCACGCTTCGCGAGATAAATTGCTAGGAGCGAGCCGGCAAGTCCTGCGCCGACGATGGTCATGCTGTGCGATTGAGGCATCTTAAGTGCGAATTGCCGATCCGATTAACAATTCCCGATCTTTAACTTACAAGTCAATTCAAACACTCGGAAAATATTTGGGCAAATTGGCTTACGTCATCGAACGAGTTATAAAGCGGCACGGGTGCTACCCGGATCACGTCCGGTTCGCGCCAATCGGCGATCACGCCGCGTCCAGACAAGCGTTCGATAATCGTCTTATCTTTTTGAGAAGCGTCCGGCACACTCCCTACCGGTCGTGTTTCTGCCTTTACGCGGATCGAGAGCTGACAGCCGCGTTCGGCTGGATCATTCGGCGTTATCACATCGATCCTATCGTTCCCTATTCTCAACAGAAGAGATTCAAGGTAGCCGGTTAACTTTTCTGACTTTGCACGAAGTGCGGGCATTGTCGCTTCGTCGAAAATTTCCAGCGAGGCACGCAATGCGGCAAGCTGCAGAATGGGCGGATTGGAAAGCTGCCAGCCCTCGGCACCGGCAAGCGGCTTGAATTCCGGGCCCATCTGGAAACGCGTATCTTTGTCGTGTCCCCACCAACCTGCAAATCTTGGCAGATCAAACGAACGGGCGTGACGTTCGTGAACAAATATCCCGGCGATGCCGCCCGGCCCTGCGTTCAGATATTTATACGAGCACCAGGCCGCGAAATCGACGTCCCAGTCGTGCAAGTTGAGCAGGATATTTCCGGCCGCGTGTGCGAGGTCGAAGCCAACGACACAGCCTTTTCTATGGCCTGCCTCGGTGATCGCCTGCATATCAAAAGCCTGGCCAGTGAAGTAATTGACTCCTCCGAGAAGAATAAGTGCAACACTGTCTCCTTCTCGGTCAATGGTGTCGACAATATCTTCGGTACGCAGTGCGGTTTCGCCTTCGCGTGGGGTAAGCTCGATCAAGCCGTTTTGAGTCCCGCCTTCAGGCGGGACTCCACCTGCGGCTGGCCGGCTAAAGCCGGGACTCCAAACCTGTTTATGGAATTTTAACTGCGATTCAGCCGCATACTGATCCGACGGAAAGGCACCTTTTTCGATGACGATCTTAAAGCGTTCGGCGGTCGGCCGATAAAAAGACGCCATCAGCAGATGAAGGTTAACCGTCAAAGAATTCATCGCGACGACCTCGATCGGTCTTGCACCTACAAGTAGCGCAAGCGAGTCGGTAACAAATTCGTGATAGGGTAGCCAGGGGTTTTTAGCATGCAGATGTCCTTCGACGGCGAGCCGAGCCCAATCGTCGAGTTCCTGCTCGACATAGGCACGAGTCGTCTTGGGCTGCAGGCCGAGGGAGTTTCCCGTGAAATATATCGGCGGATGTACGTTGATTTTGTCGGGAAAATGAAAGCGGTCTCGGAAACCACGAAGCGCGTCGTCGGCATCCATCGACGCGGCAAGCCCCGGATCTGCTGAGAAATCCACCATAGTTCAGTTCGGGAAATCCGCCTTGTCTAGATTTAGCCAGTTCAGGGCCGCACCGTGGAAAAGCATCTCGATGATCATGTCATCGTAAGGCATCGAGTCAATCAGCCTTCCAGGCTCAAGTTCGCCAAGCGGAAAGGGATAGTCCGTTCCGAGCATGACCTGATCGGCTCCGACGAGTTTTATAAGATAATCCAGCTTTGCTTTTCCATGGACCAGCGAATCAAAGTACATCCTGCTCAGGTATTTTCGCGGACCATGCGGATTGTCCGAGAAGAGATCGGGCCTTACATTAAAGCCGTGCTCGATACGTCCGATCGTTGCCGGAAACGAACCACCGCCGTGAGCGAAGCAAATTCGCAGTCGCGGACATTTTTCGAGCGTGCCGGAAAAGATCAGTGAACAGATGGCCCGAGAAACCTCTGCCGGCATCCCGACCAACCAGGGCAGCCAGTATTTCTGCATGTGCTCTTCGCCCATCATCTCCCAGGGATGGACAAACACCGCCATTCCAAGCTCTCCACACGCCTGAAAAAACTCGAGGAATTGGGGATCGCCAAGATTTAGCTGATTGACGTTAGTGCCGATCTGCACTCCGGCAAGTCCGATCACCCTGCAGCGTTCGAGTTCCTTGATCGCCAGCGTCGTCTCCTGCAGCGGCACGGTCCCTAATCCGACAAATCTCAAGGGGAACTCGGTTGCGATGTCGGCAATGTGATCATTCAGGAATTTTGATATCTCAAGCCCGTCGTTCGGTTCAGCCCAATAGCTGAACATTACCGGAACGGTCGAGAGCACCTGCACGCCGATGCCGAAGCCGTCCATCTGTTCGATCCGCTTGGCCGGATCCCAACAATTTTCCTCGATATCGCGAAACTGCTTGCCGTCATCGCGGACCATGTGCGCCGAACACGGCCGATAATGATCGAGCGTGATGAACCCGCCATACCCGAACCGATCTTTCCACGCGGGTATTTCTTTCGGAAGTATATGTGTGTGGACGTCGATCTTGAGCATAGAAAGAAAGCTGAATCCTTATGCCGTCGGCTCTTTAGGTGATCGGACCCCACTTTTAGAAACAACTGAGTCATCTGCTTCCTGTTTTGCGAACTTTTCATCATGAGCTTTCTTTGCTTTCATGAGAGAAAGGCTCAAAACGCGGAGTTGTTCTGTCTGCCGCAGCCGAAGGGTAATCGCGTCCGATGAATAATCAACTTTCTTCATTCTGAATTCTATCAATGTCGATCAGGTCTTTATGCCGTCCGGCCTGCTGCTTCATTTTGATCAGGCCCTCGCGTGAAACCAGTGTGATTTCTCTGCCTTGCCACTCAAGCTTCATTCTATCTTCCCATACATCCTCGACGAATGGAGTGACAAGCAGAAAATCCAGCGAGAGGACTTCGCCATCGTCGTCGATCTTCGAAACTCGACGTATCTCAACAGTTCGTTCTTTGAACGAAATATCAAGGCCGTGAATGTCATAGCCACTCGGTTTTACCGCCGCAAATGCCTTTTCCAAGTTCTCCTCGCGGATGAGCACATCCAGGTCAAATGTAGCACGTGGAAAGCCGTGAATCGTTAGAGCGAGACCACCGCATACAGCATATTCGATCCCGTTCTCTTCAAGCGTTCGGGTGACATTCGCAAGTTCGGTGATAAGATCGGACATATTGCAAAAGATGAGGCCACAGAAGGGATGGAGAGGAAATTCAGACTTTCTCCAAACCTGCTTTAAGTCGTCGGAGAGCTTTTTTGTCTTTCAATAGTTTTTCGAGCAGGTCGGCCTTTCCAGTGTTATCGATCGACTCGCGAAGTGACTGGTTGATCAGGGTTTGATACCCGGAACGCGAACGTTCGGCCTCGGCCTTGAAGTGCTCGATGATGTCAGGGTCGAGCATTATAGTTATCGCTTTCTTGTTCTCCCTCTTCTTCGGTTCACCCAGGAAGGCAGGTCGCGTTATACGCCTTAAGCCTCTTTTTCTCGCCTCTTCTGAGGTTTCCAGGTATTCAAAACCTTTATCTTTTATATTGCTCATATTCCTTGATCGCCCACTTTTCGGCTTTCCATGCGGTGATCAATCGCACATTGTCATCGTCATAGGTGAAAGTCACATAGACCATTCCATATTGAATGGAAAAAGCAATGAGATTTATTCGGATTTCCTCTTCAGTAGAATGCTCAACATCCTCAAAATAGACACCAAACGCATCATCAAATGCATCAGTAAGTGAGGCAAAATCGACCCGGTGTTCTTCGAGAACTTTCAGTCGTGTTATTTCGTCCCATACGAACATAGAATATATGTAGGATATATTTATGTCAATAAATTTTAGCTTACGATTGGCGGCGGTTCCATTACTGCACCGCATTTCTTGCAGGTGCGTAAGTCTAAAGAGCCGTAGAATTTCTCGAACACACCCTGAAACTGCGTAGTAATGTCCCCGAGTTGGAAATATTCTTCGTAAAGCTTTTCGTTGCAGTTTTCGCAGAACCAAATCAGGCCGTCGAGTTCGCCTTCGCGGCGTTTGCGTTCGATGACGAGGCCGATGGTGTTCTCACCGCGGACCGGGTTGTGAGGGATCCGCGGCGGCAGCAGGAACATTTCGCCCTCTCGGATCGGGACCTCGACTGCTTTACCGTCTTCCTGAGTTTTGACTAGCAAATCTCCCTCGATCTGATAAAAAAGCTCTTCGCCCTCGTCCCAGTGATAGTCTTTGCGCGAGTTCG
>JBGSYT010000081.1:0-24590 GCA_041750855.1 Pyrinomonadaceae bacterium | reverse complement strand
CATTTCCTTCAGTCTCGAGCATATTTCGGAAGGGTCGTCGATCGTATTCAACAGCTCGGCGATCTCCGGGTCTTCGACATGTCTAGTAATGCCGTCCGAACACAGGAGAAAACTTGTCGCAGGATGGACAAGCACCATTTTTACATCAGGTTCGACATTGTCCTCGGCACCCAGTGCGCGGCTGATTACGTTGCGGCTTGGATGCGTGCGGGCCTGTTCGGGCGTCATCCTTCCGGCTCGAACCTCTTCTTCAACTACCGAATGATCGTCCGTTTCCCGGAACAAGCGGCCGTTCGAATCACTTCGATAAACGCGAGAATCACCTACATGTGCGATCGTCGCAATGTCCCCGGCCACATGAACGGCCGCGATTGTCGTCGCCATCGAAGAGAGCTGCGGAACCTCGCTCGACATCTGATAGATCGCCCCGTTGGCCCGTTCAAGCGCGATACGCATCGTGTCCTCGGGGTCAGCAAATTCCGACATATTTGAAAAAGCTTCACCGAGTATCTCGACTGCCATCTGGGAGGCGACCTCGCCCGCCTGAGCTCCGCCGACTCCGTCAGCCACGGCAAAAAATCCGTGTTCGGCTAGCTCTATGAATGAGTCTTCATTTTGCGGGCGGCCTTCGTTAAGTCCCCGGTCGCTGACCGCTGCAGAAGTAAAATGGTTGACCATCGTCGTCATTCTTCAGTCTCCACGCCTCAACAATTCGTCGCGAGGCGAAAACCACAAATTATTCAAATTGAACAGAAGGGTGAACTAAACTAAGGTAATGCCTTAATATCGTTGACACTTCGGTCGAGGGCGTTGCGGTGCGAAAACGCCATCAACATCCCGAGCATAACAAAGCTGGTGATCAGCGAAAATCCACCGTGACTGACGAACGGCAACGTGATACCTGTCATTGGCAGGGCGCGGGTGATTCCACCAATGTTTACTAGAGCCTGAAAGCCAATGAACGCTGCAAGGCCGATGCAGCAAAGCTTGCCAAACATATCGCGCGAATCAAGGGCCGTGCGTACGCCCGCACTGACAAACACGATCAGGGCAAAGGTTAACAACAAACCCCCGAAAAGTCCAAGTTCTTCGGCAAGGGCCGCAAAGATATAATCGGAGTCCGCGACTGGAATCAATTCAGGATAACCGAGCCCCAGACCTCGGCCCGTCGTGCCACCGGAAGCAAGGCCAAACGTGGCCTGCGCTGGCTGAAACGCAAGTACGTCAAACCAAGCATCGACGTTGATGGTCCGCTGCAAATTTGGGTCTTCCGCCAGAAGCTGGGGAAGGTTCGGATCCTTTTCAACAAGCCTCCGGTAATAATCATCATAGTCCTCCTTCCACCAGGACGTCTCCGGGGTTGGAGGGTTGAAGCCGTCTAGCCAGAGGTGAAACCGTTGCTGGATCCGGTCCGGCAACACCGCTTTCACAGGAGCGGCCAGGGTGGGCAACAGCGGTATCTTCTCCTGCGTTTTTGGCGGAAGAGCCCCGACTACCAAGATAGCAACGGCCAAAAGAACGCTGCCGACCAGAACGAACCGCTGCGAGAATCTTCGAACGGCTATAAGATACAGCGTCGCATAGACGCCACTAAAAACCATCATTTGCCCAAAATCTTTAAGCACGAAGAACGGAACGAAAGGCAGCACGGCCATCACAACAAGGGGAAGAACATCCTTAGCGCGGGGCAGGCCCCAATAGGTCCGTGCCAGGTTCTTATAGAGGACCGCGAGGATCGCTGCGAAACCGATCAGGAAAGGGATCTTTGCAGGCTCCCACGGCGTCATATTTCCAATGGACTTACCTGCGCGAGATGTGATAGCCGCTACGATAAGTGGCCCTAAGGTCAGTATTACCAATAGAAAGCCATTGTTTTCAAGAAACGCGATGAACTTTTCGTTTCTCATCAAAAGTAGAACGAAAATAAAACCGGCAATTCCAAGCAGCGGATTCACCGTCCGTCCGGACATTAGAACGCTAGAAAACGAATCGGGCGCGGGCTTTGGCCTTAGCTTCGACAGGTCGACCGGCGAAGGCGGCGTTGCCGGCAGGCCCATCATCTGCTTTTTCTCGGGCGAGTAATTCTCCTGTATGTAATGAAGTTGAAGAGTCTTGATCTTGTCCTGGCGAGCCTCGGCCTTGTCTCGTCGCGACGTATATTCTGGATCGCTGAAAAGCCGATATTGGACCGTCAGCCCGATAGAAAAAAGCAGAACGGCCGTCGTATAAACCGTCCAACTTCCGCGATAGCCAAATACCCGTTTCAACCCTATCGGCAGAACCGCAAGCAGGGAAAGGAGGCCGAGATTGCGTATCGCAGAGAACCAGGATGTCTCGTAGCCGCGGATCAACCCGCCGTAATAGATCGCGTAGTGAGCCGCGGCCGCCATGACGACGATCAGTACGAGGATAAATACATGTGATGATGTGCGATTCTTCAGTTAAAAAAAACCTCGCAATTCGAATTTTCTAACGTCTTCGGCGTTGTGCCGGCGGCGTTGCCGGACGCGGTCGAAAACGGTCGCCAAGCAAACCAAGGTCGCGGGCCTTTAGTATTACATCTGCAGCGATCGGTGCAGCCGTCGTGCCGCCGTATCCCCCGCCTATATCTTCGATCACGACCGCGATAGCCAGCGTCGGATTGTCGAGCGGAGCAATCGAAATGAACCAACCGTCGGTCCTCCGACGAAAGACCGGGTCTTCAAAAGTGACCCATTCACCGTTTTCGTCGCGTTTGCGCTTGGTTACTGTTAGTCTCTTTCCGTTCTTGTCATAGGCCGGCACGCCATCCTTTTCCGCTGTGCCCGTCTTTCCGCCAGTCTCGATGCCCGTGCCTGCGAGTTTCGCCCTTACCCTCGATCCCGTACCGCCGCTCTCTTCCGTGACTGTGGACATTATCTCTCTGGCCATCGCTGCCTGCTGCGGCGATAGCACCTGTGCAAACATTTGCGGCGCAAGATCGGCCTCGATCTTAGGTTTCATCAATCGGCCCTGAAGATTGGCCGGGGCCGCCGCGATCAGTGCCATCTGAAGCGGCGTCATTTGTCCGGACATTCCCTGGCCCATGCCTTCCTGGCCCAGATCGAAAGCGGTCAATTCACGCCCTGTCACTATCGTCGACCGAGCCGGCGCGATCGAATTCGCGATCCGGCGGTTCGAAGTGTTCCAAAGGTCGGCGAAAAAGCCCTGCGTCAATGCTTCGACGGGCGTTTCAGTCGGAGCGATCCCGAGGACGCGGGCCGTCTCGGCCAGGCGGTCACGGCCGAGTGCGACAGCGAGCTGTGCGAAATATTGGTTACTTGAGACCTTGTAAGCCTCGCGCAGCGGAATGCTCTCCGAGCAAAGATTGCAGCTCCCACCCGAATCGCAGATCGGCTTCGATCCTCGAAATGGAGTGTAGCAGGGCGGTGATGCTGAAGACGGCCTGCCGGGAAATGTGAGGTCGGGCCGCCCGGCTCGGAGTGCGGAGATCATAGTGAAGGTCTTGAATGTCGAGCCCGGAATGTAAAACTCCCGGTGTGCGCGATTCAGCAAAGGTTTGTTCTCGCGGTCGGCCTCAAGTTTCAAATAACCCTCAAGCGTACCGGCTTCGTTGAGACTATATGACGGATTAGAGTACATCGCCAGCACGTCGCCGGTTTGCGGATTTATCACGACGATGCCGCCCTTCATACCCTCCAACTGTTTTGCGACAAACGCCTGCAGGTCGCGATCGATCGTGATCCGGACGTCCTTTTGCTCCGGTTCGGGTTTCCGGTATTTTGTCAAAATGTCCCACGCCTCCGGCATGGGGTCCGTGTTCATCGAATACAACGTTCGCTCCAGACCCGGCGTGCCCCGTTCGGTGCCCAGCAAATGAGCCATTTCTCTTTCAAGAGAAAATGTTCTGACGATATTTCCGTCCGAGTTGACCTTGTAATAGGCAAGCGCGGCATCTAGTTTACCGGATCTATCGAGCATCCAGCCCCGAAGGTTCGCTGCCGAGGTCCTGCGGTTTCGCAGGTCCTTGTACGCCAGCGCCTGAAATTGCTCGTTCGCCTCATCTGCAAAGTAGGTCCAGTAAACCTGAAACCCATACACCGTGAAGGCGAGCAAAATAAACACTACCTGCCAGACTCGCAGGCTACGGTTCGTGATCGTTTGGGTCAATTTCCTCGATACCTCGCGAGGCAGGTCGCGTTCGAAAGGGAACTTCGGGCGGTTGAAATTATCGAAGAAAGAAATTACGAGAAAGCCTACCAGGATGCCCATTCCGATGAGAAACACGATCGTTAGCCCGGCTGGAGTACGCTCCAGTACCTGCCCACCGAATAAGTTCTCGGGCCGAAAGCGTTCCCAATCTATTTGGGCCAAATAGGCTAACATCGCTATTCCTTCGGTTCCTCTTTTTCTACGGTCGCTTGTATCGTGCTGAACTCTGTCGTCAACGGCAGAACTGTCACGGAAGAGGCAAGCGCGGGTTCAGTTCGGGCAATGCTCAGGTCAGGTTCACGTAAAGGTTCGCTACGGGGTTTGAATTCGAGGTCGCCGATCCTGACGGCCTCATCTTCCACTGGCGGTACGGCAATCTCTATCGTTGGCTGCGGAACGAAATTCCGCGTGATGCCGATCTGCACATTGACCGATCCAAACTTGACCTCCTGCCCTGGCGGTATGGGTATCGCTTTCCCGTAGGCAATACGCTGTCCGCCGACAAAGGTGCCGTTCGTTGAGCCGGTATCGGCGACGATCAGCTCGCCAGCCTTGTTGATCAGAAGCGAGGCGTGCAACTTTGAAACACTTACGTCGTCTATCGGAATGTCATTGTCGTTCGTTCGGCCGACGGAGATCCTGTCACCTGGTGATACGTCGATGATCTTCTCAAAGGGCTTTCCCGAAGCCGTGAAGCCAATCGATAGGGATAACTCCGCGGTGACTTCGGCCGGTGGTCCCGAGACCTCTTGAAGGTCTAACTTCAGGTTCGGCACCGTAACATCGAGCGAAACTTCACGCTCGTCCTCGAGATCGTCAAAACTCGCAAAAAGCTTAACGCCGTTTGTAAAGTAATCGGGCTTAACTTCAAGTGATATTGGGGAATAGGTAAAATATCGACGGTCGTTTATATGGTCGATCAGCGTGGTCAAAAGCTCATGTTCGAGTTTCTTCAATCCATCGTCGGAATCCGTGGAGAACTTGTCCCACTGCATTTTCAACTTGATATTGTGAGGAACGTAACGCCGGCCTTCAGGTGATTCGCGGATCTCGGCCTCAACTAAGGTTTTAAGGCGTTCACCCAACTCGCTTGTAGCCAGGCTGCTTGAGGGCTTCCAGCCCCGGCCCGTCAAGCGGTCGAAGGTATCGCCGACTTTGGCAAGTATTCCTTGCACGAACCAGTCCGCCGACGCTCGTTTCTTTTGATTTTTTACTATGCGGGCCATTCACCTAGCGTCTTACGCCCGAGTCGCGTAATTTGTTGCCATTTTATCCGAATCTGAGGTGCTTGAGAAGTAAACAATGGTCTTGCCTTTGTGTGTACAACAATGTAAAATCATTTTGGAAAAAGTTTTCCGTTCAATATTTCTACTCTATATGTTCCAAATATAAAACGGAACCCATCACTCAGACGGCAGGTCGGGCCAACGCCGGCCAGGCCGCACCAAGAACAGGATCAAAAATGAGAGAAAGCAAGCGCGGCGAATTTTCGCGATCTCCGGGCCTTTTTGGCCGAAAACAAGGCGGTTATTCGATGGTGGAACTGCTCGTTGTTTTGGGCATCATCGCGATTTTGACGGTGATCTCGCTGCCTTACCTGGTGAATTACTCGAAGATGTACAAGTCTGAGGACCAGGCGATCAAGGTGATGGACCTGATGCGCGAAACAGCACAGCTTGCGCTGAACCGGCGCCGCACCGTGAGATTCGAGCTTGACCGAAACGATACTGGAAGGCCGCAAGCCCGTATCATCGACGAGAACAATGGCGGCACTCCCATTGTCGTGAAATCGATCCCCCTAGAGCCGTTGAACGAGATCCGGATGGACCTTCCGTCAGGGATCACGGCGCCCAATCCGCCGAACTACGCAAACATAGTTTACACGAGCGGTGTTTGGTCCGCCCGCTTTAGAAGCGACGGGTCAGTCGTGAATGCCGCAAATACGCCGATCAGCACAACCATATATTCATGGCCGCCTGCCAGCGGAGGCTCGACTCCCCGAAGGATGACAGAGGTCCGGGCGATCACGATCTTTGGCGGCAGCGGTGCCGTACGCTACTGGAAATACACCGGGTCCACCTTCTTGCCGTACCAATAAACGAGGATGATAAACATGAAAAAATCGTCGTCTGCCGGTTTTACATATATCGATGTGATGATAGCCGTCGTGATCCTGATGGTTGGGATACTTGCCCTTCTTTCCGGGATCACCGGGGCCGTCGTGCAGTCACGCTCGCAGGAATCACAGCTCGAAGCAAAACAGATCGCATCATCGACGATGGAGTCAATAATGTCGCTCAAAGAGACCGACCCGAACAGGCTGGGATGGATAACCGTCGGTAACATCGGGAGCAACATCGATGAAGATGGAAATCCTCGCGGAATATTTCTCAATGGCGAGCATGAGGTCCGCGAAGATCCCGGCGCGGATGAGGTTATAGGCACCGCCGACGATACGGGGCCGGTCGCGCCAAACGTCACACGTCAGATCGTGATCACCGACGAATGCGACCCCGATCGTCCATCGTATAACTGTCCTACGCCTGGAAACTCGGCAGTAAAGATCAGGTCAGTCGAGGTTACCGTCACCTATCTGATTGGACAGGTTCGTCGGCAGGAAGTGATCAGAACGGTGCTGACCGATTACGCGGTTGCCGACTAACGGAGTGTCTATGAATTACGTAAAGAAACAATATCCTGGAAGGACGGATCGCGTGCGTTTGGAGGCTGGCTTTTCGTTGTTGGAATTGTTGGCCGCTATGGTCATTTTCATGGTCGTAAGCGGTTCGATATACGGCGTCCTTCAGATCGCCAGGCAGAGCCGGGGTACGGTCAGCAACCAGGTTCAGCTTACGAAAAGCGTCCGCCTTGGGCTCAACCTAGTTGGCCGGGACACGTATAACGCGGGCTATGGTTACCCGCTGCTGCACTCGGTAGTTATTCGCAACAACCGTGTCTCGCCGCTTCTCGGGATCCCACCCGATCCCGACACGACGCGCGACCTTGTGCCGCCGATCATTGCCGGCAACAACATTACTCTCAATGCTTTCAACGTAACGCCAAACATCCGGACCGACCAGGTAACTTTCCTGTTTAAGGATTCAACATTCAACCTTGTCGGAACAGGCGATCGTGCGGTTTCGCAGCCGTTGAACATCAATGCCGCGACCACGACGAGCACGGGAATTGACGAGATCGTCCCGATCAGCGGGATTAATGCTAATTGCCGTATCAATGACCTCTACCTGATCACAGGCAACAACGGATCCACACTTGCGGTTGTTACGGGACTGAACGGGACGAACAGGGTACAGTTCGCCAACGGAGATCCGCTCGGATTTAACCAGACCGGGTTGTCCGGAGCACTTAGGAACATCACGACGCCGGCAAGCATTGTAAAGGTAAAAATGGTCACATATCTTGTGACGTCCGACGGGACGCTTGTCCGTCGCGAATATGTCAACCAGCCGCCTCCGGCTACCGGAGCATTCATTGACGAACCCCTCGTCTATGGCGTGGAGAATTTTCAGATCAAATACGTCATGGACGACGGTGCAGAAGTAGACAATCCGAGTGCCGGGCCAGACGGCATTCCCGGAACTGCCGATGACGACCTCGCATCGCTCGCAGCGGTTCGCCAGGTCAGGATCTCGGTCTCTGCCCGAACCACCGAGCTTGACGCACGCGGCCAGCCGGCGAGGGCAACGGAAACGGCCACTTTCAGTACAAGAAATCTTGGATACGATGCGAACTAAAGGAAAAATGAGACGGACCGATATGAAAGGAACTAGCAAAAGCCACGAAGATACCGGTTATTCAAACTCTCGAGGCGGCGAAAAGGGTTCGGCGATCGTGATCGCACTTTTCGTCTTGGCGTTGATCAGCGTATTTGTCGCATTCGCGCTGTCAAGAACAGCCGCCGAAGCCGCAGCAGTAGGCAACGAGACGGCAGAGGCCCGCACGCTTTACGCCGCGCAGGCCAGCCTTGAGATGATGACGCGAAACTTCAACAAGATCTTTGAGCGGAAACTCAATCCGTCAAAGGTCGACCTTAATCGCGTCGTGAATCCTAACATCGTTCCTACGATCTCACGTGCTCTCGGCGGAAATTTCGACCTCGTGCCGGAGCTCGACCAAACGTCGTTGAGCACGCCAGCAGTTTTATCCGGTGGCCCGTATGCCGGCCTCTATGCGATCCGCGACACGTGGCGGCTACGCACGACGGCAACAGATGACGGCGGAACGCAGATTCGCTTGACAAGGAACATCCTCAATAATCGAATTCCGATATTCCAATTCGGCGTATTTTATGATGATGATCTCGAACTTTTCAACGGTCCGGCATTCGGATTCGGAGGCCGGGTCCATTCGAACCGCCATTTCTTTATCCATCCAAGCTCGAACGGTGCTTATTTTGATTCGCGCGTAACCGCGGCAGGGCACATCGTGACGCAGTCAAAGCGTAACGGCGATACCGTCAATTTGACAACGGCGCAGACCTTCATTAAGAACGCGTCGGGAACTTATGTACAACTTCGTCCGGACCGGGGCAGCGTCCTTAACGGTACGCCAAATGTATTTGGGTCGGGCCAGTGGGCCGATCCTGAACTTCCGTCCAGCCGGCTGAATACGAGTTTCGCATCGCAGAGCGCGATCTTTGACGGGAACCTCCAAAGCCAGACAGACCCGTTGAAACTGCCGTTGAAGGTCGGTGATCCGACTGCGGACTTGATTGAAATGATCAAACGCGGAAAGGATGTCCCGGGGCCGAACGGCGGCGATCTTACTTCAAACGGTACGACGGCTGTGCCCGTCACCACGGCACTAGCCGACAACGATATCCAGAGAAGCGAGAGATTCGCGAACAAAACCGGCATTCGTGTGAGCCTGGCCGACAGCAAGGCGAAACTTCCGGGATGCGCATCGGGCGTCGGCGTTTCAGCGGTTTCAGGCCCGTGCGGAATCAGGCTCGATGGCGACAACTTAGGCCTCGGAGCAAATCCAAACACTGCCAATACTGTGCTTCCGCTGAGGGCACGAGGCTATGAGCCCAAGCCGATGCGTAGATTTCTCGGCGACACGGCTTTCAGTTATGTTCCGACTAGGGTAAACGGGGAAAGGCTACATACTGGCTCACCCCGCGAGGTTTGGATTAAGGTCGAGACGGTTGCGACGGACGACACTACCGGTCTGATCGTGACCAAAGACATCACTGAGGACTTACTCAGCCTGGGAGTGACCGACCAGCCCCCGAATCTTGGCGGCCGCTTTCAGATCGTGGGTTACGACCACACACAACCTTCATCTTCATTGATAGCAACGACGCCGCAGACGGCATCAGTAGGCACTGACAGCCGAGCCGTGCTCAAGCTTCAGCGATTCCTGATCGAAGGCCCGGCCGTGCCTGTGAGCAGCCCGGTGTCTTATATGACGTCATTCATCTCGACCGACTACTACAACACGGTGGTTCGCTACTCCTCCGCAGATGCGACAAAGCTGGCAAACGGCTGCAGCACCGGTTGTACCGGCCAGAACGGCGACCCGAACACGGGTTTCGAACGCTTTGCGATGAAGCTCGCAAGCGTGAATACAAGTAGTGTGACCTATGACAAGGCAGTTGTCCCGTTCCCGATAAAGATGTTCGATATGCGTGAGGGCTTCCACTATGACCAGCGTTCTACCGCGTACTATCCGAACCTGACAACATTGACTCGCAACGGTGTCATGAGCATGATCGACATCGACGTCGCAAACCTCCGGCGTTTTCTCCGAGGAGATTTCAACGGGCTGTTCCCTGTCAACACCCAGTTCGCGATCTCAAATGGAGGTGTCGGATTAACGAACGCCGACATACCGCAGCAGAGCGGCTGGGTGTTATACGTTTCTGACCGCCGCGGTGATGCCGATTTCGACGGCGAATTCGACATGGAAGATATATACGGCACGGGCCTCGGAAACGACGGTGTCATGCAGCCGAGCGAAGACGTTAACCGGGACGGCGTACTCAATCGTTTGTACGGGAGCGAAGCTGAACGCTACCGCGACCAGCTTATCAATCCCGACCTCGCCGCCGTTAATGATCACAAATATTATCGTCGAGGCGTTCGGCTGATAAACGGCACGGTCCTGCCAGGCCTTTATGATGCAGCCACTCCGGCAAACACCCGCGGTTTCACCGTTGCGTCGGAGAACGGCGTGTACGTCTGGGGAAATTACAACGCGACGCACGTCAACTCGGTGCCCTCGACGGGAAACACACCATACAATGAGTACAGGCCATTCGACACCGCAACACACATACCGGCAGCGATCATTGCCGATTCGGTGACGATCCTGTCGAACAACTGGAACGACGGAAGCAGTTTTTCAAGTCCCGTCACGAGCCCCTACAACCAGAGCAATCGCCTCGCTACCACCACGCAAATGCGTTTTGCGATGATCTCGGGTGATACGTTAACCAGTATTACCGCGTCGCCAAATCAGGGCGGAACCGATCCGCGGCTTAACGGAGGTCTGCACAATTTTAAACGATTTTTGGAGAGATGGAGCAACCAAAGGCTGGATTATACCGGTTCGCTTATCAATCTGTTCAACTCAAGGAACAATAACGGTTCGTTTAAGTGCTGCAACACTGTTTACAATCCGCCAATCCGTAACTGGGTGTTCGACAGTACGTTTCTTGACCCGAGCCGAATTCCGCCGGGAACGCCGTTTTTCCAGTACGTGCAGACTACCGGATTCGAGCGTTCGACTGAATAGTTGGTAGCGACGCCGGGGCAACTTGCGGCAAACGCCCGGGCTTTTGATACAGTCTTCAGACTTGCCGCATCGTTCGTCGTCTTCTCCGCGAACGAAACTTGCCCGCCGGACAATGCCCGTCATTGCCGGCGGGCATTTTCCTTGTAGTGTCTTTTTCGAACTTTGACATTATAATAGCGTACATAATTGCAGACTTTGCCGGCGTGGTAGTGGCATAGTCCGTGGCCCTTTTGATGAAAGAACTCTCGCTAAATAACTGCAGGCTTGATAAGAGGTACGATATCCTTGACCATCTGGGCCGAGGGAGCTATGCAGAGATCTTCGTCGCAAGGGACACAATGGCCGCCGAAAATTCGCCCCACCGGATGGTTGCAATTAAGGCGCTAAATGTTTTCCTTCAGGACGACCTCGATGCCGATCTCGAACGCACGCTTGTCGAGAACTTTCAGAACGAAGCCGTCGCCCTCGATCGGGTCCGGCACCCAAACATTATTAGCCGTCTCGGCCATGGCACTGCCCGCGACACTCACGGAACGCTTTTCCATTACCTTGTTTTGGAATATCTCGAAGGCGGCGATCTTCAGAAGCTCTGCCGTGAGAACAGTCTAGCCTTCGGCCAGGCGCTGAAATATATCGAGCAAACTTGTGCCGGTCTTCGCCACGCCCATCTTCAGGGAGTGATCCATCGGGACATAAAGCCGCAAAACCTGCTTCTCACGGCCGATCGCGAAACTGTCAAGATAGCGGATTTCGGTGTGGCAAGGCTTGGCACCTCTGACGCTCCGATAACGCGCGTCGGAACCAATATCTACGCGGCCCCCGAACACAGTCCTCTTGCTGACGGCGGCGAAGGCATTTTTGTAGCGGCATTAACTCCGGCGGCCGATATATATTCGCTGGCCAAATGCGTTTACACTCTGATCACCCAAGAAACTCCTCGATACTACGCGAACCGCGAGATCACCGAACTGCCGATCGCCGTACGGGACAGGCCATGGGCAAGCGAACTTACACGTGTTCTGGGGCGTGCGACCAGTCGTGATCCGGACCTCCGTCACCAATCGGTGGATGAGTTTTGGCACGAACTTTCATCGGTTCTTGCGTTAGCCGAGGAGCCGGAAATTTCAACGAAAGTTCGATCAAGGACTGCCGCCCCACAGCCGCATTTTGCGAGAGGTTATTCGCCCGTCGCACCGCAGCGGGCCCGGTTCGATATTGCCCGCGATCTCGGCTTGCGTGATCCTTTTACAGGATCCCGACCGACTCAGGCCTTGTCCCTGGACCGGAGGATCGTCGACCCTCTACCCGAAGTGAAGCAACAGCCGCCCATACTGGACGATAGACGGCCTCGTACCGATATTTCAAAACTTCAGATCGACATCCCTAACGCTGTGGGAAGGGAATTGCTGCCTCGGAACAGGAAAGGGGCGAAGCTTTTGCGTCGGCTTGCTGCTCTGACCCTGTTTCTCGGACTGTTCGCTGGCGGGCTATTTTTGACACATTCGACCCTGCAGGGCTCGGGCTACCTGCCTGGGATCAACGACTTGTTCCGAGCCAGGACCGGCCGTGCAAACACCGATATAAATTTACGGCCGTCGCCGAATCCGGATAATGAACCCATCGGTTTGGTGACGAGAAATTCGCGCGTTAGGATTGTCAGTACGGAGAATAACTGGTATCAGGTCGAGATCCTTGAGCAGGGCCGCGTGCGAGCCAACGCCCCTTCGGCAACTCGCGGGTGGCTGAATGGACGATACGTGGATCTCGATTAGGATCGAAGAAATTAGAAGGAGAATTTCCCCCTGAGCATACTCGACAAGGTCAGAAAATGGATCGATGGTGAATCGGCCGAAGCCGTGCTTGAAGAGGCGGCCCGCGACGCCCAAGTAAAGCCGCGGAGTAAGGCCGAAGAGTTTATCGTTAAGATCGCTCGCGCCGTCGAGTCCGTGATGCAAGCAGAGATGGTGCCGCTGCCACAGGGCACGACTATCATTCCAAGCGAGTACACGATCTTTCTCAGCAGCGAGGATGACAAAGAATGGAAAGGCGTAAAGCGAAAAGGCCTTGAGCAGGGGCTTTATCATATCCTTGCCGAGCGTGCTAAGGAGATCGCGGGACGCAAAAAGCTCGAAACGAAGTCGTTCGTCATTGAGTTGAGAGTTGATGCAACGCTTGAGAAAGGCGACGTGCGTGTCCAGCACAGTTGGGAAGATTCATCGTCGGGAAAGACGGGTGTGCTGCCACGAACCAAGATGCCTGTCGTTCCGCCTCCTCTGGGAAAGGCCACGTCAGCCGCACCGACTAGCCCGAATTTGACGCCACCCGTTTCGCGTCGGTTGGACTATACTCCGCCAGCCGGGCCTGGTTTGCCGGAAACGATACCCAACGCCAAACTGGTCGAACACGTCCCACCGACCGATCCGTCGGTTGCGGATGGCGAGGAAATGACGAACGTCCGACGCAGGGTTACCGAACTCTACAAACTCGAGATCTGGTTAAACGGCGTCCGGCAAAACGTGGTACCCATATTTCAGAACGAAGTAGTAGTAGGCCGAGGTTCAAAATCGAGGCCGGTAGATATAACGCTCGCCGGCGACCCTGAGATCAGCCGTCGTCACCTGACCATCCATACGGACGGGAGCGGGAAGTTTTGGGTAGTGAACGAGGGCCGAAACGCTGCCGCGATCAATAATTTCGAGATTCCTCCCGGCCAGAGGATCAGCCTTGCTCCGGGCGTTAGCCTCGCCGTGTGCAGCTATATCCTTAGAATTCAGCCTCGATAAACCGTCTACGCGTTCCTTTCGCCTGTTCCGATGTCCTAACAATAGTAATGACTACTACTGTTCAGCCAGCTCCCGTTCGACCTGCGGCAGATAGGTTCGACGGAGTCGAAGAACAAAGCTCTGAGCCTCTCTCACATCGCGGCCCGCCTCCATTAGGCTCGACTGAAGCTGCTGCATTACGTTCATAAGGCTCGCTCTTTCCGCCTGAAGCGTGCGACGCCGGTTCTCCCTTATTTCCGGTGTCCGAGTGCTGCCCTCAAAAGCCAGCTCTCGCTCGATCGCCTGGTCATTCATGTCGATATCGATCTGCGAAAGACGCGAACGCAGCTGCGCTTCTTTTTCGACCAACTCGATCTGATATTTTTGCAGCGTGGCGAGCCTTTGCTCGGACTGGACCAATAGCTGCATTCCCATTACCAGGCGGGCCTGCTTCTCGCTCAGCGAAATTCCGTCAACCTTTGCAAATTTGTCAACGAAATCCCTTAAGGCCTGAGTCATGGACTGGACGGAAGCGGCGATCCGCGATATATCCTGTGCCATGGTGGCGCCCGGGTCATAGTACCTGTCGGCGACGGAAGCCGGCGGGCTCTGTTGGCTAAACACGGAAACGGCTGAAGCCAGAAAGATGGCAGCAGCGATCTGGTATTTTGACGTCCTCATATTCTTCCTTGATCAAAGTGATGGATCACGATACAAGCGTTCACGATTTACGCTACTTTTGGTTGCAATCATTTACCGTATCGAACGGAAACTTCTTTTCTTGAATATACCCGAGTAATTCGACGACAGTCTCGGAAACTTTCCGTTTCACATTTTCAGGATACCCGAACCGGACTGCATTTCGAACGAAATCTTCCGTATCGAGCGTCGCCGCTTTGCCATCGCTCCCGACTACCACATCTATGTCAAGATCGACATAACTCAGCGATTCGTCAGTGAGCAAAGGGGGCATGCAGATATTACAGTAGAACAAGCGAAATTCACCTCCCGGTTCGTGAAAGCGAAATACGTTGTACCAACGATCGAGCCAGAAGTATTCGTAGGACATCGTGCCCGCCAACATCCGTCCGAGGTGTGGATGATCGACATCGTGGTCAAAGGTACCGATCAGGCTTAGTTCATTATCATTCCGTTCGATCAGCCGGCAGATCCAGCTTCGGCGGATGCTCAGGTCGAATCGAAGGGAATTGACGGTGATCCAGCGGTCCATCTATTCTTCAGCCGGCACTCTGACCACAAGTACGGAGCAAGGTGCATGATGGACGACCGATGACGATACCGACCCGAGTAGCAGCCGTTCCCAGCGGCTGTAGCCATGCGATCCGACAACGATCAGGTCCGCCTTCCACTCTTCGGCAGTTTCGACGATACGGCTGTCAGGCGAACCGAAAAGCACGTCCGTTTCGACCAGAATCCCAGGCGGACAACCCGCTTCCTGGAGCTTCGCGGCCGACTCGGAAACGATCTTGGCCGCATTCTCCCTCGCCGCTGTCTCTATTGCGCCGGTGTCCGGTATATATCCGCCGTAGATGTCGATCGACATCGGCAAGGCCATATCGACTACGCTTATTATTTTTATCTCGTCGCCCTCAACAACCTTCACGCTGCGGATCAGCTCTATGGCCGCCTCGCTCTGCTTCCCGCCATCTGTTGCGAACAAGATTCTCATGTTGTGCCTCCTTTCAATTAGTTCAAATTATCTCTACCACAAGCTTCGGAAGAAGCTGACGGAGCATCGTCTCTTCAACATCTGTAAGCCCTCCGGTGGTTTGCCGGTCGATCTGGTGCCACACCGCTTCGACCTTCGGCCGAATCTCCCGACCTTTATTTGTAAGGCAGATCCGCGTGGACCGGGCGTCGTTTTCGTATTTGACCCTCGTGACTAAATCGCTGCCAAGGAGGCCGCCTAGCGCCTTATTCACAGTGGCCGCCGTAACGCCAAGCCGGGCAGCCAGATCTATCTGTCTCAGTCCGTCTTGTTTCCATAGTTCGAACATCACGAAAAGCTGCCGCGAATGAAGCCCGAGCGGTCTTATCTGATCCTCGATCAGGTTGCGATGCGCCGTCCCGGCGTTTGCCAATATGTAACTTACGGTATCTTCGATTTTCATTGTCTCAAGGCAATTGTCGGTTTTAAGCAGCCATGACGGTATAATTGCTAGCCATCAAATAAACAACCGTTAGACGGCTACTATACTTTACTTAGCCGTCAAATAAAAAATAGTTAGCTATCTAATAAACTTAGATCAGCCGGTATATAAATTTCGATTAGCCATTATAATACTTAACCATGGACAATCTAGAAAAGCTTAGGAATGGTCGAAATCTATTGCTGGCATTGCATAAATCGCTGCTTGATTTTGAACGCTCGGCCTATGAGGGGATGTACGGGCGTGTAACTGCCGGGGGTTTTCTTAATCTTTTACTTGAAGATGAAAATTTTTCGTGGCTCCGCAAGTTTTCAGGCCTGATAGTTGAGATCGATGAGCTACTGGCGCAGAAGGACGGATTCTCAGACGAGGCCGTTAGGCTTCATATTGAGAAGCTGCGTGTGGTTGTTCTTATCGAGGAGGATGAATCCGAGTTTGCGGCTCGGTACCGTGGCGGCCTTCAGCAGAACATCGAGGCCGCCGCGCTCCAAGGTGAATTGCGAAGATTGTTGACGTAGGTTAGCGTCTGCCGCTCTTTTTCCAGTCCTCAAGGAATGCATCAAGTCCCTTGTCGGTCAGCGGATGCTTGGCAAGCTGCGCGATGACCTTGAACGGGATCGTCGCGACATCCGCGCCGAGCATTGCACAGTCCACGATATGTATCGGATGACGGATCGACGCCGCCAGTACCTCTGTCCTGAAGTCGTAATTCCCGTAGATCTGTACGATGTCCTGGATGAGCTGCATTCCGTTCGTGCCGACGTCATCCAGCCGCCCGATGAACGGTGAGATATATTTTGCACCGGCCTTTGCTGCGAGGATCGCCTGAGCAGCCGAAAAACAAAGCGTTACATTGACGCCGGTTCCTTCGTCGGTCAATGCTCGTGTTGCTTTCAGGCCGTCTACAGTCAGCGGGCATTTCACCACAACATTCGGAGCGATCTTTGCCAGCTCGCGGCCCTGTTCGATCATTCCCGCCGCGTCGAGAGCCGTGACCTCTGCCGAAACGTCGCCTTTGACTATCGAACAGATCTTTGCAATATGTTCCTTAAAATCGACGTCGCCTTCTTTCGCCACAAGGGATGGATTCGTCGTGACGCCGTCGATGACGCCCATCTCATTTGCTTCGCGAATCTCGTCAAGGTTTGCGGTATCAATAAAAAACTTCATAGGGTTTTCGGATCAAAACGATGTGCTAGTGCGGAAAACTTTTTCACTGTCTGACGACGGGGTTTCTCAATACGCCTATGCCCCCAACCTCAACCTCGCATACGTCGCCCGGGCTCAGTTTGGATACTCCGGCCGGTGTTCCGGTCGCTATCAAGTCCCCCGGAAGCAGCGTCATCATCTTTGAAATGTATCGTACCAAATACTCCACCGAAAAGACCATTTGCGAAGTGCGGCCGGATTGTTTGACAACGCCATTGACTTTGCAAGTTACGCTGAGATCCGAGGCGTCAATATCAGTCACGATCGCCGGGCCGATCGGACAGAACGTATCAAACGATTTCGCTCGTGCAAATTGACCGTCTATCCGCTGCAGATCACGGGCGGTAACATCGTTGAGGCATGTAAAACCCCGCACATACTTGAGCGGCTCTTGATCGTCGCCGATGTTTTTGCATCGGCGGCCGATCACCACCGCAAGTTCGGCTTCGTGTTCGACCTGGTCGGAAAATTCCGGCAGTACGATGGCATCGTTATCGAAGATGATTGAGGACGGTGCTTTCAAGAACAGCATTGGCGCTCTTGGAACCTCATTGCCAAGCTCTTTTGCATGATCCGAATAATTTCTGCCGATACAGACGATCTTTGACGGTCGATTTCCCGATTCAAGCTCGATCTTCATAAGATCTTATAGGGTATAACTAAGGTTTGCTCCACGCTTAGGCAAAGTGGAGCCTCCGTAAACTATGATAATACAGGAGTTTCCGAGCTTCTCCTATTGTGCGCGAATTCTGCCTCGGCGATAGGCAAAAAAAATTGAAAATTTGTAGAAAATTACGCAAAAAACATTGACAAACACACGGGAAATGGATATATTATCCTTACTGAACGCGTTCTGTTATTAGGAAGTTGTAAACAAACTTGCGGCCCGATGGTCGCCCGGTTTTTGAAATCCAACGAGGAAAGTAGGAGCGGGAGTTACGTCAGCGGGAACGCTCTTGAGAGTCATGTCTGCGCTATGCTCTTGACTCGACAGAGAGCAGTTATAAGAAATAGAAGGCTTGTTGCCGGCATGCAGCAAGCCTTTTCTTTATTTATGACGCGGAACTCGCCCAACTTTTGCGCAAGTCCTTTCCCATCATACCCGAAAGTCTTCTAAAACGAGCGGTTAAGCTATTGCCTTTCAGGTGATACATTAGCATATTTGTTTCTGATCTGCCATGGTGTGGGTTCCGGCTCCATGTTTGCGGGCAGGAAGTCGCCGCTTTCGGGTGAACCACCGCCTGGCAATCTGTCCGAAACCACAGCGCTCGGCTCCGAGCGATTGCCAAACGTGTCCACAGCCACTACGAAATACGAATATTCAGTGTTTTTCTCGACCTTTGTGTCTTCAAACGTGGTTGTCTCGAGCAGCTCGGGCGTCAGCAATTCCCATTCGGCCTGCGGAAGCGAAGCATCGTTTGTCCTATAAATACGGTACCCGGCAATGTCCTTTTCGGGATTTGGCGGAAAGAAAAGGGATATTGAGGCAGGCGACGCCGCGATCGTGATCGAATCAGGGGCGGAGGGCGGGAATGTATCTATCGGCTTTACCTCCACAATGTTCGACTCGCCGCTTTCGGTGCGTGCGACGCCAGTCCCGGCCGAAACCGAACGGACAAAGTAGAAGTACTGCTTCTCGAACTCGAAATCCTCATCGGAAAACTCTGTCCCTGTCACCACTGTGCGGTTGATGACAGTCCCGGCCCGCTCGGCACTGTCAGAGCGATAAATGTTGTAGCCGACGAGGCTAACAGGCGTACTTCCGTCTGCATTCCGATCCGGAGCGGTCCATTTAAGTACGATCGCATCCTGTGTCACTTCTGCTGCGAGCGACGCAGGTTCGCCGGCGACTGTGGCTTCGGGCTCGATCAGCAAAAAATTAGAGAATGAAGCCCTCTGCCCGGAAGAATTGATAAACCGGATGGCGTATCTCAACCGGGCGGGCTGTCCCGCAAACTGAAGCGGATCGGTGTAGGTATAACGTTTCTCACTAAAGTCGCGGTCGGTTACCCGGATCGAGGCTACGACCACGCTCCGTGCGGCAAATTCCTTTTCCGTCAGCGTCAGCGGCGCCGTCGAGCGCTCCGCGAGTCGATAAACCTCGATCCGCGCGATGTGCTGCAAACTGCCCGGAGCCGCATTTTGCTCCGGCATTTGCCACGAAAGGATGACACTGTTGCCGCGCTGAAACCCGGATATCTCTGCTCGCTGGGCAACTTTAGGGAGCGGCGGAAGCGGGGGCTTCCGTTTCCCGCAACCGGCCAGAACAAGCGCGAAGGCCAATACAGAAACTGCCAACATCACGGCAAGAATTTGACGGCGGTTAGAAATGCGCATTGATCGCATTGTGTACAGATTTAACTAGGTCGTGAGGCTGCTCTAAAGAACGTATTGCCGAAGGTCCTGGTCCTGTATCAGCCCGCCGAGCCGTTCTTCGACATACTCGACGTCGATCACTTGTCTCTTTTCTTCGAGCTCTCCGCCTAGAAAGCTCACTTCTTCGAGAAGCTTCTCGAGCAGTGTATGCAGCCGGCGGGCGCCTATATTTTCGGTGGCGCGGTTCATCTCGGCCGTCATTTCGGCGATACGCGACACGGCTTCGGGAGTAAACTCAAGTTCGATCCCTTCCGTCCCGAGCAATGCCTGGTATTGCTTGACCAACGAATTCTTAGGCTGCGTAAGTATCCGCTTCAGGTCGTCCACAGTTAGCGATTCCAGCTCCACTCTTATAGGGAATCGTCCCTGAAGCTCCGGGATAAGGTCCGATGGTTTCGACACGTGAAACGCTCCCGCTGCGATGAACAGTATGTGCTCGGTGTTGACCATCCCGTATTTCGTGTTTACGTTTGTGCCTTCAACGATCGGCAGCAGATCACGCTGGACTCCCTCGCGCGACACGTCGGGCCCCGCGCCGGTTTCGCGGCCGGCCACCTTATCTAACTCGTCCAGAAAAACGATGCCTGAATTCTCAGCCCTTCTTATTGCTGCGCGGGTCACGCTCTCCATGTCGATCAGATTTTCCTGCTCGTCGCGCATCATTGCGGCCCGAGCGTCCGCGAGCTTCATCTTTCGACGGACGGTTCGCGAAGGGAAGAGATTTCCGAACATGTCCTTGAGGTTCACGCCCATTTCTTCCATCCCCTGGCCGCCGACAAAGTCGATGGTGGCGTTTCCGCGGTCCTGAGTCTCTATCTCGATCATCCGATCATTCAACTCGCCCCGCCGAAGCTGGTCGCGCAGTTTCTCTCGGGTCCTGGAATAGGACGAATCTGAAGAATTTTGTGCCTCACCGTCGGAGCCTTGCGGCCGATAGTCGAGGGCTGCTGGCGGCAGCAGAATGTCCAAAAGTTTTTCGTCGGTGTTCAATTCCGCTGTCTCTCGCACATCTTCGTAAGCCGACTGACGCGACATTTCGACGCTGATCTCCGTCAATTCGCGGATCATGCTTTCCACATCCCGGCCGACATAACCTACTTCGGTGAATTTTGAGGCCTCGATCTTGATGAAAGGCGAATCCGCCGCACGTGCCAGCCTGCGTGCGATCTCTGTCTTGCCTACACCAGTCGACCCGATCATTAGGATGTTCTTCGGCAAAACGTCTCGAGCGATCTCATCGGGCAGCTTTTGGCGGCGGATACGATTTCGTAGGGCGATAGCGACGGCCCGTTTCGCCGCGGCTTGCCCGACGACGTATCGGTCCAATTCCTCCACGATCTGCCGTGGCGTCAGTGCATCAAGTGTTATAGGCGCGGCGGCCGTTTCGCCGCCTAAAAAAATCGTCATGATCCAGCAACTATCTCGTAGGCCATATCTATCTTTCGCTTTCGCTGCAGCCGCTTACGAGCAAAGGAAAACAATTTCAAAGCTCCTCAATAACTATCTCGCCATTTGTATAGATGCATATCTCGCCGGCGATGCTCAATGATTCTTCTGCGATCTCACGGGCGGAAAGCTCGGTGTGACGCAGCAGTCCTCGCGCAGCGGCGGTCGCATACATACTCCCGGACCCGACCGAAAGAATGCCGTCGTCTGATGAGATAACATCACCCTTGCCCGAGATCAGGAACCCATCGTTCTTGTCGGCCACGATGAGCAGTGCTTCGAGGTTCCGTAGGTATTTGTCAGTTCGCCAGTCCTTGCTTAGCTCGATGGCAGCACGTTCGAGCTGGCCCTGAAATTCTGCGAGTTTCGCTTCAAAACGCGAGAGAAGCGAAAACGCATCCGCCGTAGCCCCGGCAAAGCCAACAAGTATCTCACCGTTACCAAGCCGCCTGATCTTTTTCGCCGTGCCCTTTATAACGGTATCGCCAAGCGTGACCTGGCCGTCGCCCGCGATCGCGACCGCTCCGTTTCGTCTGACGAGCAGGATCGTGGTCGACCGAATTCTATTTGTGGAGCTTAAACGTCCCATAAAACTTAAATCATAAGATTTTGACCTTAAATCCTCAAATTGACATCTGCATCGAAATTGAATGAACATTGTGTAAGATATGACTTCGAGACCGCTGATCGGTATTACGATGAGGCTTGAGATCGATACCCGCAGGTTTTATCTCGGGCGGGACTACAGCGAAGCGGTCCATGGAGCAGGCGGCCTTCCGGTCCATCTCCCGCTGATCCCTGACGAGGCTTTTATCGATGACGTGGTCGGCGGACTCGATGGTGTGATGCTTCCCGGAAGCGATACTGACGTTGACCCGGCCATGTTTGGTGAGGATCCGCATCCTAAATTAAAGAGAGTGGTCCCTGAGAAAGATAGGACCGACTTTCTGGTGATGGCAGCGGCCGAACGTTTGGGGACACCCATTTTTGCAATTTGCTACGGAATGCAGGCACTCAACGTTTACCGTGGTGGAAGCCTCTTTCAGGACATCGATTCGATGATCGAACATCCGGTTAAGCACGAGCAGGGAATTCCGCTTGATCGAGTATCCCATTCGATCACGGTCTCTACCGCCGGGCGGCTCGCTTCGGCAGTAAGTGAAACGGGTATTTCAGAAGTTAAAGTAAACTCTCATCACCATCAGGCTATTCGTAAGGTGGGAGATAATTTAACGGCCACTGCAGTAGCGAACGACGGGGTGATCGAGTGCATCGAAGATGTTCGTAAGGACCGTTGGGTGGTCGGCGTGCAATGGCATCCTGAACTGAAATGGAGCATCGATCCGCTTTCGCGACAGCTTTTCGATGAATTTATTATCGCATGTAGAATGAGGCCAACGCAGGCCGCGTCATCATAAGTGTCGATATATCATGTATTTGCGATAGAATTAGTATGTTGGGCTCTAAGTGTCGGCGGTTAGACATTTGATGTAACGGTTTAACGTAGTCACGTTGGTTTACGGCTTCTGCCGGAAGTAAAGAAATGGACAGCAACACGGTATTTGTGGGATTTTTGGCATGGCTCTTTCCTGGAGCAGGTCACCTGATGCAAAAACGCTTCAAACGAGGCCTGATCATTTCCGTCTCGATCTGGACGATGTTCGTGATCGCTATCTTGAGCGGCGGGGCGTATTATCCGGGCTTTGAGTTCAAGGACGGCGCACTACTTTATCTGCTTAACATGTTCGCAACTTTCGGCAACGGCCTCGGGGATCTGCTGAGTTTTCTTCTGTCGGTAGAACCGTCCCGCGATGTCGCGGCCCGTGCAACCTTCGAATACGGCGGTCGATTTCTGGAGGTTGCCGGGCTCTTGAATTATCTCGCTGTCATCGATGCGATTGATATCAACCTCGGGAGAAAGAAATGATCCATTTTCTTTATCTCATCGGATTCGCATTCTTCGTCGCAGTCTGCTTCGGTGTGTTCTCGAGCGGGACGGCACGCGAACGCTTGCTCTACGGCTTGAAGACCTTTCTCCAGTTCGTCGGCATCAGCCTATTTATCGCCTGGGTCCTATATTTCATACCGTTTTAGTCGAAATAGGAAATGTGGGCGGCGTGTCAAGGGATCGGGGAAGTACAAGCGTGATATGCCGATAATTGAAACGGAAAGCATCGTATTGAGAAGCTACAGCCTGGCCGAAGCTGACCGGATCGTTGTGTTCTTTACCCGTGACCACGGGATCATCCGCGGCGTAGCAAAGGGTGCGAAACGCCTTAAAAGCCGGTTTGGCAGCACGCTCGAAGCGTTTTCGACCGTCAACCTCACCTATTTCGAAAAAGAAGACCGCGAGCTCGTAACCATTCAAAATATCGAACTGCAAACGTCCCGGTTCCAGGCGGCGAGCGATCCTGCCTTCTTGCGGACGTTCTCATATTTGGCGGAGCTTTTGGCCGCACTCGTCCCCCCCCACGATCCGCAAATAACGACCTATCGAATGGTAAAGAGTTGTCTTGACTCCGGTGTACGCGATGGGGCCGGGCTCGCGGCCATTGCACTGTACTTCGAGCTATGGCTTCTGCGTCTCGGGGGTTTTATGCCTTCTCGCTCGGTTTGCGGAAATTGTTCCAGGCAATGGTCGAGCGGCGATGAGCGGTGGCTTGCACCGGACCTTCACGTATTTTGCGGCAGATGCCGCAACGAAAGACGGGACACGGCGATGGATAGCCGCCACATTGATGTGTTGAACGGTGTTGATAAGCTCGCTCCCGACGCGTTCCTGGAGGCGTCTCGTATGAATTCGCAAGCTGTCACCGAAATCTCGAGGGTATTGCGGCCGTTTCTGCGAGGTGTTATAGGCCGCGATCTGGCCAACGAACGCCTTGCGAGTTCCGTGATTTGAGGTCTAAAGATGCGACTCGGCTGGAAAATTTCGCGATATCTGATCAGCTCGGTCCTCCCGTATTTTGTGTTCTCGTGGATACTGCTGAGTGTAGTGCTATTCGTCCAGCAGGCTGGCCGGTTTTCCGACATTTTCTTCAGCGCCAATGTCCCGTCAAGCCTCATCTGGCAGCTTAGTATCGCTCTGATCCCGAACGTCATCTCGTTCACTTGTCCGATGGCGGCGCTTGTCGGAGTGATAATCGGCCTGACCAAGATGCAGAACGACAGCGAGATCGTCGCCATCAAGGCCGCCGGCGTAGGCAATTTCGCTATTACCGTCCCGTTCATTGTTCTTGGCATCATCCTTTCTTTGTTCGCTATCTTTGTAAATCTTCGAGGGGTGCCATTGGCGGCTGGGGTGGTCCGCCAGGTTGCGTTGCGAAGCGCGTTGCACAAGCTCGAATCGCCGATCGAGCCAGGCGTTTTCAACACCGAGATCGCTGGCTTCACGATTTACGTTAAAGGCGGCGACCTCGAAACCGGCAGATGGAAGAATATTTTCGTTCATAACGAAGACCCGGCCAGCGGCATCGTCCGCTTGATAACGTCGCAGAGCGGCCGCATCGACCATTCTGACGATGATTCCGAACTGGTTCTCGAAAATGCCGTCGGTACGACCTTCACCGAGGCCGACGGCCGGTTCAAATTCTTTTCCGAGAACATTGGCGAGGTGCGCTATGCCGTCAAAACGCGCCGCTCGGAGCTAATTGAGAGGCTCAATAGTACTGAGCTA
>JBGSYT010000080.1:0-47813 GCA_041750855.1 Pyrinomonadaceae bacterium | reverse complement strand
GATTCAAACGAAGAGCCTTTTCGAACAGGGAGCGGGCCGCGGGTTTGTTCCCGAGTGCTGACTCGATCATCCCCGCGTGGTAGTACAGGCGGGCGTCATTCGTCTTGAGGCTGACGGCCTTTTGGCTCAGTTTTTTCGCCTCTTCGTATCGGCCGTTTTTGTAGAGGCCCCATGCCAGAAGGTCTGTGGTGTAAATGTCCTTCTGCCGTGCGTACTCGCTTTCCGCTATTTTGAGCGCCTCAGGCAGATTCATGTCGTGATCGGCCCACAGCATGGCGACATGTCCCTGCTCGCCGGCGACTCCCAGGTTTTCCGCCTCCGCTCTTTCGCCACGTCGTAGGTACTCTTCGCTTTTTTGTGCGTCGCCCTTGCGAGAATGCATATGGGCGAGAAGGATATTCACGTCAGGGTCGCTTTCGCCGTCTTCCAGGCTGCTCAGCACCCGAGCGGCTCCGTCATAGTCATTGAGCGAGGCGAGCGATTTCGCCTTGGCCATTATCGCCGGCTTGTAATCGGGCAGTAGGCTAAGGGCCTCGTCGAGAACCTTGACCGATTCGGGGTAGTTGCCGTTGTTCCAAAATTCTCTTCCCAGCTGAACCAGGCACCAGCTTTGTGCTTCCTTGTCCTGCGGGTCGGCGGTGCGGGCCGCCAGCTTGTAAGCTTCTACTGCACCTTGATGGTCGCCGTGCAGCGATCGCATGTGCGCGACGCGCGCATAGGCGTTACTATTCGGCTTAAGATCCACCATCTTTTGCGCCGCGGCGACCGCTTCCGGGTAGTTTCCCAGCTCAGCATTCGCGTCCGTTAGTATGCCGTACACGAAGGCGTCGTCTGGAAATTCCTTGTTGAGCTGTTTCCCAAGCTCGAGGCCCTCGGCAAAACGGTGAAGCGTGAGATGCAGTGAAGATAAGAGCCTTCGCGAGGAGGCGGCGTTCGGTGCGATCTCCAGGGCCTTCCTGACCGCCTCCTCTGCCTTGTAGTTGAGATCGAAATCACTGGTCCTCCTCGCCCTTTTTATGTACGCGATCGCAAGTTGATCGTAGGCTAGCGGCTGATCGGGCGATTTTTCGATCAAGGCCATTGCCTCGGCGATCTCAGCGTCCTCGGGCCCGACAACGGCGGCGGCCGCTGTCGATATCTCCGAGGGCTGCCGCGAACAGGCGCCAAGAACCGTCAGCGCTAAGGCGAATATGGCAATGTAGAAAAGTTTTGAGTATGTGTGCGGCATAAATCTTCCTCAATCGATCATTTGGTTACCCTTATGCCCGTTCCTAAATAAGGTAAACGGGCATAAGGATTGGTTGAGTTGCTCGAAGTGCAAAACCTCTCGAGGAACCAGTTTAGGGAGCGGTGCCCGTCGATGGGAAATCGAGCGGTCGCGGCTGATTGCCCTGATTCGGGGTTTGCAGATAAGGGAACCTCTCCAGGTAGCCCTCGAAGTTGACGCTGACACCATCTCCGACCGAGTTGTTCGGCGGGACGTTGAACGCCGGCGTGAAGGGTGTGCCGCCGAGCACCGCCCGAATGGCAATGTCGACCACATCGTCGCCCGGACGCCGCCCATTCGGGAAGCCACTCACGTCGCCGCCGAGCAGCCCAAGTCGGCTGCCGCCGGGGGCATTGTAGGCTCTTGCCGGAAGCCCGAGATTCAGTCTCAGGTATTCGTGCGCCCGCCCGTCATTGCCTGCGATCTGCGTTGTGTAACCGGGTCCCGTAATCGGGTTCACGGGGATTCCGAAAAGGAAGATCAGGGCAAGGTCATTCCGCGGCGGCGGCGGGATGTTCAGATTTATGATCGTTCCGTCAAAAGTGCCGTAGGTGGCCAGGGCGAGCTGTATCAACTTTGGCAGCTCTGGATCCAACACAGCGTCGATCACTGGCTGCACCGTGAAATCGAGCGCCGGCGGCAGGGCGTTGAAAGCGTCCTTCAAACCGAGGGGTACGACCACTTCATTGACCAGCGGGTTGCCCAAACGTGAAACCTGCTGCCAGGTCCCCGAGTTATTTGGGGCACCACTCGAGTTAAGCACCCGCACGGTTTGGCGGCTCGCGGTGGACCAGATGCCGATAACCGCGTCGTTGGCCGTGGAGCTGGTGGGAACCTGCCGGGAACGAGTGACTTCTGAGATGGGAACCTCGATAGCGATCGAGTTCACATTCTTCGTCCTTAACGTGTCCACGCCTCCAGTCTCGCCGAGTGAGCGGTAGTTAATAGCGTCAAAGGGCGCTCCGAGATCGAGGAAGAAACCGTCGTCCCGCTGTCCGGCGAAAACCCGTCCTCCGTTAGGTAGACTGTAAACGGCGGGGGCCCCGAGATTCTCTTCGTAGTTGGGTGTTACGCGCGGGCCAATATTGGAGGGCGGTGTTCGCAAACCCGAGGCAATGGGCAAGCCGAGGAAACCTCGACGTCCTCTCAACTGGCGGACCGTATAGGTTTGCGGCGTGTTGTAATCCACATCCGTGAGACTTCCGATCACACAGTCCTGGTTGCAGGCATTCATACCGAGAACGGTGTCGGGGTTTACCGTTTGCGTTGTGAATTGGAACTGGTAGGTGATGTCTTCCAACCCGTCGCCATTGTTGTCGATCTTGATTTCATACAGGACCGAGTCGTCGAACCGGTAGAAGTGCGGCCCGCCGGATGGATCCTGAAAGGGAATAAAACTGGCGATCAGCGTAACAAACCCGCTGCGCCCCGGCTCGTAGCTGCGAAAAGCGTAAACATCAGTGTTGTCCGCGTACCGGTCCATGCTGATCAAGGGAGCCTCGGCGTGACTCGAGGCGAGCATGGGCAGGGGAGCCATCGACGCCATCAGGGCCAGGCCCAGAAGTCCCCTGATAACTGCTTTCAATTTGTCTTTCATATCTTCTCCTTCGTGTTCGATCGAAGTCCGATCCGGGTTTAGACCTCTTGCGTGGGCCCGCGCTCATTCAACAGGGCAAAAACATGGTTCGGCATTCGGAAAATAACCGACCGGCCCCAAGACCGGCCCAAAATTCTGTCCAGGGCACATTACTGCGGTTTCGCCGCGGCCCGGACCCCAATAGATCCGACTTAAGTAAATATCTTCCGCTGGAACAAACCCATTCTAATTTGCCGCAAAATAGCGGAAAGTACTCTCTGATACACTTTACGCAAAATTAATAAGTCGAATGGTCGGGCCGCTTAAAGGCTCTCCGCCCATCGCGGAAGAATTCTGCGATCGATGTACCGAAGTTTTCGGCGATGCGGACCGATCGGATTCAAATTTTTTCCGTTGAGAGGCGGAGCCGTCGGCGCGGCAACCTGTGCGAAGCGGGGGCCGTTCTGGTATTGTTATGTTTTTCCCTAGACCGCAATATGGATCCCGGACGCATTAGAAATTTTTCGATCATCGCCCATATCGACCACGGCAAATCGACCCTGGCTGACCGCATCCTGCAGTTGACGGGCGCCGTGGCGGAGCGAGACATGGAAGAACAACTCCTGGACGATATGGACCTCGAACGTGAACGGGGTATTACGATCAAGGCCCACGCGGTACGATTGGACTATAAAGCGAAGGACGGAAAAGATTACGTCCTCAACCTGATCGACACACCCGGCCACGTGGATTTCAGCTACGAAGTTTCGCGTTCGCTGTCCGCATGTGAGGGAGCTCTTCTCGTGGTCGATGCCTCGCAGGGCGTCGAAGCTCAGACACTCGCCAATACCTACCTCGCCATTGAGAACGATCTCGAACTCATTCCGGTCCTAAACAAGATCGACCTGCCCTCTGCAGAGCCCGAACGAATCAAAGAGCAGATCGAGAACATCATCGGGCTGGATGCGAGCGAGGCGGTTCTCACCTCAGCAAAGACCGGCGTGGGCGTCGACGAGGTGCTTGAAGCGATAATTAGGAAAGTGCCCCCACCAAAGGGTGACCGCAGCGCGCCGCTAAAGGCCCTCATCTTTGACAGTTGGTACGACAGCTACCGCGGCGTGATCGTTCTGTTCCGCATGATCGACGGGACATTGAAAAAAGGTACGAAGATCAAGTTCTTCAACACCGGCCGTGAATATCTGGTTGAGACCATAGGCGTAAACCGGCCGCGTCCTACGCCGATCGGCGAACTCGGCCCGGGCGAAGTAGGCTTTTTGACAGCCTCGATAAAAACCGTGGCCGACGTGCAGATCGGAGACACGATCACCGATGCCGCACGGCCCGTGGCCGAGGCACTGCCCGGTTTTCAGGAAGTTAAGCCGATGGTTTTTGCCGGCCTGTATCCCATCGATTCAGCTCAGTACGAAGACCTTCGCGACGCGATGGACAAGCTTCGTTTAAATGATGCTTCGTTCTTCTACGAGCCGGAATCGTCGACCGCTCTCGGTTTCGGGTTTCGCTGCGGATTTCTCGGCTTGCTCCACATGGAGATCATTCAGGAACGGCTGGAGCGAGAATTTAATCTGGAATTGATCACCACCGCTCCCGGCGTGCGTTACCGCGTGACGACGTCCGACGGCGAGGTCCATGAGATCGACAGCCCATCGAAGATGCCGGACACGGGACGGATCACAAAGATCGAAGAACCGTTCATCGAGGCGACAATTCTTACAAACGATGAATTTCTCGGGGGCATCCTGCCGCTTCTGGACGAAAAACGGGGTATTCAGAAAAAGTTTGAATACATAACTACGAACCGCGTAATGCTCGTTTATGAGTTGCCGCTCAACGAGATCGTTCTTGATTTTTACGACCGCCTGAAGAGTGTGTCTAAGGGTTACGCATCGCTGGATTATCACCTGTCGGGCTATCAGGCGAGCAAGCTGGTCAAGCTCGACGTCCTTGTCTCTGGCGAGCCGGTCGATGCTCTTTCCGTCATTCTCCACACCGACACCGCCACATCGAAAGGCCGCCTTCTGACGGCCAAGATGAAGGAACTTATCCCGCGACAGATGTTCGAGGTCGCCATCCAGGCTGCCATCGGCAACAAGGTCATCGCCCGCGAGACCGTCAAAGCGATGGGCAAGAACGTTATCGCGAAGTGCTACGGCGGCGACATCAGCCGCAAACGCAAGCTCCTCGAAAAGCAAAAGGAAGGCAAAAAGCGGATGAAAAAGGTCGGGCGCGTCGAGATCCCTCAAGAAGCGTTTTTGGCAGTCCTGAAAGTAAACGAAAGCTGATCTTCGTTCCGCCCGCGTTCAGGCCGCGTTCCGAGCATCGACGGAACGTGTAACTCATTGCAGTCTCACAATTTATGCAGTTCGGAAGCGGAAATTCCGTCGAATTTGTGAAAAGTTTTTCTGACCTGTGTCGTTTTGCCGCATTTTCAAAGATCGAGGTGTGTCGTCCTAAAATAAGTTGACACTTTCAGGACACCAGAAGGCGTCCGCCCGGGGTAAATTGTTGCATAAATGCGACTCTGTTGCAAGAATAATTATTTTATTCTAGTGGCCGCGGCTGCCGAAGGCGGTCGGAGAGGTATCGAGATAAATGACAGAACCAACCCGAAATGTTAGTCGTGGTCCCAAGAGTTACGCTCCGTTCTCAGGTATTCGTCAACTTCGGCAGATGTCTTGAAGGCCGGCTGAGCATGGATGGATCTCAATATTTTCAGGGCCGAGCGTTTTTGTGCGGGCGGGTGCGTTTCTCTATCCACGTTATCCAGGATCATGTCCGCAAGGCGCTTCTGATCCTCGACCGGCAACGGCCGTCTTGTCTCGCGGCAGATCGTCTCGACACTCGGCATAACGGGACAATAGTAGCATTAGCTTCGAATTCACGAAAGGAAAATTTGATCAGCGTTTAGATTCGTTTTGAGGAAAAGAAACGTTTGTTTTCATCCGTACAATTAGCGGGGGAAACCTTGTTTTGTGTCCAAGGTTTGTCAGATATCGACGTAGTGCGGTCCCCTAATCGATTAGCCGTATGATCAGGCCGTCAGCGCTCTTTCCCGCGTCTACACTCACCGCTTCGGAAAGCTCCTTATCGTACACACCCGGGTAGTAGAACGTTTTCGACGGCTTAGTTTTTGGATTCCGCTTGTTCGGGGTTATCTCGAGGCGGTACTTCCCTGGTGGCAGCTCCTTGATCTGGAAACTACCCCGCTCGTCGGTGCAATTCTCCGGGATCATAAACCCCCTCCCCGTCGGCGTGAGCCAGTAGGCACTGACGCACACGTCCTTAACTGGCTCACCTTTTTGGGATAGGACGGTTCCGGAAATTCGGTTGTCGATACTCAAATAGACGTTGATCTCGGTATGCGCTCGCTTTGCAATTGACGCGAGGATCGATCCCCCTTTCGGAAAATGGTTCGATCGGACCCGGTCGACAGTGGGCGCCAAGGTATAAATCGTTATCTTCTACCCGCTCGGCAGTGAATAGGAAACGGTGTATTCCCCGACCGGAAGGCCCCAAAACTCGAAGAACCCGTTTTCGTTTGTAAGACTCGATCGTTGAACGGGGCCGTTCAACTCAACTTTCAACCCGGCGACGCTAGGGAGTTGTATGTTTTCGCCTGAGGCCCGGACTGTCCCCGACAATCGGGTCTGGCCTTTTCTGACGTGTAAATTATCCAGATAGGCAATATCGGATCCTGCCCGGTCCAGGGATTTGGATCGCCCGCATATACCGACGCGGTAAAGGGACGGTTCAAATGAGCCGAGTCCGCCCGGCGTCCCCATAACGAACAGAAACTTATCGCCCGGTTTTCTACGGAGAAATCCCATCACGCAAGTGCCCTCGTCCCCCCCCCGTCAAGAACCTTAATGGTCTCGGAAGTTTTCAAACCGCCTTTGTAAACCTTCTCAACCGTGAAGACAACGGCATAGGTTCGATAAACATTTGTACCTTCAACAGAACGGCTACGCTCTTCAAACCCTTCGAGCTGCGCAATGATCCCGTTCTCAGACCGCGCGAACTGGACATCCACAGGGTCTGACGTGAAGCAACTGCATGCAAGTACTTCGGGCGCAAGGGTAAGAAAAAAGAGGAGGAGTAACCCGGCGGGAAAGATTGGTTAGATCCTATTCATAGATCTGTAAATCCTGAATCTATTCTAGCGCACAAAAAGCTCCGTTTTTGTCTGAAAGATGTTTCATTTTCAACTACCGTGATGAACTCCTTTTCCTCGAATGTGAATTTCGGGCCCGTCCCGCAAAACGGCTCCTTCGTCTTTATCGCGTAGCGATGTCGTGAATGTAGCCGTGGCGTTCACGCCACGGAAGGTGTAGAATACCGCCCGCGTCGCGTCAGTGACGCCTGAAACGCCGTGGCAAACACCTTTTCACATAACTATCATCACATTGTATTCAGTACGAAAAACCGCGTCAATTTTATCGATCCACGGATTGAACAACGCGTCTGGGCCTACATCGGCGGTATCGCCCGAAAGCACAATATAACGGCCCTTCAGATCGGCGGCATCGACAACCACATACACGGGTTAATAAGTTCGCCGCCGTCGGTCGCTCCGAGCAAGATCGCTCAGTGGATAAAGGGCGATTCGTCGCATTGGATACACAACGAATTTCAGGATCTAAAGCGATTTGCCTGGCAGGACGGCTACGGGGTATTCACGGTCTGTAAATCGCACGCCGGAAAGGTCGTAGAATATATAAAGAACCAACGAAAGCATCATGAGAAGCAGACGTTTGAAGAAGAGTTTGTAGAATTATTGCGCCTGCACGAGATCGAGTACGACGAACGGTTTTTGTTCGGCTGATTCAACCGTCGCTTACGCGACGGGAACCGTGCTAACGCCAACCGTGGCGTGAACGCCACGGCTACATTCAGCAGGCCGCTACGCGGCAAAGACCGATGTGCGAAGATCGGTTTTCATCGCGTAGCGATGCAGTGAAACGCAACGGATTTGAGAACGCCAATACTACCAGTCTCCTGCCAAGAACGCACGCATATCCTCTCGCATTTCGTCGGTTATTTCGTGTTTGGCGTTGTATTGTTTTGAGCGGTAATTGGGGAGGCATTCGCTGAGCTTTTTGTTGAACTCGTTGAATTTTCCTTGGGTGTAGAATTCGTCATCGTCGCCGTATAGATAGAAGGCCGGCGCGTTAAATGGCTGATAGACGGGATTGGTGTCGAGGTCGCCGGGGATGCCGCCGCAAACGCCGATGATGCCGGCGGGCACTTCGGGGAGGGTGAAGGCGAATCGAAAGTTCAATGCACACGCCTGCGAGAAACCGTAGAGATAAACCTGCGAAGTGTCGATCAGGCCGTCGCCCGAGAGTTTGGCGATCACATCGAGAAGAAACTTGTGATGAAGTGCGACGGATTCTTCAGGCCGATGATCGCTCAGCCAGCCAAATCCGATGCGATAGCCGTCATCCGTTTTGCGGAAATGCTGGTGCGGGCCCTGGACGGACGCGATCACCCAGCTTTCCGGAGCAACGGCCCTTGCCTCGCGCATCATATAACGCTTGTGCGCGCCGTAACCGTGCACCGCGATCAGGAGCGGTGCCGGCCCCGACTGCGACGGCGGGACATAAACGTCGTAATAGAGGTTGATCTCGGCCGTTACGGAGAGATCGGTCCTCAACGAGACTATTTGATCATCTTTAGCCATTGACCCGGATCCACGGCCGCGTGCGGGACCAGCGACCGGTATATCTTGTATTTCTTTTATCTGAAACCTGTCGGCAATTCTCTCGCAACTTTTTGCATAAGGCCAAGGCATTTGTCAGACTACGTTAGTCTCCGACGCCGTGTCAAAATCGATTCGATCATGCAGGATCTAGTGGCAAAACTGGACGCTCTCGCCGACATCCGGAACGGGTCGAACGCTATTGCCTGGCTTGACCGGATCTCATTCATCTTCCTTCTACTGATGGTCCTGGCGGCGCCGCACTCGATCGCCGCTACCCAGACCGCCTGGATCATCGGATCGCTTGCATTGATCGCACGGCTTTTGCTCACCCGTCGCCTGCCGTTTCAGCCGGGCTTGCTTGACGCCGCACTGTGGGCATTTTTCGGATGGTCGGTAATAAGCTCGCTTTTGTCGTACGAACCGCTGATCTCGCTCGACAAGCTCCGCGGAACGGCGGTTTTTCTTGTTTTTTACTTTGTTCTCTATAACCTTCGAAACAAGGCCGCGGCGGGCCTTTTGGCCTTTCTCCTTATCGGGTCCTGCATGGTCAATGTTTTGTGGGTGCCAGTCGAGCGATTGATGGGCAGAGGCGTGGAGATCAGCGGCCTTCAGCCTGAAAGCCCGTTTGCAAAAGCGCTTCTTTGGAACGGCGATACGCTGCTTGAGGTGAACGGCGAAACGGTCAGCAACCCCGACGAGGTATTGGCCGCATTGAAGGCCGTCGAAATCTCGAAAGTGAAATTTTACCGGCCGGATTTCGAATTTACCGTTGAAGTGCACCGTTCGGACATCTTGTCCGGGCAGGATGTTCTTCAGGCCCTGGGAATCGACGGCTGGAAGAAAAGCCGTAACTGGCGGTCGATGGGCTTTTATGGCCATTACGCGACCTACGCGGAAGTGCTTCAATTAATAGGTTCGCTCGCGTTCGGGCTGTTTCTAGCCCTGCTTGCAAAAGTTTTGGCAAGGAAACGATCTGCGCGGGCAGCAAAAGAAGACTGCATGCCTGGCCATCGAGTTCGCAAGGACGAATCTACCTGGCCGCATCTTCCTGTGCTGCTGCTTTTCGCGTTTGTTGTCGTTGCGATCGGCTTTGCCCTGCTGCTAACACTGACCCGCGCACCACAGCTCGGCCTTCTGGTCTCGGCTGGGGCGATCGTCCTTCTTGGGCTCGGACGGAAGTGGCTGATCACCGTCGTAGTTCTCATGCTGCCGATAGTTATCGGTGGATTGATCTTTCTCGAAAGATCGCGCGATGTCGGATTCTTCGACCCGACAGACCCATCTACTCAGTATCGCCAGCTAATGCTTCGTGACGGGCTGAGGCTATGGACGGAAAGCCCTCGGCACTTTATTTTCGGCGTCGGGATGGACTCGTTAAAGGAGCATTGGAGAGAATGGCGATTATTCGATGGCGGCCATCAGCCGCTCGGGCACTTTCATTCGACCCCCGTTCAATTGCTGGTCGAACGCGGGTTGCCCGCCCTGCTCATTTGGCTGATCATCATTGGCGTTTATGCACGGTCGCTTTGGCTCGGCATTCGACGCAGCGGAAGTTCGGCCGAAACGTCAGGCTGGGTCTCGCGGGGCATACTCTTGGGGTGTTTCGGCGGGATGATAGGCTTTTTCGTCAGCGGGCTTGTGCATTACAACCTCGGCGATCAGGAAGTCGCGATGGTCTTTTTTATGCTGATGGGAATCGCGACCTTCGTCTGTAGAAGTGCCGACGAGATTAAGCCCGATCCGCCGGAAGCGGCAGCAGCCGTCCGGATCGCGGCGTAGCGACTCAACGTACTTTGTAGAGCACGTAGACGCACCCATTTTTGAAAGGCCGGCATTCGAGCAATTCCAGGTCTATCTGGTGTTTCATTGAATGAAAAAGAGGGATCCCCGACCCGAGCAGCACCGGGTGAATATTGAATCCGATCTCGTCAATGACACCGGACTCGAGCAGGACATTGCCAAGTTCGCCTCCGCCCATTGCACAGATATCCTTGCCTTTTTGCTTCTTGAGCTTCGTGAGGAACTTTCCCGGATCATCCGCAATAAATGTCACACCATCGCGTTCACCTGGCGTTAAAGTTCGCGAGAAAACATATGTCGCGATATCGCCATAAGGGCTTTTCTTCGCCTTTTTCTCCTTAACTTCGCCCGTTCGCCCCTTCTTCGCAACTTCTTTCGCGTTGCCCGTAGCAATGTCCCAGGTCTTTCGTCCCATTACGATCGTGTCGACACGCGACCCCATATCTCTCATCAATTCCGCGGCCTCATCGCCCCATAGCAGCCAATCCACAGAACCATCGGCTCGGGCAATGTAATTGTCGAGGCTGTTCGCACCGCCGAATATCACTTTTCGCATAGTTCGTTCCCCCTAACGCAGGATCATATACCCGTCAAAGGTTTGGTGTCTTGGCGTTTTTTGATGTTCGATCTAGCTAGAGAGCAATTCACGGCACGCACCGGGCGACGTTCGCGTCGTTCGTTTGAACTGCTTATAAAAGCGGCTAAGATCGTTGTAGCCCACCTCGTGCGAGATATCGACGATCTCCTCACCGAGCGCAAGCCGCAGGGTTGCATCGGTCACTCGAAGTTGATGTAGATAGCCACTGGGGCTCAAGCCATAATCCCGCTTGAACTGCCGGGACAAATGCGGGCCCGAGACCTTCAACCTTGTGGCGATCCGGGAGATCGACGGCGAGGCAAGATAGTTGTCGTCTATCAACCGCTTTGTGCGGATCGAAAGTAGGGACGGAGACGAGTTGATATCGATCGTTTGGCGGCCGAAAGAGGCAGCTAATATCTCTAAGGCCTGATGTTTATCGGTGAATTCCCCGTCGAATGACGTGGCGAAGAGGATCGGAGAATCAGGTAGATCGAACAAGGGTTCGGTCGAACCTATACCTTTCACCCGGCCTATCCCATTGATGACGTGAGTTTTCACAAGCGAGAAAGGCGGGTAATAGGCGCCGAAGCGCGGGATCGACGGGTGTATTATGGTTCCGTCGCTTATAAACGAATACTCGCCAGCCTCGATATCGATGATCTCGAGCAGCCAGCCGCGAGCAAACACAAAATTTCCGCCGCCGTCACCTGAGATCTCAAGCCGGTCGGAAAACGTGTATGAGCCGTCTTTTAGGACACGCATCGCGAAAATCTCATTCGCCCGTGGCGACTCTGAAACACGGATTTAATATCCTGGACCACAGCTTTTGAGAACATTTATCTATATCCGGACGTAATTCTAGTAGCATAATATCCCAGATCAGTGATGAGAGGAGATCAAATGGCCAAAAAAGAGTTGACCAGCGTCGTTCTATCGGTTTCATTTATTTTTTCGATTTTCTTTGCTTCGGTCCCGCTCGTCGGATTCGCCCAGGCACCGGTAACAGGCGCCGCCGTCGCGACAGCGTCGAAATACGAAAAGGCCCTTGCAACTATTGAGGAAAAGACCGAGGCCCGACGCAAAGAGCTCGGCATACCGGGTATGTCGCTCGCAATAGTAAAGGACGACGAAGTGATCTATTCAAGCGGGCTCGGATATAAGGATTTTGAGAACAAGGTCGCCGTGACCCCCGACACCCAATTTGCGATAGGGTCTTCAACAAAGGCCTTTACTGCCCTTTCGGTGCTGATGACCGCGGACGAAGGCAAGCTTTCGATGGATGCTTCGCCAAAAACTGTGCTTCCTTACTTCAAAATGCAGGACCCTGACACGGACAAAAACATGACCATCCGCGACCTGCTGACCCATTCGTCGGGTCTGAACCGGACGGACATCGCGATGATCACCGGAAAGCTCAACCGGCAGGAGTTGATCCGCGTCGCCGGCGAGGCCAAGCCTATCGGCAAGCTGCGTGAGAAATTCGGCTACCAAAATTTGATGTACACTGCGGCGGGCGAGGTCGTCGCAGTCGCGCAGAAACAACCCTGGGAAAAGTTCATACCGGAGCGAATCTTTAAGCCGCTTGGGATGACAAACAGCAATATGTCGATCGCCGAGATGGAAAAGGCGAAGGACCGCTCGTTTGGTTATTCCTATAACTTCGATACCAAAGAAACGCAGAAGCTGCCCTATCGCTCTATCGACGTTGTCGCACCCGCGGGTTCGATCAATTCCTCCGCGAACGACATGGCAAAGTGGCTGAAGTTTATTTTTAGCGGAGGGACCACGTCGGATGGTAAAAGGCTCGTCTCGGAAAAGAGCTTTGAAGATTGGCTAAAGCCGCATATGAAGATGAATCCGGCCGGAACCGTAAATTACGCTCTGGGCTGGATGGTGATGAATTGGAACGGGATGGCCGTCGTCCAACACGGCGGGAATATCGACGGGTTTAATGCTATGGTCGCGATGATCCCGGAAAAGAAACTAGGTTTTGTGATGCTCACGAATGTTACCGGTTCGTCACTGGGTAACGAGTTGATGCCGATCGTTTGGGAGAACATTCTGGGCAAACCGGAAGCACCCAAAACGAGCGGAGCGACTGTCGCGGCAGAAAAGGAATCCGGCAAGTATAAATTCGAAGCCGCAGGTTTCGACATGGACGTTCAGTGGAAGGACGGAAAACTACAGGCCGTGGTGCCGAATCAGCCGATCTATACGCTCGAAAACGTTGGAGGCCGCAGGTACAAGCTCAATGGTGCGCCGGACGGGTTCTTCATCACATTCAAGGACAGCGAACTTCTGCTCGAGCAGCCTCAAGGCAACTACACATTGCCGCGGATCGGTGCCGAGAAACCGGCGGGTTCCGGTTCGGCGAAAGAGCTGATCGGCAAATATCGAGCCGTTTCGGCTCCGGTTGAATTGGAAATAAAGGAAAATGAGGGAAAGGTCCAGCTTATCGTTCCCAACCAGCAGCCCTACACGCTGAACGAAACGGGTAAGGACAATTATCACCCGGCGCCACTTCCGGATGGTTTTGCACTAAGGGTAAAACGCGATGCTGCCGGGAAGATAGAGGCGATCGTGATGGTCCAGCCCGGGAACGAGCTTGAGCTTAAACCCATCCCGGCCGGTGAGAAACCGCCGATCACGGTGGAAGATCTTTACGGCAAAGTTCTCGCTGCGAGCGGCGGCGAGGCGAATTGGCGTAAGCTCACATCCCGCGTCGTCACGTCCGTCTCCGACCTGGAACAGCAGGGCGTAAAAGCTGAGGCAACGAGTTGGGCAAAGGCCCCTTACCTTAGCGCTTCTGAAACTTCCATGAAAGCTCTCGGAAAAGAGATCGCGAGAGGCTGGGAGTATTTTGATGGCACGAATGGTGAGCAGGCTTACACCTTTGCACCGGCCGACAAATTTTCCGGCAAGCGGCTTGAGGACACCCGCATTGCCTCGGATTTCTATGGGATGCTCGATTGGAAGTCGAAATATAAAGACATCTCGGTCAAGCGTATTGCCAAAGTAGGTGATGAGGATGCTTATGCGGTCGAGTTCGAACCTGAGAAAGGGACCAAATTCACCGAGTATTACTCGACCAAAACGTTCCTGATGCTGAAACGCGAAGGCGTGATCCCGTCGAGCACAAGCTCACAGAATTTACCTTACACGGTCCTTTACAGCGATTATCGCGAGGTTGACGGTATCAAGCTTCCATTCAAGACGGTGAATAATACGTCATCCAACGGGGATGTCGTCACCGTCATTACGTCGGTCAAACATAACGTCCCGATCGACAATAAGATGTTCGCACCGCGAAAGATGCAGTAAGAATGGAACGCGGATGAATGCGGAAAAGGCACGGATCTTCACCTATCAGAATAGATCAGCTTGGTCAGATCCGTGTCTATTCAGTGTTTTTCCGTAAAAATCCGTGGGCTATTGAACTCCGGCGAGGGACATTAGATCGGGTGAAAGTGAGGGCTCTGAATGGTCGAAGACGGCGTCGAGTTCTTTTTCGACCGAGCCGTGGCCGGCGGGGATCTTCTTGACGAGGGGCTCGAAATTGCGGAAGTCGTACAGCTCGGGGTCGAGCAGATGCGAACCGGTCACGTTCGTAAGTGCAGTTAGAACTGAACTTCGGAGTGAAGGTATCTCTTCCGCAAGCTGGCTGACCAGTCGTTTGACGCGGGCGCGTTTAAGGTTAGGCTGTGAACCGCAAAGATTGCAGGGAATTATCGGAAATTGCTTTTCCTGGGCGTAGGTGGCGATCTCCGCTTCCTGGCAATATGCCAGCGGGCGGATGATCGTGTTTCGGCCGTCGTCGCTCCGAAGGATCGGCGGCATCGCCTTTAACTGCCCTACATAGAACAGGTTGAGCAGGAACGTGTTGATGATGTCGTCGCCGTGATGCCCGAGGGCGATCTTTGTACAGCCTTCTTCGACCGCGACATTGTAGAGGATCCCGCGACGGAGCCGCGAACAGAGTGAGCAGAAGGTCTTGCCCTCGGGGATGTGCTGCTTGACTATCGAATAGGTGTCTTCCTCGACGATGCGAAACTTGACGCCCTGATCGGACAGGTAATTAGGGAGAACATCTTCGGGAAAGCCGGGCTGTTTTTGATCGAGGTTAACCGCAACTATGTCAAAGTTTACCGGTGCCCGCCGCTGCACGTCGAGTAGTAGGTCGAGCATCGTGTAGCTGTCCTTCCCGCCCGAAAGGCAGACCATTAGCCGGTCGCCTTCGGCGATCATCCCGAAATCGGCTATGGCGCGGCCCATTTTTTTGAGCAATTTCGCCTTTGTCTTTGTCTCAGCGTACACCTGCCGCAAATCCCTCCGAAAACCCTAGATTCTGCCACGTTGAACCAAACTTAACAACCTGCAAAGAAAATGCTAGACACTTAGGTTAGAACTCATTTATGATGGTCAGGTTGTTTTCTATCAACAACAGCACCAAACAGGCGTTAGAGTTTTGTCGCGATCTTCAGGCCCCCACCTGTTTAGACTGTCGCCTAAATCTGAGTAAAGTAAGGAGTTTTAACGATGATAAGAATGGGAAGAGGTTCCAGATCGGACCAGAGTAACGAAACGCCCTATCAGGACCAGACGCCTGACTCGGGCCTTGCATATCAATACACGGGCGAATCGGCTAGCACTACAAGGCCTGTCACGGATAGTGAATCGATGGCGCGCGACATCAAGGAAGGCCGCCTGAGCGGCTTTGTCGGACATGGGACGACGTTGACCGGTGAAACCGTATTTCAGGCGATGCTGAGGGTTGACGGCCACCTGATCGGATCGATCACGTCTGAGGCCGGGACGCTGATCGTCGGAACAAATGGACAGGTGGATGCGAATGTAAATGTATCGACCGCAACTATCAACGGCGTAGTGAACGGCGACGTCATCGCCACAGAACGCATCCAGCTCGGCCGCACGGCAAAGGTGGTCGGCAACATCCAGACGCCACGTTTGACCATCGAGGACGGTGCGATGCTTGAGGGCGGCTGCACAATGTTAAAGGCCCGGGAAACCGCGGAAAAACAATCGGTTGCGGCCAGCAGCACCTATCAAACAGCTGAGACCCCGTCGTACAGTTCCTCGACAGACTACCAAAGTGTGACCGAAGAGGACGAAGATGACGACGACGTGCTTGCAAGCGCGGCCGACGATGAAGAAGATGACGAGGACAAGACCGAAGCCGCCACCGTTTGAGCAAGGAAACAAGGTCTTATAAAGCAGAGGCGCCGCCACGGCGCCTCTTTTTGTTTGTGCTGCCTTCTTGGAATCTAACAACCTGCCTTGTCTTTTTCCGTGAGCGATTTTCCTCTAGTATCAGGAACGTAATCTGTAGATCTGGTTGACCCGGTTAAAGCGAAAAGCCTCGCTTGGCGTGACGCAGGCATCGAGCGGGACGTCGCCCTCGTGAATATCGTCGATCGGGTCAACCGGCGGGAATAAGCTCAAACCGACCTTAAGGCAATCGCGCCGGAAGCGGGCCAGGAACCGGTCGTAATACCCTTTGCCATAGCCGACCCGATTTCCGAGAACGTCAAAACAGAGTAGGGGCACGATCACGAGGTCGATCTTCGCGGGATCGGCCAATTCCTGTCCGGCCGGTTCGCGTATTCCCCATCCATTTTCGATAAGTTTCGTATCGGGGCCGTAAGGGACACTTGCGATCTCACCTTTCTGTTGATGGATGCGAGGAGCGACGACCGTAACATCCGGAACCCGCGACCAAACTTCGTCTATAACAAACGAAGTGTCCACCTCATGAAACTTTTCGATCGAGATATAGACGTGAGTCACGCGGATCTTCGAAAGGTCAAAGTCTGAGAAAAAAAGTTCAGAGATCCGGCGGCTTTTCTCTCTGAGTGTGTCCGTTACAAGGGCCTTCCGCCGGTCGAGGTAAATTTGGCGCAGTTCGGACTTCTTCATTCCACAGCGACCAAATTGGCTGGATAAATTTGGTGGTTTTGGCTGATGGTCATCCTCCGCGCTTCTTGTTTGGCCGGGGCTTCATCGCCGTGGTATTTGTCCTGGGCGTAACGACCGACGATCGAAATTCATCGCCGGCGCCAGCCTGCGCGGCCTTGGTTGTCGCAAGCAATTTTGATTCGTTCAGCATTTTCAGGGCCGCTTTAGCGTTCTTGCTGAGTCTTTTCTTCTCTTTTGGCATATATAATTCCTTTCACTCTTTGACGATCCACCCTCCGCCAACAACCTCTTCGCCAGTTTCGGTGTCGTAGAAGATCGTTGCCTGGCCGGGCGTGATCGCCCGCTGCGGCTGGTCGAAAACGACCCGGGCGTGCAGGTCTGAACCGGGAGCGGTAGCGACTAAGGTCGGTAAACTCTGGTCACCAATTGGATAGATCGTCGCCGGAGCCGGTTCGTGACGATAGCGGACCTTAACCAATGCTCGAACGGGCTCGGACGGCTCATCGAATGCGACCCAGTTTACACCCTTCGCTGTGAACTCGATGCTGTCAAGCTCGTCCGCCTCACCGACAACGATCTGATTTCTTGCCCGCTCGATCTGAACAACATAAAGCGGTTTTTCATGAGCTATCCCCAAGCCGCGCCGCTGGCCGATGGTATAGCGGTGAATGCCGGTATGCAGGCCGAGCGTTTCGCCTGACGTGTTAACGATCTCACCGCCACCCGGAATATCTCCCTCTCTCCCTTCATGGGACAAAAAACGGTCAATAAACTCAGAATATTTACCGTCAGGAACAAAACAAATCTCCTGCGATTCCTGCTTCTCGGCGGTATAGAGATCAGCCGTGCGTGCGATATCGCGAACCTCGCTCTTGAGCATCTCGCCGAGCGGGAAATACGCCCTCGATAGCTGGTCTTGCGTAAGTTCCCAGAGAAAGTAGCTTTGATCCTTCCAATGATTCTTTCCACGGAAAAGACGGTATCGGCCCGTCATTTCGTCGTATTCGACGCGTGCGTAATGTCCGGTCGCGACCTTGTCACACCCGAGGCTTTGGGCCATTCGGTCGAGCGACGCGAACTTCAACCGCGAATTGCACGCGACGCAGGGAATCGGGGTTTCGCCAGAGAGATAGCTCTGTACAAACGGCTCTACCACATCGCGGTCAAATTCCTCTTCCAGATTCAGGACATAGAAGGGGAACCCCAGGCTGTCCGCAACCCGGCGGGCATCATAAACATCGTCCAGCGAGCAGCAGCGAGAGGGCAGCGGGTCGCCGTTCTCGTCGGTGTTCACGTTTCGACGCTGATTCCACAGCTGCATCGTAAAGCCGACAAGCTCGTGCCCCTGCTCCTTTAATAATGCGGCCGCCGCCGAACTATCGACGCCGCCGCTCATTGCTACCGCGATCTTCATATCCAAGTATTAGATTATATCGGCTTGATCAGCGGTTGGAAACTTTTTTGGCCTACGAAAGTCTGTCTGTGCGGTTATATTGGTTCAGCTTATCTGGAAAAGACGAGAATAGGCGTTCCCTTGTTTTTTATGAGGGCCCCTATGATCGCGCCAATGCCAGCGCCAACGCCGGCGGCTAAGGGATCACGTCGGGCTGATCCCATCGAGCCGCCGAGTTCGGCGCCCTTTGAGGCTCCCAATTTTACCCCGCCGCAGCCGCCAATCAACCCGTAAACAGCGGCGATCTGCTCGCGCTGGATTTCACGCCGTGTGTGCGGCCCTCGCTCGGTCATCACCAGATGTGTTTCAGTCGCACTATTCGACCAGCCCTCGACGACTGTCCCATCGGTGAGTACGACGGCTATGGGCGTGGCGGGATATAAATCGTTTATGTCATCCCAAAGTCCATAAGATTTGCGGGTCGGCGTTGGTATGAAATTGAGCAATACTCCGCCGCCCCTGAATGTTAGAACATCGACATAAAGAACCCGACGAACTAGCGTCCGTTTACCCTTGCCTTTCAGATCGAAAGAATCTTGTGTCGCTCCCACTGCTTTTCCCTCTAATTCGATCAAGCTTCGAAGGAGAACGCGAACGGGCTGAGGTTTGTAACCGAAGTTCTTGATCAAGGTACGCACTCGTGTAGCCGCCTCCTCACGTTCGAGCACCTGGGAATCTGCGCCCGCCGCGAGCGAACTAAGAATCAAAACCAAGAAACCAAAAACTTTCATGATCAAAACCTCACAGCTTTTGAAAGTGTCGATGAACGGCGGCCTAAAGGTCCTTTATTATCTCGATCCGGACGCGCTGTTTTTGCTCCGATCAGGAATTCTTCGATCACGAATGCCTCCCGACGTTCAGTGATTATAGCGTTTATCTCCTTGCGTTTCTCTTCGAGCGGCGGCCGTAATATTCCCGGAAGTTTTTCCCGGAATTCCGGAACGTAGATGTTGTCGTAGTAGAGTGCTTCCTCCTCCGGGGTCGCCTTATGCGGAAGGCGGAAATGAACATCAAGATACCTTTCGGTCAAAACCCGCTCGGCCATTAACCGCTCAAACCGTTCGTCCTTAAGCGAATCAAAACCGGCTATTCGCAGACGTTTTTCGAATTCCGCCGATGACGGGAAATGCGCCATTATCGTGCCTATCTGCTTACGGACGTCGGTGTCGGATGACGGCCAGCCGAAAGCCGCCGCTTCCTCACGCGCGGGCGAAAGCAGCAATCGCTGGTTGATGACAAATTGAAGCGCCCGCGCCAGATCTTTCGATGACGGAGTCTCGAGCGGTGTACTGGCCTCAAGGGCAAGCTGAGTGATCAGATCCGAATACGTGATCACACTCACCGGCCGGCCATCGCCGAAACTTATAGTTGCCACGGGTTCATCACCGGGTTTCTGTGCACCGGCCTCCCGAACTGACAACAATAGAGAAACCAGGAGACAAAATGCTGTCAGAAATGTTCTTCGTATCTTTGGCATAAGCATTACCCATCCACAGCAGTCCGCGAACACGACCAATTACACACGCGGGGAAAAATGAGCCTTACGGTACGAGCACAATTTTTCCAACCACGCCCGCGTGATCGGATTGTATCGGTGCTGGCAGCAGCACCGGATCGACCCGGACCAGAGCAACAGTCTTCGGCGTTATCCCGCCCCGGGTCAAGATCAGATCATAATGGCGGCATACACGTACAGTCGATTCATCAGGTTCTCCTAACAAGATATCAATAGAAAGGCCCTCACGGAATAAACCGCTATTAGCAAAAGAGACAACGAAGGCCGCCTCTCGGTTTTGGCCGGAATATAACTGATAGGGTAACGAGTGCTCCAACAGTGCCAACGATCAGTGCGGTTTTCTGTCCTTGCGAAAGCCCGCTTTTCATCACCTTGGACACGTCGGCATAATGGATCGAAATTTTCTGTCCAGATTTTGAGTCTGCCAGAATGAATATTTCGCTCTCCATGTCGTTAATGTATCCTTTGCGCTTTGCACCGTTTTTCATATGAACAGCGATCTTTACACTATTTCCAGCATATAATCGGGAAATGTCATTCTTTATCCTGTCGGGGTCCTCACGCTTCTGAGCAATGGAGTGGCTGGCGGAAGTTGCAATGACAAGTGAAAGCAAGAGAAGAATATGAAGCGCCTTTAACATTTGGGTAATCTCTCCATCGAATGGTATTTTTTTGACCGTTCCGGACTGAACGCGTCTCACTATTAGTGACTGTAAGAAGTCAGGAGTCGCGTTCGCGAGCTGGGTCGGACATGTCGTCTATTTTCTTTGAGTCGATCTCCACTATGTGTGACAAAACCGCGAATTCATGTCATCGCCACTCGTCCTGAAGTTAATACGCCGCCCAGGAATAGGGCGAGTTGCGAAAAAAGCGATTTGTGTTATCAGAAAAACGTAATGCGTGGAACGACGGTTGTCGGCCGCATTGAGTATGTTCCTCAATTAAGCTAGCCGGTTTTACAGCAACTAGCGGTTAGAGGCGCTCGTGTCGGATGTGGGGCCGTTTTCACCAGTCTTCGAAATTTAATCTGTTGTCGGCGAAGTCTAACAGTATTACGGCAAAGGGTTCAACGATTTTCAGATATCTGGGGTTGTCTTGGGGCCGTCTTATTGCTCAACATCTCCTGTAACGAGCACAGGATCCACTCATTTAAGCTTACGCGCAAGCATTTTCGGAAGCATCGGTCTAAGTACAGCCTTGATCGCCTCCGCGTAGGCCTCCGATCCCTCGCTGTTCGGGTGGCCGACGCTGGCAAGTTCGCAGAATCGGGTACGGTACTTCAGTTCGGTCTCTTCACGAAGTTCCGAAAGCGCCGGGCCGCATTCTTCGATCCGCACATCACCCTTTGGATCAGCAGGACGCCCCCTGCGGCCGACCGTAAATAGCATTGATTCGCGCGTTCCAAAAGCCTGACGTTCGTCTATCGGAGAAGGAATAAATACGGCCCTTTGTTTTCCCGCATTCGCATTGAGTGAATTTACAACCTCTGTGAAGGCCGCGGTCGAGCCCTGGAACCAGATCTTCGAACGCTTGATCATCTTGCCTTTCCAGAGCCTATATACAATGCGATTCACTGGATTGTTGACGATGGGCTTTGACCATAACGGCCAGTTATAGAGCTCGAGTATATCGTTGACAATACGCTTCATCGGGGTGAAGCGGGTTATGATCGGATAGTACCCGATAACCGCAAAACTGGCGTTTGGGAATAGGCCGGCCGCGTCAATAAGCACCTCTTTCAAATGAAGCCGACAATACGTCTCGATCCTCTCTCGAAGCCGTTCATTGCTCTCGAACGGGTTGATGATCTTTGCCACGCCGACGTCCGGAATTCCGCCCGAGACCATTATCAGGTCAACCGACTTAGGGTCCTGATAGGCCTCGGCGGCCGATCGTATCTGCTTCTCAATGGTTGGAAAGGAGACGTTTACTTCGGGATGAACCAACTCATGACCGGTTCGGTTGGCACTATCGAGGGCGGCCCGCTCTTTTGGGTCAAGTTTGACGCTGGCACCGGAGTGCGCAAATACCTTGAGCTCAACAGGAAGTGAACCCGCGAGAACGTCCTTTTCGATCCACGCCTTTGTCAGCGAGTAGAATTTCTGCTCTTCTTTAAGCCCCTGGCCCCAGATAACCGAATCGCCGATGACGAGGAAATTGAAAGCCGTTCTCTCTTGCCTTTCTCCAAACACCGGCGAGCTTGCCAGTAAAGCGGATCCCAGAGCAAGGCCAAGAAATTCCCGGCGTGAGAATTTTTCATTCATTTCCGCTTCCGCCCTCGCTCGCTCGCCGCTTCGGGTTCCTTGCCCCGGCGAATCTAACTATTGCGACATTCCAGGCTTAAGTCTTATCGCTACCAACGCGAAACATCAGGAGATTCACCGTCCGGCCTTGCCCAGATCTTAACCGCCTGGCCCATGCCGTTTCGAGCCTTGCCCATTCGTCCGCCTTGAGCCCTCTTGCCTCGACGAGTTCAAAACCGGCCGCCGCATACTTTGGTATCAGGTACGAGTGAATTATCACCGGTGTCAGGAATGGTATGCCCAACCGCTCAAGCTCGGCCCCGTCGCGTTCCGAATCCATGCCAATAACAATTTCGAGAACGCAGTCATCCGAGGAGATACGTCGAAGCGTTGCTAGGACCTTCTCATCGCCAAGCACCAATCCCTGCAGCAGGCTGCCCCACGGAAAGTGGATGTGGATCTCATTCGCAATGCCGTCTAATTCTTCCGGGAGTCCTTCGATCGCTGCCTGAACGAACATCGCGTTCGGAAGGCCGCCCTTCGCAGGCTTCCGTGTCGCCTTCATCGACGGCTTTTCGAGCGGCTTTACGTTCGCGTCGATCCCGATGTAAAACCGGTTCGGGTTCGCCCTTGCCGCAGCAGACACAAAGCGCCCGTCGCCCGTCCCGATGTCGATCACGATCCCGTCGCCGGTACCGGGCAATGATTGTAAGTAACTCGTCACGTGTGAGTTATCAAATAGTACTGCCGCGAATCTGTTTGATCATAACTGTATTCAGTGACCGTAGTTTGTCACGATTTTTTTCTGTCTGCAAACTTTTCGATTCACGAATGTCCGCGAATGTTGCCGCAAAGCGTCTCTAAAAGAGGAAGCATATCGAATGGTTTTCGTTAGGGCTTAGCTTCGATTTTTGATTTCATCCGGGTTTGTGTTAAGGTCTTTTGGTCATGCGTAAAGAACTTGTCTAATTCAGCCGCCCCTTCGTGTTTGTGAAGCCGCTATTCTTGTGCGGGAGCAAACTGTCAATGGTGCGTTTCGCGCCACCGGTAACCTTTTTTTGGAGCTTTGTTTATGTCTTTCGAAGGGCAAACTCCGTCCGTTGAGGCGGAGAACAATTCGTTTTTCTCGATATTGAGGGAGGCATTTGTCGGTACGGACCGCGACTTTACGCGCGGCTCGATCCCGGTTGCGCTCATAATCCTTGCAATTCCGATGATCCTGGAGATGTCGATGGAGGCGCTGTTTGCGATCGTCGACACGTTTTTCGTTGCAAAGTTGGGAGCGGCATCGGTTGCCGTAGTTGGGCTGACGGAATCGGTGCTCGCACTTGTTTACGCGGTTGGCATCGGACTCTCGATCGGCGCGACAGCCCTGGTTGCTCGACGAATCGGCGAAAAAGATATGGAAGGCGCTGCCCGGACGGCGACTCACGCGGTCTATCTAGGGCTTATCGTATCGGCCGTGATGGGCGGCGCGGGTTTGATATTCGCTTCGGATATATATCGGCTGCTTGGTGCCGAGCAACAGGTTATCGATATTGGCTTGCCATTCATGAAGCTGATGCTCGGAACGAACGCGGTCATCGTCTTTCTTTTTCTTTTGAACGGAATTTTCCGCGGGGCCGGAGATGCAGCGACGGCATTGCGCGTTCTGATCATCGCCAACGGATTGAACATCATTCTCGACCCGATGTTCATTTTCGGGATCTCGATCTTTCCGGAATTGGGCGTGACGGGAGCGGCCGTCGCGACGGTTATCGGTCGATCGACGGGTGTCGCCTTTGCCGTGTGGGCACTGTTTGGCCGGAAGAATGGGCGGCTGCAGGTCAGGGCCGAACATTGGAAGTTTGATCCGGAGCTGCTTTGGTCGCTGATGTCGGTGTCCGGTACCGCAGTTCTGCAGTTTCTTGTAGCAACCCTTAGCTGGAGCGGATTGATCCGTATCGTCGCCGCGTTTGGGACCGTCGCGGTCGCCGGCTATCAGATCGGGCTGCGGGTGATCATCTTCGTCATCCTTCCGGCGGTCGGGTTGGCAAATGCCGCCGCGACCCTGGTCGGGCAGAACCTTGGCGCAGGAAAACCGGAAAGAGCAGAGCGATCCGTCTGGCTCGCGAGCGGCCTTAACGCCGGGCTTCTCGGCCTGGCTGGGATGTTCTTTGTTCTGTTTCCCGATCTTGTGGTTAGTATCTTTACCCAGGAAGCCGGAGTGGCCGGTTATGCGCGCGATTGCCTTCAGATCGTCGGGTATGGCTATGCATTTTATGGGCTCGGTATGGTGATGGAAAGCTCATTCAACGGGGCCGGCGACACGTGGACGCCGACTTATCTCAACTTCATCGTCTACTGGCTTTTCGAGATCCCGCTGGCATACGTCCTTGCTCACACCTACGGCTTCGGCCCGCAGGGCGTCTTCTGGGCGATCACGCTTGCATTCTCAATGCTCGCCGTCGTAGCGGCATTGATGTTCAAACGCGGGAAGTGGAAGCTGAAGCAAGTTTGATCTAAGGTCACAAACCTTTGGGTCCTTCGCAAGCTTTGAGTGAAATATTCTTTTTTGGTCGCACGCAAGACCCGCGAGGGACTAAGAGGAAATCAAAAGATCGCGGTTGCCCTTCACTCGCTCCTCGGCCGTGCGTGAGAGGCAACGAACCTGGCAAAGGCGCCGATGAAGATCCATTGAAGGTAAACGAGAGGTGGGACGAGAACGAAGCTCTGATATAACGGTCCCGCAACAATGCGAGACACCACAAGGGCTGGAAGATTGAGTGCCATCGTCAAGGACCCAATCGGCGTCAATGCTGGATATGAGTTTGAAAACGCTGTTGCGATCAAGCAAAGATTAGCGATCGCCAGCAGGTTGAAGAAAGGGCTCTTGAAACTCTCGGTCAGTATTTCTCTGATTCTCATCGGCGTGTTCCTCTGTTATCTTGTTACACACCGTGACGAGTGAATTGTTCCCAAAGATAAATCGCTCCTATTTCCCCGACCCGCGAACCTACGATTTTCCGGAGTGGGTGCTCGTGGGCGAATATTTCTATCATGCCGCGGATGTCGTCTCGTTCGGGACACCGCTGACGGCGGAAACGGTACGCGAGGCCTATTCCAAGGGAATTTTTCCCTGGTATATGCGGGGGATGCCGCTGCCGTGGTATTGCCCGGAGAGGCGCGCGATCCTTGATTTTGACGACCTGCATATCTCGCGAAGCCTGGCGAAGGCTCAGCGACAGACGAGATTCACATTCACGATCGACCGTGATTTCGAAGCCGTCATTCGCGGATGCGCTATTGTTAAGCGGCCCGATCAGGGAGGCACGTGGATCACGCCAGACTTCATTGAGGTCTATGGCCGGCTGCATCAGGAAGGTTTAGTTCACAGCGTCGAAGCATGGAATGAGGCCGGCGATCTTGTCGGCGGGCTCTACGGCGTCGATGCCGGCGGTGTCTTCTGCGGTGAATCGATGTTCCACCGCGAACCCAACGCCTCTAAACTCGCACTGCTGTTCCTGATCGATCACCTCCGCTCACACGGCTCGACCTGGCTCGACTGTCAGGTGATGACACCACATATGCAGGCACTAGGGGCGATCGAGATAGAAAGGAGGGAATTTTTGTCGAAGTTGCACGAGACACAGCGAACGAACTTGTCGCTGTTCGCGATTCGTGATATCTGACACTGTTCGCTATACGTTGTTCTCTTCACTATTTTGGGTCCAAGCAAACGATGAACGCAAAATTTCTTATCTACGGAGCAAACGGATACACGGGCGAGTTGATCACCCGCATGGCGGCGGAGCGTGGGCTGAGGCCGATTCTCGCGGGCCGGAATGAAGCGGCAATCAAAGCCCTGGCGGAAAAACACGGGCTCGATTATCGTGTGTTCTCGCTCGACGACACGGCAAAGCTCGACGCCGCACTCGATGAGGTCGCGATGGTCGTGCATTGTGCCGGGCCGTTTTCGCTGACCTCTCGGCAGATGGGCGAGGCTTGTATCCGGACGAAGACGCACTACACGGACATCACCGGCGAGATCTCGGTTTTCGAAGCGTGCGCGGCAGCCGGCCAAAAAGCGAAAGAGGCTGGAATAATGGTCATGCCGGGCGTCGGGTTTGATGTTGTCCCGAGCGATTGCCTTGCCCTCCATCTAAAGAACCGTTTACCCACAGCGACACATCTTTCGCTCGCGTTCTACGGTATGGGCCGCATCTCGCACGGCACACAGGCGACTATGACGATGAACGTCGGCAAGGGCGGTGCCGTCCGCCGTGACGGAAAGATAATGCCGGTCCCGGCCGCATGGCGCACCCGCGAGATCGATTTCGGCAACGGCGTCGTGAAGACCGGCGTGACGATCCCGTGGGGCGACGTTTCGACCGCGTATCATTCGACCGGTATCCCGAACATCGAGGTTTACACGGTCGCTCCACGGAGCGCGGTCAAGATGATGAAAATGTCCCGCTATCTCGGCTGGCTGCTCGCTACCGGGCCGGTGCAAAAGTATTTGCAATCAAAGATCCCGGCCGGCGGGCCTTCGGACGAAGAGCGTGCGAAAGGCAAGACCCTATTGTGGGGCGAAGCGAGCGACGACCAGGGCAACCGGGTGGAAGCCCGACAACAAGGCCCGGAAGGCTACACGACGACCGCCCTCGCGGCGTTGAATATCGCGGAAAAGATTCTGAGCGGCAACTTCTCGCCCGGATTTCAAACCCCCGCAAAGGCCTACGGAGCCGACCTGATCCTCGAGATCGACGGAGTGGCCCGGCAATAGACTCAACTTCCGGACACATCCCTTAAAAGGAATACCGAATTCCGAGCTGAAGCCGGCGGCTGTCGTTTGTTGTAACGGCCAAATTCCGGAAATCGGGCAGCGGCGCCTGGATAACGCCGGTCAAAGGGTTGACGGGTGAAGAAATAAGACTGGTCGCCTGCACCACCGTGTTGCTAAAGGCAACGATGCTCTTAGTGTTTGTCAGGTTCACAATATCCGCGTAGATCTCAACGCGATGCCGCTCGGAAAGCTCGAAGATCCGGGAGTAGCGGAGGTCGACGTTAAAGAAAGGCGGCGTCTTGAGAAAATTTCTGGGAATTCCGACCGGCCGATCCATAAGCCCGCCGTCGCCGTTGAGGTCGATATTGGTGCGGATATTATATCGCTCGCCATCCGAGGCCCGGACGATCAGGCCGAATTGATTGTTGTTCAGGATAAACTTTAGTACCGGACGCGAGACATTGAACGTCGGCCGGGCAACGATGGTCCCGACGAATGTGTGTGTCTGATTCGTGACCGAGATCGCTCGGTCGGTTCGGCGATTAGAAGGATCGGACTGCCATTGGGCGGTGGCGAAAATGTTTTCCTCGGCTGCGTCATCGTGGGACCGTGCCAGGGTGTAGTTCAAGCTCATCTGGTAACCTGAGGAATACCGTTTTGCCAGGGTAAAGGTGGCGGCATCGTATTGAAGGTTACCGACCGATTCCCACATCCATACAAGGTTGAACTGCGGCGCGATCCGATCGGTGCAGGGAAACACGATCGCACGCCCGTTCGCCGCGACAGATACCGTACCGTATAATGGCCGGCCATCGGCCAATGCGCCTCCGGTGGGCCGGCAGTTTACCTGCCGTGATGTCGGAATGTGCCGCCCGCTTGAACGAGTGTAGGCGGCCGTAAACGACAGATCTTCGGTGATCGCCTTCTCGAATTGGATGTTCGCGTGCAGTGCCGACATTGTCTTGAATCCGGGGTCGATCGCCTCGATGTTGGGGACCGGGAGCGCGTGCGATTTGGGGAAGACCGGAAAACGATCCGGAAACTCTGGCCCGGCCTGGGATTGGCCGTCGCTTTCAGGCCCGAAGCTGAACGAAAAATAGGCCGGATCCCCGCTGCCCAGACGAGCACGTTGATAAAAGTTCAGGATCGGCGGGTCGTAATAAAGCCCGGCACTGGCGCGGAGCACTGCCGGCCGCTGCCCGCCCGTCAACTGGTATGCAAGCCCAAGCCTCGGCCCGAAATTATTCTTGTCGAGCCTGAATTTCCGTGCAGCCGGATGGGGCGCCGCCGGGTCTGCCTTCGGCAGCGTGAACAGGTCATAGCGTAGCCCCGCGTTTATCTTTAACCGGCGGCCGACGCGCCATTCATCCTGGATAAAGGCATTCCAGTAAACTGCATCCAGTTCCGTATACGATTCTCCGAAAGTATCTGAATACTGCCGGTAACTACGGCGATTCACACCGCTGGCGGCCTCGAGATAGGCTTGCACGTTTGCGAAAGTGTAGACCGCCGAAGGGCTTGAATCATTGAACGAGTTATAAGCCGCTAGACCGAACCCCGCCTTCAAGGCGTGATCACCGAAAAAGAAAGTGGTGTTGTTCTGGAAAGTGGTCAGCAAATACTCAACCACTGCAGTCCGTCCCGCTGCCGGGGCGCCAAACCCGGCAATGCCGTCGATCCGGATATTTATATCGCCCGGTCCGGTATGCTCATTCGGGACCATCCTGATGTCACGGTCCGAATGTTGAAAGCGTAGCTCATTAAATAGTCTCTCGCCTTTGTTTGAAATAAGCTGGACGGCAAGCGACGTTTGGAGGTTGATGTTATCGCGGGTGAGTTGAAGTGTATTTCCGGGCATCCCTCCAATACCCAGCTTCTCGGCCGTTCCCTCGGTGACGAAGAGGCGGATCCCGAGCCGATTCGAGCCATTCATCTGCAGGTCAGTCCGTCCGATGTAGAAGCGAAACAGTTCGGGCGCATCGTATGACGCCGGCATGGCCGATGCCGGAACTCCTGCACCGGTCAGCATCTGCCGGTTTCCCTCGGATAGATTGATCGTTCGAGACGAACTGACAAGGTCCCTCTTGAATGCCTCGATCCCGAAGTAAAAGTGCCACCGGTCCTTAATGATCGGGCCGCCGATCATTCCTGTGAATGTGTCGGAGTAAGGCCGAATGTCGGGTGCGCCCAATGGAGAGTTGAATGGCCTTGCCGCAAACCCGTGGCGGTGAAACTGGTATGTAACCTCGCCGCTAAAGGTGTTTGACCCGGACGGCGTGATCACATTCATCACGTGGCCGATGGTCGCCCCGAACTCGGCATTCATTCCGTTGGTGAGGAGTTGGATCTCCTGTATATAAGGCCGGGCAAGAAACAACATTCTCACGCCGCCTAAACTAACGTCGGTCGCGTAGTTTCCGTCGATCTGGTAATTACCCCGACGGGAATACCCGTTAGCGTTAACATTCGCAAAGCCAAGGCCCGGCACCGCCATCCTATTACCGGTGACGTTCGACTGAAGGAAAACGAAGTTGTACGGATTCTGAAGGAGCGGAAGGTTGTGGACCTCACGCGAATTCATTACTCGGCCCTGGTCTATCTTGCCTGCGTCGGCTATCGGAGCATCCGACGTGACGATCACATTCTCACGGACATCTCCGGTCGTCAAGGGTAGATCAAGCGTGACCGACTGCCCCGTGGCGAGTGTTATACCGTCGCGAAACAGGGTCGAGAATCCATTTGCCTCGACCGTTATGCTGTATCTTCCAATCGGCAGTAGAGGTGTACGAAAATATCCGCGTTCATTCGTTGAAACGATCCTTGCGGCCCCGGTTTCCAGGTTTGTGACGGTTACGGCCGCATTCTGAACCGCGGCATTATCACTATCGGTGACCGTCCCCTCGATCTGACCATTGAATGCCTGGGATTGGGCAAACGCAGAAGTCCCTGCAATGACGATGGCGATGATGGCCACCGCGAGCGTTGATCTCTTTTGCGGGAGGGTAGGGGTCATAAAACATAAGGTAAGGCCCTTCAAAACTCAGAATCCAACCCGCTTCAGCATTTCATAATACCTGGGGTCGTCCCGAATCGGATCGAATGCCGGGTCAATATAGAGCATCACCAATTGGCTATGCCGCTTATCGATGGCCTTGTTCAGATAGTGGTAGGCTTGGTCCTTCTCGCCGAGCATGGCGCTTAGCCGTGCCATAGCGAATAGACTACTGTTTGGCAGGTGTTCAGTCAGTTTGTGCAACTCTAGTCTTTTTCGCTTGACCGCCTGCCAACCCCCGGCCACGTACGCCTTCTGGAGTGCGTCCACTAAGTCTGGGTTTTGAAACTGCTGGGATTTCATGAACCACTCGTATGCGCCTGCATGATCATCCTTTATATCAAGCGCAAACCAAAGCCATGCATACGCAGTCCCAAAATTTTCATTTAGTTCGATGACGCGTTTTAGCTGATCGATCGCCTCATCGTAACGACGGGAAAAATACAAAAACCGGCCGACATCGCGCTGGCTGGAGAGTGAGCCTGGATTTATCGCCAGTGCGATCTCCAGTTCCTTAAATCCCTCGTCAAAACGCCCGCTCTCGACCAGCAAGGTGGCGTAGATTTCGTGAGCCATGTCATTGTTCGGTTCAAGCTCTATGGCTCGGAGAAAGTCCCTTTCCGCTCCTGCCCAATCCCAGTCGTACTTATGCTTCAAGTCACCCCTGACCGCATAGGCTTCTGCAAGATTTGGGTCAAGCTCTAAAGCCTTTGCCACCGCCGCCTTTGCCCTTTCAAACTCTTTTCGCGGCTCGCCCCCTCCGAGAGTCCCTGATGCTCGGTAAGCGTAGGCCATCCCCGCATATGCTCTCGCGTAATTCGGGTCAAGGCGGATCGCGTCTTCGAAAACTTTGATAGCTTTCTTTGCATTGGCGGCCGTCCGAAGCGACGTCCAACTCTTGCCTTGCAAGTAAAGCCGAAATGCCTCTTCGTTCTTGGTTCCGCGTTTTGCAGTTCTATCACTCTGACTTAGAGAAAACCGCGTTAGCAGTTTGCTGGCAAAATTGCCTACGACGACATCCTGCATTGCAAACAAATCGCCCGCGCCATCGCTTCGGTAGGTTTCCTCGATGTGCCCGGTCTTAACGTTGTATAACTCTGCGGTGACACGGACTCTCCCGTCCGCCATCTGATAGTTTGACGCGAGGACGAAATCGACCTTCTGCTCTTTCCCCGCCGCAACAGGGTCTTGCGCAATGTCTACATACTTTCGCGTGGCGTGCAACGGACGGACAACAAGGCCGCTCACGATCGCGAGTTGATTGATCATTGACTCCGCCGTTCCTAATTCGAAGATCTCGCTGCGACTTGCGGAATCGATCGGTTTGAAGGGCAGGACGGCGATCGAGAGCTGACCGCTGCTTACGATCGGTTTCGCCGAAAAGTAATAGCCCAACCCGACCGCGCCAAGGATCGCCACTGTAGCGAATACCCACCAGAGCCTCAATTTTCCCGTGACCGACGCTGGAGCCTCAATTACCGGCGTCGTCAGCAGCCGGCCATTCTTAGCCAAAACACTTGATTCTTCCCCAATGCTAACCGCAGGCACATTTGCAGGCGGCCACTTTGCGGAAATAACAAACGCACCAGACTGTGTCTTGGCAGTCGAGATCGCCAGCTCGCCCCCAAGACCGTTGCCGCCATTCTGCACACTCGGCGTGATACGAATGCCGGATGATGTGGACGAAACATTGATAGACGACGATGGTCGGGCTTTTTCCAGGACCCGTTCGACGATCACGTTAAAGCGCGAATCGCCTCGCAGGTTATCGAAACGCGGGTCAGTGGGGACCCAGAGCATAAAAGGATCACGCATTTGGAGACCCTTATCTAAATACGGAACCGCCAGATCGATCTCGCCGAGCCCGGCGTAGATCGCAGCCAGATGCGTTGGCGAAATGTTATGTACTTCTGAAGCCTTCTCGATGCGGGCGGCAATGTCCAAAGCGCGTTCGCGGTCACCATTTTTAGCGTAGGCGTACCCAAACCATCGCAAAACCGGTTCTCCAGACGGCCGGGCGAGGATCTGCTCGTAGCCCGCGATCGCTTCGTCGGCACGGCCCATTTGTTCGAGCGCCCAGCATTTGGTCCAGGCTGGAATGATGTGCTGCGGCGAAAGGGCAAGCATCTCTTCACAAACTTCGAGTACAGCCGGGTAATTGCGGGCAAGGAAATGGCTTATCGCAAGAATATTAATGTTGTGGAATCCGGTGTCACTTTGTGCCCGTTTTATGAACACGGCCGCTTCTTCATGCCGGCCCTGGAACATAAGGGCCTCACCGAGCATTCTGTTTGCAGGTGTATAATGCCTATTCTTTGTGAGAGCCACTCGCAATTTTTCTTCTGCCGAAGCGAAGTTCCAGTCGGCGATCAGATCGACGTAAGCGGCAGCGGCATAAAAATCGGCCGAATCGGCTCTGAGTTCGTCTGCCCGGGCGATAGAAGAGCGCGCTTCGGCAAATCCCGCCTCGGGCCTTTTCAAACCGACGATAACCTCAAGGGTGGTCAGCTCGGCTGACAAGCAATGGGCCAGGGTAAAATCGGGGTCGACCCGCAAGGCCTTGTTCACCAGCTCACGCGCCTCAATGGTTGTCGGAGCGGTCATCTGCTGATACTTGATCTGCGCTTGCTGAACTATCTCGAAAGTATTGTTGGAACCGTTCCCGTTCAAAACATGAGGGGATGCTCCGAGGATCCCATGTTCCGAGCCGTTGACGTGCCCTGACCCATTTGTCATTGAGTGCTCACCGATCACCGCTTCCGCTGTCCGGACCTCGCTGATGAAGCGGTAGCCATGCTTGGGCACCGTTTGAACAAAGACCTTTTCCCCGGGACGCTCTTCAAGCACGCGGCGGATCGCATGGATAGCCTTTCCGAGATTGTTCTCCTCGACTATCGCGTCCGGCCAAACGGCGTCGAAAAGTTCATCCTTCGTGACGAGCCGGCCTTGATTTCGGACCAAATGTATAAGAGTTTGAAATGCTTTTTCAGGGATGGCGGCTACGGGCGAACCGTCTAAGCGTTCGAGGAGATGATCGCCGACGTCTAGGCGATAGTTGCCAAATTCATATATCTCGTTGTTTTCCCTAGACATACGAGCCTTCCGGAAGGTCAGGAAAAAAACGTAATAATTTATTCCGCTTTTCCGAAAGATTTTGCCATCGGCGTCCTTCAAACTAGCCGCAGACACAAATCAAACTGGCGGAATGGCTTGTGTATTTACGCAGGAATTCTAGCACTCCTGCCCGTCTCTAACAAGTTATTTTTGTCCGGCCCCGCGGACAAGAAGCCGTCGCATTCCGCAAACCCGATGGTCCGGGCGCTGGGGCTGGAAGACTGTCAGCGTCCGAGTAGTAAAAAAAAGGAAGGTGCAAAGATAATGAACACAAGGAAAATATTGATCAGTATATTGGCATTCGCGGTCACAGGTATCGCTTTGCTTGGCGTTCGTGCAAACACGGTGGAAGCGCACGTTCTAGCCGTTGGACAAATAGCTGACTCTAGCATCATTGACGGAAAAATTGCCTTCGTCAGCATCCGCGACGGAAACCGCGAGATCTATACGATCAACCCTAACGGTTCAGGTGTCAGGCGGCTGACATTCAGTCCAACCGAAGACGACTACCCGGCTTGGTCGCCAGACGGCCGCAAAATAGCGTATCTGAGCGAGGTTCCGCATGGCGCCGGACAAGCACTGATGAAGATAATGAACGCGGACGGAAGCGGGCAGCAGGTTGTTACCGTGGTTGATATCAGTGTTAACGAAGCGAATTTTTGCGGTGAAAGGTTCGCGCTTGATTGGTCGCCTGACGGCAGTAAGATCGTTTTTCAGGAGTTCGGAAACATCGTAACGGTCAACATAGACGGAACCAACCGCCAAAATGTTACGGACACATCAGTGAGAGAATCCGAGCCTTCGTGGGGATTGATGAATCAGATCACATATACCACTTCGATTGCGACAAACTCACAACCGAATGCGGGTTTGTGGATTCGTCTCACCACATTTCCCGAAGTGTTTTTTAGCGATTACGGCTATTACACGTGCGCCGTATCGCCCGACTTGTCGGCGGACGGTGCAAAGCTGGCCTACATAGGCGGGCATGATCTTGTCCCGCCCGGGGCTATCTTCATAACAAACCCAAACCCACCGTTCAATGAGCGAAGTCTTGGATTTTTCAATGCAATGACCGTCAGGTGGTCACCAACCGGAGATTTTCTCGTGTTCGGTTCGTTAACAAGTAGCATTACTGGTCAACGTCATATCGAGATCGTTGGCGAGTTTGGGCAAGGCAGACGCACCTTGACTGAAGGATTTAATCCGTCGTGGGGAAAACGCTCTGTTGCTCAGGCAACTCCGGCTGATTTTGACGGGGACGGTCGTTCGGATATTTCCGTTTTTCGTCCATCGGCTAACAATTGGTATGTAACCAACGGCGCCGGCTATTCTGTTCGTAATTTTGGCGCCGCGGGCGATGTTGCCGTTCCGGCCGATTACGATGGCGACGGGAAGACTGATATTGCTGTTTGGCGGCCATCGAACGGTCAATGGCATCTGTTAACCTCCGGCGGCCAGTTTCAGGTTTTCGAATGGGGAGAGATCGGGGATTTGCCCGCCCCGGCGGACCATGACGGCGATGGCCGGGCCGATCTGGTTTTGTTCAGGCCGTCGAACAGCACCTGGTATACGCGGTTCGCAAGCGGAGGCTTCGCATATAGGCAGTTCGGACAGGCTGGTGACAAGCCGGTATTTGGCGATTTTGACGGCAACGGGCAAACCAACATCGCAGTTTTCAGGCCCTCGAATAATACCTGGTATGTGCAGAATGAAGCGGGATTTTATTCGACAGTATTTGGCGAGTTTGGGGATATCCCCATTCCCGCGGACTACGATGGCGATGGAGCAACGGACATTGCGACCTTTCGGCCTTCAACAGGTTCTTGGTACTGGCTTGGAAGCACCGACGGGTTTCGTGTCTTCAGTCATTGGGGTGTCGTTGGCGACATGCCGGTTCCAGCAGACTATGATGGCGATAATAAAGCCGATCCAGCGGTGTTCAGGCCGTCAAATAGCACCTGGTACATTTTTGCAACAACGGCAGGGATAACGGTCCTCCCATTTGGTCAATCAGGCGACAAAGCGATACCGAATGCTTTTGTTTACTAGGAGCGGTCCAAACGAATACGATAGACCTCGTGCGAATAGAGGCAAAGAAATCCATCCTGCGTATTGCGGCTCATGGAAATGGCCTCAAACGTCGAGGTTCTTCACATCCAGGGCATTATCCTCGATGAACTTGCGGCGGGGTTCGACCTGGTCGCATTCGAGTATTGCTGGTATTTGACCGATATTCTATCGGAGGGCGGATTAAAAATGCTCCAAGCAGTATCTGACCGGAGAAATCCATTCGCCGGATGAGGTCCTGAAATCAAGGATAGTCGCGCGAATTAATCTACTTAGGGTAACGCCCTTGTCTAAGGCGTGCTGAGCCAACCAATCGCTTCGTCGTTTTTGCCGCGTGGCATAGACGGTCGCGATACACATGGGCGCTCGTTTGGAGCCCCGCGCGTCGAGCGGACAGCCCGATAAAGTAGTACCGTTCTGACGTTTGAAACTTTTTTCGGATCCATTTCCTTATTTCATGTATGGTCAATTGCGGTTATTATCGAAACTCACTCTTGTACTTTTCATTCAACGATTTCATTTCAGCCATAAACCTGACAAATTCCGGATCGCGCCTTAAGCTGTCTAAATTCGCATCGTTCTCAAACAGCGGGTAACACGGGAAACCGTCTTCGGCGGCTGTTCGCAGCCACTTTATCGCCTGCTCGGGTTTATTAAGCAATGCATACGCCGAGGCGACATTGTAGGCGGTATGATGAAAATGACCGAAGCCCCGCCCTATCTGCACGGCCCGCTCAATAGTTTCTTCGGCCTCACGCTGCCTGCCCGCCTTAGCCAACAACACTGCCTTGAGGCCCGTCACCGTGCCGCCCTCGTCAGTAGAATATTTGCTCAAATAGTCATTAACAATTACGTCGGCTTCCTGCTCCCTTCCTAGCTGAAGCAAGGCGTTCGCCGTTTGAAACGACCAAATCGACGGATTCTTATCCAGAGACGTGCTCTTGAAATAAGCTAAAGCCTCGCCGTACCTGCCCCGATACATATTGATCACTCCAAAACGAAATCGAGCCAGTGTGTTGCCCGGATTAATGGTGACTGCTTTTTCGATCTCTTCCCATCCTTTATCAAGCAACCCTATGTGAAAATACACTAAACCAAGTTGATGATGGGCTTCATCGAGATTTTGATCCAGAGCTAATGCACGTTTATAAGCCTTGATCGCCTGCTCGTGCGGAAATCGGTTGCGATGCGTCCACAAGATCAAGCCGCGGGCAAAATGGGCTTCAGCAAGGTCCGGATCCAATGAAAGCGCCTTTTGCAATGCAAATTCCGCGTCCTCATTTAGTTTTTTTCTCAAATTCTCATCCGCACCGTAGTAAAACGCCTTGACGCTGTAGGCTCGAGCAAGCTCAGCATATGCCGGAGCGAATTTCGGATCAACAGCTATCGCCTGCTCTAGCACTTCGATCGCGCTATCATTATTTTCTGGATTCTCGCTTGCGGTGTTGACCTTTCCGCGCAAGTAAAGATCATATGCCGGCGAGAGGTCCGCTCTATTGTCCGCCTTCCGCGGCGATTGTGACCAGAGAGAAAACGAGTAGATCGCAACTGCGGCGAAAAGAGCAAGGCTTGCGAACGCGAGAGCGCTCTTCAAGCTGATCAGGCCGGCCCTGGGTTTTGACTTCGACCGACCGATCACTTCTTCCTTCGGCGCGGAAGTTGCTCCACTCTCACACTCAAATCGGATACGCTCAAGGTCGGCGGCCACATCCCTCATCTCTTGGTAGCGCCGAACACGGTCCTTCTCAAGGCATTTTCGTATCAGGGCCGCGAACCCCGGGGACAGGTCATCTAGCTGTGCAGGTTCGCTAATGAGGATCGCCGCTATATTTTCAGCGACACTCCCTCCGCTGAAAGGGCGTTGCCCGCTCACCATCTCGTAGAGCAGAACGCCCAGACTCCATATATCCGTACGGGCGTCTACCGACTCTCCGCGCGCCTGCTCCGGCGACATATAGCTTACGGTGCCGAGGATCATCCCCGACACGCTCAACTGTTGTTGAGTACGATCATCGGCTGCCGATGTGACCCTCTTTGCGAGCCCAAAATCAACGATCTTAACTCGTCCGCGTTTATTGATAATGATATTCGCCGGTTTGATATCGCGGTGAACGATGCCCGCTTGGTGAGCTTCGGCAAGGCCGTCCGAGATCTGCAGGGCGATATCCAGCGCATCTGAGGGATCTAGCTTCCCTTTGCCAATCCTGTCGTCAAGCGTCTCTCCTTCGATGAATTCCATCGCGATATATGGCGGTTCGTGATCCCGGTTTATCTCATAGACCGTGCAGATATGAGGATTATTTAACGACGATGCCGCTTGAGCTTCACGAATAAAACGCTCCAGGTGATTGCCCGTTGCCATCTCGCCGGAAAGAACCTTGACGGCCACCTTTCGATCCAGACTCGCATCGCGAGCAAGATAGACTTCGCCCATTCCGCCCGCGCCAATTTGACGGATGATCTCGTAATGTCCAAGCACTTGACCTGCGGTTAGAGCGTCGATTTCTACCGTCTCCCCCGCTGTCCCGCCATCAATGGCAGGTTTTTCCATAAAGCCGTCGGCCCGGCCAAATGAAGAAAGCAGAGACTCGACTTCAAGGCGTACCGAATTATCGCCGTTACACGCTTCGTCGAGAAATTCAGAGCGCTTTTCCGGCTTTTGACGCAGGACAGCATCAAAGATCTCTTTCACTTGTGTCCACTTTTCTTCCGCCATCCCACTTCGTTAGCGCGTAGAGGTCACTTTCACGGCGTCCCGGCTTTATTGGAATTCTAGCCTGTATTTTTCATGTTGTTCTTTCATTTCCGCCATGAACTCTATGAATTCAGGGGCATGTCGGATGCGATCCAGGTAAGGATCGCGGGCGAATGATGAATAATTCGGAAACCCCTTGGAGGCTGTCTCTCTGAGCCATTTAACCGACTCACCGGTCTTTCCATTCCGCGCATAAATGCTGGCGATATTGTAGGTGACATGATGATATGCCCGATTGTTTCGTGCCTCGTGAAGGATTGCCGGTATTGCCGCTTCGGCATCCTCATGCTTGCCCTTCAATGCTAAGACCAGCGCCAAAAAACTTCTATTCACCACATCACCCGGCCTCTTTTTCACAGATTCCTGTAACAGTGATTCTGCTTCATCAAACTGCCCCATTCCAACCAGAACTTGTGGGTCGGAATGGCCAAAGTAACGGTGATTTAGCCTATGGGCGTCCTCGAATTTTCCATATAGCCTGTATGCCTCAACCAACCGGGCCTGAGCAAAGGTGTTTGTTGGATCAATCTCCAGCGCCCGGTGATACTCTCGTAACCCGGATGCCTCATCAAGGCCTAAGTGATCGTAAATAGTACCGAGTTCCAAATGACCGACACTTGGATTCAAATTCAATGCCTGTCGCGCTTCGAGGGCGGCTTGTGTAAGGTTCCAATCTCCATACTTGCTGAAAAAATACTCAAAACGCACCCTATGAGTTTCTGCCAATTGCGGATCGAGCGACTCCGCTTGAGCCAGTGCTTGTTGCATAAGCTTGACCCAGGCGGGGTTGTCCGGGTCGTTAAAGTTGGCGATCCACATATAACTCTCCGCTAGAGATGCGTAAGCCAGCGCGTATTTCGGATCTTGTTCCACCGCCTTCTTGAAATAACCGACGGCCGTTTCCGTTGGATGAACGTCCCCGATCGAGGTCGTCTGTTGCTCAAGGGTGGCCCGCCCTTTGAGATAATACTCATAGGCTTCCGGATTTGACGTATATCGCTTAGTAAGACTCTCCTTCTGCGACGCATCAAGTTGAAGACGAAGCCGCGTCGCGACGTGCTGCGCGACCGTGTCCTGGATAGTAAAGACATCTGCTGCTCGCATATCAAAGCTATCCGCCCATAGCGATGCGCCATCACTTGTGCGCAGCAAATTAACGCTGACGCGCAATCGGTCTTCTGCACGCTGAACGCTTCCTTCAAGTACAGCATCAGCGGTTAGCTGCTGCGCCGCGGTGAGCGCGTCGGTGTCCTCTGTTAAGTAACGGCGGACGGCACTGGTTGGCCGGACGGTCAGCTCACCCGTCTGGCTTATTCTTCGGATCACTGCGTCGGCAATGCCCAAGCCGAGGTAGCTTTCGCCGGAATCCAGCGATTTCAGCGGCAGAACGGCGAGCGATTTTATTTGGGGGAACGGCGCGGGTGCGGGTTGTCGCCAATACCAGCCGAATGCAAGAATTCCCAGCACCAATACGGCCACGACGGGAAGTAGAAAGCGGCGGCGATGCCATGAACCAGCAGCGTCCTCAGATTCTGTCGTGTGGGTTGGTACATCCCCGGTCGTCCGTGTCAGATCTTCCGTATCTTTTTGCCTGTCGGCTGAAGATATGCGGTCGAGCTTTGATTCGGTTGTTAACCACTCTCTAAGTTCTTTGAGGTCCCCGAGCAGACCCTTCATCGTTTGGTATCGATCGTCGCGGTCCTTGCGGAGCATCTTAGAAACGATCCTTTGCAGCTCTTCAGGCACGCCTGATGCGAAGCTCGACATCGGAGGCGGTTCTCTGTTTAGCAGGTTCGCGAATGTTTCCGACATCGAATCGCTGGTAAAAGGAGTCCGGCCCGCGATCATCTCGTACATAAGCACGCCAAGACTGAAAATGTCAGTCCGCCCGTCAATCTTTTCGCCCTTTGCCTGCTCCGGCGACATGTAGCTGACGGTCCCCAAAATAATGCCTTTCTCGGTTTGGTTCATTTTCGCAGTTTCGCCATCGAAACCGACAAGCGATCTGTTTTTATCCTCAACGAGTTTTGCAAGGCCAAAATCCAGCACCTTCGCGAGACCATCGGGGCGAAGCATTATGTTTTCGGGTTTGATGTCGCGGTGAACGATGCGCGCCGAGTGCGCCGCGACGAGAGCACTAGCGATTTGAATCGAAACATCCAGCACTTCAGCAAGAGGCAAGCCTTTCTCCTCAAGGTGTCCTCGAAGAGTGTTACCTTCAACGTACTCGCTGACGATATAATGCGCTCCGTCCGTTTCGCCGATGTCGTGAATGACGAGTATGTTCGGATGGTTCAACGCCGAAGCGGCTTTCGCTTCCTGGATAAACCGATGCAAACCAGACTCGTGGTTTTCGAATTTGCGGTTGAGGATCTTGATCGCGACTTCGCGGCCAAGTTTTTGGTCTTTCGCGAGATATACCTCACCCATTCCCCCGACACCGAGCAGGCGGATGATCTCATAATGGCCGAGATCAGAACCCGCCGTAAATGTTTCTTGCTTGATCGTGGGTTGCTCGCCGTCAACCGCAGGCCTTTGCATAAAGCCTTCGGCCCGCCCAAATGAAGAAAGGAGAGACTCGACCTCAAGGCGTACCGAATTATCGCCGTTACACGCCTCAACGAGAAATTCAGCGCGCTCTTCGGGCTTTCGCTGCAAAACGGCATCGAAGATCTCTTTCACTTGTGACCACTTCTCGTGCGCCATCTCACCTTGTTAGTTCGCGTAGAAGCCACGCCCGCGCCACATTCCAATCGCGGGCGGTCGTCGCGCGAGAGATCTTCATAGCGTCGGCCGTTGCTTCCAAACTCAGTCCCCCAAAATATCGAAGCTCGATAATACGGACTTGCTGCTCGTCGATCGTTGCGAGGCGGTTCAGTGCCTCGTCCAGAGCGATCAGGTCGAGGTCCGGCCCTCGGACGGCCGCATCAACATCCATTAAAGAAACCTTCAAATAGCCGCCGCGTTTTTTCCGCTGCTTCGCCCGGGCGTGGTCGACAAGAATATTCCGCATTACCTTTGCCGCAAACGCGAAAAATTGCGTCCGGTTTTCCCAATGGCCTTCCGGCTGTTTCACGAGGTTGAGATAGGCTTCGTGAATGAGGTCGGTTGTTTGCAGAGTGTGGTCCGGGCGTTCGCGACGTAAATAGACACGGGCCCGCCGATGAAGTTCGTCGTACACGAGCGGCATCAGCTCATCGAGCGCCTGCCGGTCGCCGTCGCTCCAGTTCTGTAGGAGTTTGGTTATCTGGTGAACCTCATCCATCCCTGGCCTCGATTGTCTCCCGGTGATTTCTCCAGATTATAACCCAGGGCCGGATTAATGCTCACAATTTTGTTTCGCTGGAACAGAAATTTTTGAGACTGTTTTCCTTTAATAATCGCTGTATAGGTGAAAGGCATGCAACAGCCTTCCAGAAATCAAAGTGGGGTTGGGCGGCTGTCGCTTTCACGGATGCGGCGATGGAAAAAACGCTCACGAATAGCATCCCTTGAAATTAGCACTTATGAAGCTAAGTCTGGAGGAATTATGTACTTGATAACCACGTTATTTTTGGTTTTGAATGCGATCGCGCTTACGCAGTCAGTGGCAACCAAAGCCGACAGCATTAACGGCGAGAAGACGGATAAGCCGGTTACAACGGCGTACGGCAGACCCTATGGACCCAGGCCCGGATGCCGACCGAATGCACCGTGTTAAGGGCCGATTTTCGACAGTATTCCGGACGACCGTCCGGGTCATCTTGAGAGAAAGAAAGGAGGATTTATGATCACGGAAAAAGAACTTGATGGAAAATTTCGCAACCCGATGATCCGGCGGGCGGCGGCTCCGGCCAGAACGCTTGGGGTGGTTTCATACGCTGCTGATAACCGGACCGAGGACTCGCTCGCAAATTGGATCGTTACTCTCACACGCGTCTATGTAAGACACATTGGCGGGGCTTCGAATCCTATGGTCGAAAAGGTTTGGACCTTCGCGAATGGAAAGGCCGACATCGATATGCGTATCGGTGTTCACGGCTTCTATAAGAAATTCAAGATCACCACGGAAATGTCCGGACCCGCCTCGCTTGTGCTGAGAATAAGCTCCTGGAACAAATTCGGCCAGCCGGAAGCGCAGTGGATTCGATATGGTGCTTATCGCGGGGGAAGCCAAGGCGAAGGGATAGAAACACTCCCTGTACGTTAATCAAAAAACCAGGTCTGGAGGAATAAAATGGAACACCCAACTACTACAAATCAACACGAGAATCCGAGCACGGTGATGAAAGCTATATCGGGTATTGCGGGCTTTGCCACGTTCATTGCAATATTCGCCGCAACTTTCTATTTCGGGTTTCAAGCGCTCATCCCTTTATTTGCAGGCGGATTGGTCGGATTGGTAGCCGGCGTAATCGCCGCGGCGGTCGCGAGAAAGCGAGGAAGAAGTAGCCTTGCCCCAGTGTCCGTGATTGTTTGTATTGTCGCCGGCGGCATAGGCGGCCTCCTGTTGGCCGCACCGGTCGCAATTTTAATGATCGCCGTGGCTCTGCTTTTATCCCGCAAAAACGATCCGCGACAAAGTGAAGTAGCGACTTCGTAGAGTGGCACAGCAAATGTAACGAGAAGCTTAAACCTCTGGAGGAAATTATGAGAACTAAATACTACCTCAACGCAATTATTCTTTTGGCCCTCGCTTTAACGGGAACTACGTCCGCTGTTGCTCAAGATGATGCGATCAACATTGCGCTTGGCAAAATCCCGACCACCGACCTCTCAAAACTGCCGGAACCTAACTTTAAGGCCGGCGATCCGATCTATTTCATCCTCGTGGTGAATAAGGGAATTCCGCATACCTTGCGGGATCTGGTAAGCACAAATCCTGAAACGGGAGAGAAGAATATCTTTGTCTGCTTTGACATGGTCTCGGCCTCAATGAGGGAAGTATGTAAAGGGGTGTTGAAGACCCCGATCACGGACGAGGATCTGAATGGAAAATCCCTGGTTTATACGGTAATTCCCCCGACGATAGACATGAATGCCGAGAACACCGCCGCCATCGAGGCCCTCCTGAAAGGTTTCGCTGGGAAGTATGGAAGTGACGTCGAATTGAAGGTCAGACTCACTAACTTTGACACGAAAGCCCATGCCTTCCTACGGGCCCCCATATCGATGTCTGGCTGGACCGGGAGCCATTGGGATCAGTATTACAGCAGGTTTCTCGATGGCAAAAAGGCCGCCCAAAGACAAAGACAGCTAGACGCTTCGGAAAATGAATCGCTACCTCAGTCGGCAATGCTCGACGCTGTTACGGAACGCCAAGTATTCCAGCTTGCACGTGAGGAATTTTCAGGAACGCACCGGCTGTATAAAGTTGCTTTCTTCGACCGCGACTGGACGTATTACCGAAACCAGTTCGGAGTTCTTACCGGCCGCGGAATTCGCGTGTTGTTCATGATGAAGCGCCTCGATAATGGTGACTGCGAGATCCATTACACGATGTACGCCCGCCAGGATCATATAGCTGGAAACCAGTTCAGTTCGCTTTCGCTGCGATGGAGAGATGATCGTGAGGCTATCAGGCTCGTGAAATGCGAGAAATTCGCGGGATTGAAGTAATTCGAAGACCGGGAAGATCCGGAAGGTAAAGATGCATTTACGAAAACGGGGGCCGCTCGCAGTCACTTAGGCTCGCCGGCAACGAGGGACGGACTGTCCGCGTGACAAATAGGAATCAATCGCGGAAGCGAAAAGTGAGGAGGAATAATGAAAAACGTGATCAATCTTTCCATAGTAGTGGCCTTAGGAGCTCTATTCATTCTTGGCTGCGGCGGCAACTCGACCGATTCGCCCACGCCGACAAAGGCCGCTGAAAAACCGATCGCCGTTGAAGCGAAGACACTCACCAAGGAATATGACGAGAATGAACTGGCGGCAGACGTGAAGTACAAGGGTAAATTGCTTGCGGTTTCTGGGAAGATATCCGATATAGCGGAAACCTTTGGCAGCGTCACAGTTTCACTCGAAGGGCACCAGGTTTTGCAAACTGTCATGTGCACATTCGAATCGTCAGAAAAATTAAAGGTCGCGGCACTTAAAAAGGGTGCGCAAGTTACTCTGCTCGGAACCGGCGAAGGTTCGACGGCGGGACTTTTTGTAGGACTGGAGAAGTGCAGGATCCAGGGATAGCACAAATAGACGACCACAAGCCCGGACCGGCCGAATAGCTAAAGAAAAAAGGGTCTCTTCTGGAAATAGGAGCTCCTTTTTTACTCACTGTGAATTGAGAATCCTTAGACATCCAGATTTTTTACGTCCAGCGCATTATCCTCGATGAATTTGCGGCGGGGTTCGACCTGGTCGCCCATAAGGACAGTGAAGAGGCCGTCGGTTTCGATGGCGTCTTCGATGCGGACCTGGAGCATGGTGCGTTTATCCGGGTCCATTGTGGTTTCCCAAAGCTGCTCAGGGTTCATTTCGCCCAGGCCCTTATAACGCTGAATGGACAGGTCCTTCTTGGCCGTGCTGGTCACGTGTTCCAGCAAGTCTGACCGGTTGGCTATCGTCTGGCTGGTACCGTTTTCGCCGAGAACGAATGGACCGGGAAAATCCGTCTCAAGTGATTTTTTTAGTTCGACCGCCCTTTGGAATTCCACGTAACTTGCCAGGTTCCAATCGATCTTGAGCTGAAATCCGTTCGGGTAAGAGATGTCTATTTCCCACAGGCTGTGCTCGTCGTCGCGGGTCAGATCGGTATTGTATCCGGCGTCGGCAAGCTTGCCCTCGATCTCGGCCATCAACTCTTCCTCACCAAAGATCTTGCGAAGCCTTACGCTGCTTTTCGCAATGACGCCTTCTTTTCCGGCAAATGCATCCAAGAGCAGTTCAACGAGCCGCGTATCGTTACCGACCCGGCGCGCCAGGCGATCGGCATAGTTACGGAACTCCTTTGTCTGATCGAGCGCTTTAGAAAGCTCGCGGCCCTCGATCGAACGACCACCGGAAGTGACCTGAACGTCGCTCGTCGCCTGCCGCATCAGGTAACGGAACATCGCGTTTTCGTCTTTTAGATACTCTTCCTTCTTGCCTTTTTTCACTTTATAGAGCGGTGGCTGGGCAATGTAGATGAAACCATTCTCGAGAAGCTCAGGCATCTGCCGGTAGAAGAAAGTTAGAAGCAGGGTTCGTATATGGCTGCCGTCAACATCGGCGTCGGTCATCAGGCAGATCTTATGGTAGCGTAGCTTGCTCAGGTCAAAATCTTCTTTGCCGATCCCCGTCCCAAGCGCTGTGATCAAAGCCTTGATCTCGCCATGGCCGAGCATCTTGTCAAATCGCGCTTTTTCGACATTAAGGATCTTGCCCTTGAGCGGCAGCACGGCCTGGTTCTTGCGGTCGCGGCCCTGCTTGGCCGACCCGCCTGCCGAATCACCTTCGACGATGTATATCTCGCTTAACGCGGGATCCTTTTCCTGGCAATCGGCCAGTTTGCCCGGGAGGCCCGAGCCGCTCATAGCACTCTTTCGGACGATCTCACGAGCCTTCCGCGCAGCTTCTCGGGCACGCGCGGCATCCACAGCCTTGCCGACGATCTTCTTGGCCACAGACGGATTCTGTTCAAAGAATTCTCCGAGCTTTTCATTCAGGAACGATTCGACAGGGCCCTTGATCGGTGAATTTAATTTTCCCTTCGTTTGCCCTTCAAACTGAGGTTGCGGGATCTTTACACTTATAACGGCGACCAACCCCTCGCGAACGTCATCGCCCGAAAGCGTGACCTTTGCGTTTTTCGTCAACCCCGAACTTTCGGCGTATGCATTGATCGTTCGGGTTATCGCGCCGCGAAAACCGGATAGATGTGTGCCTCCATCGACGGTGTTGATGTTGTTAGCGAACGAGAAGATCTTCTCATCGTAGCTGTCGTTATACTGCATCGACACCTCGATCGACAGCTCGTCGCTGATCTGCTCGAAGTAGAGCGGTTCGTCGTGCAGCGGGCTCTTGTTTTTATTAAGGTGCTTTACAAATTCGGCTATGCCGCCCTTGTAGTAGAATTCATGAGATTTTTCCGGTTGTTCACGTTCATCGTTGATATGAATGCGAATACCTTTATTCAAAAAGGCCTTTTCACGTAATCTCTCCGAGAGCTTTTCAAAGCTGTAAACCGTCGTTTCAAAAATACTCGAATCGGGGCGGAATGTGATCTTGGTACCGCGTTTTGAGGTGGTGCCCGTTTGTTTCAGCGGAGCAACCGGTATGCCGGCCTCGAATTCCATCTCATGCGTTGCGCCGTCACGCCAGATCTCAAGCCGAAGATACTCGCTCAGGAAATTAACACAGCTAACTCCGACACCGTGCAGCCCGCCCGAAACCTTGTAGGAATTGGTGTCGAACTTGCCGCCGGCGTGAAGCACCGTCATCACGACCTCGGCCGCCGACCGCCCTTCCTGTTTATGCATATCGGTGGGAATGCCGCGGCCGTTATCGACGACCGTTATCGAATTGTCCATGTGGATAGAAACGTCGATCGTGTCGCAGTAGCCTGCAAGTGCCTCATCAACCGAATTATCCACGACCTCATAAACCAAATGATGAAGTCCTATTTCACTGGTCGATCCGATATACATCGCCGGACGCTTGCGAACCGCATCACGCCCCTCAAGGACCGTTATCGAATCTGCACCATACTCTGTCTTTGCTTTAACCAATTTATGTATTACCTCTAACTGATCGGAATGATCATCCGGCCGAGACCAATGCTGCTTCAAGAACTGTGATTCGGACCCACAACAACAGCAGGAATCATCTACAACCGCCTCATACCGCGTGCGTTCGCAGGTTGGCGCCCGGCGAGCGTGATCAATGATGCCTAAGCTTAATCAACAGAACAGAAATCCGGCCGCTAACCAAAAGTAAATTATACCAGTTCGACGAAGGATTTTACAGCGAATAGGGCCGGAAAGAGGTCGATTTTAACGTGCCTTCGCTTTTCCGGAATTTACGTCAAGAACCGTCGCACCTGAACCGAATGCCTCGACCAAATTCTCTTTTGAAGTGGTCACGAAAGTTTGGGTCTTGCCGCGAAGATAATCCAGGAGCCGTCCGATACGTTCGTAATCAAGTTCGGAGTCGATCTCGTCAAGAAGAAACAGGGGAAATTCGAAGTTCTGAGCGTAATAGACCGAGATATTTGCTATCTGCAGAAGGAGAAAAGTGCTCCGCTGCTGGCCGGCAGAACCAAACTTCCTAATATCGTTGCCGTCGAGAAGAATTTCCAGGTCGTCGCGATGCGGACCGACCAGTGAATAGCCCGCCGCCATCTCGGCCTGTACTCTGGCCTTTAGACGTAAGACCATCAGATCGTGGTAGTCCGAAAGATCTCCCTTTCCTTCAAGAGATGAAGTGTAGCGCAATTTGACCTTTTCGTTGCCGAAGAGGTCCCGCTCCAACGCCTCGTTCAGCCGCTCCACGTATCTAACGCGGGAGCGGTGCACTCGCGTCGCATGGATCACCAGTTGCTCATTCCACGGCTCCAACAGTTCCTCGACCTTGCTCTGTGTTCCGCCTTCTTTCGCTGCCCGCGTGAGGATCGCGTTCTTTTGCTTTATCACGCGCCCAAAGTCCGCGATCGTCTGCACATACGGCGGATGGATCGATGCGATCGCATTGTCCAGAAACCGGCGGCGAGCATCCGGCATCCCGCGAACCACCTCCAGCTCATCGGCATTGAACACTACGGCGTGCAATTGGGTGACATATCCCTGTATCGGCTCCCTCTTTTGATTGACGAAAAACGCCTTGCCGCTTTCCTGGATCACCGCCCGCAGGTCTCGGTGCAGCCCTTCTGCCCTTGCAACACGCCCGCTAATAACGGCCATTTCCGCACCAAATCTGATGGTTTCCTGAAGTCGTGCTGTCTTAAAGGAACGGGTTGTTGAAAGAATTGTGATCGCTTCTAGCCAGTTCGTCTTGCCTTGCCCGTTGTTTCCG
>JBGSYT010000079.1:0-1524 GCA_041750855.1 Pyrinomonadaceae bacterium | reverse complement strand
GAAAGGTGGCCGCACGGTAGCGAAACATTTGCTCTGGCATTGACTGCCACTTGCTTCCGTTCTTATTAACCCAACCCTCTTTCTTTGCCATTCCCCAAGTGATCCACGTACCTGAGACTTCTTCCCCGGTCGCGAGTTCCGTGGAGTAGGCTTGACAGGCCCATTCGTCGGTATGCGGTTCGCCTCGAAAGCGATATTTGATAGCCGTGAATTTCCCGTTCGAATTGAAGGTCGCGATCAGAAACACAGCGGACCATCCAGGCCTGCCGTGAACAACGTACAAATTCTGCATCACCATTAACGTATCGGCGCCCATTCGATGGGCCATGTTCTCGGCAATCAAGACGTTCCCGACGTTGTTTTGATATTCCTTTGGCACCAGCGACGATCTGGCATAGATCTGAGCCTTGCGTTGAGCCAAGGCAAACCGCCGTTCTTCCTGCGATACTTCGTCCATAAGGCCGTTATCGCCGTTGTTGTTTTGAACCGGGGCCAATGCGGTCTCGGTTGCTGTTTCTGTATTTGTTGACATTATTTTCTCCTTTTCGGTTTTTCTAACTCGTGTAGCGGGGCTATTTCGCCCGCTTGAATCTTGGCACCCTATATGTGGACACTCGGGCGTACTGTTCATAAATCTCTGGATGCTCCGCCTTGAGCATTTTGGCGTCTACAGACGTGCGGGATTGAGCGTAGTACGTCAGCATCCCCGACAGTCCCAAACCGCCCTCATTGTCACCCAGGGCCGTCAGCATCTTGACCTCAGATTCATCTTTGATCGCTTCTGCGGCCTTTACAGCTTCTTTGGCCTTCAGCCAGTTATCTATAAGCTCCTGATCGATATTGACGACCGTTTCAGGCTCGCGCCGGATGCGTTTAATACTCTGAGCCGATGGCAGGGTATTGTCCGGGGGCGTATCGCCAACTATATTTGTCGACCAAAACCTGACGGCCGTCTCGCTTACGACGTCAACGATCGTGGCATCACGATTCACGACATACTTTACAAACCCGCGGCCACCGAGAAACGCAACGACATGACACAGATCCGTCATTGAGCAAATCATGTGAACGGTGGCCTGAATGATTACTCTGTCCGGCACTTCGTCGGTTCCGGGTTCACCCCAGGTATCTCTAAGCGGTCCGAACAGGCCGGCGGTCTTTGCTTCGACCGGAATGTTCCCTTCTATGAGAACTGCGTCGATATTCGCACCTAGCGGGATTCCGCGATCTTTAGCAGATCGGAATTGATTACGGGTCAACTTCCCGAGCTCGCGTTCGGCATATTGAAGAACCCCGTCCTCGAACATCGTGCCGGCTTCCATTGCCTGATTCGTTTCCTGCGGTTCGAGGCGTCCGGTTTTCTCAAGATAAACATCGTGAGCGTTCCGGTGGCGATCTAAGCCTAAAATCGCGGCCATATCGGACGAGCCGAGGCGTTCTTTTCTTTTTTCTAACTGTGCTGGCGTGATTGGCATACTTCCTCCTTTGGATCTAACATCAATTCTGTTTTTCGCATTATCCTGA
>JBGSYT010000078.1:0-3648 GCA_041750855.1 Pyrinomonadaceae bacterium | reverse complement strand
GTTCGCGTTGACCCCGCCGCTTTTCAAGGTGCCCTGATAGGTAAATTCGGTCGTTTGAGCCAAAGCCGGTACGGCGAATACGATCAATAGTGTCCATAGGATCACCGCTTTTTGCAGCAGTGCGGTTGGTGGTTGTTCTCTATACATTTCTAAACTCCTTATATCGATCTTTTGCGAGAGCCTGAACGCTGCCTACGCTCCGTTTAACGTAAATGAATTGACGAAATCGTTCGCTTCGTTGCTCTCTACGTTTTCTTTCTTTGAGGCCGCGATCTGGATGACGTAAAGTTTCCGGTCTTTTTCCGACCACACGACCACTTCGCGAAATGTCATCCTTGCCGGCCCGATCTCCATGGTTCGAACACTATCGATCGCATTCGCGCCATTTACGGTGACGTCCCTGATCACAGTTCCCGGTTCGTCTTCCCATCCGTTCAAACCGATCTCGAGGATCTCGCGACCGGCTTTGCCCGCCATAAATGCCGGGTTAAGAGCGGTGGCCTGTACCTCGTAGCTCCGGTAATTGTCGCTTCGGTTGTCAAAGCTCTTGTTATACTTCGTGCCAGCCAAACCGTATTTGGCGTCATGGATGTCGGATTCGACGCCGCCGGAACCGGACGGGAACGAGATCGAGAAATTATCGGCGGCGCTCACATACGCTCCGCCGCCATATCCACAGCCAAAACTAACTGCTGCGGTAATGAGTAGTGACATTAATAAATGTTTCATTGTTCATATCCGCCGTTTTCTAACGATCCGTACTTGCTATATGGATCACTTGATCTCAAATCCGGTCATCGGATTGCCGTAAAAAGCCTCGGTCTTCCAGGCGTTTGCGTTCCATTTTTCCGAACCGGGTGTGACGGTCACCGGGATCAACACTTTGTGAGAGTTCAGGTAGCCGGGCTTGTGATATCCGCCATCAGCGATACGGCCATCGGTACCGACGGTGAATTTGGCTTCGCGTACTTGTGTGCCGTTCTTTAACACCTTGATCGTGTACTCGCCCGGATTGCGATCGATAAAAAAGCTCTTCGGCATATTGTCGGGGTGATACTCGCCGCCATTATCGACATTGATCTTCGCGTCGGACCATTGAAATTGGACAAGTTTCCAGTGATGTTCCTCGGCCGACAGTGCCGCCATATCAGTCGCCCTGTCCTCACGCCCTACCAGGGTCGTAGTGGTCGCGATCTGCTGCCCCTTATAAAACAGACGTGCCTCTAAACCATGATCCGATCCGGGCGGGTTGTTCTTGAACCACATTGCGACCTCGACCGGAAAATTGAATCCGAGGTCCTCGCCCTGAAAGTTGCTGAAGTGGAACGAAATGTTCCCGATGGGCAGCAGCCAGTCGTGATCGACATAATAGTCATAGGTGGTTGCTCGCTGAGACACGATCGGGAACTTTCCTACTTTGAATTTTCCCTGAAATGCCACCTCTCCACTTTTCACAGTCGTGATCTTAATGCCGTACACACCCGTATCGATGATCGCTTTGGTCTTCAGCGTCTGGAATACGCCGCCGCTCTTGAACGGGACTTCGCCCGAGGCCGACTTACTTTCACCCTCCAGCGTTTCGCTAAACCATAGCGTGCCGTCCGGATGAAAATACTCGACCAGATGCGGTTCCTGATTGACCCAGTTGTAGTAGAGATTGAATCTCACGGTCGGTATCCAACTGTTTTGAGGTTTCCCGGGCATCTTCCAATATTCCCTGGCCGTGGACGCCTGAATGTAGACCGAGTCTTTGACAAGAATTGGCCGTGCGTCGGTCCTGATAAATCCGTATGGAGATCTGCCGGCTGCCGATCCACGCGGTGATGGTGATGTCGCAATAGAACCCGAGCTTTCGGGTCGCGACGGCTGTTCCGTTTTAGGTTTTTCAGCTTTTATCTTCGGCAGCTTAAATGGAAACTGAGCTTCAGCGCACAGGACACCCGCTCCAAGTATGGCTATCGATCCGAGCATTAAAACGATCTTCATTAATATTTCTCCTAATAAAATAGTGGTTCGTCCAAATCTAGCGGCGATTCGGCCGTCGAAAAGTTCTATCGCGGCCGCTGTAAATGTGCTAATATCGCCAAGTCCCTTACTTGATAACTGTACTTTAGACCTGCTCGTGGAAACGTGTCTCGAAATTTCGATGAGATTTCAATGAGAGTTCCGTGAGAGCCCTTAACCGCCCATGCCGAGCCCTATTTATTTATTCGAGGACTATCGGCTAGACCCAGTCGAAAAGGTACTTTTGCGTGACGGCAAACCCATTGCAGTGACGCCAAAGGTTTTCGATACGCTCGTCGTTCTCGTCGAAAACGCAGGGCGGCTGGTCGAAAAGGGCCAGTTGATGGAACAGATCTGGGGCGACCGGTTCGTCGAGGAGGGCAATCTCGCATTCAATATCAAAATGCTCCGAAGGGCGCTCGGTGACAATGCCACGCAGCCGCACTACATCGAGACATTGCCGCGCCGCGGATACCGTTTTATAACTCCTGTCAGCGAAGCGGTCACCGAGATCGCTTCGCGAAATGGCCATTCACCTATCGAATCGGCACCGGCCGAGAAAGCGGTCTCCGCTTCGCCCGGACGCAGCCCGCTATTTCTCCTCGCCGCCGTCGCGTTGGTCACATTCGGGATGTTGGTCAGTGGATTCTGGTATGCGAAGAGCAGCGAACTTGGAAGTGGCGTCCCAGTGATGGCTGCTCCTTTCGATTCTCAAAAGCTATCTACGGACGGCAAGGTCCTGGCCGCAGTCGTCTCGAGGGACGGTCGTTACGTGGTGTACACCAATGGCATACAAGACGAGCAAAGCGTCTGGCTTCGTCATGTAGATTCGTCAAACAACGTTCAGATCCTCGAACCCTCCGAGCATTTCTATTATGGGCTGGCATTGTCGCCGGACAGCGACCTGCTTTACTTCACTCGCAGAACCAAAATGGTCACGGGCCATGCAGATATTTACCGTGTATCGATATTTGGCGGTACACCGGTTAAGGTGATTTCTGAAGCACAGGGCCTAATCAGTATCTCGCCGGACGGCAGCAAGGTGTCGTTTGTTCGATGTTACTATCTCGAAAGTGAAAATTGCTCCCTCTGGACCGCGGATGCCATCGATGGCAGGAATGAACGAAAATGGGTCTCGAGTCCGCGCCCGCTGCGGATCGGCGATCATGAATTTACACCCGATGGAAAGTCGCTAACCTTTGCGATCGGACAGTCCGAGAACCAGGCGAACGAATTTGGGTTAGCGGAGGTAAATCTCGAAACGGGCGTTCAACGCGAATTTACTTCGCAGAGGTTCGGGAACATCAAGAGCCTCGAATGGCTGCCCGATCACAGCGGCCTGCTGATGACGGCATCTAAAGCCCCGAACCAGACCTTCCATATCTGGCGGATCTCGGAAAACGGAGACGCTGCTGAGCCTCTGACCCGCGATGGTGAGTCGTACGCGTCGCTCAGCCTCGACCGGGAAGGCAAAATGCTGGTGACAACTCAGATCCGGCAAAATTTTCAGTTGCGATCTTATGAAATGAACGACCCTGCGGCGATGCGTGTATTGACCGACGCCACCTCGCTTGCGTTCGCAAACGACGGGAAGATCATCTTTTCTTCGCCCCGGTCGGGTAATCATGAGATTTGGAGTATCGG
>JBGSYT010000077.1:0-28523 GCA_041750855.1 Pyrinomonadaceae bacterium | reverse complement strand
TGTAAACCTCCCGCAATTAGTACCAGCTAGGAATACACATTTCCGGTTTTGTGTTTGGTGAGATATTCGCTGGGAGGCATGCCTCCCAGCGAATCGTGCGGTCGGTGGTGGTTGTAGATTTCCAGCCACCGCTCCGTCTGTGATCTCACGTCCGATAAACTCTCAAAGATATACATATCAAGCACCGCCTCGCGGTACGTACGGTTAAAGCGTTCGATAAAGCCGTTCTGCATGGGTTTGCCGGGTTTGATGAATTCGAGCTCGACGCCGTTTTGTTCTGCCCAGTCCGCCACTGCCACCGCCGTGAACTCCGGCCCGTTGTCGAATCTCAGTCTTGCCGGAAGCCCTCGCCATTCCGCGATCTGGTCCAGTACTCTTGTCACCCTGGCTGACGGCAGACTCGTGTCTACTTCGATCGCCAGTGCCTCACGGTTAAAGTCGTCCACCACGTTAAAGGTCCGAAATCTCCGTCCGTCCCACAGTGCGTCGCTCATGAAATCAGCCGACCAGCAATGGTTCGCGGCCTGCGGTACGCTGAGCGGATCAGGGTTGCGTGCCGGCAATCTCCGCTTGTGCTTTCGACGCTTATTCAGCTTCATTTCGCAATAAACACGGTATACACGCTTGTGATTCCAGCCTTTTCCCTCTCGCCGCAGCATCGTGTGAAACTTCCCGAATCCCATCTCAGGATGCAATCCGGCAAGTCTCGCCAGAGCCTCTTCGATCTCCGTATCCTTATTTGCCCGTACCTTGCGATAGTTAAACACGGTCCTCGACAGTTTCATCAACGAACATGCCCGCCTCTCGCTTATCAGGTGCTTCGCCCTGATGTGCGTCACCACGATCCGCTTCTCTACCGCTCCCAGGGCTTTTTTTCGATCACGTCCTTTAACACACGGTGATCTAGTGCAAGCTCCGCATACATCCGCTTTAATTGCCGGTTTTCTTCTTCCAGCTCACGCATCCGCCGGATGTCAGATGCCTCCATCCCTCCGAACTTCGACTTCCACTTGAAATACGTCGCCGTTGATATCCCGGCCTCCCGGCATACCTCCGCCACCGTCCGTCCCCCTTCAACCTGCTTCAGGATCCCTATCACTTGCGTCTCACTGAACTTCGATCTCGTCATTTCCAGTCCTCCTCCCTACTTCCTATTTTGACCGGAAACTATATTTCTGTCTGGTACTATTTTATGGGAGGCTTACACCAACTTTGTGCTTGCGAAGGTTACTGCTTGCTTTCTTTGGATCCCATTCAAAATCGTAACGCATTTCGCTCAGATACCGCTCTTTATCTGCCCGTAAATCTAATTAGCCTTGATTGGCGTCCCATCGCAGTTGAGTACAACGAAATCGGTTTCGACGGGTCTTTACCGAACTCGGTGATCATCACTCGATCACTGCCTCGACAATGCTTACCGGAGACTCGGTCGGGACAACTCTCGTCATTTTGAAACCGGCCTTCGTCAGCAGTTCGTCGTATTCGGCCGGTGTGCGTTCTTGTCCGCCGGGAACGACAAGCATGATCATATCGGCGAGTTTTCCGAGGTGCGGCGTATCGTCTTCGGGCAGCACGAACTCCACTATCAACAGTTTGCCGTCAGACTTCATTGCTCGTTTCACATTGCCGAGAATAGTGAGGCATTGATCCTCGTTCCAATCGTGAATGATATGCGAGAGGATGTACGCATCGCCTCCCTTCGGAACGCTCTCAAAGAAGCTGCCGCTTTCGATAGAAACGCGATCGGCAACGCCGTTCTTTTCTAATAGCGAGGGCGCATCTTTAACGACGTGCTGCATATCGTAAAGGATTCCGCGCGGGCCATCGAACCGGCCCAGGATCGCCGAAAGCATATTCCCGGTCGCTCCTCCAACGTCCACGATCGTTTCGAACTTCGAGAAATCATAGGCAGCTGCGACCGCCGGTGTCTCGCCGCCATGAAAGCCGACCATCGATTCACTAAACATCGACGCCTCATCGGGGTGTTGGGCAAAATAATCAAATATCGGCATCCCAAATTCTGCCTCAAAACCGGTGCCGCCCGTTTCGAGTGAGTCCATTATGCGGTCAAAAGCCCGGACGAACGTCGGCCCGCAAAACGTCAGTATGGTCGATCGAGCCGAACCCGGTGCTCCTGTCTTTAAGGACTCCCCGAGCGGCGTCAGCTTAAATCGTCTCTCGCCGGCGGATGCGAGAATACCGTGCCCGGCAAGGGTACGCATAAAACGATGAAGCGAAGGCTCGTGCAGGCCCATAGGCCCGGCGAGTTCCTCGGCGCTCTTCGGGCCATCGGCAAGCCTGCCTGCGAGGTCCAATTTCGCGGCGGTATAGATCAGCTTTGAAAGCCAGTGACCGGTTCCCATCTGTATAAGTTGTGCGTGGGGCGGCATTTCGATCTGCGTTTGTTCTGCTGCGCTCATTTGATCCTCCAAAGATAATGGTGAAATAGTCTCGAATCCTGGCTGTCCGTTTTCCGGTTTATCAACGTAAAATCGTTTTTTGCTGTGTTCGGGGGATATCGTCGTGATGCAAACCCGAAACCGATTTAGATACGTCGGCTCCGAGCTTGCTCACTGCCCCTTCTGCAGCCTTTCCGCGGTCAATTTGTCTGCCTGGGCTTGTGCGGCCTTGCCTTGATCGGTGTAGATCGCGGCCCGGATCTGGTAAAAGATCGCATTGCGAGGATCCAGGCGGATCGCCTCGTTTAGGTCTGCTTCGGCTTCGGGCCATTTCTTCTGGCCTCCGTATGACAGGCCGCGAGCCTGATAGGCAACTGCGCTTTTGGGGTTTAGTTTTAAGGCGGCCTCGGCATCGGTAAAACCCTTTTTCCAGTCTTTCTTGGCGTTATGTGTCGCCGCTCGCAAAATCAAAGCCGGGAAGTGATCGGGTTTCGCTTTTAAGGCCTCATTCAGGTCTTTGATCGCTTCATTGTACTTGCCGGTTCTGGTGTAGATGACGGCCCGGGCGTATCGAACGTTCCAGGCTTCGGGCTGGCGGTTTAGGGCCTGTGTGTACCAATGGATGGCCTTGGCGAAATCGCCCTTGATCGCCATCGCATCGCCTTCCGCGAGAAATTCGTTGTATGTCTGCGGTGTCGGTTGTGCGGAAGCGAAAGCTGCTGTGAACAAAACAGCAAAGACAGCGGCTGTTAGTGAACGCATAATGTTTTTCATATTTTATTTACATTCCTACTCTCAGTGAGTTGAGTATTCTAGCACGTGTGTTGCGGGCACCGAGGCCGCCCGCATAGTTTGTCATTACAATGGCAGTCCAAAGACGTTTGTCTTGCTGCAGCAAAACGAAGTCTCCCTGAACGACCGACGTCGCCGGCATTTTGTCGCTGATAAGGTCAAAGATCAGGTGCCTGCCCTCGACACCATCGATATTGATTTCGAAGGAATCGCGCAGTCTTCCTGAGAGTTTCATTCCAAGCGTACCGGCCATTCCTGAAAGGAATGAGTTGAAGTAAAAGACGCCCCGTTCGTCAGTTACCGGTGGATTTTCAACTTTCATCGTCATTTCATATGTGACGAGCACCACGCCATTGCTGAGTTCGGCCATACCTAATTCTTCACGGGCGAAAGTGGGATCGTTCGGATTTGCGGTTACATTGGTTTTGATAGGCTGCTCGCCGACGAGGAACGAAGCACCCGTTTGCCCGATCGACTGACGGCGGAAACGAGCCGGGAAATCGACCTTGACCTGCACGCTTTGCATGACACGGTCCATGTAGTCGGTGGTTTCCTTCGACGTGAGCATATCCACGATCCACTGGCGGCTGTAGCCGTAGATGATAAGCATCTGACGGTTGTTCTCATTCTTACCGTTTGTCCATTTCGCCTTTACCAGGCGAGCTTCGAGCCCGTTTATAAGGCGTTTCTCGATAACCGGCGGATCGTATTTTGCGTCCTTGTGCAGTGCCGTCCGGAACTCGAAATATTGCTTTGCAGACGCGTCGGGGCTATGCCCACCGGGAAAGCCGACCTCGATCTCTCGGATCTCGACAGGTGCAAGAGGCGAATTCGAATCATAGATCGTGAGGGCGTTTTGTTGGCGGGCAGGGCCGGGTGCGACGGGCAGGTCAACGAAGAATCCGCCGTCTCCGATCGCGTATGTCTTCCAGCCGTAGATCGGATTCTGGACCTGTTTCATCGACCGGAAAATACGTTCGGCCGCCTTTTGATGATCGGCGCGGTTCGGGTCGATAGTGATGTTAACGACCACGCCGCGGCGAGCCTCGATAAACGCGATCTTATAGACTCTGTAATTTCGATAGGCGCGCTTGAAATCGACCGTGACAAGTTCGCCTTCGCGAGAGTCGAGTTTGTATCGGTCACGCTTCGCCGTGAAATCGCTGATCCCTGCCCGCGTTCGCTCTCTTTCAACAAGGTCACCGAGACTGGTCTTTACATCGAGGACCCTTCCCTCGCCCGGAGTCTCATTGGTGACCGAAACGTCCATTCCGTCGAATGTTACTTCGTATCTCGTGCGATTTGGACCGGTTCCGGCAGAGGTTTCCACCACCTCGAAAGGCATCTCGGCTGCGATGAATGTGCGGCCGAGGCTTCGCAGTGCCCAATTCCTCGCCCCCTCGCGTTCCAGCCTGATCGAATCAAGCAATTCCTGAGACAGTGAACGGCCTGCCGCATCGCGATAGGTCGCCACGACCACCCAACTCGCCCCGCCAAAAACGCCGCCGTCGTGACCGATCACGTATATCGTTCGGGTATCGTTTGAGAACGCAGCAAGTTCCCGGCCTGAGATTTGGCCCTTGCGGGAACCGGAGATCGGGACAGCGAGTTTGCGGCCGGTCTCAGCGAGCAGTTCAGAAGGCGTTTGTTTCGCATAAAGGCGCGCCGTTTCGATCCGAACGCCGCTGCCCTCGGCGGACCATGAGTTGGGGAAGAAAGTATAAGCCTGCTGTTCGGCCCACGTTACGCCGCCAGGACCCGGCCGCCCGGGCAAGTCAATTACCAGCGATGGCCGCCCCAATGCCCACCGCGAGACCGTCGGATCCTGGGCCCACAGAGACGTGGCGGAAAAGATCGTGGCCGACGCGAAAACGATTAGACTTAGTGTTCCGATCCGCGGCGGCCGCGATACTATTTTGGTCAGCAAATCAGTTCGAAGCCTCCTTGATCTGGCGATAGATGTTGTCTGCAGTGATAGGCATGCCGTCGTAGTTCAAAACGGATATCAATTTCGACGCATCGACGCCGAGTTCGATCATCATCACGCTGCGGAATTGTGCGTCGCGATTTTGTTCGATGACGAAGATGCTATTGTGCGAATCGACAAACTCGCGAAATGCTTGGCCGAATGGAAATGCACGCGGCCGCATGGCGTCGAGCATTATGCCGTCGGCGGCCAATAGTTTGAGAGCCTCTTCGGCGGAATATGTCGAAGTTCCAAAGTAGATCACGCCCAGCGGAACGGGGACACTCGTGTTCCCATCGGCGGTTCCTCCGCCGACATTAGGTTCGTGCTCCGCACTCTTGGGGACAAAAGTGTCTCCTCTCCGGTAAAATACCGGTCCCGGCACGAGTTCCTTAGCCGTCTCCCACTTTCGGGCAAGTCGGTCCATATTGCGGCGATATGCGTCGCCGTCCTCGGTGTAAACGGCATATTCGTCACGCGAAGAGCCCCGCGTAACGAACGCACCCTTCGTTGAGTGTGTCCCCGGGATCGTCCGGTAGGGTATCCCGTCGTTGTCGATATCGAGATATCGGCCAAACTTCCCTTTGAACTGTTCGAGCGGCTGCGACATCGAATGGTCGCCGTGAGGTTGAGCTTCCAGTTCAGACGCAACATTCGGATCGACGTGGCCGTTTCCGTTGGCGGTTGTCGGGCCATGCTCGTCGAAAGCATCCTGAAGATCCGCGATAGCTTTGCCCAAAAGATCCAGCTGCTCCGAAGTCAGGATCTTACCGCGGTCAAACTGACGGTCGTCGTCCCAAACCAGCGGTAGAGTTACGTGATCGTTCATCCCAAGGTCGAGGTCGGTCATCACGATGACGGGTGTTTGCAGGCGTTCGGTCAGGTCAAAGGCTGCGGCCGTCATCTCGAAGCATTCCTTCGGCGACGCAGGAAACAGCAGCGGATGTTTTGTGTCGCCGTGCGAGGCATAAGCCGCAAGCAGGATATCGGATTGCTGCGTCCGCGTCGGCATACCGGTGGAAGGGCCGGTACGCTGGACGTCGATCAGGACCGTTGGGACTTCGGCAAAATATCCTAGTCCCAGAAATTCATTCATCAGCGATAGGCCCGGGCCGCTCGTCGCGGTGAATGCACGCGCGCCGTTCCAGCACGCGCCCATGACCATGCCGATCGCGGCGAGTTCGTCCTCGGCCTGGATGATCGCGTAATTATTCTTGCCCGTTTCGGCGTCGACGCGATACTTAGTACAGTACTTAGCAAAGGCATCGACGACCGACGTCGACGGCGTTATCGGGTACCAGGCCGCGACGGTCGCACCGGCGTAGATCGCACCGAGTGCGCATGCCGAATTGCCGCTGTAGAGTATGTTGTCGCCGAGAAGATCGCGGCGTTCGACGCGGAGGTCAAATGTGTCAGTAGCCCGCACGTTAGTAAGGGCCAGCTCGTTGCGCACATAATCGACACCGATGTTCAAAGCCTTAATATTCGGCTCGATCAGCTTTTCCTTGCCCTTGAATTGCTCGGCGATCTGGCCTTCGAGCACGGAAAACTCAATGTCAAGCAACGCCGCGAGAGCACCGATGTAGATAATGTTCTTGAATAATTGCCGTTGCCTTGCATCCGTAAACTCGGCGTTGCAAAGATGCATCAGCGGGATCGGGATGTGCGTAATGTCGTCGCGGTCGTAACTTGGCGGCAGGGGCTTTGACGAGTCGTAAAGGAAATAACCGCCAGCCATGACGTCGGCATAATCCTTTTTCATCGACTGCGGATTGACCGCGATCATCAGATCGACGCCTTCGCGGCGGCCCAGATAGCCCTTTTCCGAGACACGCACCTCGTACCACGTCGGCAGGCCCTGAATGTTCGACGGAAAGATGTTTTTCGGCGTCACCGGCACACCCATCCGAAAGATCGCCTTGGTAAACAAAGCATTAGCCGACGCCGAACCGGTGCCGTTAACATTCGCAAACCTAACTACGAAATCGTTTATCTTCATTGTGCTACCAGCGGTCCAACCCGTACGAAGGATGACGGTGATCGTGTCGGACAACTAAAACTCGTATCGCTCTCCGGTCTATCTGCCTGAAAAGAAAGTGATATGGAAATCTCTTGAAATTAGCTCTTCTGATCTCAGACGGATCGTCTGAATAAACTCTGTACGACCGCGGTGATTGGGCTGCGAGTATTGTGAGTTGCTGAAATTCGTCGTAAAACTTTAAACTGATCTGGCTGGTCGCCGTTTCGAGATAATACTCCATCGCTTCACGTACATCGTCATGAACCGCAGAATTTAGCTGAACGGTCATTGCTTAACGAACGGGAACCTCTCTGAGATCATTTCATCCAACTGTTCCATCGAAATGATCGAATCGGGATTCTCATCCATTTCGCGATCTCGCCGCCGAGCTTCGGCCAGTCCGCCATCGTCTGCATATAGCGGCAAGGAACGCAGTAACTTTCCCACCAACTCAGCCCGGTCTTTTTCCGAGAGACTTAGTATCAATTTCTCTGCTTCAGCAATTGTTGGCATATCATCCACCTTCACGAAATTATATCATTTGCCGATCTCGAAAAAACCATGCTAGTGCCCAAAGTAAATAGTAACTGCACCGCAGCTAAAAGTCTTCGTTGTCAGGAGCTTAAGATCGATCCTGTCACTAATGTTCTTGAACAACGGCAGGCCGCTTCCAACAACAGTCGGGTGAACGCTGATCTGGTATTCATCAACGATACCAAGTTTACCTAAGGAGACGATCAAACTCGGGCTGCCGACCAAAATGTCCCTACCATTCTGCTGTTTTAGCTCTACGAGGTCGTCTCTGACGATCTCGCGTTTTAATTCAGTATTCTTCCAATCAACACTTTCGAGCGTGCGAGAATAGACGATCTTCTTAATATTGTCTATCGCTACCGCAAAATCGTCCAGCGCTTTGTTTCCAGTAGAATTCTCGACGATAGGCGGCCAAAATTCCATCAGCTGAAAGGTTATCCGCCCATAAATGATCGTGTCCGAGCTATTCAAAAGATCGGTGTAATGCTGATGGATCTCGTCATCCGCGATCATTGCCGTGTGGTCGCAGAATCCGTCAAGCGTCATGTTCATAACAGCGATCAGCTTTCTCATGATCTTATGCGTTGGTTCTAAGTTTACCGCCCAGGAACGTCATTGGAATCAGGAGGGACGTAAAGATAACGTGATACCAAATGGGAACATACGGCCAGGACAAAACCACGATCAGTAAACCAAAGGCCACGAGCAGGGCGCCGAGGATCAGAGGCGCGCGCTTGTTTTCACCGGCGATCAGCGCGGCCAGAAATCCTGACAGCACCGAGACTAATATGCCTTGGACAACATGCACGAGAAGAAGGGCCGTGTCCACCGTGAACTGACCGCCATTTTCAACCGCCGCTTGGAACGCGGCCTGGTGGACGCCGTACCCCTCCGGAAAAATGGCCGAAAGAATCTTCTCGCTTCCGACCCACACTAGCATCCAGGCAAAAAATCCGGCAATAACGCCCAAAACGATTCGCAACACAATTTCTCCTTTTGGCCGACACGTTATAGATGTCCGAGATCATTCCGGACTTCGCAATATTTTTTCCATCTTTTTGCCTTTGGCGAGTTCGTCGATGAGTTTGTCGAGCCAGCGGATCTTTTGCATAAGCGGGTCCTCGATGTCTTCCACGCGGATGCCGCAGACGACGCCTTTGATCAGCGGGGCGTTCGCATTTAACTTCGGGGCCTTGTCAAAGAATTCGCGGAAGCTGGTTCGCGTCTCGATCTGCTTCGCGAGCCCGGCTTTCGTGTATCCCGTCAGCCAGCGGATACATTCGTCCACCTCTCCCTTCGTCCGCCCCTTCTTCTCCGCCTTCGCTACATAATGCGGATAAACCCCCGCAAAGCTCATCGCAAAAACCCTATCGTTTGCCATTACACCTATCCTCGCTAAAAGTAAGCACCATAGTAGCTCGCCGTGAACATCACAACGTGCGCTAAAGCGTGAGCTATCATCGCTGACTCGAGCCCCTTTTTCCAGTAAAGATAACCCGCCACGAGTCCGAAAGCTGAATTACCAAATATTACGAACAGTATCAACGCAATCGTCGGTTCCGGAACCAACATAAAGGCGACTGGCAAATGGCCGAAGGCGAAGACCAGCGATGAGATCAGGATCGCGGTTACAAAGACCGCAGATGTCGGCCGGTCTTGCCCTCTTTGAAATTGCCGCCACGCCGCCCAGGCCACGAACGTCATAAAGCCCCATCGCAGCAAAAGCTCCTCCGTGATGCCACCGTAAAGCAGGCGGACGGGAAGCGGAAGCAGGTTGGCGAACTGGCTAATGAGAGCCGCTACTTCGGGCGGCAGAAACGGTTTTAGAATGGCGGCAATCAAAACGATCGATACACCGCCCGCCAAACCGCCGATGATACCGGGAAAGAACTGTGACTTGAGGGCTTTTCCGATGTCGCCGCCGCTTACGACCGCTTCTGCAACGGGCGACGACAATCCGACCCTCGACGCCAACGCCGTCCCTATCAGCACGGCCGCAGCCAAAAGGATGGCCGGTTGGATCAAACCGACCACTTTCAACATCGGAATGGGCATCGGAAGGACCGTATCAGCGGGAAGAGGAAGAATCGCGAGCACCGCCGCCAAGTCAACCAGCAACATCGACACAACTCCCGCCATGCCAGTTGCAAATAGGATCAGGAACAAACGCGTGTTGAACTTCATCTTCGAATTCATAGCGTCGGGGCCTTGTCGAAGAATTCGCGAAAGCTGGTTCGGCTCTCGATCTGTTTCGCGAGCACGGGCTTCATATATCCCGTCAGCCAACGAATACATTCGTCCGCCTCTTCCTTCGTGCGGCCTTTCTTCTCCGCCTCCGCCACATAATGCGGATAAACCCCGGCAAAACTCATCGCAAATACTCTTTCACTGTTCATATCTAATGCTCGCGTATCAATTCCACCGCGTTTTCGTTCGGATAGAGGCTTCGCGATATCAAAACCTCGCGTTCCATAACGCGTTCGTCAGCATTGAATTTTAGTATCTTTACAGTGACCGTTCCAATATCCGTGAGGGCAACGATCATCCCTCCGTCCAGCCGAAAATGTTCCGACCATCGATCGATGCGCGGGTTAAAGAATCGCACGAGCTCGCCACGGCTCTCGACGACCGAGCCAATGTCGCTTCCTTTGTTCGAATTACAGAATACGCAGGAAAATGCGAGGTTTCCGGGTTCAGACGATCCGCCGTGTTTCAAACTGATAATGTGTTCGATCTGATGGCGGAAAAAAGAATCTTTTTCAGCGATAAGGCAGTATTCGCAGACATTTCCCGCACGCTGAGCTACGTAGCGACGCGACTTGGCATCAATGCGGGATGTCATTTCGTAAGATAATCGTGAGCTCGAGCCTTCGCCAGCCTCATCAAATGCTCGAGCTGTAAATAATGTTCGAGCTCAGATGCTTCGGCCGCGTCAAGTGACGAATCTTTCTGACGAGACAAAAGATCAGTTACGCGCTCCTCGGTTTCCGCCGAAGGCCGAAACGCAACCACATTCTGCGGCGTCGTTCCCGCCGCAATGAAATCGATCACCTCTTGGTATGCTTTCGATGTGCTCACAATTTGCAGAATACTACAAAACTTAGGACAGTATCTAGAAAATTATCTTAGCACCATCAGCGACCGCTTTTTCGCGCGCCCGGCCTTCATATATCCCGTCAGCCAGCGAATACATTCATCGACCTCGCCCTTCGTCCTTCCCTTCCGTTCCACCTTCGCCACATAATGCGGATAAACCCCCGCAAAACTCATCGCAAAAACTCTTTCGTAGTTGCTCACTCGAATATTTATATTTCTGTCCCGTGTGTCATAGATCGATTATCTCTCTGAGAAAAATCTCAGACTTAGCGATATCAATCTCGTCATTTGGCTTCTGAATCAAGCCGTCAATTGCCTTACCCTCAAACTGTGAAACGCCCCTTGAATTGCGTCCCGCCCAATGCCTCAAAAGTATTGTTGCTCCGAGCAAGTCCTTCTGAAACATGGATACGAGGACCGTATTGACTATCTTCCCGGGATCGACACCTATGAAATAGAACATAAAAACAGATCTGTCCAACGAAAGAAACTCGAGCATCTTGTCCAAGTTGTATGCCTTTGGATTAGAATTCAAGACCATTATTTTCGTTTTTACATCTGTTTCCGTGTGAAACGCGTCAAACCGTTTTTGATAGTCGCCTAGTGCATTCTCTGTCTTGAACAGAGGAAGTCCCATTTCTCCTGATAATAAAGCTTCTACTAACTTTTGGCGTAGCTGCTCGTCCTCGCCGGCAATCAAGTATTCGATGACGCGGCCGCGAACATTAACGTTTTCGATAAGCGCCGCCAATAATATCTCCTTTTCAAATTGCTTAACCTTGTGATCCAACTCTCGATTCAAGGTTCCAACATCGTCGGAGGATATAAAGGCCAACGCCCTCTGCGGAGCCGATAAAATTGTTTCATAGGCTTCCACGGTGACGGGAAATTTAGCGCCCGTTGGTGTGATGTTGTTTGTTGCTTCCACCAATCGCGCCAGGTTCCCTTCGAATCCTATCGGCGAATGTATATTGAATAACTGCTCGATGGTGGCAGACGAGTTTTCGATCCCTTCAAAATCTCGAACGATGTCAGACCCGTTGAAACTACCGCGAATGTTATTAGTTCGTAGCTCCTGCGAACTGTGGCTGATCTTTTTCAGAAAGGTCGGATTCGCGATTAGGCAATAGTTTTTTGTGGGTGTCACCAGACAGACGATGAACGGGCGATCATCATACTTTTGCAACCTCGACAGGGACGCAACGGTATTGCCAAAAGCCTGAGTTGCTGAAGAACTAAATCGGACCGCGTAGTGGGCAGAATAGAAAACGGAGCGGTCGCGAGTGAGCCCGAAATGTTCACAAACAATCTTGGCTAAGCGGGACTTGTCGTTGATACCGTCGTGTTCGCCGATTAGGGCAAGCAGAGTGTTTACTTCAGACATCAAAAAGCTCCAAATTTTGAACGCTAGGTATTTCCCTTGATAAGGCTTTCTGCTCGTTAAGGGAGTTGCGCTCCCAAAATGTTCCGTCCGCGTAACCCTGTATGCTTTCGTCAATCTCAGCTTGCATTAAACGCTTCAATGCCCAACAGCAGTATTCTTTGTTCCGCTCGATGCCACTAAACCGCCGATCTAGCTTTCGGGAGACCACTGCCGTAGTACCACTGCCGAGGAATGGATCAAACACAAAATCATTTCGGTTTGTGCTCGCAAGCACCAATTTTGCGATTAGCTTCTCTGGCTTTTGCGTCGGATGATCGGTATTTTCAGGCATTGACCAGAACGGAATTGTAATGTCCGACCATAGATTGGAGGGGTGCGTCAATCTAAAGTTTCCAGCTTCCGACTCATCCCAATCTTTAGGACTGCCATCTTGAGATCTGTAGGGCGCAATAACCTTTCGCTTCAACTTGACGGCGTCTACATTGAATGTGTAGCTGTCGTCCATCGTGCAAAACCAAATGTCCTCGGTATTGTTTTTCCAGTTTACGGCCGACCCACGCCCTTTTTCCCGCTCCCAAGTAATCCTGTTTTGGATTTGAAAATATTTATCCAGTACCGGAAAGATTAGTGTGGATGTACGCCAGTCACTACATACATAAATCGACGCGTGGGCTCTCAGGGTTGGAATCAGGACGGATATAACCCTCTCGAACCATTCGGTATAATCCTGTGACTCTTTTTCCCGAAATAGATGTCCGTTGAAATTCTTCGTTAGGTTATATGGTGGATCTAGAATAAGAAGGTCGACAAATCCCTTGGGCAAGAATTGCACCGCATCTTCCAATTCCTGGTTTATGACCCGACCATTCAACTCATCTTCACCTACGGAGCGCGACAGCGAGATAAGGTCCGAGGAAAGAGAGTCGATTTCCCGCTGATCACAGGTTAATGTTCTATTTCGCGGAGCCCGAGACTTCATATATTTCTTTTGAAAACCTAAAGTTCCACACTTCACTCAACGTAAAACTAGACCGCACCATTTCCATTCCTCGTGATCTGGACGACGTTGTATTTGACCTCGCCGGCCTTGGTGCGGTTTAAGTTTGTTACCCTGTCGCTACCGCTCGCGATTCCGATATATGTCCCAGGCGGCGGTGGGGCAGCGTTCGGCGCGAAGAGCTTACGGTTTGATCGCCAATTCAAGTAGGCGTTTTCCATGAATTACTGCTGCTATCGTGACCTCATTTCCCTCGATCTCATAAATGACCCGATAGCTATAGGCAAACACTTCCCGGATCGTTTCATCACCGAACTCGGGAACAACCCTGCCCATATACGGAAACTCCGACAGCCGCCTCGCTTTGTCCAGGATAGAGCGAACTACCGAAGCCGCATATGCTTCGGAATCCTCTGCGATGTAGGCTGCGATGGCGTCAGCATCGTCGATCGCACGTGGCGACCAAACTACGATATGAGCCATTTCCCAAGTTTCTCCTCAGCCTGCGCCTGCGTCACCGCTCCACCCGTGCGGGCTGCCTCCAACCCATTCCGTACTTTTTCGATCACATACAGGTGGTACTGCACGTCTTCGATCGAGGCGTCTGCAGGAAGTCTTTCCAACAATGCTGAAATTTCGTCTTTCACGACATTCATATTTTACCTCTGACCATTACCATTCCTCGTTATCTGGACGATGTTGTATTTGACCTCGCCGGCTTTGGTGACGTTGTACCAGAATTTTTGCATGTCCCATGCGGCGGTGGGGCAGCGTTCGGCGCAGAGGCCGCAGTGGAGACAGACGTCCTCGTCCTTGGCCATGATGCGGCCGGTCTTTAGGCCGTCGGCGACGTAGATGTCTTGGGTAAGATTCAGCGCGGGGACTTTTGTTCGCGTCCGTATGTCCGATTCGTCGCCGTCCGGAATAAAGCTGATGCAGCTCGTCGGGCAGATGTCTACACAGGCGTCACATTCGATGCACTTAGGCGCGTCAAAGACCGTTTGCACGTCGCAGTTCAGGCAACGCTGAGCCTCTTCGTAACCGGCGAGCGGATCAAATCCAAGCTCTACCTCTTGCTTGCGGTTGACGAGCGTCTTCGCCTTCGGAGCCTGCGGCACGACGAGGCGGTCGTACTCGTCGATCTCGCTGTCGTACGCCCATTCGTGAATGCCCATCTTCATCGAATGGAGATTCGTGTGCGGATGCGGCCGGTTTGTGAGCAGGTTTTCACCTTTGCACAACAGGTCGATCGAGACCGCAGCCTGATGTCCGTGAGCGACCGCCGTTATGACATTCTCCGGCCCGAAAGCCGCGTCGCCGCCGAAGAAAACTCTCGGGTTCGTCGACTGAAAAGTCGTTTTATCCACCACCGGCATTTCCCATTTATCAAAATCGACACCGACATTGCGTTCGATCCACGGGAAAGCGTTCTCCTGTCCGACCGCGATCAGAACATCATCGGCAGGATAGAAAACGTCAGGCTCGCCGGTGGGGACGAGAGTGCGTTTGCCGTTCTCGTCGTATTTAGCCTCGACGCGTTCAAACATCATGCCTGTCAAACGGTGCGTAGTTGCCGGTGTAGTTGACTCCTCTCCAGTCGAGCCCTTACTTACGTGCGGGCTACTGACACGCTCCGCCGACTCGCCGGATTTGTCACTGTCCACTGTCAACTGTCCACTGTCCACTGCTTCGTAGACGAAGCTTTTCGGAACGTGATTATCGATGATCGGGATGTCCTCGTGCATCGCATCTTCTTTTTCCCAGGGCGAGGCTTTCATCGTGGCGAAAGGCGATCGGACTATCACTTTCACGTCTTCGCCGCCAAGCCGACGCGCCGTGCGGCAGCAGTCCATCGCCGTGTTACCGCCGCCGAGTACGATGACGCGTTTGCCGATCTTGTCGGTGTGTTCAAATGCAACGCTGCCGAGCCAGTTAATGCCGATGTGGATATTCGCCGCGCCTTCCTGACGGCCCGGCAGATCGGGCAGATCGCGTCCTCGCGGAGCACCTGTGCCGACAAAGACCACGTCGTAATCCTGTTCAAGTACTTCTTTAAGTGACGAAACGTAATGTTTGAAATGCGTGTGGATACCTAGGCGAAGGATATAATCCACTTCCTCGTCGAGAACGCGTTCAGGCAGACGGAACGCCGGGATCTGGCTCAGCATAAAACCGCCGCCCTTGAACTGTTCGTCGAACAAATGGATCTCATAACCTAGCGGAGCCAGATCGCGAGCGACGGTCAGCGAAGCCGGCCCCGCCCCGATCAACGCCACCTTCTTGCCATTCGGCGCGAAAGGCCCTTGTGGCATGTATGGGATCACATCGTCACGATTATCGGCAGCGACCCGCTTTAAGCGGCAGATCGCTACGGGCTCTTCGTCGATGCGGCCGCGCCGGCACGCAGGCTCACACGGCCGGTCACATGTTCGCCCGAGAACGCCCGGAAACACGTTCGAGTCCCAGTTGATCATGTACGCCTCGGTATATTTACCTTCGGCGATCAGGCGGATATATTCCGGAACTGGCGTGTGCGCGGGACAAGCGTATTGACAGTCAACGACTTTGTGGAAGTATTCTGGATCGGCTATATCGGTTGGTTGCAATGGCGGTTACCCCTATGAATCGAATTTAGAACTATAACCGGTTGATGATAAAGGAAGTGCTTTGGGTTTTCCAGCTAAATGTGTGTCGGGTGAGAATTTAAATCGGTTGGACGTATCGACGCGGGCTAAATTAAACCGAACAATATACTTACGGCAACTTGCGTAAAACCGGAATGTTCGGTTGAAACTGTCCTTCAATCACATTCTTGATCCGGGGCCGTTTCAGATATCCGGAACCCAGAAACTTCGGCCCGCATCGGTCAGTTTTTTGAGGCCGAGGCCGGGCAATTCGCTCTCTTTCACGCCGAGAAACGTGAAATGCGGAAGGTCCGACGCAACGGTCTGAAACCATCCGTTCTCGTTCAGAATTCTTCGAACTGACGCATCGTCAAACTCTTTAACGTCAAAGGCGAGCAGCGAGAGATGCTGAGATGTCCCCGGCGGAGCGACGGAGTAAATTATCGATTTCGACAGATCCTTCGCAAACCAAATACCCTGCTCTTCCAATCGAAGGACTTCCTGGACCTGTTCAAACGTGGACATCGCCTTGATTCGGTCTGCGTCAGCCTTTGTCAGCCTTCCTTTCCCGACCCAGTGAACAAGCGCCGGATCGACGCGGCTTTGCCAGAGCCCGACCGTCTCATCGTAGGTCCGCTTTGCGGAGTCGGCACCACGCGGCGTGATCGCCAGCCCCTTTGACTTTGCCTGCGAGATCGCGTTTCTAAGAGCGTCCATAGCCGCCGACTGCAACTCGATCGGCAGGCCGCCGATAGTCTCTCGGCTCGTCTTCAGGGTCGATTGAAATGCCGATACATCGCCCTCGTCTCTGAATATCACCTTTTTCGGCGCGGTCGCCCCACCCCGAGCAACAAATACCGAACCATACTCCCGAAAGAGCTTTCGCCCGACCTCATCCGTCGGCTGCTCAAAGCCTTCAGGCAGATTTGCACTGAATCCTGTTTTCTTCTGATTGGCCGTTGGATTCTGATCTATATTTTGATTCACGACGGTATCTCTGTTCTCATTCGCCCGCGACGGCGTTGGAGTTGAATAACCTGTATCGGAACTGCCCTGGCGGTGATTGTCCACCGGCACTCGCCAGCAGGCGGAACCTGAAAGCAGGAATACCAGTAACACCGCCGCAAACTCCAACTTAAACTTCTGCATGATAAATTATTTAGTACGTAATAAAAGGCGTAAAGACCCATCCGCGTCTTCCATTCTCGGTTTGGATATACGCCCAATTTGCCCGAATGCCCTTCCAGTCGTCGTAATTATCGGAATAAGAAATAACGAAAACGCGTTGGCCTTTCTTCAGCAAAGTGATGCGTTTCCCGTTAAGGCTGGCCTTATCGCGAAGGATGACTGATGAAGCGTTGCAAAACGCGACCCGCGACCCGACGGGTATGTCCACCGTAGGCGCGGGTTTCGGCGCCGGAACGGCCGTATTCGAACTGTTCGTATTGGAGCCGGCGGTGTCCGGATCGGGCGATCCCGCCGTCTTTAGCGTGAGGGTCAGCTCGGTGCCGTCCTGATCAGTTGCCTCGGCATTCGATCCACGAAGTTCAAAAGCCCAAATCCTGTGTTTCCCTTCATCAAAATATCCGTCGATCAAGGCAAAGGCATATTTTCCGTTAGGTAACCCCTGATTAAACAAAAGTCGTTTCATCTCGGATCTGCCCTCTACCAGTGTAACTTGATAATTGATCTGCTTTACGATGCCTTTATCGGTGACTGAGCTGAGGTCGATAAGCTTAAGTTCACTGACCTTTATATCGTTCGGGTCGGCGTAGAGAAGGAATTCCGGCTTCCCGGAGATCACGTTGATCTCGGAACCGTCCGCCAATTTCAGCAGATCGTTCATATTGGGAACGTCGCGTTTGGTAATTTCCACAAGACTTGCGTTGTCATTCGCAACGGCAAATAAACCCAAATGCCCGGGCAGTAACTGGGTCACTGTTGCGGGACGGTAAAAATATGCCAGAGATGCGGCTGCGATCCCCCCGGCAAGCACCACGAACAGACCGAGCACGGCGAATATCCACTTTTTCGAGCTTTTTGGTGGTGCGGAGTGTCTTTCATGCCTTGGAAACGCCGTCGCTTCCGAGGAAATCTCGCGATCGTTCCTGAACTTAACGGTTTGACGAATTTGCTGTGCGGGAATCTGCTGGGTCGGAAGTGCGGTGGAAGAAAACGATATTCCACAATTTACGCAGAATATATAATCGTCTTCATTATTTGTGCCGCAACCTGGACAGATCATTTCCGATTAAAGTTCTTAGTATAATAGACCAATATTCAGCCATTTTCGAATGGTTTTTGGGATCATCGTTCAAAATTTGGTATCCAAAAAGTAAAGCCGTCTTTGGCTATGGCGACGAGGCCGCGTTTGGGAAGTTCATCCTCATCGAGCCCCAGGTAGGTGAAATGAGGCGTGTCGTCAATTATGGTCTGAAACCAGCCGTGCTGATTCAGTATCGCCCGTACATCCTTATTCCCAAATTCTGCGACATCTAGAGCGATCATCGAAAGGTGCTGCGATGTGCCGGGAGCCGCCACTGACGAGAATATCGACCGGTTAAAACCGGTGCTGAACCAGATCGAATCCTTTTCCCACTCGATCACTTGTGCGACCTGAAAGTTCGTATCGAGTTTTGCTGCCCTTTCTGCGTCTTCGGATTTGATCCGGCCGCGCGCGACCCAATGCCTCAGGGCCGGATCGAATCGCGATTTCCATATCCGATAAGTATCGGCATAGCTTCGCTTTGCCGCCGACGCACCTCGAGGAGTGATCGTTAGTTTCCTTTTCGCTGCTGCCGTGTTCGCCTTTAGCAATGCATCCATCGCCGCCTCTTGTAGTTCGATCTCGCGGCCGCTTACCGTTTCTTTTCGCGACTTTACGGATGCCTGAAATTCGCCGACCTCCGATTCACTGGCGAATACGCACTTCGTCGGGAACCGCACCTCTTTAGCAGCGATGAACATTGCGCCGTAGTCTTTGAATACCCGACGCGCGACGACATCCGTTTCGATCGGGCAGATCTCGGCCAGCTTTTCAGCGCCGCCGAGCCTTTTCGCCACGTAGGTTGCGAATTCCACAGGATCGCCGCCGGCGACTGTTCCAGCGGTCGAAGCGGGCGCAACAGGGGCCACCATCATCATCGAGGCCAAAAGTATTAGAAAAACGTTACTCATTCCTTTCTTCGGTACTGCCGTCCAAGCAATTCACTTCTCGCTACTTCGGCAAGTTTTAGATATTCTTCGCGGACCTTGTCCAATTCCCGCTCGTCTAACTCTTCCAGATTCATTACCTCTTCCCGCGTTCCCTTTGTCGATCGGATGAGCTCGTCGAGTTTGATCTGCATCGCTTCCGTATCGCGATTCTGCGTGTTTTGTATCAGGAAGACCATCAGGAACGTGACGATGGTCGTAAGAGAGTTTACTACCAGCTGCCACGTATTGCTGAAATCAAAAAGTGGCCCGCTAATTCCCCAAACTGCTATCGTGGCGACAGCGACAAAAAATACGATGGGCTTTCCTGCCGTGTGTGCGGCCAGCCGCGAGAATCTCGTAAAAACGGAACCGTGCTTATTATCCACTTTTACTCGTCACCTCCGGACAAAATCACGCACAACTTCAGATACTGCATCCAGATGTACCTTCATATACTCATCGCGTTCAATGAACGGAACGCGTTCCCGTATTTCTTTATAAACGGGGGCGGTTCCGTTTCCGAGTCTTTTGCCATCACCGACCACCGTTTTCCGAAGATCGATACCCTGCGCGGCACAGAATAGTTCGATGGATAATATTTGCTCAAGGTTTTCCGCGACCTGACGCAGTTTCAGGGCAGCCGTCGCTCCCATCGAAACATGATCCTCGACGTTTGCAGAACTCGGTATCGTATCGACGCTTGCCGGATGGGCCAAAACTTTGTTTTCCGTGCACAGGGCCGCCGCTGTGTACTGAACGATCATAAAGCCCGAATTAAGCCCGCCGTTTTCCGTGAGAAATGCCGGTAGAACATGAGCATTCGATGACTCATCCGTCAATCGCATGATCCGCCGTTCGGAAATATTCCCAAGCTCGGTCAGCGCGATCGTTAAGTAATCGAAGGCCAGGGCCAACGGCTCCCCATGAAAATTACCACCCGATATCACCTCAATGTTTGGAGTACCGCCTTCAGGCGGCGTGGAAACAAAAATAAGCGGATTGTCCGTCACCGAATTAAGTTCTATTTTCAGAAGCCATTCGGCATACGCAACCGCATCGCGGCACGCGCCGTGAACCTGCGGCATACAGCGAAGCGTGTAGGCGTCCTGGACATTCGACGGGTCATGAGGGCGAAGGAATTCGCTGCCTTCGAGAATTCTACGGAGATTTCCGGCGCAATCGATCTGACGCGGGTGCGGCCTTAATTGATGGATCCTGTCATCAAAGGCCGAGATCGTGCCGTTCAGGGCCTCAAGGCTCATGCAGCCCGCGATGTCCGCGATCTCCGCCAGCTTGATCGCCCGAGCGGTTTCCAGAAGGCCGACCGCCGTCATCACCGACGTGCCATTTGTTAAAGCGAGCCCCTCTTTGGCCTTTAATGAAACGGGCTTAAGCCCTGCCCGTTCCAACGCCTCAGTTCCCGACACGACCGAGCCGTCGAATTCCGCCTCGCCTTCGCCAATCAGAACACACGCAAAATGGGCTAGCGGTGCAAGATCGCCGCTGGCACCTAGGCTTCCCTTTTCAGGGATAACGGGATGCACGCCGGTATTCAGGAGATCAAGTATCAACTGCAGAGTTTCGAGCCTTATTCCCGAGAAGCCTCGCGCAAGCGTATTCGCGCGGATCAGCATTATCGCCCGGACCGTCGGCGTGTCAAACGGTTTGCCTACCCCGACCGCGTGGCTCAGAACGATGTTCCGTTGGAGCTGTTCGACCTGTTCCCGGCCAATGATCTTGTCCTTGAATGCCCCGAAACCGGTCGTGATCCCATAGGCAACCTCGCCCCGCTCAAGCAGAGTTTCCACCGCTTGCGCGGAGCGGTCTACGTTTGCGGCGGCTTTTTCGGACAAACGTATATGCGGCTTGCCGGGCCCGCCATAGGCTGCATGCCACACCTGTTCGAATGTCAAACTTTCACCGTCTAATACGATCTCGTTCATCAATTGATCCGTTGTTCTACTTGGCAAGCCTTCCCCGCTTCACCACACTGGCAATGAGGTCCCCGCCAAACTCGTATGCGATCTCACGGTAATCGCGGGTATCACAAATAATAAGATCGGCCCTCTTCCCCACTTCGATCGAGCCTGCTCGATGGCCCTGCCCGATCGCGAACGCGGCATTGATGGTCGCGGCGTTCAAGGCTTCGGCGGGAAGGAGCTTTTGATACCTGCACGAAATAGCCATTGCCATTGCTTGGGAAGGGCAAGGTGCGGAGCCCGGATTGTAGTCGGTTGACAGGGCCACGGCACAACCGCGATCGATGAGTTTCCTCGCGTCCGCAAATGCGTGCGAACCAAGATTGAAATTCACCGTCGGCGTGACCACGCCAACCGTCACTGACGCGGCCAGCAAATCGACTTCCTCATCAGAGATCATGTCGAGATGGTCGATCGATGTTGCTCCGAGGCCGATCGCGAGACGGCTTCCACCGAGGTTTAAAAACTCGTCGCAGTGGGCCTTAAGGCCGAACCAAAGGGCCTTTGCGGTCCTGAGCACGCGTTCCGATTGGGCGAGATCGAAGGCGTTCTTCTCGCAAAAAACATCGGCAAATATCGGCGTTTTCTTGGGGTGAAAATGCGAGGCTGTGTACCAGTCCCAGGCCTTGGGCAATATCTCGCCGCAGATAAGGTCAACGTAGCCATCACGGTCATCGGCAAACTCCGGGGGGAAAGCATGGGCGGCCAGCAGCGTGGGCACGATATCGATCGGGTGTTCGAGATCAAGCCGGGCGATAGTCTCGAGCATTTTTAGCTCGGTCTCAGTATCGAGGCCGTACCCGGTTTTGATCTCGACCGTCGTCGTGCCGTAAGCGAGCATGCGGTCCAGCCTCGCCATCCCGCCTTCCACAAGGCCGTCCAGGCTTGACTCACGGGTCGCCCTTACTGTCGATATAATGCCGCCGCCCGCCTTCAGTATCTCAAGGTAATCCGCGCCGCCGATCTTCTTTTCAAACTCATCAAGACGGTCACCGGCATAAACGATATGCGAATGGGGATCGACAAACCCCGGGCAAGCTACACGGCCTTCTGCATCGATCACTTTGTCCGACTTATATGCGGCTCGAATCTCGGCCGATGTCCCGACACCCACGAATCGCCCTTCGGCGATCGCAACCGCGCCATTTTCGATAATGCCAACATCGCGCATTTCGGCACCACGCTTAGGCACGTCAGGCGAAGCGCACGTCACAAGCTGCCCTATGTTGTGAACTATCAGATCGGCGTGCTGCATCAGAAGTCTTTTTTGGCAACCTTTTTATGATTATCGTTGACCAGGAGGACAGCTGCGGAACCGTACCACGGCGTCAGTTCTGCGATCATCATGCCGGATGAAATTACAGGGTCTGTTTCAACCAATTTTTGTGCCTCTTCGACCGTTGTGACATTGAAAATAAAAATGCCGCGATAGTTACGTTCGTTCTTGCCGAACGGCCCCGCAAGGGCGAGTTTCCCGTCAGCAGCCAGCTTTTTCATATTCGCCATATGCCCTGCGAAGATCTCGCTGCGTTGTTTGGCGTCCTTGATATCTGCATCTTTCGGCCCGGTCTTCAGGATGCAGAAGACATAGCTTTTCATGCCATTTTCATCGGCACCCAGCTTTTTAGCCAGCCCGGCATCATAAATCGAAGACTCTTTCGATTCATTCTGCTGCGCATACACGTTGACGCACGCGAAAGCAAACATAACAACAATAAAGATGGTTCGGCCGATCGAAAACATTACTTTCCCTCCAAAATTCGGAATAAAACAAACGAATATTAGCACGTGGTGGAGTTCACGCGTCAGCGGCATCCACGCCATCCCGACTGTCGTCGGCCCCGTCCACGCCAAACATCACAACTTTGTATTTGTTATAGAGGAAAGATATCACCAGCAAAGTGATCCCCAATGTAACAAACAGAATAGTCTTTGGAATTGTGTCCAAGTCCGCGATGTCATAAAGGAACAGTTTGATTAATGTGATGGCTAAGATTACGATCGCGATGATCCTGAGATGCTTCTTTTTCCAGGCGATCCCAAGCACAATAAGTGCCAACGCGTAAATGCCCCATAAAATGCTCAAGCCCAGCTTGGACGAATCCGGTACCTTCCATTGGGCCATTAAATTGACTAACTCGCAGCTCGCTGTAATAAATGTGACGCTGATTACGATACCTTCGAAAATGTAAACTAGTATCTTTCCGGGTACGAGTACAGTTAGCAGTTCATCACGCGACGAAAAATACAGTGCCGCGATCGCCGCAGCTGCGAACAAGTATGAAATATATCGGATCAACACGTTCATTTGACCGGCATTCGTCTCGGCGGCCAGATAACTGCCCATCAATGCAGAGAATGCGAACATGCCGATCGTGGTAAATGCGAAAAGAGCGGCGCACGTTAACCCTGAGCCTACAGCGGCGGCCAATTGTGAACGCGTTTTCCGCAAATTCACCGCTATCAAGGCGGTAAGAAAGGCAAACGTATAATTTAACTGCCATGCAAACTTTAGGTAGCTGTTGTCAGTCTGATCTCGATATCCGACCGCCGCATCGCCCGCAAACATTTCCACAATCCTTAAATGAAAATAATTGGAGATCTCGATGCGAAACGCGTTATACAGCACGAATAAACCTACCGACGCGACCAAAACGCCAAAACCGGTAGCTAACTCCCTGGGGAAAGGCGGCCGAAACCTGTCATCGCGATTTGTGATGAAAATGAACGCGAACGCGGTCACAAATACGATAGCCGTCACCAACTCCGAATTGGCAAGCGGCTGTCGGTTAAGTTCTGATACCTCTAAGGTTCGTTCGCTGAAGGCGATACCCCAGTCCAGCAACATACTTGCCGTTGCCAACGCCATCACAGGAAACGAGAAGTACTCAAACAGCGGCACGGCCTTCGTTCGTCCGTACCAAAATAGTATGGCCGCCTCTGCGGCCCAAATCATCGTTACGACGTTCCCGTCGAACTGAATTGGAATGGCGATCGAGCCGAACGTCAGGACGAGGATCGTCAGGACCTGGATAACATCTACTGCATCGTCCCGGAGCTTTGCAACAAGGCTCGCCACACCAAGATGGAGGGCACCATTTGCAACAGTGAACAGCCCGAGATACTCGTCAAAACCGTTGCGCACCATGATGGCGTAGCCGAACCCGAAAAACAAAAATGCGTTTGACAGGATCAGCCCGGTGTTTTCGATGAAGGTCAGTTCCCTTGTGATCAATCGGTGGCCAAGCACAGCAGCATAGAAGACCGCGAAAAATACCGCCGCGAAGACCGGTGCGACCACCCGATGCTCCTCATCAACATATCGGTCCACAAACCACACGCCGTATATTAGCCAGGAAAAGGTAAACGCAAAATAAACGGGGAAACGCCCGAGATATCGAAACGAAACCAGGCATATTGCGACTGCCGCCGCCGTCAAATATCCAAAAAACGCCCAAACCCTGCCGCCCGGGAAGCTGGTATCCGCAATGGCCCAACAAAAGCAATAGAAGACAAATGTTGTCGCCAACGCAGAACCTAGATCCCGGTAACTTTCCCGGTTCTCGTTGGTTTCGTGTTGAATGATCGCGACCGCAAAAAAGATGGCAAAAAACACACCAAGGAAAATGAGCGTCGGGAAAAGGTCATTCCCCGCTTCATATCGCGCCGAGAACCACCCAAGAAAGATCAGCCATGTGAATCCGGATGCGGTAAAAAATATCGGCTCCCAACGCCGCTTGAGCGACACCGCCAGGATGCCTAAATTGACGATCGTCATATAGGAAAAGAGCACGATATAGTTGCCCGAGTCGCTGCTAAGCAAAAACGGGACCCCATATGCTCCAACCAATCCGATATGAGCGATGATCTGACGGTTGTAAACCCCCGCGCTCGCCACCGTAAAGGCGGTAAACATCACCATTAGCGCGAACGCGCTGCTTTGCGTTATCAGTGAATATGACGAATAGGCAAAATATGTAACGAAATACATGATCGCCATTCCGCCGCTAATCAAGGCCGCACTGAAATTGTGGTATTTCGGCTTTAGCTTTATCGCCAAGCCTACAAGGCCAAAACCAAAGATATATCCGATAATGATCCGAGTAAGCGGGCTTATCAGTTCATTGTCGATCGAATACTTAACGCCTATCCCGACGCCAATGATCAGAACGATAATTCCAATCTTGCTGATCAGATTTTCACCGATGAATTTCTCAAAATCAGATCGCGCATTTTCGACGTAAGCCGAAAATTGTCGCTCGAACTCACTTTCTGGCTTCCTCTCGTAAGTGTGACCTGTTTGTTCGTACGAATATCCGAAGTTCGGCGTTTCAACCCTGTGGACCGTAGGCTCACTTTGATCTGGAGGAACTGATCGCTCGTCACTCTTCAGCGATTCAACCGGAGGGACATATTGCGCCGGAGCCGGCATTGAAATTTCAGATTCAACAATCGGTCCACGAAGGCTGGCCAATTCTTTGCGGATCGCAGATATCTCCTTCTGAAAATCGATCTGAGTTCGGACCAGCTCAGATATCCGAGTTTCAAGTTGATCTATCTTTGGCTGGTTGTCGGCCATCTAATTGTGAAAGGTCGAGCTTTAGACTTACGATATCTTGCGAAATGAACACGCTGATTGTAGCTTAAGTGTTTAGGAAAATTAAACTTTTCGAAATTTGTTTCTATGTCGAAAGAGATCAAGGCCCCGACCGGGACTGAGTTGCATTGCAAAAATTGGTTGATCGAGGCCGCCTATCGTATGATCCAGAACAATCTGGACGCCGAGGTCGCTTTTGACCCCGAAAACCTGATCGTTTACGGCGGACGCGGAAAGGCGGCGAGGAATTGGGAGAGCTACGACGCGATTCTTCGTTCTTTGCGTGAACTGAACGAAGACGAAACTCTGCTCGTGCAATCCGGCAAGCCGGTCGGTATCTTCAAAAGCCACACCGACGCTCCGCGAGTCCTGATCGCAAACACGAACATCGTTCCGCACTGGGCAACGCAGGAGCAGTTCGACCAATACGAACGCGACGGGTTGATGATGTACGGCCAGATGACGGCCGGTTCGTGGATCTACATCGGCACGCAAGGCATCCTCCAGGGCACGTACGAAACCTTCGGCTCGCTCGCACGGCAGCATGGTTGGGGTTCGCTCGCCGGAAAGCTTGTCCTCACCGCCGGGCTCGGCGAAATGGGCGGAGCGCAAGCACAAGCAATTACATTTAACGGCGGTGTAGCTTTAATCGTTGAAGTTGACCATTTTAGAATTGCTAGGCGTTTACAATTTAAGCAAGTTGATTATTTATCTGTTGATTTAGACGATGCGTTACAGTTAGTTGAGGAACTCAAACAAAAAGGCGAGGCTGCTTCAATCGCCCTTCGTGGTAACGCGGCAGAAATTCATCATGAAATCTTAAAACGCGGAATTGTTCCTGATGTTGTAACAGATCAAACTTCTGCTCACGATGTTTTATACGGTTATATACCGGTCGGCTACTCAGTCGAAAAGGCTGCGGACTTCCGCAAGCGCGACCAGGCAGCGTACGAGCAGGCCGCCATGGACTCTATGTCGAAACATGTCGAAGCGATGCTCGAATTCCAACGTCGCGGTTCGATCGTCTTCGATTACGGCAACAACCTCCGCCAACGTGCGAAGGACAACGGAGTCGCGAATGCATTCGACTATCCCGGCTTCGTGCCCGCTTACATTCGTCCTCTGTTTTGTGAGGGCAAAGGGCCGTTCCGTTGGGTCGCGCTCTCGGGCGACAAAGAAGACATCTATCGCACCGACGAAGCGATAATGAACCTCTTCCCCGAGGACGATCATCTCGCCCGCTGGCTGACCATGGCGCAGGAGAAGGTCGAATTCCAGGGCCTGCCTGCACGCATCTGCTGGCTCGGTTACGGAGCGCGTGCCAAGGCCGGGCTGAAGTTAAATGAAATGGTCGCCTCAGGCGAGCTGGAAGCTCCGATCGTCATTGGCCGTGACCACCTCGACTGCGGTTCGGTCGCCTCGCCAAACCGCGAGACCGAAGCGATGAAGGACGGCAGCGATGCCATTGCCGATTGGGTCTATCTGAACGCGATGATCAACGTCGCCGGCGGTGCCACCTGGGTCTCGCTCCACCACGGCGGCGGCGTCGGCATCGGCTATTCCCTCCACGCCGGCCAGGTCATCGTCGCCGACGGCACTCCCGAAGCCGCCCGCCGCATCGAACGCGTCCTCACCACCGACCCCGGCATGGGAATTATCAGACACGCAGATGCGGGTTATGACGAGGCGATCGAGTTTGCCGAGAAGAACAATGTGAAGATCCCGATGAAATGATTATTTCGAGGTTTAGGCCGCCGAGTATGATCATGGTGCATCATATTTTACGTGAAGCTTTTACTATTAGTTCCTTTGATAGCGCTAGCGAACTGTTCCGGCCAACGGCCGGTAACAGACGAATTCGCAAAAGTGCCGGAGTCTGTCGCCGAGAAGCTCTATCCGTCCGGCCCACCACCGAAACCGAAATGTTCCACGATAGAAGCGGAGTTCTTGGTCACTCAAAACTCACTCAGGTCAGAATTGATGCGTCGGATGGAGGTATACTTGGCACCCACCGCTTTCGACGAGAAGAATCTACGCAGTCTTTTCGAATGCCTGAGTAAAGAGAATCCGGAACCTGAACATTTGATCATCTCCCTAGAGACCGATTGGTCACGGGTACACATTCCTGACGGGCGGCCGGGCACAGGAGCTTCAGGAGGGCCCCGAGACCCTCATGAAAACGACTTTCTCCGGGCTATGTATTATCGTCGGCCGGAAAAGGGCGACCGATATGGAAAGGAATACTTTCGCTACAGCCCGCGTATCCACCTAGATCAATTCCACTTCACTACGGTAAGTTTAAAGAAATAAAACGGGGAGGAATCAAACGCGTCGTAACCAGCGACCCCGGCATTGGCGTCATCCGCCACGCCGACACAGGCTATGACGAGGCAAAAGATTTTGTTAAGCGAAATGATGTTAAAATTCCAATGAGTCAGAACCGTGAGCGGTAGCGAACGGGTTTTACCTATATGACTATCGACATAGACCTTCTAGACACTGAATCCGCCAAGGAAGCGATCGTTGCCGTTAGCGAAGTCGCGGCGGCTAATGGTGTCAATTGGGCTTTGGTCGGCGGGATCGCGGTTGCACTTTACGGCGGGGATCGAAACACGAAAGACGTAGATGTCATCGCCAACAAACTTTTACCACTCGAGAGCGCGGGAAAGCTCCGCCAAGGCGGCGAACGTTACAGCATCAGAGTAGCGAAGCGGGAAGTATTTGTTGACTGGATTTTACGAAACGATTCTTTCAAAAAACTCTTCCAGATCGCCCTCAGTGAAGCCGTAAGGATCGACGACGTTCCCGTCCTGACGCCTGAATGGCTCGTGATACTCAAATTCATCGCTGGCCGCTTCAAAGACCAGGAGGATGCAGTTTTTCTCTTAAGCCGTAAAGGGTTGGTCAACAGGAAAATCATAAAGGAAAAAATAGTCAGGC
>JBGSYT010000076.1:0-34849 GCA_041750855.1 Pyrinomonadaceae bacterium | reverse complement strand
GGAGCACCGAGAAGCGGTCCAGCAGTGGCTGGGACAAAGACCGCATCTCCGGCTGGCTATTGATGGAGACTGCGTTTGCAAGAGCCATTTGACATCTGAACGATCGAGCTTTGTTGATTACCATCCATATTACCGGACGGCGGATTTTAACGGCGACAAAACGGATGATTTCGCGATCGTTTTAGTCAACACGCAAAAACGTGCCGCAAAGTTTTCGATCGCCGTCTTCAATGGCCCCATCCGCAAGGACAGCAAGGCCGCTTTCTTCCGCGAGGGTTTAGATTTGCGTCGCATGGCGTTTACGGCGGCACAGGGCCTCATAGATGCGCGGAGGACAACCTTGTTTGTGCAGAATCCGAATACGGGCAAGGGTTTGATGCTAAGCCTGGGCCGAAAAGGATACTTCCTCGAGCCTAGTCAGGAAGATTTTAACTGAACAAGGGCTCTTTGTTCGTCAGCGTAATTCAATATTAAAAAAGGAGCTTACTTTATGCGAAACACGACAGGAGTTTTGACAGCATCGCTTAAGCCGATGATCATTTTCTTAACCCTCGGGCTGCTTCTCACGGGGGGTTCCTATCTGATCGTGCAGGCCCAATTCGGTCCCGTTGGCGACATGATCAAGAAGGGGACGGACCCACTAGCAAAACTGCTCGGCGGCACGCCGCCGATCACGACGAGCCTGAAAGACGCCAAATTCGGCGACTCCTCGCTTGAGGTAAACAACCTGCCGGAGCCAATGCCGATCACGATGCTGGACCGGACACCGGATGGCGGGTTTATCCTGGAGCCCGGGTTATACGAGATGCACGCGCAGAGCTACTGCCTGCACGCCGGAACACACGGCCCGGGCGGCGGCGACGGTTATTCGTACGCTCCCGTGGAAGGGCCCGCGAAAGACGCGGTCTTAAGCATCGCGCGCAACTCATATAAGCATCCCGAGATCCAGCAAAGACAAATTCAGCAGCTTCTATGGGCGATCGTCGCCAGGGCAAAATTCGAGGACCTGACGCCGGAGCTGAAGGCCGTAGCCGCACGGCTGCTGACGCCGAAACAAATTGCGACGCTGAATCGAAGCGCATTGGATGTGATCTCCGGCGGGCCCTTGCAGGCGGCGCTTGGGAAGGCACCTCCAGGGGTGCGGCATATTCTCGAGGCCGAGGCTCGGCTGCGGCAGATGCTCACGACCCCGGGAGCCACGTTCGCGGAGATGGAGAGAATAGCGGTCCTCGCCGGAGAGCCTCCGCGCGGGGAGGGGAGCCAAAACATTCCTAAAGGGCAGTGGTCCCGGCATCCGGATGGATACTACGTGCGATACCTGCCCCAGCGCTACAGTTACACAGTGATACAGGTGTGGATGCCCGGCGGGCGTGTCGCGGCGAACAAAGGATCTGGAGACGGACCACGGCTCGGCGGGGTATTCGCGACGGGTTTTGCTCCTTATCATCCATTCGCGGTGGTGCGGCCGGTATTCCGGCCGGAAGGCATAGCCCAGCCCGGCAATACGGCAAGGCAGCGGCTTCTTCAGACGCCGCGAGAAAATGGAGACGGGCAGAATCCGCCGTCCAGGACCGAGGATTGTAGAAAGTGTGAATGGAACTGCGTCCTGCAGGCCAACCAGGCGTACCCCGGTCAGGACGATGCGTCCACCAGAAGGTGGCTAGTGTTCTTCGATCAGTGCAAGAAGCTCGACTGCAGCAGAGTCTGCAACTATCCACAGTCGCCAGAACCAGAACCCAGGCAAAACCCGAGGGAAAGGTCTGAGGACTGCAGGAGGTGTGAATGGAACTGCGTCCTGCAGGCCAACCAGGCGTTCCCGGGCAGGGATGACGCGTCCACCAGAAAGTGGCTACTTTTCTTCGAGCAATGCAAAAAACTCGACTGCAGTAGAACCTGCAACTATTAATAACAGAACGGACTGGCGACCGCGTGACCGCCAAGGTCAATCCGCGGAAGCCGGAGGAGAGATTGTCCCTCGAGGTGTGAAAGTTGCTACGCCGTCAGTTCTGCGCCTGTCGCAGCGTCAGCGAATAGGTGGTGGTGCACGTTTGCGGGCTAACCGCAATCGTGTGTTCGCCATCCGATTTCAAACCGCCGTCTGGCTGGAGGCGGAGGTCACGAAACGCCTCCCCGAACATGGGACTTTCAGGGATCTGAGCAAAAGCCGACTCCTGCACTGCGCCGCCACAATAGGACGCGCGACCCCACGTATACCTCCCGTCGACGGCCAGCCGGAAGACCTTGATGAGCGAAGGAGCTTGCCAAAAAGGACAAGTTCGGGTTTCAGTGGGGGGGGTTGTCCGCTTATCGGGGCGACCTCGTATGGTTCCGAGGCCGGTTTCCAACCGAAGGCGCATTGGTTCCAACCGACGCGAACTGGAGGCTGCGTTCGGCGATCTGTTTTGCCTTCCCACGGACGAGAGGATTCCCGTCGTTCTCGTTTTTCCCTTCAAGGTTGCGTCACGAATATGCAGAATCGAGGATGGCATTACATTCCCGCACCGTGGCATTTTTTGAATTTTTTCCCTGAGCCGCAGTAGCAGGGTTCGTTGGGTTTTACTTTCGGTTGGTCGCGGACGAACGGGGTGTGGCGGGCAGCTTCGGCGCCGGCGACCTCGGCACCGGCCATTGCGCCGGTGAATGCCATTCCGGCGGCCTGTCGGCGGGCACGCTGCTGTTCAAGGCGTGCGAGCCTCTCCTGCTCTTCCTGTTCGTCCTGGCTGACGATCTGCAGGTGGAACAGGGCCTTTGTGGTGTTCGTGTCGATGCGGTCGAGCATATCCTGGAACATTGTAAAGCTCTGCTTTTTGTATTCAACAAGCGGGTCTTTCTGGCCGTAGCCGACAAGGCCGATGCCCTGTTTGACCTGATCGATCGACGCGAGGTGGTCTTTCCACTGCGAGTCGATGATGTTGAGCATTATGTATCGCTCGTAGGCCCGAAGGCTTTCCTCGCCGGCCATCTTTTCCTTTTCGGCATAGCTGGCGGAGGCCTTTTTCCAGATGGCTTCCTGTATGTCGTCCGGGTTCATCCGCTTGAAATCCACCCCGGCATCGACCGCAGGGTCGATCGCGTAAATGCTTTCGATCTCGGCCGCGTAGGTGTCAACGTCCCACTGGTCCGGGGCGATCGTCATCGGAAGGAAGTGGTCGGTAAGGTCGTGCAGCAGGTCGCGTGCGACGCCGGTTTCGCCAAGCAGATATTCCCTGTGCTCGGGTTGGAACATCAACTGGCGGCGGAGGCCATAGATGGTCTCACGCTGTTTGTTCATCACGTCGTCGTACTTTAGAACGTGTTTGCGTGTTTCGAAGTTGCGTGCCTCGACCGCCCGCTGCGCCCGCTCGATCTGTTTGGAAACGGTCTTGCTTTCGATGGCTACGCCTTTTTCCATACCGAGCCATTCCATCATCGAGCGGACCTTGTCGCCGGCAAAGATGCGCATCAGATCATCTTCCAACGAAAGGACAAAACGCGATGAACCGGGATCGCCCTGACGTCCGGCACGTCCGCGAAGCTGGTTGTCGATGCGGCGCGATTCGTGGCGTTCGGTGCCGAGAATATGGAGGCCGCCGGCCTTGACCACTTCCTCGTGCTCTTCGGCTACGACACGCTTGGCCTTTTGCAGCTCGGCTTCGAACTGTTCCGGCGTAGCTTCGTCGGGGTTGATCTCCTGCCGTTTGAGGTATTCGCGGGCAAGATAATCAGGGTTGCCGCCCAGCAGAATGTCGGTACCGCGGCCGGCCATGTTGGTCGCAATGGTGACCGCGCCTTTGCGGCCTGCCTGAGCGATTATCTCGGCCTCGCGTTCGTGGTACTTTGCGTTCAAAACGTTGTGCTTGACGCCGATCTGCTTGAGGCGTTCCGCAACGAGTTCGGAATTTTCGACCGATACGGTACCAACGAGCACGGGACGACCCTCCGCGTGAAGCACCTTTATCTCATCGACAACCGCGTCCCATTTTTCGGGCAGCGTGCGATAGATCATATCCGAATTGTCCTTGCGGACCATCGGCATGTTGGTCGGGATCTGGACCACGTCCAGCGAATAGACCGTGCCGAATTCTTCAGCCTCGGTCTCGGCCGTACCGGTCATGCCGCCGAGCTTTTCATACATTCGGAAATAATTTTGCAGCGTGATGGTCGCGAGGGTCTGGTTCTCGCGTTCGATCTTGACGCCTTCTTTCGCCTCGACGGCCTGGTGAAGCCCGTCCGACCAGCGGCGGCCCTGCATCAAGCGGCCGGTAAAGTCGTCAACGATGATCACTTCGCCTTCCTGCACGACGTAATGATGATCGCGTTTATAAAGCGTGTGTGCCTTCAGGGCCTGCTCGACGCAGTGAAGGAGGTCCATATTTGCCGGGTCGTAGAGATTTGCAACGCCCAAAAGTTTTTCGGCCTTCGTCACACCGTGCTCGGTCAAGACGGACGAGTGGTTCTTTTCGTCGAGCAGGTAGTCGCCCGTTGTGACCTTCGTCTCTTCGTCTTTGTGGCCCTTTTCGAGATGCGGGATGATCTCGTTTGCAAGGTAATACTTATCGGTCGCGTCGTCCGTCGCTCCGGATATGATGAGCGGCGTTCGGGCCTCGTCGATGAGGATCGAGTCAACCTCGTCGATGATCGCGAAGTAGTGGTCGGGTTGGACCAGCGATTCGACATCGAACTTCATATTGTCGCGAAGATAATCGAAGCCGAATTCGTTGTTCGTACCGTAGGTGATCTCGCAAGCGTAGGCCTCTTTTCGCTCGACGTCGTCCATGTCGTTCTGGATACAGCCGACACGGAGGCCGAGAAACTGGTGGATCTTGCCCATCCACTCGGCGTCGCGGGAAGCGAGATAGTCATTGACCGTCACAACGTGGACACCGCGGCCGGTGAGGCCGTTCAGATACGACGGCAATGTGGCGACGAGGGTTTTACCTTCGCCCGTACGCATCTCGGCGATGCGGCCCTGGTGAAGTGCGACGCCGCCGATCATCTGAACGTCGAAGTGGCGCATCCCGGTCACGCGTTTAGAGGCCTCTCGGACCGTGGCGAAAGCCTCAGGCAAAAGTTCATGGAGAATTTTCTGTTCGGCAGTGCGTCGCTCGACCTTGTCCGTAATACCGTCGAGCGCCGCGGCAATGCGCTCTTTGAATTTGGGCGTCTGCGCCTTAAGCTCATCGTCCGACATCGCCTGGACCCGCGGTTCGAAGTCGTTTATCTGCTGGATCGTGGGCTTGACCTTCTTCAGAAAGATATTGCTGCTTGTCCCGAAGATCGTTTTTACTAACTTGTCTGCAAATTTGTTGGTTGGCATTTTGTTCCTTTTGTAGAACGGGCTTCGAGCCAGTTCTGTCGGCGGCCTTACAATGTAATTGTTTATCTTACCGCCTAATATGTCCGACGCGACAGGCTGGAAAACCTATCGAGCATTTGGCGAGCTGAAGAAGGGGAAAACTGGAATTATCGCTTCGGCTCCGCCGTTAATTTGCGTCTTTGGTGAAGCGAGGCGATATTGAACCGCGAGGTAGGCGTGTGACGATGACCAACGCGTTGTTCTGGATGGAAAGTTGAGCGTTGTTAAATGCAAGCTGTCGAATGCTGGTGTAGTCCGGATCAATCGGATCTTCGCACCTCGCAAGGTTTAGTGCTGATTCATAAGCCGCAAGAAATGTGCTTGGCTCAACCCCCGAAAAATTTATCTTTAAGGTCGCGACGGTTTCTGCTGCATCCCTTTGAATTTTGTATTCAAACGCCTCGGCAGCGGAGAATCCATTTACAAGCTCCCAGACCTCATTACTGAGGTGTTTCCTCTCATCCTCATCGATCAAGATCGGAGCCAGGAATCCGGATGGCGGATTGAGCATTCGCAACGGGCGTTTGGCGTCACTGGTCGTCCATGCCAGGTCAAACCAACCGGCTTTCTTCTCCGGGAAGGCATCAAAAACCGACTCAAGGACACGGGAATAATCAGATACGCTGCGGGAGTTGAACCAGAGTAAATTAACGTCGGCATTCCGGATCGCGTCACGAAGCTCTTCACAGGTCTTCCGATTTCGGAGGTCGACAACGCCGCTGATATTTGTCAGGTCAGATTGGGAATACGCCGGCGTCGCACCAACGAGCACAAGCCCGAGGTACACGCCGAGCGTGGTAAGAAATAAGATCGAGTTTTGGCTTTTTCGATTGTGCAAAGCGCTTATTTAGCCGAATTATCTGACGAACGTGCCGGAGCAAGGCCGCTGGGCTTCTTTATTTCGGCGGCTTGTTCGGCCAGCTTTCGCTGGATCATCGGATGTGCTACCTCTTTCGGCACCGTGAATTTAATGATCACTTTTTTGCCATCCGTTTCAACGACCGTGTTTTCAAACAGTATCAGGTCATCCTTGGCATTCTGGCTCGCATTCTCACCGCCCTTTAACATCTTCTGTAACGAGATGAAAGCGTTTAGCCCGCTTTTTACAGTGTTCGCCCGGGTCTCCGACTCCATTTCCGAATGAATAACGGCGCTAAGTTTTTCCGCATCCTGCTCAAATAGCATTTCGAGATCCTTACCGCTCAGATCTTTAAGGTACTGCAGGTAGCCCGCTACATTGATCGCCATAATCGATTCTTTTACGATCTCGACCATATCCTCGTCGGAGCTCATCGCCGAAACATAAGAAAATGTTTTCGGGTCGAACCGCCCATTCTTGTCGAGTTTTCCCTTGGCGTTGACGATAAACTGGGCCTGCAGGTCGACTTCGTTCTTCTCGACCATCTCGTTCACGAAAATGCCGAGATCGACCATCGGCTTCTTATTTATGTCGACACCGGCGACCGGGTCGGTTGGCGTCGTGATCTGCGGTGTTGCATGATTCGTGTTCGCTTCGGCCGTCTGCTCGTCACTAGGAATGCTTTGGTTCGTATTCGAATTTGCAGGAGGCCTAATGCGGCCACCGCGACCTTTTCGGGTGACAGGCGATCCGGCGCCGCTATCTAGATCGCCATAAAGTGAAGACGTATCGTCGCGTAAAGCGTTCGGGTTCTGAGAAGGCAATTGTGGCGGCTGCCGCAGCAGGTCCGAACCGGAATATGACGGCGGGACAAAACCCTGATGAACGGGCGGGAAACCGCCGTCCGGGTTCTCTGCAGCCTGCTTTAACATTGCATACTGAACAGGGTTCGCGATCTGGAAATAGCCTTCCGGATAGCTTAGCGGCGGCATTTCACCCGTCACATCGATGAAGGTTATGTCGGAATCGCCGAGGTCGATCCTCTCGTAAACCTCGTCAATGTATTCACGCTCGGTGCCGAAGACCATCGCGCCGACATATGCCATATCGACGACCTGGCAGACGCGGCCTACCCACGGGCTGTCGCACCCACGGGCCGTCAACACATTTGTCTGCGCCATTCCGCCGATGAGGGCAATATTCACTACCGCCGAGATCGCCAACACTTTATACAGTGAAGGCGTAGTAAACCAGCCCCTGATCTCATAATCTGCAAACAGGCCGCCTTGCTGTTCTGCGGCGGGGCCCGTCGGGGACGTTGCTTTATCGAATGAATTCTGGTCGAACATAATACAAATGCCTGATGCGAAAAAGTTTACGAGCAAATACAAACCGCCGTATCCTTTAGACGCATTGCACCGCATCGGCGTTGCGGAGCAATTGAAAATTTTAGCATTTCGACACGGCAATTGGAAGATTGGACTTCCGTGCGCCATCCGCCTAAACTTCAATCGAAATGCCTAGCAAAAGACCGGGCCACCAACGGCCCGGGAGAAAACACAGATCTCGCCCGGGGCCAGCCAAAGAACGAGAATATAAACGAAGCCTTGCACGCGAAAGTTCCACTCGGGCCCCGGACCCGGAACAATCGCCGGCACAGCAAAAGGCAGTATTATCCCTGCTCGCCGGAATAGGCGTACCTGAACAGAGACCCCTAAAACCCGACGATTTTCAGATCGAGGCACTCAATGCGATCGAAACGGAGGACGTTTTGGTCACCGCTCCAACCGGCAGCGGCAAGACCTGGATCGCCCGAGAAGAGATCCGCCGGCTGCTGGCGGCCCGAAAAAAGGCGTGGTACACGACGCCGCTAAAGGCGCTGACAAATTCGAAGTATGCTGAGTTTTCGGAGGAATTTGGGGCGGAAAATGTTGGGATCCTCACGGGTGACCGAAAGGAGAACGCCGATGCCCCGCTGATAGTCGGCACCACGGAGATCTTTAGGAATCAGCTTTTTGACGCCATGCGGAGCGGGGACCAGGTCGATACCGACTTTGTGATACTTGACGAGGCACATTATCTCGCCGACGAAGAACGCGGCCATGTTTGGGAGGAGGCGATCATTCTTACCCCGCCCCGCATCCGTCTGCTTTTGCTTTCGGCGACGGTCGGCCGGGCAGAACAATTTGCAAAGTGGATAGAAAGTGTCAGGGGCACGAGCGTCCGGATAATAAACCGCGCCGGTTCGAGGCCCGTTGAGCTTCGCGCCGCTTACCTTTCCCATCGCCTGCAGTTATATCCGCTCATAAACGAGGACGGGAGTTTTAATCGCGACATCGAGCAATTCTCGGCCGAGAAACGACGTGGGTATCGACGCCGGTGATTAGGGAGGAAAGAGGATATCACGCAAAGCCGCTAACGCCGCAAAGGTAGAAAAGACAAGGCAATGCACGAGATGATCGGTTTCTTTGCGTTCTTGGCGCATTTTGCGTGAGAAAATCGGTTTGATGTGAAGAACGAATCGTTAAGAAAGACGGCCTGTTTCACCCAAAGCGCGAGAAGGCCGCAAGGGAAGGCGGAAGAATAATTCGGCTGAATTGTAGGAGTGTTTGACCGGGACTAGAGGAATTCCTGTCGCTAAAGTTGGGATAACCGGCCGGGCACCCTCTCGAGTGGAGGCCCGGCCGCGAGGATCTTGGTTATTTGAGCATACCGATAATGATGTCGATATCACGCTGCGGGACCTGCAGTGCCATTGAGACCTCGTTCCCGTTCGATGTGAACTTCACATTCTCGATCATGCGGCTATACACCTGCTTGTCCGCACCCTTTGCAGGGCCGAGGAACACCTTACCGAGCAGCTGCAGGCCTTCGAGCGTTTCCCTCAATGCTGCGGCCTGGCCTTTCTGCTGTGTTTGCGCGGTCATGTTGACGGTCGTAGAATCGCCCACAACATCAATGTTTCCATAGAGATGGCTGATTGAGTCGATGTTCTTTCCAAGCTCGTCATTATCGAGCGGAAGAAACGCACCCATTCCGCCGGGTAGTTTGCCGGCAAATTTCACCACCGCGGCCTCTTTCTTGCCAAGCATCGTCATAAGCTGTGCGGACATTCGCGCGCTGCCATCGACGGTTCGCTTGACCATCGCGACATCGCCGAATGCAAGGGTGTTCTCATCGATCGCCGTCACAGCCATTTCGCCGGACAGTTTGTCGACGATCTGCGCGGCGTAGCCGGAATCCTTGACCTCGGGAGTTTTATCCTTGACCTGCGCCGCGATCTCTCGTGCCTCAAATACGTAAATTGTCTTGTCTCCGACCTTTTCTTCACGATATTTGCCGTTTGCGGCAAGTTTTGCGGCCCCGATCAACGAGGCGGACGTGACCTGCCCGCGAGCGATCACGACCGGGCGAACATCGTATTTCTTATCCGCCACCTGCGAGACATTCAGCCCGGCAGAGAGCTGGTCGAACTGCCGAATATCTATACCGGTCCTGGTCTTTAACCTGTCCAGCTCGGCCGTTACCTTCGTGAGCATTGGCTCATTGGCAGAGAGCAACTTCGGCAACGCCGTTGAAAAGAAACGCTTTACATCGATTGAGACGACGGCGTCGGCGGCCGGAAGAAGGACGGAGAGCTGGTCGGTCTTTACGTTGGCCTTGCGTTTCTTGTCGACGGAGGCCGAACCGGCAAGGTTCAGCACCAAAAGCGAAAGGCAGGAAAAGGCAAGAATGCGTTTTTTCATCGAAACTCCTATATCAATCAACAATATGCGGTATCAACCATAACAGATGAATCAAGTACCTCAAATAGTTTGCCGTTCGATATGTCCCGCAATGAAATTTTATCGAAGAGAAGAAATAGAACACGGATCATCGCGGAAAAGAGCGGATAAACACGGGTCTGAAAATCTTCAACGAGATCAATGGAAACCCGTGCACTTTCCGTGACATCCGTGGTTCAATTTCTTCGCTCCGATCTAATTATTTTTCCGTGATGATCTGCGTTCCGATCTTCCTTTCGGACAAATAGAAATGCCACAGCAGGCGTGCTGCCGCCGAACGGAACGGCCTCCATCTTGAGGCCAGCGCGCTAAATTCGTCTGCGGCGGGCCGCGACGGCAGGCCAGCCAGCTTCTGATAAGCCGCGTGCAAGGCGATGTCCCCTTTCGGCATCACGTCCGGACGCAGCAATGCCATCAGCAGGTAAATATCGCTGGTCCATTCGCCGACACCTTTGAGTCTTATTAGTTCTGCTTTGACCTCTTCATCGTGTAATTTGTGAAGGCCGTCGAGGTCGATCCGCTGTTCGAGAACGGCTTCGGACAAGTGCCGGGCACACACGGTCTTCTGACGGCTGAAACCGATCTTTTTCAGTTCGGCGTCGTTCAGCAAAAGCAGGCTTTGCGGGGTTACTTCGCCGAGATGTGCTGCGAGTTTGTCGAAACAAGCCTTTGCCGACGCCAGCGAAACCTGTTGTTCAAGGATGATCTGCAGCAGCGTCGCATAGCCCTGTGGCCTGTCCCAGAGAGGCGGCGTGCCGTAGGTTTGGTGCACGCGATGAAATATCGGGTCGCCTTCGGCAAGAACGCGGCACGCTGCGGCAAGCGACCGCCCGTCTAGCTTTTTATTTCGATCTTCTTTCATCGGCCGGAATTCGATCTTCCCCAGGTTGGATTCTACTTTGATGCCTGATAGATTTCAGGTGCCAAAGATGGAAAAGATCAGGCGGACGGCCGCACTTTATTTTTTGCTGCAGGGCATATCGGTGATCGCGTGGTGGGCGGTGCTGGCTGCCATGCCGGAAAGCCGCGACTGGTTTCGACTGGAAGCAAATTCGCAATTGTCTCTATTCGCGTTCTGGCTGCCGGATGCGGTTTTGATCGCTCCGGGGTCACTGGTCGTTTCTTATTTGATCCATTCGAACAACCGGTTCGAGACGGCGGCGACTTGGCTGCTGACGGGCGCCGTCAGCTACGCTACGCTTTACACGCTGGCCTTTGCGATGATGACCGACCGTGGCTGGATGGGCGTTGTGCTGATGCTGCCGGCAATGTTGTGGGCCGGCGTCTTTGCGACAGCGTTGACTGTCAAAAGCGAAATGTTCCGGCCGGCCAAACCATCGTCGACGAATTACGTGATGCTCAAAACGCTTGTACAGATCGTGGTTGTGTGGTCGATAATTCTTGTCGTATTTCCGCATCTGATCAAGATGATCGAAGCCCGTCTGGGCATTTCGCAGCTCGAATTCGCCTATCAGAAACCCATAGCGGCGGTTCTGTTCGTAGCGTTGAGCGCGATCGGCATTTATTCCGCAATGGTTATGTCCCGGCTTGGCAAGGGCACACCGCTGCCGCTTGACCACGCGTCGGAACTGGTCGTCGCCGGGCCGTATGCGTGGGTGCGAAATCCGATGGCTGTCTCCGGCATCGGCCAGGGGCTTGCCGTTGCGTTGTTTCTCGGCTCGCCGCTGGTTGCGGTATATGCCGCAATGGGATCGGCGATCTGGCAGCTCGTTTTCCGGCCGCTCGAAGAAGACGACATGGCGGAACGATTTGGCGATAAATTTCTTGAGTATAAGAACGAGGTCAGATGCTGGGTGCCGAGAGTGAGTTCGCTGAGAACCGAGCCAAAGTGTGAGCCTTGATGTATGACGAGGACTTATTCTATTGCGTCATCGGGGTGGACAGGCTCGATCGCAGGGACGGCATTTAGCACCCGTTCGAAGCCATTACGCGTGTTTCGCTGGTTTGCCCTATGCTTTATCTTTTCAAGTGTGTCGATCTGCGACATTTTATCGGCAGCGTCCACGAGAAGATCGGCTACCGAGACGTTTAATTCACGGGCTATGTGTTCCAGCCTTTTCTGCAAAGAAGATGGTAGTTCTACGGTTACTGAACTCATATGTTTTTCAGCCGTTCCAGAAAGTCACCCGGTGTAATTACCTCGACACCAAACAATTCTATATTAGCAAAATCTTTGAGGTTGAACGTAACAATGTATTCCGCCTGCGCAGCAACCGCTACCTCGAGGACAATATCGTCGTACGATCCTGCTTTGCAAAGCCCAATGGTAATGCAAGGAAATTCATTTCGTCGAACCGTTATATTAGGCTTCGCGAAAGTTCTGCATTATGCTGGTTTCGCCTAAGACAATACATCCAGACCAATGCCTGAGAAACACTACAGAAACTGCAATCTTTGCGAGGCGATCTGCGGGATAGAGATCGCTCACGAGGACGGAAAGATCGTGTCGATCGTCGGCGACAAGCTCGACCCGTTCTCACGGGGGCATATCTGTCCGAAGGCGCTGGCGTTAAAGGATATTTATGAGGATAAGGACCGGCTGCGGGTGCCGGTGCGGAAGACGGAAAGCGGCTGGCAGGAGATCGAGTGGGACGAAGCGTTTGATGAAACGGCTTTGCGGATAGTCGATGTTCAGGCGAAATACGGGCGCGACGCGGTGGCCATTTACCAAGGGAACCCGTCGGTGCACAACCTTGGGACGATGCTGAACAGCCGGGAACTGCTGAAAGTTCTGAAGACGAAGAATAACTTTTCCGCGACGTCGGTCGACCAGCTCCCGCACCATTTTGCGAGCTGGGCGATGCTGGGACACCAGTTTTTGATCCCGATCCCCGATATCGATCGGACGGAATATTTCCTGGTACTTGGCGCGAACCCGTTGGCGTCGAACGGAAGCTTGATGACCGCTCCGGACATCATCAATCGGATGGAGGCGATCCAAAAACTTGGCGGGAAGATCGTGCTGATCGATCCGCGTAGGACCGAGACGACGCGGGTCGTGGATGAGCATTTTTTCATAAGGCCTTCGACCGATGCGTTTTTCCTTTTGGCGATGGTCAATACGCTGTTCGCCGAGGGACTGATAGATCTCGGCCGCCTGGGAGAAGTCACCGATGGAGTTGAAACATTGCGGGCGGCTTCGGCGGAGTTTACGCCGGAAACGGCCGAGGGCTTGACGGGAATCGCGGCGGCGGAGATCAGGCGGCTGTCACGCGAATTTGGAGGGGCGAAGAGCGCGGTTTGCTATGGGCGCATCGGGCTTTCGACGCAAAAATTCGGCGGCCTTTGCCAGTGGCTGATAAACGCGATCAATATTCTCACCGGTAATTTCGACCGTGCGGGCGGCGCGATGTTCACGGCACCGGCATTCGACCTGCTGATGACGGCGAAGGGCGGGAATGTTCACAACCGATGGCAAAGCCGCGTTCGCGGGCTGCCGGAATTTATGGGCGAGCTGCCCGTGGCAGCGCTTGCCGAAGAGATCGAGACCGGGGGTGAAGGCCAGGTTAGGGCTTTGATCACAAGCTGCGGCAATCCGGTTTTATCCACGCCGAATGGCGGGCGTCTGGACGGGGCATTGGCGAACCTCGAGTTCATGGTCGCGATCGACTTTTATATTAACGAGACCACGCGGCATGCCGACATAATTCTCCCGCCGGCGACGAATCTGGAAAGCTCGCACTACGACCTGATCTTTAATACGTTCGCCGTTCGCAACACGACGAAATATTCCGGGCCGCTGTTCGCAAAGGCGGAGAACGCCCGGCACGACTGGGAGATCTTTCAGGAACTGGTTCGGCGGCTGAACGGTTCGAACGGACAGTTTCAGCCTGAACCCCCCGAAGTGAAACTGGAGCTTGCTTTGAGATTCGGCAAATACGGTTTGTCGGTCGATGAGTTAAAAGCAAAACCGCACGGCGTCGATCTCGGCGAACTTAAACCTTGTTTGCCGGACCGTTTGATGACGGAGAATAAAAGGATAAACATCGCTCCTGAACTGTTCTTGGAAGACTTGGAGAGACTGAAAGCCAAAGGCGATCACACCACCGACCTTACATTTCCGTTCAGCCTGATCGGCCGTCGGCATCTTCGCGACTGTAATTCATGGATGCATAACTTTGAACTCTTAATGAAGGGAAAGAACCGCTGCACGCTGATGATGAACACGGCGGATGCGGAAGAACTGGGTTTACAAGATGGCGATGTAGCGCGCGTCAGATCGCGTGTCGGAGAGGTGCAATTGCCGGTTGAGGTAACGGAGAACATCGCTGCCGGCGTGGTCTCGATCCCGCACGGATACGGGCACGGGCGAAGCGGGACGAACCTCGAGGTCGCGACGAATCACGCGGGCGTTTCGATCAACGATCTAACCGATGAAACCAAGCTTGACGATCTGACCGGCAACACCGCGTTCAGCAGCGTGCGGGTGAGCGTTGAGGTGGCCGGTTAAGGCATCGAAGGTTATTTCCGGAATAGCTGATAGCGGATAGCTGACAAATATCAGCAATTCCGGACGAAGCTTAGATCGGTTTTACCAGATCGACGGAACCGTGGATTCATCGAACTCGGTGACGCGGCTGTCCGGGAGGATGTGAATTATCTTATAGATCCCGCGGACGCGAAGCATGGGCGCCAGCATTCCGACGCGATGGCAATTGGCGCGCGGCGTCTTATGCTGCGAAAGCGGCTGTGATTCGGAACACATGATCACGGTGCGGACTTCCGATGCGATCTCGACTATTCGATCGACTCCGCGAGCCAGATCTTCGGGTTTGGGCTTCGTCTTGCCGCCCGTTTCGGGCAAATGCTCGTACCCGATGCCGTTGTCCCCAAGTAATTCCCGCAAGACCGCGCCGTTAAACTGCGGCCACCGCGAACGTGCGACGCTTCTCACATCGCAAAGGAATTCGATCTCCGACTGCCGCAACAATTCGAGAAAATAATTGAAAGCGTGGCGGCCGTGGCCGATGGTGTAGATGGTGTTCTTGCTAGCGGCCACTTATTACCCCAAATGTTCCAAGTAAAATTGCCCGTCGACCCAAACTTGAAATCTGTGGGGACGGAAACCGGCCAAAAACAGCGGGCGAATATGTTTGATCGTGACGTTGTATTGGTTTTGGTCGCCGACAATTACCGTATAAACCTTTTCAAGCTTCAGATTGAAATAAGTGAATGGGTTGAGAACGCTCGCAAGCTCCTGCGTTTGTCCGTTATAAGCGCAGGTGAACTTTCCTGTAAAGGAATCGCGTTCGACAAGGACGTCAACTGGTGGCGGGCCTGCAATTGTGAATGAGAACTGCATAGTGTCGGTGTATAGCTCCTCCGCAGACGGGTCGAGCCGAGGTCGAAAGCGTGTGATGATCAGGCCGCGACCGTACGGCGAAGTTTATTGCAGAAATCTTCGGTTTCCCAGCAAGACCAGAGGTTGAGGGCGTTTCGATACGCCTTTGTTCGGCGCTGGACCAGCCGGTCGATGAGCCAAATGGCGGCCAGGCGTTTTGATTCCGCTTCAGGCTTACGTCGCTTCGCCCGCAGGTAAGGTTCGAGCCGGACCATCCAGACGTCGCAATCGTGCAGGTCGCCGAGATGTTTCTGCATGTCCTTCATTCCAAAAGCGAAATGCGCCATCGATTCACCAAACACCGGTTGAAAGAGCTCGATAGCGTAGCGGAGATGCTTGCCTGCGATACGCAGCTTGTGGAGCCGCTTCGCCGAAAATGGCCGGTACAGCGAATCGCTGAGATCGATAAAATCCGCAAGACATTTGAGGATCGTCCGCGATGCTTCTTCGCGAATGTTCGAACCCGAGAAAAGCTTCGGCTGATTGACGGCTCCCTCGATCGACGCCTGGAACCTGGCCTGAAGTTCACCGAGGAAAGCTTCGGATAAAAGCCGTTCGAGCAGGGCGGCGGCGGCAATTCGCCGCTCGTTGTCGTCATTCGCGATCGCTTCGAGACCGCGCCGAACCTGCTTGTCGTTCGCGGCCGGAAGTTCGCGAAGATATTCGATGAAAACGTCGAGGTCGCGGACACGGCCAAGGCGGTCAGCGAGTTTCTGGAGAGGGCGGCGGAGCGATGCGACCAGTTTTTTGTCGGAAACGAACGAAAAATCCCGCAGCAGGCTGCGAAGCCGGCGGATCGCGACGCGCATATCGTGAATGCCTTTGATCGACGCCGGATCAAGTGCAGCATCTCTGTACTTGAAGACTTCGTCGAACCGAACCTTCAAAATCGCGGCGAGCCACTCGTTCGGATCGGCCAACTCGCCCGGATTCTTGATCACGCCAGCCTTTGCCATTTATCAGAATTTTAACAGAATGCCGAATTTTGTGTGTAAGCAAGGGCTGTGGATCTGCAGTTATCCCGATAGCTGGGCGAACAGGGTGTGAAGAGCAGACTTGCGAAAATGTTATTTGCGAAGCTTCGAGATCTCATCAACCGAGCCTGGATCTTCAAGTGCCGAAAGGTCGCCGGGGTCTTCGCCGAGGTAGGCGGAGCGGATCACGCGGCGCATTACTTTGGCATTGCGGGTTTTGGGGAGCCCGGAGACGAAATGGATCTTTGACGGGGCGAGCGGTTTGCCCATGTCGCGCGAAACCAGAGCTTTCAGCTCAGCTTCGAGTGGAGCGGCGACACTCTTGTCGCCATCGCCGGTTCCTCCGGCGACATTTTGTTTGCCCTTCGGGCTCATGGGGACAGGAGTGTCCCCGCTCCGTACTACAAAAGCCACCATCGCCGTGCCTTTTACTTCATCAGGGACGCCGATGACGGCGGCTTCGGTGACGAGTGGGTGGGCGACGAGCAGGCTTTCGACTTCGGCTGGGCCGACGCGTTTGCCGGCGACCTTCAGCGTGTCGTCGCTGCGGCCGAGAATGAACCAGTGGCCGTCTTGGGCACGCAGCGCAAAATCGCCGTGGACCCAGATATCCTTGAACCGCCGCCAGTCCGTGTCCAGGTATCGGTCCTTTACCTGCCAGACGCCGCGTGCCATGCCGATCCAGGGCTGCTTGATAACGAGCTCGCCGACCTTGCCGGGGCCGACCGGGTTGCCGTCGTCGTCGAGAATATCAACATCCATTCCCGGGCACGGAGCAGGGAACGAGCACGGCTTGATCGGCAGCAGCGGATTGCCCATCAAAATGCCACCTGCGATCTCGGTTCCGCCGCTATAGTTGATGATCGGAAGTTTCGAGTTGCCGACCTTCTCGAATAGCCACCACCACGGCGCCGGATTCCACGGCTCGCCGGTGGAGGCGAACATTCTAAGCGAAGAAAGGTCATGGCGTTCGTGCGGAGCGAGGACACTCTTGTCCTCACGAACGTCGCTTCGGCGTTCGGATGGGCTTTCGGCGGAGGAACCGCCGATGGGGACAAGAGTGTCCCCGCTCCGACTGCTGAACGCCCACTCATCCGCAGCGTTCACAAGTCGAGCTAACACCGGATTCTGCTCAATGTATTCAGCGACACTTTGGAAGTGGTTTTCGCTTCGAATATATCGATCAAAGTAATCTTTCTGCCAAACCGAACCTGTCCGGCCGAGGGCAAGGTTGATTTTTCTGGCAGTTATACCTTTGACCCGCTTCATTAGACCTGCAAGGTCATAGCCGGGATTTAGCCGGAGGAGAACGTGCGCATGATTAGGCATTACTACCCAGGCTTTGATATCGCAACTTGTACCGTGTTCATTTAGAATTGTTTCTTCAACGATCGCTGCGATCTTCGGATTTCTGAGCAAACATTCGCCAGCCCCTTCGTCAAGATAATCTTCAACTCTTTGTCGATACTCCTCCGAATCATCACTGAGTTTGTCGAGCTCAAGTTGAAGTTTCAGGCGCTCAAGCACAGGCTGCGGAAGGGAATCGCCTAGCCTGAACGTTATGAACTGGGTGACTTCGCCATCGTAATGCGGAAGTTTGCCCTTGCGGCTCCAGCCTTTTCTAGGAGCGAGAGACGGAACGGCGACACTGTCGTCGCCGGTCGGATCGAGTTCACTCTTGTCCTCATTCTGTTGTGCATCGCGGGCTTCTTCGAACGCCGAAGCGGCGTTCGTGGGGACAGGAGTGTCCCCGCTCCGTGCAAGCGCACGAACTAGCGTCGGCGAGATGCCGAGCACCTCGACCTTGTGTTTCGCGCAGAATTCCCACATGCGGTCGGGCGTCGGGTAGTCGGGGGCTCCGTCGTAGATGCAGATCGTCGCGCCGTTGATGAGCGCGCCGTAGATCAGCCACGGCCCCATCATCCAGCCGATGTCCGTGTACCAAGATATCCGCGTGCCCTTGCCAACATCCGTCCCAAACGCCATATCCTGCGCCGACTTGATCGGGAAACTCGCATGCGTATGCGCAATGCCCTTTGGCTTACCGGTCGTGCCGGAGGTGTAGAGGATGATGAGTGGATCTTCGGCGGAAGTGGGTTCGATTTGTTGAGGAATGGGATCTTCACCGCTCAGAGCGAAATAGTCTTGAAATCTTTCGTCCAGACCGGTGGCGTCGATATCTTCAATCACTCGCTGTGACACGATGTAGGCGATCCTTACTGTCGGGCATCGCCCTACTGCCAAATTTGAAACCGAGAGCGAATCGAATCGTTTACCTCGCCGGGGAAACCAAGTGCACGTTATTAGGCCTTTCGCTTCGACGGCGTTCAATCTACTAGCGATTGCGTCGACGCCGTAGCCCGAAAATACCGGCACGGCAATTCCGCCGATTCGGCCAATCGCCAAGAGCGCCACGACGGTCTCGACAATCATTGGCATATGGATGCCAATTGCATCCCCCTTTTTAAATCCATCCCTTCGAAGCCCATTAGCGACGCGATCGACTTCGTGCCAAAGTTCTTCGTAGGTAACTTCGTCCCCAAAAATCTCATCCTCGCTCTCCCAGATCACCGCCGGCTGGTCTTTCATCTCATCCGTCTGCCAGCGGTCGAGGCACATTTCGGTGATGTTGAGGCCGGCCGGAGCGAGGACACTCTTGTCCTCATCGGCGGTTCCTCCGCCGAGAGTGTCTTCGAACGACGAAGCGTCGTCCGTGGGGACAGGAGTGTTCCCGCTCCGTCTAAACCATCGCGGAAACTCAATGCCATTCGATATGTCGAGCAACTTTTCGTATGGCGGGTCGAATTTTATGTCGAGGAATTTCAGGACCTCTTCGGTGAACCTTTCTACATCGCGGATGGAGAATTCGTAAAGCTCATCCCAGGTCGAGACGCCGACCTGTTTCATGAATTTCGTAAGCTGCGCGCGTTCGATGACCTCGGGCGAGGGTGTCCATGCGATGGGCTGGTCTTCGAGGAGATTCGTGTCGTGCATATCGTGAAATTTGTCCACAGATTAACACAGATGAACACGGATTTTCAGAAAGAGAAGTTTAGCCACGAATTCCACGAATTTCACGAATAAATAGTCGTTCAAATTCGTGTCATTAGTGCAATTCGTGGCAAAATGTCCGAAATGGATGAGCGAGAAACAAGTATAGGATTGCCGGGAAATCTGTTTGCGGGCAAGACGGCGATCGTCACTGGGGCGTCGCGGGGTGTCGGGCGAGCCACAGCTCTTCGGTTGGCTGAGGGCGGGGCTAATGTCGTCGTAAATTTCCTGAGCAATGCCGGCGAGGCGGCTGAGACCGTGCGGTTGTGCGAGGAAAAGGGCGTTGAGGCGATCGCGGCGCAGGCGGATGTGTCCGAAATGCTCGAGGCCCGCGAACTGGCAAACAAGGCGGTCGAGCGGTTCGGGCGGATCGACCTGCTGGTTTGCAACGCGGGTGTATGGGAAGGCGCGCCGATCGAGGAAATGTCCGAAGAGGTTTGGAACAAGGTCATCAATACGAACCTTAAATCGGCGTGGGCGATGACAAAGGCTTGCGTCCCGGCGATGAAGAAACGTGATTCCGCCGCGATCGTGATGGTCTCGTCAACGTCGGGTCAACGCGGCGAAGCGAATTATTCAAATTACTCGGCCTCAAAGGGCGGGATGATCTCGTTCACAAAAGCGCTGGCGACGGAACTTTGCCCAAAGATCCGCGTCAACTGCGTCGCTCCCGGCTGGATCGAGACGGCGATGGTGCGGCCGGCGTTTGATGACGACGCTTACTACCAATCGGTGATCAATTCGATCCCTCTGAAACGGATCGCAACGACCGACGACGTTGCTCTGTCGATCTGCTTCCTCCTCTCCGATTGGTCCCGGCATATCACGGGCGAAATAATGAATATCAACGGCGGCGCCGTATTGTGCGGTTAGGAACTTTTGGCCGCGAATAACACGAATGTCACGAATTATTTTCTTCTGATTCGTGCTATTTGTGTTATTCGTGGCAAAATCCTCTTCGGTGGACGAAAACCTGAACCCGACAGTGATGAAGTTCGGCGGAACGTCGGTCGGCGATGTTGCGGCATTTGAGCGCGTTTTTCGTATTGTTTCGACACAGATCGCGAAGCGGCCCGTCGTGGTCGTTTCGGCAATGACCGGTGTGACAGACGCGCTTCTTGCGGCATTCGAAATAGCAAAGAAAGGCGACTTTGCCCCCGCCGTCGTGTCGCTGGAGCCGCATTTTGAACGGCACGTCGATGTGTCGAAACACTTCATCCCAGAGGGCACGTCGAACCTTTTTGATGCGGAACTTCAATTCGCCCGCGATGAACTTTCGGACCTGCTGATGCGTACTTCGCGGCGTTCGCTTCCGCTTCCGATGCTCAAGGACGCGATCGTTTCCTATGGCGAACAGCTTTCGTCGCGGCTGCTGGCCGAGGCTTTAAAGGCACGCGGCATAAACGCGAGACAATTTGATTCGCGGCGGATCATCGTAACCGACGACGAATTTGGCTCCGCGCAGCCGATCTGGGAAGAGACGCGCGACCTTGTCCGGCTGGACGTTAGGCCGTCGGTGGAAGCGGGCGAGGTCCCAATTCTGGGAGGGTTCATTGCAGGAAACCGGGCCGGTGAAACGACGACGCTTGGACGGGGCGGCTCAGATTACTCGGCGGCGCTTGTCGCGGCCTCGCTGAACGCTAGCGAACTGCAGATCTGGACGGACGTGACCGGCGTGATGACCTGCGATCCACGAATCTGTGGCGACGCGCGGACGATCCCGGTGCTGAGTTACGAAGAAGCGGCCGAGCTTGCATATTTCGGTGCGAAAGTGCTGCATCCGAAAACGATAAAGCCGGCAGTAGATCACGGCATTCCGGTGCGCGTTTGCAACACATTCGAACCCGAGGCTGTCGGTACAATGGTCGTCGCCGAAAGCGGCCAGTCGCCGAACAAGATCAAATCGATCGCCCACAAGAAGAACATTACGATATTGCGGATCAGCTCCGCACGCATGCTCGGAAGCTACGGTTTTATGAGCGCGGTGTTTCAGGTGTTCGAGCGATTTCGGACGGTGATCGACGTGATCTCGACGTCGGAGGTTTCCATCGCCCTTACGCTGGATAACACCGCGGAGATCGAAAAGATCGTGGCCGAGCTTTCGCGGCTTGGAGAGGTCGAAGTCGAGCCTGGCTACGCCGTGATCTGCGTTGTCGGCGAGGGGCTTCGCGCATCGACCGGGCTGGCGTCGAAGATATTTTCAACCATCGACGACGTAAATATTGCCCTCGTTTCACACGGGGCGTCGGCGGTGAATTTGACGTTTGTGGTGAGGGAAGCCGATACGGAAAAGGTAATAATGAGGCTTCATAACGAAATGTTCTCCGCCTAGATCCAACCGGCTGCGTTTTGCCGTTGTGAGATAATTTCGCGTAGAAACGACGTACGCGGGAGGTTATCAAATGGAAACGGTAGAAAAGGGAGCGGTGAAGGTAGAGAAGGAAGCGGTGAAAAAGGAGATCAGGGCAGAGCGATGGGCGATCGTCGACCAACTAGACGACTGGCTTGAGATCCCGATGCTGGTGCTGAGCATCATTTGGCTGGTCCTGCTCGTGTTGGAGATGACGCAGGGGATCAGCCCGTTTCTCGAAACGCTCGGCAATGTAATATGGATAATCTTCGGTGTAGATTACGGGATCAAATTGCTGCTGGCGCCTGAGAAATTCGATTATATAAAGCGAAATTGGTTGACGCTGCTTGCCCTCGCCCTTCCGGCCCTGCGTATTTTTCGCGTTTTTCGCGCGTTTAGCCTGCTTCGTGCTGCACGGGCTGCACGCGGATTGCGGCTCGTGCGGTTGCTTACGTCCTTGAATCGCGGTATGAGGTCACTTGGCTCAGCATTCAGCCGCCGAGGATTGGGTTATGTGCTGATGCTGACGGTGATAGTGGTGGTCGCCGGGGCGGCGGGGATGTACAGCTTCGAGCAGGGCGTCGAAGGCGGGTTTGTAAATTATGCAGACGCGTTGTGGTGGACGGCAATGCTAATCACTTCGATCGGATCGGACTATTTTCCGCAGACGGCCGAAGGGCGGATGCTTTGTCTGATGCTGGCCGTTTATGGCTTCGCAGTCTTTGGATATATGACGGCGACGCTGGCGACCTTCTTTATCCACCGCGACAACGAGACGGCATCCGACCGTGGCGAGCCGTGTATCGCCGACATTCAAAATGAACTTAGAGAACTGAGGGCGATGCTGGCAAAAGGACTGCCGCAGAATTGAAACATGAACCTTTTTGAACTGACCAAAAAATTGATGGACATCCCGTCTGTTTCCGGCGAGGAGGAGGCGGTCGGGTTCTGGCTGCGTGACTATCTGGAATCGCTCGGTTGGAGGGTGGAACTTCAGCCGATATCGGCGAACCAGAACAACGTCATCGCTACGTTGAGCGACACGCCGCGGGTCTGGCTGTCGACGCATATGGATACGGTTCCGCCGTTCATACCCCCAACTGAGTATGAGGAGAAGATCTATGGGCGCGGGGCGTGCGACGCGAAGGGGATCATTGCGGCGCAGATAACGGCGGCGGAAGAATTGAGGAAGGAAGGGAACACCGACATCGGGCTGCTTTACACGGTCGAGGAAGAGCGGGCGTCGACCGGAGCGAAGGCTGCGAATCTGCATCCTCTCGCGGCGAAATGCGAGTACATGATCAATGGCGAGCCGACGGACAATGATCTCGCTATCGGCTCGAAGGGCTCATTCCGACTTAAGATCAAGACATCGGGAAAGGCTGCTCATTCGGCCTATCCGGAAGAGGGTGATTCGGCCATTGAGACGTTGCTCGATATCCTCGACGACATCCGGCAGACGCGATTTCAGCACGACGATTTTTTTGGCGAAACGACCGTCAATATCGGAACGATCGAAGGCGGGCTCGCGTTGAACATCGTCCCGCCGAAAGCCGAAGCAGGGCTGCTGATACGATTGACCACACCGCGTGAACCGATCGAGGCCACCTTGAAAAGCGTGATCCGCGGCCGCGGCGAGACCGAAGTTCTCTCCTGTAGCGAGCCAGTGCGGCTGCATGAGGTTGAGGGCTTTCCGATGAAGGTCGTTCGATTCACCACCGACATCCCTCACATGCCCAACTGGGGCAAACCGCTTCTGCTCGGTCCTGGGTCCATACTTGTGGCGCACACGAAGGACGAATTCGTTGCAAAACGAGATCTGGAACGTGCAGTCGACTTGTACCTGGGGCTTGCCCGTAAACTTCTTGAAAAGCAGGGGGCGTGAACTTCTTAAGGTCCACGCCCTTTCAATGTGCCGGTTATCTATTCACGGACTGTCAATTGGCACTTGGACGAGATTCAGCGCATACAACATTCGCATGCCGGGCTAATTGCCGCCACCGTCCGTCTTTCCTCAGCCATACGTGCGTATATCGCCGGCGTACGGTCTGCCCTGCCATTGGAGCGTTGCCGACCGGCTTAACCGTTTCACGACCCATAGTTATCGCCACATCGCCCTGGACAAATATGGACTCGATCTCACTCTCAAAGGCCGAGTAGCGGATCAGCCCCTCCTGCACACGCCTCATAACATCCGGTTTCTTTACGACTTCGTTTATCGGTGCATTTACCGAATAATCAGGGAGAAAAAGGTCATTCAGAGCTGCGATGTCGCGTTCAAGGATTGCTTTCACCTGATTACGCTCAAGCATCCGGATCTCGGCAATTATCGACTCTGTCGATCCTTTATTCTGGGAGAATGTGTCGCTTATCGCGAACAGCGTCACTAAAATTGTGATCATTGCCTTCATAGTGTGTCTTCCTTGCCTTGGCAACGGGATACGTCTGGGTAACTTTGAATTGCCGCTCGCCAAGGCGGGTCATTCGCCGTTTTATCTGTTGGTCCCACAAGAATGGAGAGCCGAATCGCTTCGACGCTCCGATCGAACGGTGGATAATCAATAGAATCGTGTCGCCGTCGATGCAGAGCATCTGGTGCTTGACATTTGTTAACACCTGCGAAGTTCAGTGCGGTAGTTTCAACCGATGAGAGCCACCGCGTCCCTTAATTCCGACGGACAGTCAGCTGCCATGCCGATATTGTTAAAGTCATTTCCACGAACTTGCTTAAAATCGCGATTTAAGAACAAGAGGGTGGTGATACCGGTTCCCCTCGCTACCTTGTCGACTCGGCCCTTGTTGTTTATTAGGGTTCCGCGTGCTGCCAAAATCTCCTGATAATGCTTGATCGCGCCGAAAGTGATCGGGCCGGCAATGCCATCAACCTTAAAAACCCTGCCAGGTGGGAGCGGGAGCGGTGCGAATGGTGGGTTAAAACGGCTGTTATTATCGAATATCGATCTTATAAAAAACTGCACAAGCTGGACGTCGTCCTTTTTATTTGTGGAACCAGGTCCAACCGTAAGGTCGACGTTGTAGAAAAACTGATTAGCACCACCTGGCGGAAACAGTAAGAGACGAGCCATGATCCTTATACCTCCAATATTCTTGTCTTTCAAAGGCCCTGTTCAAAAGAGAAGCGTAGGCCAGGTTCGCCGAGCGAGAAAACCTACGCTTCTACGTCAAAATCTATCTGAATCGGATGGCAGTCGATGTGGAACAGCCTGAACCGATCACAATTCCGCTTGTATTGAAGAGTTGAAAGCCGCCCGACGTCGAGCCCTGATCCATGTACCTTTCGTGCGTAAGTGTTTGAGTAACTTTAAGCCTCCCGACTGGTACGCCTGCTGGAGTAAGAGGAATAAAGGTAAAATTTATCAAATAGCTGTCCTTGCCGAGCCAAGGGGCACCCTGCCAGTTGCCGTGGCCCGGCGTTCGGAAAGGTGTCGCTGGGTTTGCGCCGAATTCAGAGAGCGTTCCGCCTTTGTGAAAGGTGATCAGACCTATGAAAGCGGGCCCCAGCGGTTCGCCCGTCTGGCAGTTGCGCGGGGTGACGGTTGTCTCCCAGACCCCGATGATGCGATCAGGTGATTGGTTCTGGCTGTATTCGGAGACCTGCTGATATCCTTCTGTATCATCCTGCCCTAGAGCAGAGGTTTGGGCCGCCGCGAAGAAAAGCATAAGAGTCAGCCATGTAAAGCCGATTGTTCTGGCAAATTTGTTTTTCATTTTGTCCTCTCTTTATTTCCGATCAAAATTTGGTCTTTCTGGTGGCTCAGTGAACGAAGATTATTTCTCTCTGATCGCATTGCCACGGAATATAACGCGACGCGAAATCAAAAAGTGGCTCAAGAAAATTGGCGCGTTAATTCCGGTTCACGCTCCAGGATGAAAATGTTGACTGCGCGGGGCCCGCGAGCGTATCATCAGGTCAATTTACATGAGTGCCGACGGCGATAAAACGCAGGAAATTTCACGAATTCTTAATGAATGGAGCAAAGGCGGGCAGGAGGCTTCGGAGAAGTTAATGCCGCTTGTTTATGACGAACTCCGACGTCAGGCCGCCCGGTACATGCGTCGTGAACGGCCGGGGCACACGCTTCAAACAACCGCTTTAATCCACGAAACGTACCTGAAGCTGATCGATCAGAAAAACGTCGATTGGCAAAATAGGGCACATTTCTATGGTATTGCCGCCCAGGCGATGAAGCGGATCTTGCTCGACTACGCAAAGGCTCGACATCGAGAGAAACGCGGCGGAGCAGGGGAAAACCTGCCCTTGGACGAGGCGAGATTTGTTGTGTCGACCGACAGAAGCGTCGATCTGATAGCTTTGGACGAGGCATTGACTCGCCTAGCCAGGCTGGACGCGAGGCAAGCGGGTATCGTAGAGCTGAAATTTTTCGCAGGCCTGTCCATCGAAGACATTGCTGAAACGATGTGTATTTCTCCGGCGACGGTAAAACGCGAGTGGAATTCGGCAAAGGCCTGGCTGCTCTGTGAGATCAGTAAATAATGGATAGCGATCGTTGGCAAAAAATCAAGTCCGTATTCGACGCTGCCTTGGACCTCGATCCGAACAAGCGTGCCGTTCACGTTGCCGAAGCCTGCTCGGGCGATCCTGACCTGCATGCTGAAGTTTGCCGACTAATGGACGCATTCGACAAAGCCGACGGCTTTATCGAAGAATCGGCGGCAAATGAGGTCGCCAGCCTGATCATGAGATCAAAAGAACCGCTTGCGGCGGGCAGGCGATTTGCACATTACGAGATCATTCGGCAGATCGGCGCCGGCGGGATGGGGGAAGTCTATCTTGCAACTGACGAAAAACTCGGCCGCCGGGTCGCGATCAAGATCCTCAATGACGAATTCAGCAGCCATGAATCGAATATCCAGAGATTCCTTCAAGAGGCAAAGGCCGCCTCGTCGTTAAATCATCCGAACATTTTAGTCATTCACGAGATCAGCCTAAGCGATGAGGTAAATTATATAGTCAGCGAGTATGTTGAAGGCAAGACCCTGCGCGAAGTGGTCCGGGATTCGAATCTGAAACCATCGGAAATTCTGGACATAGCCATTCAGATCTCCGGAGCGTTAGCCGCGGCTCACTCTGCAAATATTGTGCATCGCGACATTAAGCCTGAGAATGTTGTGATCCGACCCGATGGATATGTAAAGATCCTCGACTTTGGCCTTGCAAAGCTTTTGGAGTCGAAACCCGCGTTTGCGGTGAGCGAAGCCGATTCCGCGAAACAATATCATACCGCCCAAGGCATAATAATGGGTACGGTCAATTACATGTCGCCAGAACAGGCGAAAGGGGAAAAGATCGACCAACGCACCGATATATTCAGCTTGGGTGCAGTTATTTACGAGCTTGTCACGGGCAAAACGCCATTTCAAGGCAACTCGATGTCGGAGTCGTTCGCCAATCTTATTAACAAGGAGCCTCAGCCACTCTCGCAATATACAGCGAATGTTCCCGAAGAACTGCAGCGTATAGTTTCGAAAACACTGCGAAAGTCCCGGAAGGAAAGATATCAAACCGTTCAGGACCTGCAAACGGATCTAAAAGCCCTTCGCGAAGATCTGGATTTTGACGAAAGGCTGGAAAGGTCGAATTTTCCCGACGACAAGCAGAAGACGGCATTATTACATGCCAACACCGTCGATGGGGCCGATGACACCGGTGAAAGGGCTGCCCACTCGACGCGCCAGATAAAGCTCGGAAGATCATTCACGGCAGCGGTTCTAGGATTGCTCGTTTTATCGATAATCGGATTTGGTTACTATTTTTTCTGGGCTAAAAAGACGGTCTCAACTTCCGACGGAAAGAAATCGTTAGCGGTACTTCCCTTTATAAACGCAAGCCAGGACCCGAATGCCGAATATTTAAGTGACGGCATAACTGAAAGCGTGATCAATAATCTTTCGCAGCTTTCGGGGTTGAGGGTAATGTCGCGGAATTCGGCATTCCGGTTTAAGAATAATCAAACCGACGCGAAAAGTATCGCTTCGCAACTCGGCGTGGAAACGCTGGTCACCGGCGACATTAGACAGCTTGGCGACAAACTTGTCATAAATGTTCGACTTATTGATGGCACGGACGATTCGCAGATTTGGGGAAATCAGTATGTTAAAAGTTCAGCCGATTTAATCGCCGCACAAAACGAGATCGCTCAGGCTGTTGCAAGCAATCTGCGGCTGAGATTAACCAGTTCGGAACAGCAGCAGCTTGCGAAACGTCCGACGGAGAACCCCGAGGCTCTGCAGCTTTATCAAAGAGGACGTTTTCACGTTTTCAAATTAACACCGCCGGAGATCCTGAAGGGCATCTCATATTTTCAGCAGGCGATTCAGATCGACCCGAATTACGCTCGGGCCTATGTCGGACTCTCGGAAGCGTATCGTTCACTCACATTAAGCGCTGAAATGTCCCCGTCAGAGATGTTGCCAAAATCGCTGGCGGCCGCCCAGAAGGCAGTCGAGCTTGACGATTCCTTCTCCGAAGCTCACACAAGTCTTGGTGCCACATTATTTTGGCAATGGAATTGGAGCGAAGCCGAGAATCAGTACAAGCGAGCTTTGGAACTCAACCCCAACAGCAGCGATGCCCACATTTTTTATGCCCATCTTCTTTCGAATACCGGGCGGCACGAGGAAGCTCTTTCAGAAGCCAAACGGGCTCGCGAACTTGAACCGCTTTTCCCCTTCTTGAGAGCCCTTGAAGCACAATTTCTGGTCCATGCGGGGCGGCCTGACGAGGCATTGTCGAGATTGCAAGAAGCCTTTGAGCTGGCTCCTGGTTTCTGGATGCCGCACGTGTTTGCTTCGAGTGCATACATCGCAAAGGGAATGTATGCCGAAGGCATCAGCGAAGCACGCAAGGCACAAGAGCTTTCGCCGATGCAGACCTCCTCCGTTTCATTCGAAGGGTATGCCCTGGCTAAATCAGGAAGACGGGAAGAGGCGCAAGCCTTAGCAAATGAACTGATCAGACGATCCTCCGAGCGTTTCGTTTCGGGCAGCCATATCGCGATGATCTATGCGGGCCTCGGCGAAAACGACAAGGCGCTCGAATGGCTGGAAAAAGGCTACCAACAGCGTGACCCGAAAATGACGTTCCTGAAGGTCGATCTGAAATGGGATGACCTTCGATCGGAGCCGCGCTACATTGAGTTGATGAATACGATGAACTTTTAATAAGCCGCTCACGGGACCGCCGAAGTGCAATTCTGCGGTCCCGCGATCGACGCCTTCGTTATTCAAATCTGACTGCGGTTGCTGTATTACAAGTGTTCAGCAGGACTGTTCCGTTCGGAGCTAACACCTCGCCCGAACCGGTCCAAGTGAATTCGTCATCGTTCTCGCTTAACTGGATCGTGCCTCTTAGTATCGTCCGACCTGCAAAGCTGCCGTCTGCACTCAGTCGCTGCAGGATGAATGCTGCAGTGTAGTTCACCGCATTTTGTTTATCCCAGAAACCGTGCCCGGGACTTCGGAAGAACGGAACACCTATCGGCGTCGGAACGGTGGTTGTTTCGCTTAGTGTACCGCCTGTGGCAAACGTAAGCACGCCCGGCGCGGATCCGCCGAGCGGGGCCCCACTCGTGCAGTCTCGTCCCTGGAGCTGCCACAGCCACACACCGACTATGCTCTTTTTGAACGACGTCTTTTGGACTTCCGAGGCGGAAGCATTCGTGAAGGTTGGCGCGGCCATGATCAAAGTGCACCAGAGTCCGGCAGCCATGATGTTGGATATTAGATTTTTCATTGTTCACCTCTTATGTAATTGAATTTCAGCAAAACCTTTTTCGTCGGGCTGACTCGTGCCATAATGGGTGACAGTGAGGAGCACAGTCTTTCTTTTTTACTGAAAAGTTCTGAAAACTTCTGACCTTGATGCTAAACGGGGACGAACCACAGATCTACGAGTTTGGTGAGTTTCGGCTGGATGCTGGAAAGCGGATGTTGTTCAGGGGTGAGGCCGACGTCATGACGGTGACCTCCAAGGTTTTCGACACTCTTCTTTACCTCGTGATGCATCGGGGAATGGTCATTGAAAAAAGCGAGTTAATGTCCGCGCTTTGGAACGATACGATTGTTGAGGAGAATAATTTAAATAAGAATATCTCGAAGTTGCGGCGAATCCTTGGGGAAAAACACGGTGAGAATCTTTTCATCGTCACAATTCCCGGAAAAGGTTACCAGTTTGTCGCCGACGTGCGAGAAATCGGGAGAAATGAGTGGGCGTCAGTGTCGGGCGGCGAAACAGAATATAAACCGACGATTTCCGAAGCTCCGCCAAACAACGAAATGCCAGGCCGTTTTTGGCTCTTCGGTCTTGCATTGATGTGTTTGATCGGGCTGAGTTCCCTCGGTCTCTTCGTATGGCGGGAGAACCGTAATATCCCCTCCGTTGCCCAGATCCGAACGCTCGCGGTGTTGCCCTTCAAACCACTCGTAGCAGATCAGCGCGATGAAACCCTCGAATTTGGAATGGCCGACGCCCTGATCGCGAAGTTAAGCGGGATCGATGAGCTGGCGGTCCGGCCGCTGAGCTCCGTGCGCAAGTATTATTCGTCAGAACAGGATGCTCTCATGGCCGGTCGCGAGTTAAATGTGGAAGCGATCCTGGATGGGACGATCCAGATGTCGGGAGATCGCGTGAGAGTTTCGGTTCGACTCCTACGCATTGGCGACGGAAAGCAGCTGTGGACAGGTCAATTTGACGAAGGGGTTACCGATATCTTCTCTATTCAGGACTCTATTTCGGAAAGAGTGGCCGCCGCTCTGCATACGCGGCTCACGCAACGTTCTTCCGGCGAAACGGCAAACATCGAAGCTTATCAGCTCTATATGAGAGGACGATTTCATACGCTTAAGCTGAACGCGGACGACATTCAAAAGGGAATAACATATTTTCGGCAGGCGACGGTGATCGATCCGGGCTATGCCCTCGCCTACGCCGGTCTCGCAGACGCACTTCGAACGGCGGCACTTTTTGGCACGCCCGAGATGTTTGCAGACGCCAAGGTGGCAGCTCTGAAAGCGATCGAAATTGACCATCAACTGGCGGACGGTCATGCAATTTTAGGATTTATTATCTTTTGGCATGACTGGGATTGGGCAGCCGCCGAGGCCGAGATGAAGCAGGCATTGAGCCTGGATCCAAATAATGCGGATGCCCGTTTCGCTTATGCTCATTTACTTTCTAATCTAGGCCGCCACAACGAAGCACTTGCACAAGCCAAATTAGCAAGTGAGCTTGACCCGCTTAACTTTAGAATCGCCGGGTTCTATGGAATGTTTCTGGTAAATGCCGGCAAAACCGACGAAGCCATGGGCATTCATGAAAAGGCGAGAGAGCTGAATCCGAACTTTCCAGGTTTTCATCTGGGAGAAGCGGCATTTTTTTTAGATAAGGGAATGTTTGCGGAAGCAGTCGAGTCGGCACGGCGAGCGAAGGAGCTACCCGGAGGCAATCCGCTCGCGACCGCATTCCTCGCTTATGCGCTTGCAAGATCGGGGAATCAGGCTGAAGCCCGAGCCCTGCTCAAGGAGATCGTGGAAACCCAGGCCAATCGATCATTCGGCTGCTGCAACATCGCGCTTGTACATAGCGGACTTGGTGAGACAGACAAAGCCCTTGATTGGCTGGAACAGGCTTTCCGCAGGCGCGATCCTTGTATGACATTCCTGAAAGTTGACCGGAAATGGGATGACCTTCGATCGGGGCCGCGATTCATCGAGTTGATGAGAAGGATGAATTTCGATTGAAAAATGAAAATAGCACTGATCGGATACGGGAAGATGGGGCGGCTGATAGAGCGGCTTGCGATCGGACGTGGGCATGAGAAGGTCGTGGTGGTTAACGAATCGCACGCCGGGCTTCCTGCCGACGCCCTCGCCGAGACGCTGCAGATCGCGGATGTCGCGGTCGATTTCACCGTTGCGAAGGCGGTGAGGAGGAATGTCGAGGCTTGTATGGCAGCGGGCATTCCGCTTGTTGAGGGGACGACCGGGTGGCTCGATGAGAAGGGCGCGGTACGCAGCGTCGTAGAGGAAAGCGGCGGTACCTTGGTTTACGGTGCGAATTTTTCGATCGGCGTGAATTTGTTTTACAAGGTCGTAGAATTTGCTTCGGAGTTGTTCGCAAAGTTTCCGGAGTACGAGGTGTTCATTGAGGAGCAGCACCACTCGCGCAAGAAGGATGCACCGAGCGGAACCGCGTTGAAAATAAGAGATCTAGTTTCAAAGCACGTCGAGGTGGGCGACATAGCGGCAACGCGAGCTGGCCACATTCCCGGCACCCATCGCGTTGGGTTTGACGGCGTCGGAGATCAAATCCTGCTCGAACATACAGCACGAAGCCGCGAGTGTTTTGCCATCGGTGCCTTGATGGCCGCGGAGTGGATCATCGGGAAAAAGGGCCTCTACGAATTTACTGAGGTTCTCGACGAGATCGGCGGTTAACGGTGGTGCAGGAGCCTAAACGACTTTTCCTGATCGACGGCGTCGGCGCTCTTATCACCGCGACGTTGTTGCTCGCTGTTCTTGCCCAGTTTCAATCTACATTTGGCATGCCGCGTCGAGTCCTCTATCTCCTCGCGGGGATCGCCTGCATCTTCGCGGTCTATTCGCTGGCTTGCTACTTCAAACTGCGTGATAATTGGCCGCCATTTCTCAAAGCCATCGCCATGGCAAACCTCGCCTATTGCGTCCTGACCCTGATCCTGGTCTTTGTCTATCGAGCCGACATGACGATATTCGGAGTGGTGTATTTTATCGCCGAGATCTTTGTTGTTTCGTCACTAGCCGTATATGAGCTTATCTCCGCTCACCGGTCCGCTGGTCAATGAAATCCGACGGATCGACCCAACCATATCGTACAGGGCTGTAGCCCACAAACACCAGGTCCCAGGATGGGCAATGTTCTTCGCGTATCTCGAAATGCAAGTGGCAAAGGTAGCGGCCGTTTGCGTCTCCGATGGTTCCGATCTTTTCGCGAAGCCTGACCTCGCCTTCGGTTTTCAGCATTTCCTTTAAATGGCCGTACAACGATTGAACTTGTTTTCCGTCCGGCAGCGTGTGGGTGATGATGATGACATTCCCCCAGCCGGGGCCTGCATCGGCGGCGGAGGTTACAACACCATTTGCGATCGCATAGACAGGCTCGCCGCAATCCGTATTGCCGCCCGAGTTCTTGTTCCAGTCCTCGCCAAGATGATCGTTTTCGCCAAAATCCTGCGCGTTGTACCATTCGTCTTTTTTGTCGCGAGCTTGTGTAACGAAATCGCCCGGACCCACCGGATAAGCAAAATGATCGGCTATTGAGACCGATATTGCAGGCTGCACGGCGGCTGGTTCGATCACTCCTGAACATGCCATCGCCGTTACAACTACCGGAACCAGCCAGAGATTTCTTATGATTTCCATAAAACTTTACTATCCATTTTTGGTGTTGGCCGATGCTAAGAATATACTGAACGAAATTCAACGGGAAGAGTTTCAGACCAGATATGACGACGAAGATCGATTGGATGCGGGGATGTGCGACCGCGCTAGTTACGCCCTTTAAGAAGGACGGTTCGATCGACGACGAGTGCTTCACGGCGTTGGTCGAGCGGCAGATCAAGAACGGCGTGGAACTGCTTGTGCCATGCGGTACCACGGGCGAAAGCGCGACGATGTTGGAGACTGAACGCCTGCATGTCATTAAAATGACGGTCGAAGTTGCTCATTCAGCTCGCAATGTTTCAAGTCGTTTGCAAGTGAGACGTTTGCGCCCCAGTCACGTAATTGCCGGAACGGGAAGTAATTCGACCGCCACGACAATTGAATTCACACGAAAAGCCCGCGAAGCCGGCGCCGATGCGGCGTTGATCGTTGCACCTTATTACAACAAGCCGACACAGGACGGTCTTTTCGCTCATTTCGCTGAGATCGCCAAGAGCGTAAAGGGTTTTCCGATAATGCTTTACAATGTCCCTTCGCGGACGGCTTCGAACATTTCTGCCGAGACGACACTGCGGTTGGCCGAAAGATTCGAGAACATCGTCGCGACAAAGGAAGCTTCGGGAAATCTTTCGCAGGTAATGGAAATTTTGAATAACCGGCCGAAAAATTTCAAAGTGTTCTCCGGCGATGATGCCACGGCCCTGCCGTTGATCGCTCTTGGAGCGAACGGGCTTGTTTCGGTCTGCGCAAATGAGATCCCAAAGGAAACCGTAAAGATGATCGAGCACGCGCTCGCGGGTTCTTTCCATTTTGCCAGGAAAATACATTACAAGATCCTACCGTTGATGGAGGCGAACTTTATCGAATCGTCTCCGGCGCCATGCAAATTTGTGATGAAAGAAATGGACCTATTGGACGAGAACTTGCGCCTTCCGCTTGTGCCAATAACCGCCGAAGCAAAAACAAAACTCAGGCTGGTAATTAAATCGCTCGGAATTTAGGCCTGACAAGAAAACTGCCAAACTACGCCGGCGAGACGAATATGAACTTCAGAAAATTCAATAGCTTATTTTCAGCAGTATTATTATTGGCCCTTACACTGCCTGCATTCGCTCAATCAACCCCATTTCTTAACGAAAACCAGATCAGAATGCTGCGAAATGAGATCTCCGGTGACCGTGCATTCGAACATATCCGAGTTCTGACGCAGTGGCACCGCGATTCTGGTATGGAGGGCTACTTTAAGGCGATGGATTACGTCGTCGATGCCGCGAAAAAGAATGGGTTGCAGGACGTTTCGATCATTAAGCAGCCGCACAGCTTGAATTACACCGCGAAAAGCGCGGAGCTTTGGATGGTCGAACCGGTTGAGTTAAAGCTCGCGGACATTGGCGACCATGCACTTTATCTCGCCGATAACAGCCGCGATGCGGACGTTACGGCAGAGCTTGTGTGGGGCGGCAACGGTTCGGCGACGGCACTTGCAAATATCGACGTCAAAGGCAAGATCGTTCTAGTCAATGCAAGTCCCGGTGCGGCAATGACGAATGCCGTTTATGCGAAAGGCGCTCTCGGAGTGGTCGCCTATACGACGTCGGAATCAAAAAGCATGCTGGATTTTCCGGACCAACTGCCGTGGACGCGTATCGGCGATCCTCCGCAGGGGCAAAAGG
>JBGSYT010000075.1:0-6319 GCA_041750855.1 Pyrinomonadaceae bacterium | reverse complement strand
GATCCTTCAGACATCCGCGAGACGTAATTGCAACGGCCGTGCCAAATGCCGTGGGGAAAGAATTTCTAAAAAACACGCCTGATTTCGCTCTGTTTGGCCAATCGGAGCGAACCGCGAATCAGCATGTTCTACCGTTTCGGTTATACGATGCACGATTTAGGACAAAGGAAGCTTTTTGGGAAGTGGTAAGTGGAAAGTGGTTAGTAAGGGTATTGGATAGGCCGGACGATGATCATCCGGCCCCATTAATGAATTTGTTTCAGCAAAGCGGTTAACTGCGTCGTCCGATCACTGTCCACTGTCCACTGTCCACTGTCCACTATTCACTGAAGTATCGGATGTCCGCCGCCTTGGCTGTGATCTGCCGTTTGCTGATACTTTCGGCGGTCGTTGTGATAGAGAACGAGGTGCTCGCCTTCGTAACGGACGAGGTCCGCGACACGCGAAGTATCACCGCTGTGTTCCGCGATAACGAACGACATCGGATTGAACGCGATCACCATCCCCGCCGCATAAATGTAACCACCTTTATCGTATTCCGTACCCGCATACTGCGCCGCACCGACAGCGATGTCGGGCGAATATCCGCCGCTTGCATCTTTCGTGCGGTCGGCCTTGGCGATGAAGATCGAGTAGTCGGAATAATTCAACCGTTTGCTGTAACGATTCTTCTTGGCGACCGCAAAGAGGTCTGTAAGGCCTTTATCAATGGCGTTTAGCATCGCTGCGGACGGCTTCCGAACGGCATAGACATTCGCACCTTTATGTGTCTGTGTCGCGACAGTGAACTGATCACCGGTCACACGCTGAGCCTCTGCGAGAACCTGGCGGTTCTGCGCCGACGTGCCGCCAACCGTTACAAATGTAAATAAAGCAAAGAAAATTGCTGATGTGAATATGCCGTTCATAAGAATCCCCCAATGCGCCGCATAGGACGGCTTAAGATGCAATAAACGCAAGGCACGTGCCACTCGAAGCGGATCGACCAGAATAGGTACTTAAAATACGCGTGGACGATCGCGGTGCCAAGGGGTTTGAAAGCGAAAGAGATTGGCCATGCTGCGTGTAGGGTTAAGGAGCATGCGGGTGATGATGATTACGAAAAGGTTCTTTGTTCGACGCTCGATGCTTCTTATTAGGTAGCGATCCGCCGCGTCTTCGGTGATCAGCCAGGCGGTGCCGATCGTTGGAGTCACGACGATATCAATATAAGTTTGTTTACCTTCCAGGCCTACGTTGCCGATCGAGGCCTGGCTAAGGGGGCCTATCTCGAACTGCGTGGACCAGGCCGCCGACCATGCCAGAGCCTTCATCCGACTGCGCCAATAGTCGCCGGACGCACCGAATTGTTGCTTCATTCCTTTAGGATCATTCTGAACCTGAATGTAGCCGAGAAAGGCTCCTTGCATCGGGTGTGCGACGTAATTTGTAAAGAATCTGCCGCCGTCCGACCAGCCTTTCAAGGACTTTACCGAGCTTGCATAATCCTTCCAAAATTTTCCCTTCATTGCCGTACGCGTTTTTGGCTGGGTCAACGCGTAGCCGTGTTGGATCGAAAGAAACATGAGAGATTGTTTCGTCGCCTCTCGCCACCTAAAACTCTCATTCATCGGCGGGCCCGCGATGTCGTCTCCCGTGTCAATGTCGGTCGGCTTGAGATGGTCTGATACATTTTTCTTGTTCAGCCCTTTTTGATCAATTGAAGACCGAAACCGGAGCCCATCGCTCGAAACATCAAACGTGTCTTTAGTTCGAACCGTCAGGAAGTCGGTGTTAAGTAGAGTTTTAAATTCTCCGCCGGGTAACGCGTTTGTGGAATGAAAGTACGACTTATCGGGCGAATCCTCGGTGAAAGCCACTGTCACCGTGCCGAGAACTTCGGGAGATGTCGCAGTTTGATCTTGGTCGGAACTTCCAGGAGAAGGTGGCTTCTGCGCCAAACATACCGCAAAAAAGAAATGGAAAATAATAAAAACCGTGAAACCACCCGTCACAATAAACTTCACAAACCCCCCTTGAATTGATCAACATCTGGCGACGGAGAATCACCCTTCGTAACGATTCAGGTGTTGAATTGTCGGACACATTTTCACCACGAGATCGCAATTGCCCAATTCGCGTTAATCTAGGTTAGCTGATTTGATAGATGGTCACGGTACGGTAGAACACATACGGCAAGGATCATGACGAGAGCCGACCTTGGGAGTTTTCGGCAACGACCGGATCGAAGACATTGATCTGCAAGGGCCAGAAAAGCAAAAGAGGCGGGCGTTTCCGAGTGAAACACCCGCGACCAGTTATGCAAGGTCGAAGCGGTCAAGGTTCATCACCTTGTCCCAGGCAGCGACGAAATCCTTGACGAATTTCTCGCCACCGTCCGCCTGAGCATAGACCTCGGCAACCGCGCGAAGTTCCGAATTCGATCCGAAGACCAGATCAACACGCGACCCGAGCCATTTCAGTTCACCCGTTTTGCGGTCGTGACCCTCGAATACGGTTTCTTTTTCGTCGGACGCCTTCCACTCGGTGCCCATATCGAGCAGATGGACGAAGAAATCGTTCGTGAGCGTTCCCGGACGCTTGGTAAACACGCCGTGTTTCGAGCCGCCCGCGTTTGCGTCCAAAGCTCGCAAGCCGCCGACAAGCGCCGTCATCTCCGGCACCGTAAGAGTCAACTGCTGTGCTTTATCGATCAGCATTTCCTCCGCCAGCACACGATAGTGCGGCATCTTGTAGTTGCGAAAACCGTCGGCACGCGGTTCCATGAAGCGGAACGAATCGACGTCGGTCTGCTCTTGCGAAGCATCGCCGCGGCCGGGCTTGAAAGGTACCGACACACTGTATCCGCCGTCCTTCGCTGCCTTCTCGATCGCCGCACATCCGCCGAGCACGATCAGGTCCGCGACCGATACGTCTTTACCAGACGCGGTCTTTATCGCTTGAAGTTTGCCAACCACCTGACCCAGATCAGTTGGATCGTTCACTTCCCAAGTGTTCTGCGGTTCGAGCCGCACGCGGGCGCCATTCGCACCGCCGCGTTTGTCGCCGTTGCGGAACGTCGATGCCGATGCCCACGCCGCTCGAACGAGTTGAGACACGGATAATCCCGAATCGATGATAGCCGCCTTAAGCTCAGCTACATCCGAATCACTCAGCGAAGCGTTCCCAGCCGGAACCGGGTCTTGCCAGATCAATTCTTCGTCCGGAACTTCCGGTCCCAGATAGCGAACGACAGGCCCCATGTCACGATGCGTCAGCTTGAACCATGCCCGTGCAAAGGCATCGGCGAACGCATCCGGATTCTCAAGGAAATGCCGTGAGATCTTCTCGTACGCCGGATCGAACCGAAGCGAAAGATCCGTCGTCAGCATCGTCGGCTTGTGCTTTTTGTTCGGATCGTAAGCATCGGGGATTATGTCCGGTGCGTCTTTCGCTACCCATTGCTGCGCACCGGCGGGACTCTTCGTCAGCTCGTATTCAAAGCCGAACAAGTTCTCAAAATAGCTATTGCTCCATTTAGTAGGAGTCGTGGTCCACGTCACCTCGAGTCCGCTCGTGATCGTGTCGGGTCCTTTGCCCGAACCATATTTGTTGTGCCACCCGAAGCCCTGTGTCGCGAGGCTTGCGCCCTCCGGTTCGACACCTACGTTGTCTGCGGGAGCCGCACCGTGCGTCTTGCCGAACGTGTGGCCGCCCGCGATCAACGCAACGGTCTCTTCGTCGTTCATCGCCATGCGGCCGAACGTTTCGCGAATGTCTTTTGCAGCCAACAGCGGATCAGGATTGCCGTCCGGACCCTCGGGGTTGACATAGATCAAACCCATCTGCACTGCGCCAAGCGGATCTTCCAACACACGGCTGTGAACGTCGCCATCCGCATCGTCATCGGAAACCAGCGTACCTTCCTGCCGGTCTGCACCTTCCGAACCGTGGGCGTAGCGAATGTCTCCGCCGAGCCATTTATCTTCGGCACCCCAGTAAACGTCCTGGTCGGCTTCCCAAGTGTCCGGACGTCCGCCACCGAAACCAAAAGTCTTAAAGCCCATCGATTCGAGAGCAACGTTGCCGACCAGAATATAAAGGTCTGACCAAGAGATCTTGTTGCCGTATTTTTGCTTAATGGGCCAGAGAAGTCGGCGGGCCTTATCAAGACTCACGTTGTCCGGCCAGCTATTCAGCGGAGCAAACCGCTGCTGGCCACGCCCGCCGCCACCGCGTCCGTCGCCGATGCGGTATGTCCCCGCCGCATGCCACGCGAGGCGAATAAACAGGCCGCCGTAATGCCCGAAGTCCGCCGGCCACCAATCTTGCGAATCCGTCATCAGGGCCTCGAGGTCTTTCTTGAGACCTGCATAATCCAGCTTTCCGAACTCTGCCGCGTAGTCAAACCCCGAACCCATTGGGTCGGACTTCGACGAATGCTGCCGCAAAATGTCCAGCTTTAGCTGATTCGGCCACCAATCTCGATTCGCTCGAAAAGTGCCGTGAGTAAATTTCATTGCACCGCTTGTGAACGGGCATTTTCCTGACCCGTTGCCGTTTCCGTTTTCTCCCATATTTGGCTCCCTATCGTTTCAGTTTATTTTTAGAACAGTTAATTTGACCTTCATACGTTGCAGTCGGGGCACAAGCCACGCAGCGTCATCTCGACCGATTCGGCAGTGAACTTAGAGATCCTGGCGGCTTCCTTTATCAGCGCATCAGGAATATTCAGTTCAAGATCGACCAGCTTTCCGCAGTCGCGGCAGATCGCATGATCGTGTCGCGTCAGGTTGCGGTCGTATCGAGCAGCATCGTTGCCAAAGCTCACCTCGCCGATCAAGCCTTCCTGCTTCAAATAACGCAGCGAATTATAGACAGTCGCAAAAGAGATCCCCGGCAGCACCATTCGCGCGCCATCGAACACCTCGTTAGCCGTCAGATGAGCATCCGCATCGCGGATCACCTGCAAGACAGCTTGCCGCTGTTTAGTAATTCCTAAACTTCCTATCTCTTTCATTTTATTTTCTGGTAAATCTGCCGATTAGAATAATTCTAATTATAATAAATGTCAAATCATTCTGCTGTGGGACAACGGTATAGAGAGTCTGTAACCGTTTTCCCCTTAAACGCGAGTACGATAAAACGAAAGAACCCACCCGATTTCGGGCGAGTCCTTAAATAGGTACGAATAAATAGATTAGTGTGGTACTGGGGACGGGAATCGAACCCGTACGCCCCTAAAGGCACAGGATTTTAAGTCCTGGGCGTCTACCAATTCCGCCACCCCAGCACGAGTTTGAGATTAGCACACTTGCCGAAACCCGAAAAGAATCGAAAGTTCGTTCCAGAGGCGATTTCGTGAAACGCTGAGGTTCGGCTATGTTATGATTTCGGCGGAAACTAATTTCAATTATGGACCAATTTGTTTGGATCTTTTGGCTCGTTCTCGGTATCGGCCTTTTGGTGGCGGAGATCTTCACGCTCGGTTTCTTCCTTTTTTGGTTCGGTGTCGGAGCTCTAGCAGCGGCTTTTGTCGGGCTTTTGGGCTTTGGATTCGTATGGCAGTTCGCAGCATTTGCTATCGTATCAATTGCCTGCACGATTCTTTCAAGATCTATCTTTTCAAACCGGTTTCTTTCGACTGAGGAGAGCGAAAAGAAGATGGGTCTCGAGGCACTTCCGGGAAAGATCGGCACAGTCACGGAGCCGAGCAAGGGATCGCTGAATGCTGCGGCGGTGCGTGTTTACGGATCAGAATGGACAGCATATCCCATCGATGGTGAAAGTTCGTTGATCGCGGGCGAAAAGGTCGAAGTGGTTCGGATCGAAGGAGCTTCGATCTACGTTCAAAAGGTTCAAAAGGAACTACCGGGCTGGAAGCAGGACTAGATCAAACCATTTCAGCTGTGTCCTGATCAGCGGTGTCATGGATGTTTCCCATATCGATAACTTCGAGCTGAACCTCTTCACCGTCAGGGGCAGCAAGGTTATCGCCGGTCAATCGAGCTAACACGACCGTAATATTATCTTCACCGCCATTTTCATTAGCTATCTTCACGAGTTCCGCACATGCATTCTGCAGACTGTCCATGTTATCAATAACTATCTGCTGCATTATTGCCGCGCTAACCTTGTTTGAAAGTCCGTCGCTACAGACGAGAACAACGTCTCCCGCACAAGGAGTTAGACGAGCCGAGACAGGATAGATCTCGTTTTGTGCCCCGAGTGCCTGAAGGATCACGTTCTTGAGAGTGTGTGTTTCAGCTTCTTCTGCAGATATCTGCTGTGCATCGATAAGCTGCTGCACAAGAGACTGGTCCTTTGTTATCTGATAGAT
>JBGSYT010000074.1:0-3698 GCA_041750855.1 Pyrinomonadaceae bacterium | reverse complement strand
GACGTACATTTCAAATGGGGATTATTGAGGGCGATCTGAATGGAAAGGTGGCCGCCCGACCCGCCAACGTCGCAATGGGTCTTGTAATCCGAAAAATCAAACTCATTCGCGAACTTAGCAAAGTTGCCCATCTGAATGCCGCCCATTGCCATCACAAATTCGCGCAACTTGTCGGGGTCGGAGTAGAGCATTTCAAAAATAGGCTGTTCGCCGGACTTCACTTCATTTTGCGGCCTTCCGGTCTTAAGGGCGTCCTCAAGATCGGCCCAAAATCGAAAGAGCCGATTATTTGCCATTTCTAGAATGCCGCCGACATAGGTCGCTTTCTTTTTATCAAGAAACAGATCGGCCTCAGGCGAGTTTCGATAAACGGCTGTTTCCTTTAGACCATCGCGGTCCAAAAATCCTAACGAAACGAGCGTATCAAGAAAGTCGTAAAGGCAGCGCTCATTTAGGGCGAAATTAGACTGAATGTCGCTTCCGGACCGTTCACCATTGGCAAGGAACGAGAAAACACCTAACTTTACTGCTGTCAGAAGTGTTTTTGATGCCATGAATCCCAAGCCGATCTCTAAAATCTTCGACGGGTTAATATCCGGCCGCTCTTTTGTTGCGTCCATAAAAATTGTCACGCTCCTAGATCAAAGTACCTACCATTCGAACTTCGCGATCATATGAACTCATCTCTTAGTTCGGCTTGCGGTTAAAAGATAATACAACAAAAACGCTATTCCGAAAGTAACGAACCATGCGTAAGTGTAAAGGGTGTCGAACATGTTTGGGTCGGCGACCTGGCCGCCCGGCGTCGTTGCGGCGCGCAGGAAGCCGGGCACGACCGGGGCGATCGCAACGGATAAAGCAACGATCGCCGGCCAATTGAAACCATTTGAATATGTGTAAATGCCGTCTGTTTTATACAGCTCGGCAAGCACGATCCTGCGCTTTCTGATGAGCCAATAATCGCAGATCAGTATCCCGCCGATCGCTCCCATCAAGCCCGAATACCCGATCAGCCAAGTGAAAATATACGCTCCCATCGAAGACATCAATTGCCACGGCATCATCAATATACCGATGACCGCCGTGATTAATCCGCCGGTGACATATGAGATCCGCTTCGGATTGAGATTCGAAAAATCGTTCGATGGCGAAACGACGTTCGCTGCCATATTGGTCGAGAGCTGGGCCACGAATATGACGATCATCGCGAACAAGATGACCAGCGTACTGTCGAATTTCTTGATCAACTGAACAGGATCGGCGATCGCCTCGCCGTAGATGATCACGGTCGCACTCGTCACGGCGACACCGATAAACGCGAACGCCGTCATAGTAAGCGGCAATCCCAAAGCCTGACCAAGCATCTGAGAACGCTGCGATCTTGCATATCGCGTAAAGTCCGGAATGTTCAAGCTAAGCGTCGCCCAATAGCCGACCGAAGCCGTCAATGCTGCGGGGAAGATCGCCCAGAAGTCTGCCCGCGTTGCCTGCAATGCCGAGGTTCCGGCCAGCACATTTCCCAATCCACCCGCCGCCGACGATGCCCAGATCAGTAACACCAACCCGCCTACCAAAAGTAGCGGTGCTGCCCAGGATTCAAGGTGCTTGATGCCCTCGATGCCGCGAAGGATTATGACAACTTGAATTCCCCAGAATAAAAAGAAAGAGATCCACGTGTGCAGCGGATTTCCCGCGATCATCGCGTCGATGCCGGCCCAACCGCTCCAGACAGCGGTCAGCAAAGCGTCGATCGCAGTGCCGCCGATCCACGTTTGAATACCGAACCATCCGCACGCCACGACCGCACGGAGCATCGCGGGAATGTTCGCCCCTCTTGTGCCGAACGAAGCCCGTAGCAACACCGGAAACGAGATACCGTATTTCGTTCCGGCGTGTGCATTCAGAACCATCGGGATCAGCACAATGCAGTTGCCGAGCAAGATCGTCAGCATCGCCTGCCACCACGTCATTCCCTGCGCAACAAATCCACCGCCGAGCATGTACGTCGTGATCACGACGCTCATCCCAATCCACAACGCCGCGATGTTCCACGTCGACCAAGTCCGCTGCTCGATTCTCGTTGGTGCCAGGTCACGGTTCCACAGCGGCGACGCCGAGACATCTTCTGTCAATTCGATAAACTCAACGTTCTCGTTTTTCATTATGTTGTTGCCGTAATTGTTCCCTTCACATTCGGGCGGGTTTGAGGTTTATTATTACTTGCCTGCCGATTGCTAACGCTCGTCCTTGAGAAGGACAACATCGAACGCTGGACGACCGCGTGCTAATATGAGCGACTTCCCGTCAGGCGACCACTCGTGCCGGAAGATGTAATTTGTGGTGAAGTCTGTAAGTTTTCTCGGCTCCCCACCTTCTTTATCTTGCAGCCATATGTTCGAGGGGTCGGGCGGCGTTCCGATGTGGCTCAGACTGCGGCTGTCCGGCGTCCAACGTACCAACTGATATTGGAAGGAGGGAAAATCAAACTGTCTCACCGGAAGTCCCCCCGATGCGGGCACGACGCCGTATCGCCACCGGTTTGCCGTTTCGTCCAGACTATAACCGCCGGCCCAACGGCCATCAGGGGAATAGATAGTTTGCCCGATCGGAAGATGCGATACCCGGACGGGATCGCCGCCATCGATCCCAACTTTCCAAAGCGACGGCATATTTTCAGCTTCATTCCACGCGGAAAATACCACCGACTTTCCGTCTGTCGAAATCTCTGGCGCTGAATCGGCCCTCGTCGCGAGCTGGACGGCATTCCCGCCGTCGCTGTCGATTCGCCAGAGCCGCGACACCGCCTGGCCTTCCGGCCTGTTGGACCTGAAAACAACGTACCGGCCATCAGACGAAACGACGGGATCACCTTCCCAGAATGCATCCGAGGTGAGGCGTCGCCGCCCACCTCCGTCAGCGTTCATCACCCAAAGATCAGACTTTCCATCCTGAAAGGACCAAAATACTATTCGGCCGTCTTTAAATAGATCGAACCCGTAAAACCCTTCTTGATTAGAGTCCGACGAGGTAAGCCTTACCGGTCGACTGGTAACGCCTGAGGCCGGTATGCTCTCAATACGTGAAAAGTTTTGCCGCGTGACCAATAGGAGCGTTTCCCCGTCGGCTGTAATGCCGAGACTCGTATCGTCATGGCCGTGAACATCGCTGGTGATACGGGTTGCCTCCCCGGAACTATGCGAGACACGCCAGGCCTGCATTCCTAATTCATCCGCACGTTCGGCGGCAGTCAATATAAGAGAAGTGCCGTCCGGAACCCAGACAACACGACCGGCGCCCGTCCAGCGTTTGTCACTAAGTTCCCTCACCGAGCCCGACTCCACGTTTAGACCGAGCAGCCGCATCGCCTCGACACCATTCTCCAATATGCCCGCGGTTACAGCGATCGTCTTCCCGTCCGGCGACCATGACGGCCCGTGGCCCGTAAACCATTTAGTATTTTCAAGTGAGGCTAACCGCCGCTCGTCGCTGCCATCGGAATTTGCAATGAAAATGCTTGATTTTGATTGGTCTTCATACTTTACGTAAGCGATCTTAGTGCCATCAGGCGAAATGGCTACTGAACTGTCGCATTCCTCCAATAACTTCCTGGGTCTGCCGCCAAGTGAAGAAACCTGATAAAGTGACATTCCCTTCGTACGATCGCTAAATAGGTAATACACGAAATTGCCATCGGGCGA
>JBGSYT010000073.1:0-23410 GCA_041750855.1 Pyrinomonadaceae bacterium | reverse complement strand
GTCCGAGCAGTGAACCGGGTGTAGCGAACTGTGATTTCGTCATCTTCCCTGACCGCTGGCTCGTGATGGAAGACACCTTCCGTCCGCCCTGGTACCACCGCAACTATATGTCGGAATACATGGGGCTGATCTATGGCCAGTGCGATCAACGCGAACGTGACGATACCGTCGTTCCCGTTCGGAACGTTCAACCCGGTGACGACGACGTTCACCATCCCGAATCCGGGACAGCCCGTTGACTTCACGCTAAGGGCATCGGCACGGTCAAGTGTCGTGCTGATCAGGGCACAGTGTTCTGCAATCTAACTTCTATTTTCCGGGAAAAGTGCGGCCCGGCGAGCAACTAATGCCGCCGGGTCGTCGGTGATCAGGGACCGAATCCCAAGGCGATACGCCCGTTTCACCCATCGCGGATTGTTAACTGTCCATACATGCACAGGCATGCCGTGTGCTGCGGCCCTGTCGCACAGTTTCCGAGTCGCGAGTGAGTAGTGCATCGAAAGTTCGTCCGCTCCAAACTCCTTGGCCAATGTTACCAAGTGCTTCTCTTTTCTCAGGATCGTCATGATCTTTGGTGCAAAGAGCGCAGCCGTGCGGACGGATGCGAGCTGAGACCGAACGCGTGGAATAACAGCCAGCTTGAAGCTTTTGATTATCACCTGCGGCAGCAACGAACTGAGCTTCACGACCTCACAGACCGCGTCGGTCAGTCTTTCGGCGTCTGCATCGGTGCATTTCAGTTCGATAAACAACTCTCCGGGAAAATTTTCAAACCGCTCAAGCGTGCCTGCAAGCGTAGGTACTGTTTCAGGTCGAGCGTCTGCCGTCCTATTTTGGTTTTTGTTCCGAAACAACTTGCCTACGTCGATCGATGCGAGCTCTGCTGATGTAAGACTCTCAACAGACGCGGCAATTCCGCCCATGCGATCCAAAGTCTCATCGTGAAAAACCACCGGTACCCCATCTCGAGCAAGCCTTACATCAAACTCCAGACCGTCAGCACCGCCGTTAAGGGCGAGTTCGAAGGCGGCGATCGTGTTTTCGGGCGCATGGGCGCTCGCACCTCGATGCCCAATGATCATGGGAAGAGGTGAGCCGCTAACATTTGTTTGGGAATTCTCCACTTGGATTCACGGGCGAGCTTCTGGTCCAGGCGAGACAGGAGGTTTCACGGGTCTACTTACGGTCCGCCTTTTTCTCAAGAAGGAAGATCGACTTTGACCAGCCAATAGGCTCGGACAAAGGAAATTTGTGGTTGCCGACCAGCTTAAAATGATTCTGCGAGACGCGTCGAACTTCTTCGACCGGATGTATCTTAAATTTATAGAGAAACTCAAGTACCGAACCGACGAGCGACGGTTTTACCGGAATAAAGACCAGATTGCCGCCCGGCTTCAGAACTCGCGACAATTCGCAAAGCCCATCTTCAAGCGAAACATATTCCAGTACTCCGCAGCTCACAACTAGATCGAAGGTCTCATCGGCGAAGGGCATCGTAAGGATGTTTGCCTGCACCGGGGAAATGCTATCGGTCTCGACCGGTCCCTCTTTACGGAATTGTTGACGAGCGATCTCAAGTGAGTTGCCTGAAAGATCGAGAGCGACCATGTGTCGGGGCGAAAACCCCGCATCCTGAAAGCCAAGCGTGACTATACCCGTTCCGCTTCCAGCGTCAAGCACAAATGAATTAGGCCCGATATTGAGATCGAGCGAGCGAAGGAACTTCGCTACCGATGCGCGGTATCCATTCACCTTAAGCGCAAGGTTGTGCACCTCGGCGATCCGATCATAAAAGTTCTGGGTCTTTGTTTTCCTGACGGCCGCTTTCTTCCCCATCGCGATCAGTTTTCCGCAAGAAGCTTTATCATTGCAAGTCGAAGTTCTTCGATCCGGGTTGGGTTGGTCCCGCTTTCAACATAGCGTATCACCCCTTTTCGATCGATCAGAACGGCGGTCGGAAGCGCCGTGGCTGTATATGTTTGCTGGGTTAACTGGTCTCTTGTCACCACAAAGTCGTATGGAAGCGAGTGTTTTTCCTTGAATCGCTTAAGAAACGCGATCTCGCCCGGTTCGTCGAGCGTGAAGCCCTCTCCGTTTCCGTAATAGCGGGTTACACCGAGGATGACGAGCCCCGAGTCGGAATAGTCACGATGCCACTCAGCAAGCGAGGGAAAGGCGTCGTAACACGGACCGCACCACGTCGCCCAAAAATCCAGAAGCACTACCTTGCCGCGGAGATCCTTCAGAGACGATGATTTTCCGGGAAACCATTGGTCGACGCCCAAAAGTTCCGGTGCCGGCTCACCCAGCAGCTTGTATTGGTTCTCCCTGCGTTTTATCAACCGTATTGCTTCGTCCCGTGATGATTTTGACGGAAGGTCCCGGCCTGCCTCGATCAATACCGTGAGGAACGTGTCCATCCACAGGGCCTTTCGACCGGTTTCGATAAGATGGACCATCAACTTATCCGCCGCATAGACGAACAAACTGGTCGAACCAATGGACGAAGCCGTTCTTCGCAGGTCGTGCAACGTCGCATCGGCTTGTTCGCGGTTGCCGGCCGCCCTGTATGCCTCAAATAGGACCATACCGGTATCGAGTGTCTCGTCAAGGCCCCGCTGTGTAATTCCTGATTCGGTAACGATGGTTTTTGCGATCCGGTAGGCCTCGGCCGCGTGGGGGATTGCTTTTTCGAACGAATTCGCGGCTGTATATGCCTTTGCGAGTTCTACCTCCATCCTCAACAGATCGCTCGCGCGTACCGGCGTATTCTTCCGGTACTCGCCGATAATAGCCAGCCACTCTTCAAACCGGCCCTTCTTCGCGGCTACGACCGCTATCGTCGCCCTGGCACTCTGGGCACGCTCAGGAATCGGATCTTTCGACGAGAGGAAATTTCGAAAGGCGGCCTCGGCGCCATCTAGATTTTCTGCGATCCAATGAAGCAGGCCGAGATAATAGTGGTCATCGGCGGCGATGGCGGATCGGGACAAGATCGTGGCGGCGTACTTGGCAGCCAGTTGCTTTTTTTCCTTTTCGGTATTTAGCCGCAGTTTTTCGGTGAACCGTATCTTCTTACGTTCGTACTCAGCAAACTTGTGCCGGCTGTACGAGTTGGCTTCCTCAAACATCTGCTTAGCGGTCGGAACACCTTCCTCAGGCGCGGCGGACTGCTGCTGTGGGGCTCGCCGCGACTGGGCCGCGACACCTATAACAAGCAGGAGAATTAGAAAAAAAGGAACGAACCTCATACAGATTTTTCTCTTCATGCCAGCGCGTTCGAACTTTTGGAACCGCTTTGGGCCAGTCCGAAGAGCTCGAAGTACTCGGAAGTCGCACCGTCAATGATCTTGTCGGCGATCATTTTAGCAGTGATCGGTGCCAGCAGGATACCGTTGCGATAATGCCCGGTTGCCAAATACGCTCCGTCCACGCCAGGGATCGGACCGATCAACGGACGTCCACCATTCGCGAAAGGCCGCAGTCCGGCCCAGTGTTCAGCGATAGGTTCGCCCGTCAAATGCGGCGCGATCTCGGCGGCGCATTCCGCAAGCCCCGAAACCCCGGACTCGGTCAGGCCCGCGTCGTATCCAACGTTTTCCACGGTGGCGCCGACCAGGATGCGGCCGTCAATTCGAGGAACAAGATAGCCCCGGGGGGTGTAAATCACGCGGCGAAACTCCCGTGCCCTCCGTGCATAGCTTATCATCTGGCCCCTGACCGGCTCGACCGCAACACCAAGCGAAACCGACCCCATTTTGATGAGGCTCGTCCACGCTCCTGTTGCCAATATCACGACTTTTGCCGAAAACAGGCCGCCATCAATTTCAACGCCCGTGATGCGGCCGTTTTCGACGACCAGCGCACTTACGGAAGCATTTTCAATCACGCTCACGCCCATCGACTTAATGCTTTTTTCGAGAGCGGTAAGGAGTTTCCGATTCTCGACCTGCCAGTCGCGCGGGTAAAAAAGGCTTTCACGGACCGCTTTGGCGATCCTAGGTTCAGCCGCGAGGGTCTCCGCACGAGAAAGATGGTGAACACTGAAGCCCATCTCGCGTTGGCGAACGAACAAGGAACGGATATATTCGGCATCCTTGTCCACAAAGGCTGCAAGCAAAGTCCCACTTCTGTCGAATTCTATGTCAATCCCCGTCTCTTCGAGCAATTCGGCGGCCAGATCAGGGAACATTTCCCGTGAACGCACGCACAAGTCGTAAATAGACGTCGGCTCTACAGTATCGACCGTCGGAGAGAGCATTCCGGCCGCAGCGTGCGAGGCCTCCTGGCCCGGCTTTCCGCGTTCCACGATCGCAATCCGCCCGCCACCTCGTTTGCGAAGTTCCCTCGCGAGGGTGAGCCCGATCACTCCGCCGCCTACTATCACTATGTCCGATGTTCGACCCACGTCCTCGACCCCAGGCGGCCCCGCACGAACGCGGCCGTTATTGTCATTTTAGACGAAAGGCGGGTGTTCGCGGAAACGCCCGATCTGGCGCAGGAAAAAGGCGGAGCCGGGGCACCGCCTAGTTATGGGAGTCAAGACTTTCGACGCATTTGGGCTACAAAGGCCTAACTGTGAGCGTGAACGGCATGTTGTATTGTCCTGCTCCTCTGACGTTCTTCTTATTAGTTTGCTCCAATCCGGCAAGAGCGTAGCCGGCTCCGGTGAGGATCGGCGTAATGATAAATACCTCGCTGGTTCCGTCATTTCGAATGTAGTGGACATTGACATAGGACGTTGTATCTGGAGAATTGACGGGCCGTGTAGTTGCCAGCGGGTTCCAAAGGACGGCATAGGTCGCCTGGTCGCCGGAAACTTTCCATTGGCCCAGGTTCATCCGCGTTGTGTAATGACATTCCGCAGAAGCGGCAGGACAGGTCTCTTTCGCATAATAGGCTCCCAGCACATTGAAAAATGCTTTGACCGTTTGCGTAGGTGCAGACGACCACCATGCCGGCGTAACTGTACCCGGATTGACCAATACGCTGAAGTCAAGCTGCACATATCGTTGAGCGGTTAAAAGGTTGACCGTGAGATCGCGGCTTCCGCTGCCGAGGTTGAACTCAGCGCTGACACCATTTACTCCGTGAACATACTCGGCGCTTGTGTCCTGCCGGACCCGGTTTGCGGCCTTGCAGTTTTCGTCACTTCCACAATATACGAACGACGTTCGTACCCGTGGGTTCGAAGTGCCGCCACCTCCGCCTCCGCCTCCGCCGTTACCGTTTCCATTGCCCTGGCCATATGTGCCGATCGATGCGAAGACCGCGATCACCAACACTAACCAAAAAGTTTTTCTATACATTTTTGTCTCCTTTTGTTATCTAAAATTGCCGGCGACGATCTCAGACTCGGGAGTAAGGATCCGTTCCGGGTAGAAAATAGTTGAAAAAAGATCAAACCTGAGTTAATTTCTATCGGATACCGAACAGTTTGAAATTCAGGGATCCTGATTCCGTCCGGGTTCCCAGTACTCCGATTCGACCTTGAACGTGGCGATTCTGTCCTGTATGACCTTGAAAGTCCCTAATAAAACCTAAATTTTTCCTAAATCGGGGAAGATCGTTGTAACCAATGGCGATAAATGCCTCTCATAACTCTCTCGAAAACAAAGAAAACGGAGTTCGCGTTTATGAATTCGGCCCTTTTCAGCTTGATACGGGACAGCGGACGCTGACGCGCGACGGTGTTGAAATAAGGCTAAAGCCAAAAACACTGGAGTTGCTTCAGCTTTTTGTCGAGCGCGGCAACGAGGTGATCAGCAAGGATCAGCTAATGGAGGGCATCTGGCCGGGGGCGTTTGTTGAAGAAGCGAACCTGACGGTGCATGTATCCCAGCTCAGGAAGCTGCTTGCCGAGTCGAACGGGCACTCGCTTTCGATCGAAACCTTTCCAAAGATAGGCTATCGGTTTACGGCCGATGTTCGGGTGGTCGAACCCGATTCGAATATTTCTCAACGGCAGAACGGTTTTGAATTAAAGGCCGAGCAGGGGGATCAGAGCTCGCCAACGGTTCGAGAGACCCCTCGAACCGGTCGTGCGTCCCGCTGGATAGCGGTCGGCCTCGCACTTTTAGTTGCGATCGCCGGGGGAGCCTTGGCTTGGCGCAGTTGGTCCGGATGGCTGGATCGGACCACGCCCACGATCACCCGCGTTCCGGGTACAGAGCAAAGCTCATCAATTGCCCTTTCGCCAAACGGCGAATATTTGGCACACGCGGTGTCCAAGAGCGGCAAGCGCACGCTAATGATGACCCACATCAGCAGTGGGAGCAGTGTTCAGCTCTTGCCTCCGGACGAAGCTCTTTACTACGGGATGACCTTTTCGCCGGACAATAATCATCTGTATTTCATAAAGTCTGGCGCTGAATTCAGCACTCTGTACAAGATTCCGATCCTGGGCGGCAATGTGACCAAAATACTTGACGGTGTCGGCATGCGGATAAGTTTCTCGCCTGATGGGTCGCGCTTTTGTTTCGTTCGAAAGCTGCCTGGCGACGTCTATTCCTTGGTGACGGTTGCGGCAGATGGGAGTAATGAGGTTGAGATCGCGAGGCGCACACCGCCGGAATATTACGCGGGACGGGACATTTCATGGTCCCCCGACGGTAATTTGATCGCGGTGGGTGCCGGAACGCGTGGCAACAATCCCAAATCTCAGATCGTCGGTGTCCGCACGGACAGCGGCGCGGAAATTCCCCTGACCGAAAAGCGATTTTCGGGATTTGACGGCATCGAATGGCTGCGGGATGGCAGCGGCCTTGTCGCGGGGATGTTTGAGGGGCCAACCTCGACCACCCATGTATGGCTGGTTCCTTATCCGGCCGGAGAGCCGGTCAGGCTAACTAACGACTTAGAGAACTATGGGAGCGTCGGTGTCACCGAGGACAGTACGACGATCATGGCCGGACAGTTCAAGGACAACACCAGCGTTTGGGTCGTTCCCGCCGAAGCACCTGATCAGTCTTCTCCCGTGAGGTCGGGCAAGCACCATAAATTCCAATGGGTGCGGTGGACGCCAGACGGCGGGTTCATATTCGGCTCTGACGCAGGTAAGAATCGTGACGTATGGCGCATGGAATTGGACGGCAGCGGCGATCGGCAGTTAACCGATGGGCCCGACGCAAACGTGATGCCCGTGGCAACGGCTGACGGCCGCTACGTTGTTTTTGCTGCCTTTAGGGATAACAACGGGCTCTTCGAGCTGTGGCGCATGAATCCCGACGGCTCTGAACAGGTTCGATTGACGAACGGCTCCGGGGCCTGGCAGCCATCACTCACGCCGGATGGAAAATGGGTGTTTTATACGTCGGGGAAGATGGACGGCCCTCCCATGGAGCGCCGCGTCTGGAAGGTCCCGGTTGACGGAGGCACGCCAGTGTTGTTCACGGAACTGCCTGCCTATCAGGCGGACGTTTCGCCCGACGGAAAGTTTGTGATTTGCTGGATCAAATCAGACGAGAAAGCTAGTCCCAAAGCCGCGATTTTTTCGATCGACGGCGCCTACCCCTTAAAGGTCCTCGATGCGCCAACCGGAAACCGGCTCGACTGGACGCCTGACGGAAAGGGTATCTCCTATATCAAGACCGAGGGCGACACGTCGAACATTTGGACACAGCCGATCGAAGGCGGGCTGCCGAGACAGGAAACGAATTTCAAATCCGAAACCATCCGTAACTTCGATTGGTCACATGACGGCCGCATATTGGTTTCCCGATTTCACAAGTCCCGCGACGTTATGCTGATCCGCAATTTCAGATAATTGCCCGCATCGATTACGAAAGTCCACGGCGATTACATCGGGGTCGAAATGGAGCCTAATGGAAGGGAAACAGGGCAAACCCCCTGTTTGCCCCTTTTTCTTATTCGATTTGGTGTTATACCAAATAACCCACTGTGTCATTTTGGCCGGACGGTCAGCGTGAACGGCATATGGTATTGTCCCGCCGCATTGACCTTCTTCTTATCAACCTGTTCCATTCCGGCGAGGGCGTAGCCGGCACCGGTCAGGATCGGCGTAACGATGAACACCTCGCTGATTCCGTCATTTCGGATGTAATGGACATTGACGTAGGACGTCGTGTCCGGTGAATTTACCGGGCGGCCGGTTGCACCCGGGTTCCAGAATAGAGCGTAGGTCGAATTGTCACCCGAGACCTTCCAGTTTCCGGCATTCATTCGGGCCTGGTAGTGGCACTCAGAGGAAGTCGCAGGGCAATTCTCTTTAGCGTAGTAAGCACCGAGTACCCCAAAGTACGGTTTTACCGACCTAACGGGCGAAGATAGCCAAGCCGGCATCACGCCGACCTGATTTACCACTACGCTAAGATCGAACGTGAGCGAGCGTTGCGATGTTATCAGGCCGATCGTCAGGTCCCGCGTCCCACTGACCAGATTAAACTCAGCTTTGACACCGTCGACCCCGTGAACATACTCGGCATTTGTGTCCTGACGCACACGGTTGGATAATTCGCAGTTTGCATTGCCGCCGCAGTAGACGAACGAAGCTCGTACTAAAGGGTTCGAGACACTCGGTGAATTATTTCCGCCTCCACCTCCGCCACCGTTCCCATTACCATTTCCCTGGCCGAACACGCCCGCGGACGCAACTATCGCGATAACCAATATTAACCATAGGTTTCTGCTTTTCATTGTTTTCTCCTAGTTTGAATTAAACGGGCCGCCGTGGGCTTGCGAGTCGTACTCAAACGAACGGTTCCCGAAAAATGGTTGAAAAAAGATCGAACCTGAGTTAATTTCAATCTGATACCCAACAGTTTGAGATCCAGGATTTTGATCCTTGCTGGTTTCCCCACACTCAGGTTCGAAGTGGAACGTGGCGATTCTGTTCTTATGGGGAATTTAAGTCCTAAAGAAAATCTTAATTTTTTCTAAATCGCTTCCTCCTTACGGTACCGATATGGAAATGAACCGAAATGGCAGGGTTTTATACGAGTTTGGCAGCTACACTCTCGATACCGCCCAGGGAGTGTTGTTTCGCAAGGGTGAGCCTGTGCATTTGGCACCCAAGGCGCTTGGGATACTTGTATACCTACTCGAACGGCCAAACCACGTGATCAGTAAAGATGAACTGATCGAAGCTGTGTGGCCCGATTCGTTTGTCGAAGAAGCGAATCTGGTCGTTAATATATCGGCAATACGGAAACTGTTGGCGTCAAATGGTGTCGCGTCCATCTCCATCGACACTTTCCCGAAACGGGGCTATCGGCTATCAGGAGATATCAGGGCAGATCAAAATACGAATGGGCTAAGAGCGGCGGAACTAAAAGAGGCAGTCTCTCCGATCTTCGATCCGGTAAGCCACGAGAAAAAGGGAAAGGATTGGGTATTCTTGGCTCTATTCGGCCTTGTAGTTGTTCTGTTGACGACTGGTTACATCGCAAATAGATGGATGGACCCTAGGGACAAAAGAACGATGACAACGACACGTATCCAGGGCACGGAAAAGAGTCCATTCTTCTCGATCTCACCTAACGGCGAATACTTGGCGCACAATATCGTCAATGATGGAAAGCGGGGTTTGACGCTCACGCATCTCGCGACGAATAGCAATGTCCAACTTGTCGAGCCCGAAGATTTCATTTACCTGAGCATTACATTCACTCCTAGCGGAAGCCACATTTACTTCGTTAAATCACGGCGAGACACGCCCAATACCCTTTACAAGATCCCGATACTTGGCGGCGAACCGGTCAAAATCATGGAGCACGTCGATGGGCGTATCAGCTTTGCCCCCGACGGAAGCCGGTTTGCCTTTTATAGACGCGATGATGTGAGTAAAACGACATCATTAATGACCGCAAAAGCCGATGGCACTGACGAAATAGTACTATCGACACTTGATCACCCCGATCATTTTTCACGGAACGGTGTTGCGTGGTCACCTGATGGGAAAACGATAGTCGCCGCGGTTTATTTTCGGACGGAAAAGAATTCACAACACTTGATGGCGGTTGATATTGCTACCGGCGAGATGAAACCGCTGATGCCAAATGAAAAATGGGCTAGCTGGGAGAGCTTCGAGTGGCTGCCGGATGGTTCCGGCCTGATCGCGGCTATGAGAAAGGAGGAGATGGTTCACAATCATTTGTTTTACGTCCCATTTCCTACCGGCGACCCGATTCGTCTCTCGACTGGCGATACCAGTGGCTTTCGTACAGTTAGTATCACCGCGGACGGCAAAAGCGTGGCTGCTGAGAATTACAGCCACCAAACCGAGATCTGGTACGCGGGCCTTAGCGGAACTGACGAGCCTTATCCTATTACTAAGGAAAGACATCACTTTTTTCGACTGATCAGATGGACCCCTGACGGCAGAATCGTATTCGGCTCGGACAGCGGCGGAAACCGTGACATTTGGATAATAAATCGGGATGGAAGCGCAGCAAAACAGATCACCGAAAATAGTGGAAGAAATGAGATGCCCTATGCGGCCGCAGATAATAAGCACCTTGTTTTCGTTTCAAATAGGCTGGATGAAGCCGTCTACAATGTTTGGCGCTCGGATCTGGACGGCCGAAATGCTTTTCGATTGGTGGCCGGTTCGGGCGAGCAGTTTCCGGTCGTATCACCCGATATGAAATGGGTGATCTACGAAAACACACCGATGTACACTCAGCCGGAGTCGTCAGCGATCTTTCGAATACCCTTTGAGGGCGGTGAACCTCTTCAACTCGCGCCGGTTCCGTCACAGCAGGCAAATGTTTCGCCCGACAGCAGGCTCGTGGCATTTACGCATAAGCCGACGCCTAATTCTAAATGGATGATCGCTATCGTTTCGATAAATGGAGGTCCGATAGTCAGGTTGTTTGACCTTCCCGCCGTTTCCCCGGTTCGCTGGACCCCGGACGGCAAGGCGATATCTTACATCAAAACCGAGAATGGCGTTGCAAATTTATGGGCACAGCCCATTGACGGAAGTCAACCCTATCAGATCACAAAGTTTATCGCTGACGGGATACCCAGCTACTGCGACTGGTCTGAGGACTTTGGCCTTATTTGTTCGCGCAGCCGCGTGACCCGTGACGCAGTTGTTGTAACTAACTTCAAATAGTCTTGCCAGACCTATCTGCCCGCCGACTTTCATAAGTCATACGGAGTGCCTACAATATAGCTATTTACCGTTTCCTGAATGGAAAGTTCTGATATGGCAAAACACACAATTACCTTGATTCCCGGCGATGGCATCGGCCCCGAAATAGTCGCGGCGACCGTTCGCATAATCGAAGCAACGGGCGTCGATATCGAATGGGAAAACCACATTCTCGGCGCCCAGGCGCAGGAAAAATACGGCACAACGCTACCCGAATCGACGATTGAATCGATCAAACGCAACAAAGTAGCATTGAAAGGGCCTCAAATGACGCCGATCGGGAAGGGGTTTACTTCGGTAAACGTCGGCCTGCGCAAGGCTCTTGATCTCTATGCGAATGTTCGTCCAATAAAGGCACTGCCCAATATCGAATGCCGAAACCCGGGCCTTGACCTGGTGATAATTCGGGAGAACACGGAGGGCTTGTACTCCGGGCTCGAACATATAGTTGTGCCCGGTGTCGTAGAAAGCCTGAAGATTATCACCGAAAAGGCATCGACCCGAATAGCGCGGTACGCCTTTGAACATGCGACGATCGAGGGCCGGAAAAAGGTCACGGCGGTTCATAAAGCTAACATCATGAAGCTGTCGGACGGACTGTTTCTCGAGTGTTTTTACAAAGTCGCAGCGGGTTATCCGGATATAGAATCGGACGACAAGATAATCGACAACTGCTGTATGCAGCTTGTACTGCGGCCGGAACAGTTCGATGTATTAGTGATGGAGAATCTTTACGGCGATATCGTTTCCGATCTGTGCGCGGGCCTAATCGGCGGGCTGGGGCTTGCTCCGGGTGCGAACATAGGCGAGCAAGGTGCCGTTTTTGAGGCGGTACACGGGTCGGCGCCCGACATCGCAGGCCAGGGAATCGCAAACCCGACAGCGATCTTAATGTCGGGGATCATGATGCTTCGGCACATAGGTGAAATGGACGCGGCCCAGCGTGCCGAAACAGCCATGCTTGAAGTGTTTGCGGAAGGAAAAGCTCTCACTCGCGACCTTGGCGGCACAGCCAAAACGAACGAGTTCGCGCGGGCGATAGTTGAGAAGATCGAGGCTTAGCTGCCGGCACCTTTCGCTAGATGTGTCTGGCCCTTCGGCGTTTGGCTGAGAACTGGAGGCTAACGGATCGCTTCCTTGTACGTCTTTTTTATTATTTCGTAGCACGCGCAGGCAGCCGCTTCAAGCTCTTTGCGTTTGTGCACTCTTACAACCCCGCGGCTGTGACTAATAAGGCCGCGACGCTGCAAGTTGCCCGCGGCTTTGTTCACACCCTCACGCCTTACTCCGAGCATATTCGATAGGAACTCCTGAGTCACCTGAAATTCATCCTCGTGCATACGGTCCTGTGTCATTAGCAGCCAACGGGCAAGGCGGGCTTCAATCGGATGGAAGCGATTACACGCCGCCGCCTGTGAGATCTGGGCCATCAGGGAGTTGATAAACAGGTTTATTTGACGGGTGAGTTTGGGAGATTCCCCGCACGACTGTCGAAAATCTCGGACCCCCATTCTTCTGGCTGTTCCTGCTCCCTGGACGACCGCAACGTTTGCTGAGGTGTCGAGGCCAAGAAAAGCTGACACCCCGGCGACGCCCTCATTACCGATAATGCCAACCTCGGTATAAGAATCGTTTCCGACGCTTGATAAGAGTGAGATGATCCCTGATTCCGGAAAATAGACGTGTTTTACAACATCTCCTGCGTCATACAGGCGTTTGCCGTAGATCAATGGGACGACAGCGGATCTTGAATACAGACTCTGAAATTGCTTCGAAGGCATACCGGCGAGAAGCCGGTTACTGGATACTGCGAGGGCGGCCATTTAGGAACTCCTTATTTACTGTCACGTTGTAATAACAACAGACGGCACAAGAAGACGGAGGGTCGGACCGGTCCTAATGTCGCATGATGGAAATTATGAAAGAACGCTCGAACAATTAGATAGTATCACAAATAAGAGGAGATTGGGGGATAATGCGGCGAAACATCGAACGATCACACAAATGTGCGGGAAATGCCCCGGCCAAGCAGGCGATTATATTCCGTATTGACTATCTCATAACATTCGCACGCAGCTTTTTCCATTCCCTGCCGGTCGATAATGGTGATCGTGCCGCGAGTGTTTTTGATGAGCTTTTTTGCCGCGAGCTTTTTTGCGGCCAGGGTTATTCCCTCGCGGCGGACGCCGAGCATATTGGAGATAAGGTCATGAGTCATTACCAGTTTATCGGAATTAAGCCGGTCGTGACTTAGCAGAAGCCATCTACATAATTGCTCTTCGACTTTGTGCAGGCGGTTGCAGACGGCGGTCTGCGAGATCTGAGTCATTAAAGCCTGTGTGTACCGTAAAAGCAGGTCCTGAAAACGCCCACCGCTGACAAATTCGCTTCGTAGTTCCTTCGGTTTCATTCGCAAGCCTTCACCTTCACTCTGGATGATCGCCCGACTGGTGGTCGTGTCGCCACCGAGAAACAGTGCAACTCCGAGAAGGCCGTCATTGCCTATGATCCCTATCTCAGCGGTGCCGCCATCTTCCATCAAATACAGAAGCGAAACGATCGCCGTAGTTGGAAATAAGGCAAAGTCAAGCTTGTCGCCGGATTCATAGAGCACCGTTCCTAGAGGCAAGGAAATCGGCTCAAGTTTTGGAAGCAGGCCAGCCAGATCGCTCTCAGAAAGAGAGCCAAGCAGAAAATTTTTCCGTGCCTGATCCTGTTTTACGCATGCCATTGGTTTCTCATGAAGAATTAGAGATGCCCAATACTACCACACAAAACAACCTTTGTATGTGTGATAGCACGCACAAGCCATTCATCTTTCAAATCGGAGCAGGTAATTTCGTTATGTGCTGGAACACACAGAGACGATTTGATCACTCTATTCAGGAACACTTCGACAGCACCCAGAAAAAACGTGATAGAAGCAGTACTTTGACGCAGCCCCCATGGTCCGGAGAAAAAAGGACCGCTCTGTGCGTTAGCTAACTTACAACGAGTCCAAACTGAGCTAGTCTGTAAACATACATTTGGGGAAACTAGTAACCCACTCGATTTATATTAGTACGGTCCATCTTGGTCGAGGTGATTACTTGGGAACGGACAAGGGGTTTACGAACAATAGTTCGATGGGAAGGATGGCATCGAGAATGCCGTCCTTCATTTTTCACAGGAAAGAGGTGAGATGTCATTTATTTATCAAGCCCTCCAGTTCATTGTTTATTATCCGGCGTTACGTTTTCGCATTATGCTCGGGCTTCATCAGACGCCGAATCCGGTGAATGTCAGGTGGCGCTGGAACTACCGGAAATATCGCTATGAGCGAATGAGAGATCAACGGAACTGAGCCGCAGCCTTACCGGTTTGACATCCCGGGAGCCTGAATTAAAGGTAAATGTGAAGAAGATCGAAATAAGAATAATTAAGCGTAAAGACGCAGAGGTCCTAAAGACGATTAGAGATCTCTCTTTACCGGGGTTGGCCATCCCGTCAATAACAGGCGCGGAAAAGGAGAAAGCCGAGAGGTCCGAGCGTCGAAATCTCGACTCGACCGTGATGCGCTGGATCTCGGAACGGAGAGAGAGCAGTCGTATCCAACGGATCGCTGATTTGCAGATATTGGTTGGCGGACCTTCCTAGGTAGATAAGCAAGAGGATTGGTCAAGGAAATTTGACGACTCTTTTATGTCGCTATTGCGGTGAATAACATATGCAGGTGTCCGATAAGGGACTGCGTTTAGATCAGTTTTGATAAGGAGAAAGTTATGTTGTGGACTATCGTTATAATACTTCTAGTTTTGTGGCTTTTGGGTTTCAGCTTTGCCGGAGCCGCGGTCGGTAATCTCATTCACATCCTGCTTGTGGTCGCGGTGATCGTGGTGATCTTCCAATTCATACAAGGACGTCGGGGTTAGAAACATTGCCAGGACGAGTGGGGAAAGGAAACCTGAGAACGGTTTCCTTTTTTTGGCTTGTAAGGCAGTGCGCTTCACACAATGCACTACACGCGGAGATCGTACACTGAATGCTACGCGTGGTGCCGCCGCCTAAAGAAAGGAAACCCGTAAGTGTAGCCGAACAAGAGGTTCGCCCCTGGTGGCACGCTTATTGATACATTCGATTTCTAGAATGATAAGTACACATTTATCAATCGTTTACGAGACTTTATATTTGCCGAATCCATACGGGATTGCGGCGATAAATAGAGCGATTACAAGGGGAAGGTAAAGGAGTCATAATGAGTTCATTTAATTTTAAGAAGTTAGTAGCTGTCTCAGCAATTGGTATTTTTACCATTCTGGGTACCAGCGAATTTGCGAATGCTCAAGGTCGTCGAAATGACGATCGGAACCAACGCAAGATCGAAAAGCAGCAGGAAAAGATCCAGAAGGCACAGGCCAAGATCCAGCAGCAGCGTCAGGCGGCGTGGAACACACGCAATACCCGCATGAACAACGAACGCATGATGCGCGATCGTCGAAACGGCAACTACAACAACGTTAACAACGTATCGAATAGCAGCCGCTATCGCGTCTACCGCAACGGTTCTTACTACAACACGGACAGCCGCGGTGCCGAATTACTTCGTCAGGCTGTGAACGAAGGCTACCGACAGGGTTTCACCGCTGGCCGCTCGGACCGAACGAATCGTCGAAACAGCAGCTGGTCGAACTCGAGCGTCTATCGAAACGGATCGATCGGCTATCAGAGCCACGTTAACCGAAGTCAGTATCAATACTACTTCCAGCAGGGCTTTCAGCGCGGCTATCAGGACGGTTCAAACAGCCGCTACCAGGACGGCTATAACGGCAACTACGAATATGGCTCGTACCAGAACGGCTCGCTGAGCATACTCGGCACGATCCTAAACCAGGTCCTGAATATTCAGAACTACTAATTCGATTTCCCACTCTCAGTAAAGGCCGTCAGAGAACAAAATTCTCCGGCGGCCTTTTGCTTTCCAAACTGATCCTGGAGGCATGAACAAGACCAAGTTAACGCTTTGCCATCAGCGCTTCGATCTCGACCGGCTCCTTTGTCACTTTTGAGGTCAGGTTCCGGTTTCCATCTTCCGTTACGAGCACGTCGTCTTCGATACGGATGCCGATCCCGCGGTATTTGGCCGGCGCCGATCTGTCATCCGGCGGAATATAGATGCCGGGCTCGACCGTCAAGACCATTCCCGGTGCAAAGGGCTTTGAACTTCTCGCCTGCTGATCCGTGAAATAGCGGCCGGCGTCATGCACGTCCAGCCCGAGATAATGGCCCACACCGTGCATATAATATTTCAGATAGGCTTTCTTTTTTATCAGGTCCTTTGTCTTCCCCTTGAGCAGGCCGAGCTTAACCATACCTTCGGTCAGAAGTTCGATCGAGTATTCCTGTCTTGCCTTAACCGTATTTCCCTTTACGGTATAGTCGATACACTTTTTCTGAACATCCAGGACCACATCGTAAACCTCACGTTGTGCGGGTGTAAATTTACCGTTCACCGGAAAGGTACGCGTGATGTCGCTGGCGTAACCTTTGTATTCAGCGCCGGCATCTATAAGGATCAGGTCGCCATCTTTAAGCGGCATATTGTTCTCGACGTAATGCAGGATGGTCGCGTTTGCCCCACCGCCGACAATAGAGTTGTATGCCACGCCGCTCGCTCCTTTGTCCTTCATGAAGGCTTCCATCAACGCCTCGACCTGACCCTCGTTCATCCCGGGCTTTACCTTTTTCATTGCGAGGATATGGGCTTGGGCAGCAATATTTGCGGAGACCTGCATCATCTCGATTTCTTCGGGCGTTTTATGCAGACGCATTTCACCGGTGATGATGGTTGGATCGATGATCGTGTGCGGCGGATAGGCCGTTTTCAGGCGGCGAACCCGCTGCTCGGTGAGATAACCCAATATCTGTTGGTCCAGGCCTTTATCAACCGAGAACCGATAATAGAGCCGCTCGCGGCCGTCCAATAATTTCGGAAGATCTTTTTCAAATCGGTCGATCGAAAACGCAGTATTTGCACCGTAGTTCTTCTTGGACCCGTCAACACCCTCGCGGCGGCCGAACCAAGTTTCCATCAGCGGATCACGTGGTCGGACGTAGAGCGTGTACGGTGACTTCTTGTTTTGCGGGTCGATTACGGCGATCGCGTCCGGCTCGGGAAATCCTGTCAGGTACCAAAAATCGGAATCCTGCCGGAACTTGTACTCAGTGTCATAGCTGCGGGTTTTTTCCCGGGCCGCAGGGATGATGGCGACGGAATTGTCGTCCATCTGGTCGATGAATCGTTTTAACTGTTCTCGCATGAACCTAGTCTATCTTAAATGAATAGAAAGTTTTAGCCACGAATTACACGAAAAACACGATTCGGTTTGATCGAGGCCGAATCGTTACCCTACTTCGAGAGCGGGTCACACCTCACCTTAGCACGGAGATTCAACCTGCAAGCGCTATTTGCTATTTGTGAAATTTGTGTAATTCGTGGCTAAATTCATTGTGTGCAAAGAACGCTCCGCATTACCGAGATCTTTCTGTCGATACAAGGCGAATCGTCGCATGCGGGCAGGCCTTGCTCATTTGTGCGTCTTACGGGCTGTCCGATGCGGTGCGTTTGGTGCGATAGCGAATACACATTCACCGGCGGCGAAAAGATGTTGTTCGAGGAAATATTGAAACGGCTTGAAGAATACGATTGCAATCTTGTAGAGATAACGGGCGGCGAACCGCTTGCACAGAAGAATGTGTTTCCATTCATCACATCGCTTTGCAACCGAAATTATGAAGTGCTGATCGAAACCGGCAATTTTGTTTCGACGGAAGAAGTTGATTCGCGGGCTTCGGTCATACTTGATATAAAATGTCCTGCGTCAGGTGAATCGGGACGCAATCACTGGCCGAATCTGGAACGGCTTCGGCAAGACAAAGACGAGGTAAAGTTCGTCGTCGCCGATCTTGCCGACTGGGAATTTGCGAAAGAGATAATGGCGAAATACGATCTTGAAAACCGGGCGAAAGAGATCCTGATCTCGCCGGTCTTTGGCATCGATATGCTCCCGCTTGCCGAAGCCGTTTCAAAAAGCGGCCTTCGTGTGCGTTTCAATTTGCAGTTGCACAAATATATCTGGGGAGCGGACGCGAGAGGTGTTTAGTATCCTTCCCCGTTTCGCTGACACTCACTTTCGATGAGGCGCGTGTAATAGCTCGGTCGAATCTTCGGTCACACTGGCGGGCTCGAACCTTGATTCGGGCAGCAGTTTGTCGGTCGGTGCCGAAAGCTCCGCCCCCATTTCCTGTTCTACAGACCGAAACGATTGTCTGTCGAGCTCAAGGAAGAATTTCGAGTATCCAAAAAAGAAGGCGCCGAGAATGCCAAATAGAACCAAAGCACCAAAAGCCGACCCGAACAGTATCTCGGGGCCAAGCAGGATCAACTTGTAGAATACGGCGATCGAGACGATGATCATGAAACCGACAAGGCCTGCGATCGAAAGTGAAAAGATCCCCAGTCTTTCGAGAAGCTTCTTTCGCTTTAAAAACTCAGCTACTTCAGCCGACGGCATCAGCTCGGTAAGCGTTGCAGCGATCGCGTCCAGCCTAAGTCCGCAGGACCGGCAGTAATGATGTCCATCTTCATTCTGAGCTGCGCAATTCGGGCAGAACATACGATTAGTATACGCTTGATATTAGGAGACTGAAACATTTGCATTATGAACCGTGCGATTTGCCTTGTATCAGGTGGAATGGACAGTTGCGTATCGGCCGCAATCGCTAGCTCGGAGAACGAGGCCGTAGGCTTTCTCCACGTTTCCTACGGCCAGCGGACCGAGGTTCGCGAGAGAAAGGCCTTCAACGACATCGCCAATCATTATGGGGTGGAAACGCGGCTCGACGTATCGATCGAGTATCTCGCAAAGATCGGTGGATCATCACTGACGGATGAGAATATCGCCGTGACCGAGGCCGATCTCGAATCGAAAGTGATTCCGACGAGCTACGTTCCGTTTCGCAACGCAAATATGTTGGCGATCGCGACAAGTTGGGCGGAAGTGATCGGGGCAACCAGCATTTATATCGGTGCGGTCGCTGAAGATTCAAGCGGTTATCCGGACTGCCGGCCCGAGTTTTACGAAGCATTTCAGCAAACCATCAATACTGGCACGAAACCCAACACGCGCATCGAAATACGCACGCCGATCATTCATTTATCAAAAGCTGAAATCGTCAAGAAAGGGATCGAGCTAAACGCCCCGCTGCACCTAACGTGGTCGTGCTACCGTGACGAGGATCTCGCCTGCGGCACCTGCGATTCGTGTGTGTTGAGGTTAAGAGGGTTTGAACAGGCAGGCGTGGCGGATTCGATTCCTTATAAAGCATCATGATGCTTTTATATAGACATCAAAGCATCATTTGATATAATTCCAGTATGAGAACGACTGTTACACTAGATGACGATGTCGTGAAAACGATTCGCGAGGAGATGAAAACGGGTGAAGGCAAAACGTTCAAAGATGCCGTCAACGAACTCATCCGCCTTGGCCGTTACTTCAAACAGGAAAGAGCGACAAAAAAACGGAAGCCTTTTAAGGTTAAAGCTAAGAATCTTGGCGTTTACGAACACCTGAATTACGACAATGTTGGGGAACTGCTCGAAAAGATCGAGGGTCCGTTTCATAAATGATCTTGTCCGATGTAAACCTGCTTATCTACGCGTATAACTCGGGTGATCCTAACCATCCAGTTGCAAGTGTGTGGTTCGAGGAACTGATGAACAGTACGGAACGGGCGTGCTTTTGCTGGGAATCGATCAATGGATTCATCCGAATATCAACGAATCCGGCAGCGATGCCCAAACCATACACGCTTTCCGAAGCCCATACAATCGTTCGAGGTTGGCTTGCCGCACCGAATGTCTTGTTTCTCCAGCCGACTGAAGATCATTTGGATTTGATCCAGGAAGTGGGGGCTTCCGCAAACGCGATTGGCAAACTTCATTCCGATGCTATCTTGGCTGCATATGCGGTTGCTCACGACGCTACCATCGCGTCCTCTGACAAGAATTTTCGGTTGTTTAGCGGTATTAAGCTAATCAATCCTCTCGCTCTGTCTGCCGACTGATCAACCTCTTGACCTTCCCAGAATCGGCAAAAGCGTATCGACCAACGTCAACCACAAACCTTCCGTTGACAAGAAAGTAGCAGTTCGTATCGAAACCCCGACAGTGCCGATACCAGCGTTGTCGGCATTTCCGAGCACTCCAAAGCTGCAGCCGACATGCCTACTATTCCGATGCTGAGACTCTCGACATTCAGAAGAAACCCTATCTTCCGTAGCATTTTAAGCCTCACTTTCCGGAGAGCTATCAATTTTAGCTCGCTTCGATTGCAGCTCATTAAGTTGCTTCTTCAACGCCTCGATCTCCGCATCAATTTTCACTAAATCACCTTCCCCGGCACTTAGCCGATGGAAGACTGGGGTAACTACTGTCAAAGCTCCGATCACGATCGACAGAACGCCCATTATTCGAGCCAACATCGTATCCGATGGGTCGATATGCCACCAAATGACGTACAACGTCAGGCCCGTCAGCGACCAAACGAAAATATGAACCGCGATGCGTGACCAAGCAAACCGCCGGTCGAGTCTCGCAAGCGAAAGAAGCGATACGTGCGAACAGGCAAAGGCAAGCAGCGTCGCCGACATCACGAAGTGGGGAAAGTAGTGGGCCTCCCTTTCGAACGGGTTCCAGAGCATGATGATCCAAAGCACGGCGGAGAGAATCGCAAAAACGATACCGGCCAGTGGAATTACTTGGCCGCGTCCGGCTTCAAGGCAGGCCCCGCAGGCGAGGCCGAGCACGCTGGTCACCGTGACAGTCAGCGTTGTCAGCAGGATCTTGGTCTCGAATTCGCCGAAATCGCCAAAGAGCAGAACGCCGATCCCGATCAGCGCGCTTACGGCAACCGAAACGATCAGAACGTAAAGAAACAAGCGACGGAGATTGAGACTGTTCATTTGCGATCTCTCCCAAAACCAGCGCGTGTTTTTATCACAATGCACGCCGGATCACAATTACCGACGGCACAGGGTTAGGGTTATTTTCGGGCTTTGATGGCGGGCGAGGAACATGTGGCGAGAGTTTGTCTAGCGAAAGGCACTGGACACACGCTCGCGGGTACATTCACTTTCGTTGAGATCGCCGAGCGCGACGAGCGCAACGCGTTCGGCTTGAAGAAATTCGTCCGCGATGGCTTGTACTTCGTCGAGCGTGACGGCAGCGAGGTTTGCGAGCGTTTCATCAATCGATATTTGGCGACCATGCACCATTTCGCATTGGGCAAGGCTGGCCGCCCGGCCGGCCGAATCTTCCAGGCTAAGCAGGATAGAGGCACGCGATTGGTCCTTCATCAGGCCGAGCTCGGTTTCGGTGACGCTGCCGTGAGCGATCGCCGCCATTTCAGCGAGGACGATGTCGATGACCTCGCCCGCCTGATCTGGCGAAGTGGAGGCTGAGACAGCCAGATAGCCGCAATCGTAGAACATCGCAGTCGAGGCACCGATGCTGTAAGCAAGGCCGCGTTCTTCGCGGACACGCTGCCACAGCCGGCTCGATGTTCCGCCGCCCAGGATATCTGCAAGCAGGTCGGCGGCGTAGCGTCGCCCGTCCACGGCAGCGACGGTCGGTGTGGCGATGATGATGTGTGCCTGTTCAAGGTCAGGCCGTCGTTCGACAACGGCCGGAGCACCAAATTGCGGATTGCTGAAAGCGGATGGCGGATCAATTTGTTCGTCGTCTAAAAGCTGCACGTGGGATTCGAGCAAGTCGAGAACTTGTTCGTGATTCACATTGCCTGCTGCTGCAATTATCAAATTCTTCGCCGAAAAAGCACTTTTGTGATAGGTACTGGCCGTGTCGTGATCGAATGTTCGGACCGTTTCCGGCGTCCCGGTTATCGTGAGGCCAAGCGGGTGGCCGGGAAAGAATTCGCGATGAAAGATGTCGCCGAGCACCTCGTCGGGCGAGTCTTCGTTCATCTTCATCTCTTCGATGATGACACGCCTTTCGTTTACGAGATCCGTCTCGTCGAAACGCGGCCTGAGCGTAAGATCCGCCAACAGGGCGAACGCATTTTCAAGCTCGTCATCGACCACCTTTAGCACAAAACCGGTCTCTTCGTGCGTCGTGAAAGCGTCGAGATTTCCGCCAAGGCGATCTTGCTCGCGGGCGACCTCCATAGCCGATCGTGTCGCGGAGCCCTTGAAAACACAGTGTTCGATAAAATGGGTGATACCGTTCAGATGGTCGGGCTCGTGCCGCGAACCCGAGCGGAAAAAGAAGCCTAGGGTTGTCGAACGCACCCCGGCCATCTTGTCCGTCAGCACAATGATCCCGTTCTCAAGCCGCGTTTCTTTAATATCTTCTTTCACAGGAGTTTTTGCCACGAATTACACGAATAACACAAATTGAAATCTATAGGATCAGGCGTGAGTGCTCTAACCTGTGTTTTCCAAAATTGATGAGTAAAGCGAGGCGGCAGTTTGTAGCTTTGAGATAATTTAAGGTCTGTGCCTTATGGATTTCGGCGATCCGGTCAAGAGCCTTGAGTTCTAGTATAATCGAATTCTCGACGACCATGTCTGCAATATATTCACCTACGATCCTTCCGTGAAAAGGAACGAGAATCGGAACTTGTTGAACGGCTTTAATGCCATTTCTTCAAGTATGACCATCAGGGCGTTTTCATACACCTTTTCGAGAAAACCGAAACCCAGTTCTCTGTGTACTTGCATTGCAAGTCCAACTATCTTGTACGAAAGATTTTTATAGAGTATTCCTTCTTCCATAAGAGGTTTGCCACGAATTACACGCATGGCACGAATAAAAAGGGTCGGTTGGGACAGCTTCGCGAAATTTTTGATGACTTACAATCTCTAATATAAGATTTCTCTTCTCATTCGTGTTCTTCGTGTAATTCGTGGCAAAAGTTCCTACTGGCTGATCGCGTTGAACAGTAGCGGGAAAGTCGCCAGCGACTGGCCGCGGTACTGCGGGCGGAAGCCGAAGAGGACGATCTTGCCTTTTCCCATCGTGACTTCGACTAATGCGGCTTTGCCTGCGATCTTTTCCGTTCCGAGGGCCCAGCCGGAGAGGAGGATGTTTTTCGGGTCGGACGGATAACGGGCGATGATGCGAACGTTCTGAGGCGTGTTTTGAGTACCGCCTTTAGGCGGCTCTTCGGCGGCGGCTGGCCGGCTAAAGGCGGGACTCAAAACTTCAAACACCGGGGAATTCTCGAACCAAGCGAT
>JBGSYT010000072.1:0-36805 GCA_041750855.1 Pyrinomonadaceae bacterium | reverse complement strand
GAAAATTTGGATAAATTTCCGAAAACGTAATTATTCCTTATGGATATAGGTCTCAAATTCTTCAAGTTCTGGGAGAACAAAGGTAGGAAAAATATGCGCAAACAGAAACTGACGTCTATTCTTTTCGCCATTACGATGGCTATTTGCTTTAGTGGTGTAGCGGTCGGCCAGGAGGTCACGGGAGCGATCGTTGGGACCGTCAGAGACTCGGCTGGTGCCGGCGTCCCGGGCGCGGTGGTCACATTGTCGATCCCTAGCCAGGGCGACGCGGTGATCCGTACCGTGACCGCAAACGATGCAGGGAACTTCTCGATCCCAAGCTTGCCGGTCAACACGTATAAGGTCAGTGTCGCTTCGACAAATTTCAAGACCGGCGTGGTCACCGACATCAAGGTTGACGTTGGCCAGCGTCGCTCGGTAGATGTATTGCTCGAGGCTGGGGATATTTCCGAGGTCGTCACGGTCGAGGCAGACCGTGTTGCAGTTGAATCGACAACCCCGACGGCTTCGACCGTTATCAACGGCGACCAGGTCCGCGAGCTTTCAATTAACAACCGCAACTTTGTCCAGTTGGTCACGTTGGCCCCGGGCGTGACGAATGACCTCTCCGACCAGGTCTATGTCGGCACAACCAATCCCGAAGGCCAGGCAAACATCGTGAGCATCGCGGTGAACGGGGCACGTTCCAGCCAGAACACGTTCACGGTTGATGGCGCAGATGTCACGGACCGCGGTTCGAATATCACCATCCAGGCCTACCCGAGCGTCGATTCGATCGGCGAATTTCGTGTGCTTCGGTCGCTTTATCCTGCTGAGTCAGGCCGAAGCGGCGGCGGCCAGGTGAACGTCGTCACCCGAAGCGGAACGTCGCAGATCAGGGGTAACGTGTATTATTTTTTCCGGAATGAGAGCTTGAATGCGAACGACGTGGTGACGAACTCCACGCCATCGCTGCGCACTACGCTCGGCGTCGATCCGGATACCGACAAGGTCAAGCGTCGCCCCTTCCGTTACAAGAATTTCGGTTACACCGTTGGCGGGCCAATTCCGCTCCATAAAGGAAAGGACGGTTGGAACAAGACGTTCTTTTTCTTTTCACAAGAGTTTCGTGATGACCTGAGGTTCCCAAATCTCGTATCGACCGTTCCGTCTGCATTGCAAAGAAACGGACAATTTAACGTCCCGATATGTCTTCAGGCGACGGGTACGACCTGTACGTCCGTTCTCCCAGGATCTGCCGCTGCTCCGGGACAGTTGGCGAACATCAATCCGGTCGCCCAACAGTACCTTCAATCCATTTACCGAAACCTTCCGTTGCCTAACAGCGGCACGAACACGCTTAATTTTCCGACCGAGGGCGTATCGGAGTTCCGTCAGGAGATCTTGAAGGTCGATCATTCTTTTAACGATAAGCTTTCCGGGTATTACAGATATCAGCAGGACAAGATCCCGACGATCGATGCGAACTCGCTGTTCTCGTCGGGCTCGGGCCTTCCAGGAGTTTCAACGACATCCACCAATTCACCGGGACGTACGCATACGGTCCAGATGGTATATGCCCCCGGCTCGAACCTTGTCATTGAAGGACGTTACACTTTCGGTTACGGCGCCATCCTTAGCCGCAACATAGGCTTGCTTGCACTCGACCGTTCGGCGATCAGGCCGCCGCTCGCCTATCCGGTCACAAGAGACCGCGTCCCGACCATCAGCGGAAACGGTTTCAGTGCCCTGCAGAGCTTTGGCCCTTACGACAACTTCTCTTGGAAGGGGAACGCCGCCGGCGCGGTAACCTATATCGTCCGTAATCACACAATGAAGTTTGGCGCGATCTATTCGAAGTATCGTAAGAACGAGAACTCACTGGGCGGGAACAACGAGGGCCTGTTCTCGGGATTTAATACACCCGGCGGAACCGCGAACGTGATCGCAACTGGAGGAAATGCCACACAGCAGTTGTGGGCGAACTTCCTGATGGGAACAAACGTTACGTTCACCCAGGCAAGCTTCGACTATACGGCCGACCTTCGGCAACGCACTTTTGAATGGTATGCACAGGATGAATGGCGGGCGAGACGAAACCTGACGCTCTACTTCGGCGTTCGCTATTCCTTCTTCGGTTCGCCTTATGACAACAACGGACGCCTTAGCAATTTCGACCCGCAGTTCTATAATCCATCAAGAGCTCCGCTTGTTACCGGTGCGGGCAACCGCGTCCCGGGCACGGGCAATTTCTGCGAAGGGATCATCGTTAATTACCAAAACACTGTGCCATTCCCAAACTGCACACCAACGATCTCGCCCTGGGGTAAATATGTCGTGAATGCGCCGAAGAACGATTATGCACCGCGAGTCGGCCTTGCATGGGACCCGTTCGGCGACGGCAAGACATCTCTACGTGCCGGCTATGGCATCTATCACGAGCAGATCCTCAACGGCATTTTCTTGACGAGCATCGCTACGAACCCGCCTTATCAGCAGACTTGCCAGGTGGTGGGTACTTCGCTCAGCAACCCGGTTCCGGGAGGCTGCGCGGTCATCGCCGCAAACACCGTTGCGAATGTTCGCGGGATCCAGGCAGAATGGGAAACGCCGTATATGCAGCACTGGTCGCTCGATGTCCAGCGGCAGCTCTTCAGCAGGACGCTGTTGACCGTCGGCTATTACGGTTCCAAGGGGACAAACCTTATCGGGGGATTTGGGTTGAATTCGCTCAAGCCGGGCGTGGCACTGAATAGCCAGTGTGCGACCGGTGCTTCGACGACGCCCACGGTTCCTTGCCAACTGCCTAATCAGGCATTTTTCTCGACGGCACAGTCGGTGATCCTCGACCAAATCCGTCCGTATCGGGGATACCGTTCGATCGGGATGATCCAGCCGAGGTTCAACTCCAATTACCATAGTCTGCAGGTTGGAACACAGCACCGGTTCAGCGGCAGTTCGCAGCTAAACCTCGCCTACACCTGGTCCAAGAATCTCAGCGACAATCGTACCGACCGTTCGAATGCGCCGCAGAATTCGTTTGACATAGGTTCAGAGAGGGGCCGGGCCGCCCTTGACCGGCGTCACGTGCTGACGATCAACTATGTGTATGAGCTGCCTTTCTTCCGTGATAAAAAGGGAGTTGCAGGATTCGTGCTTGGAGGATGGCAGCTTTCGGGTATCGCCACCTATCAGACGGGCCTCGGGTTTACACCTACGGTTTCTGCATTTGATCCGGCAGGTATAGGCCTGATCCCGACCGCATTGACCGTTGGCCGGCCAAACCTGACGTGCGATCCTAACCAGGGTGGACAGCAGTCGATCCAGCAATGGTTCAACACGTCGTGTTTCCAGGTCACGCCGCTGAATAACAATAATCCGATCGCGAATGTTCCCGGCAACGGGGGCATCAACATAATTGAAGGCCCTTCGACCAAGCGTGTCGATCTCACGCTGGCGAAGACATTTCGATTCAGCGAAAGGTTCGGTCTGCAGCTCCGTGCGGAGGCGTTCAACGTTTTCAACTGGACGAATCCGCGCGGGCTGAACACGGCAGTGTGGACCGCAACGACCCAACCGCAAGCGCTGGGCGGGAACTGTCTGCCGACCTCGGCTTGCTCGACGTTTGGCCAGGTCACCTCCTATCGCGATCCGCGCGTTATGCAGTTGGGAGCGAAGTTCTCTTTCTAAAATGAGTTTTGCTGATCATCGGCCCGCGTTTCACTATGGAACGCGGGCTGTTTTATTTTAAGATTAGGTCGGACAGTTCCGATCATCCTCTAAACTAGTTGTGGCTAAAGCGATTTTTAAAAATGCACGTCTCGTCATAGAGGGCGGGATCATCGAAAACGGATGTGTCGAGGTGGCTGACGGTCTCATCCGATCGGTGCAGGGAGTTGAAATTGTCAATTCGGGTGCGGACGTGGTCGATCTTGCCGGTTCGTTTCTGCTGCCGGGATTTATCGACATTCATATTCATGGGGCACGGGGGATCGATGTAAATTCGGCAACGGCCGAGGAGCTATTGGAGCTGGCGTCGTTTCTTGCCGGAAATGGGGTGACCGCATGGGTGCCGACGCTGGTGCCCGATTCGGAAGAAAATTACCGGCGGGCGATAGGCGAGATAGACCGGTTGATGAAAATTCAACAGGGCAAGGCGGTGGCCCAGGCGATAGGCGTTCACTTCGAGGGCGTCTTTGCGAATGAAACGATGTGCGGAGCCTTGCGACCGGAGTATTTTAAGAGCGGCCGATGGGTGGTGGACGGTGGCCGATTGCCAAAGTTAAGAAAAGGGATTCACCTAACTACGCTGGCTCCCGAAATTGAAGGTGGGATCGAGCTGATAAAGCTCTTAGCAGATGACGGATGGACCGTGTCGATCGGACATACTCGGGCAGACCCGGCGACACTCGATCGAGCATACGCGGCCGGAGCCCGGCATATGACGCATTTCTTTAATGCGATGACCGGCGTCCATCACCGCGACATCGGAGTCGCCGGTTGGGGATTGGCCAAATCCGACGTGGCGTTCGATGTCATTGCGGACGGCATCCACGTGCATCCTGAAATGCTTCGAATGGCCGTGCGGGCGAAGTCGCCTGAGCGGGTGTCGCTGATCAGCGATTCGGTCGCTCCAACGGGCCTGGGCGACGGTGATTTTGAGATCTGGGGCGAGCGGGTGACGGTGAAGGACGGGCGGACCCGTAACGCACGCGGCAGCATCGCCGGCTCTGTGATAACGATGCACGACGCGGTGAAGCGGATGTTGTCGCTCGGATTCAGTTTCCCGGAACTCGCCCGCATGGCGTCAACAAATCCGGCGCGTCTGCTCGGGGTGTCGGACCTGCGAGGGTCGATCGAGCCCGGAAAGCGAGCGGATCTGGTGAGTATCGCCGATGACGGTTCGATCACTTTTGTGATGATCGGGGGGAAAATCGTTGTTGGTTCGTGAGTAGCTGCACGTCATGTCAGACTACGATCCGATCAGCGTTCGATCAAGAATAAGGGTATTTCGCCCTGATCAGTTGATAGTTTATTGAGTGAAAGTTGTTAATCTTGCCGCCGCCTTCCCATCATCTTGTGTAAAGAATTGTAAAAGTCGTCCGCAGCGGACGAAATTGCCGTAGAATCTGTCAGGTATGAACCGCGTCCTGATCATTGACGACGACGAGGAACTTTGTGAGCTGGTTTCCGAGTACCTTTCGGCTGAAGGTTTCGAGACGGAATGCGTTCACGACGGCGCCACCGGTTTGAGCGAGGCCGCGTCGGGCAACTACGACTTGGCGATACTCGACGTGATGCTGCCAAAAATGAACGGCTTTGACGTTCTTACCAACCTTCGTAAAAAGTCGGATCTTCCGGTTTTGATGCTGACGGCCCGCGGTGATGATGTGGAAAGGATAGCGGGGCTCGAGATCGGTGCCGACGATTATTTGCCCAAGCCTTTCAACCCCCGCGAACTCGTCGCACGGCTGCGGGCGATATTGCGTCGTTCTGCGGCGGATGATGGCGACGAGGCCATCCCGGAAAAGATCGTAGTTGACGATCTTGAGATCTCGACCTCGGCAAGGTCGGCAAAACTCGAGCAGGATGATCTGGGCCTGACCTCGGTAGAGTTCGATCTGTTGACGGCCCTTGCCCGCGAGGCGGGAAAGATCGTCAAGAAAGAAGATTTAAGCGAAAGGGTGCTGGAGAGGAGCCTCTCGCCCTATGACCGAAGCCTTGATATGCACATCAGCAACCTGCGAAAAAAACTCGGGCATCGAAGCGACGGGAGCGAAAGAATTAAGACCGTAAGGTCGGTCGGATACATCTATACGGTTGTATGAATCTGTTCTTAAAAATATTTCTCTGGTTTTTGGCGGCGATCGCGCTGATGGTCGGCGTTGTCGTTTTCCTGAACTGGACCGTGCAGACCGAGCCGGTGGTTAGCCGTTGGAGGATCTCTGTCAGGAACCAGACGAATATCTATGCCGAGACGGCTGCTCAGGTCTTTGCCAGCGAGGGCGAAAAAGGCCTTGCAGTTTTCCTCGACCGGATCCGTAAGCCGGAGACCATCGGTGAGGTGGACCTGATCGGTGAGAACGGGCGGGTGTGGCTTTCGGAAGGCGTAAACGCTGACAATTATAAGGAACTGGTCGCCAAAGCACTGAACAGCGATAGAGTCGAGATCGAGAATTATCCCGAGACCGCCCTTTCGGCGCGCCAGCTTACAATGCCCGGCGGCGACCGGTACGTATTGATCGTCAGATGGGAACGGCCGCGAATGACCCCGTTTTTCGGAGAATCGCCACTGCGCTACCTTCGCTACGCGGCACTTCTTCTTACGGCGCTTCTACTTTGCTGGGCGCTGGCCAGATATCTGTCGTCACCCATCGGCAAACTTCGTCGAGCGACCCAGAAGCTGGCGACCGGTGAACTTTCGGCCCGAGTTGCGGACCAGGTGGGCCGCCGCGGGGACGAGTTGGCGGCGCTGGCGAAGGATTTCGATCTAATGGCCGAACGCATCGAATCGCTCATCACCTCGCAGCAGCGGCTTTCACGCGACGTCTCACATGAGCTGAGATCCCCGCTGGCCAGAATGAATGTCGCTCTGGAAATCGCAAAACAGAAAATGAACGGCGAAGCGGCCCCACAGCTCGCTCGTATTGAGGCGGAGTCGCAGCGTTTGAACGACATGATCTCGCGGCTTTTAACGCTATCGAAACTTGAGACCGGTTCGAAGGATTTTGACCAGAGAGAACTGAACTTCAGATCGCTGGTGGAGCAGGTTGCCGCCGACGCGGACTTTGAGGCGAATGCGAACGAACGTTCGGTAAAGGTGGTCAAGGCAGAGGACTGCCGTGTTAACGGCAGCGAATCCTTGCTGAGAAGCGCCGTTGAAAATGTGTTGAGAAACGCTGTTCGTTACACCAAAGAAAAGACCGAGGTCGAGGTGCTGCTCGAACGGCGGAACGGCTCGGCGACCTTGAAGATCGTCGATCAGGGCAGCGGTGTTCCGGAATCTGAACTGAAAAACCTGTTCAAGCCATTTTACCGCGTCGGCGAAGCACGCGACCGCGGTTCGGGCGGCACCGGCCTTGGGCTGGCCATTGCCGAACAGGCGATACTTGCGCACAACGGGACGATCTCGGCTCGAAACACGGGCAGTGGCCTTGCCGTCGAGATCACCCTTAAATGCGTTGACCCGACCTAGGCCTCGGGGTTCCGCCTTGCCGCAGCGAACGAACGGATCGCCATCACGACAAATGCCAGGCAAATGATCGCCGTCGCGGCCTGTGAAAGCACGGCCGGCGAAGCGGTCAGTTCACTTAATCTTGAAACAAGCCGGCCCGCTGTCGCGATAAATCCGAGCAACGCAACCGCTACTGCAGCATGCATCAGGTGCTTTCGCAGTCCTTCCTTGGCGCCTGCAAGAATTCCGAGCAGAGCCAGGACGGCCCCGATGAACGCAGGTATCAGGGCAGTCATACTTGCCCGGTCGCCCATCATTCCGTAGATATATCCGGCGACACCGATCGCGACTAATAGAAGTCCGCAGATGATCGCATAATTAGGCATTTCTTCTCCTTTCAGATCAAATAAATCTAGAGTGATCCGATCAATGTTTTTGACCGGTTCTTAAGCGGGTGGTGGCGGTCATTCGGTAACGAACTACTTTTCGCCAAACGACTGCCCCATTGCGTTGTATCTATCTTCGCCGAAGTCGGGAAAAAACAGAAATCGATTATTTCGGTCGGAAATGCCCTTATAGGCAAGTCCTGGCCGCTTCAGAATGTTTGGGCCACTAACTAAACGGGCTTACCCGAACACGCGTCTGTCTTCTCGCCTCGCATTTCAGCGATCATCTGGGCGATCGTTCTTTTCAGGTGTGCCGTCACCAACCGATAATCGGAGTCAGGTGTTCGAACGGCCGCGTTATTCTCACCATCGACCTCTGCGGCTATCACATCTCTAGCGTAAAAAGCCTCACCAAACTTGATCTTCACCTTGCCGGGGCGAATCTTCATTGAATGTCTTGCCCATACCTTATGCAGGCCGTCGATCGCGACCGGAACGATCGGCAAGTTTAGTTCGGTCGCGAGGATCGCCGCACCCTTTTTGAACTCATGTAGTTCGCCGTCGTAAGCGCGTTCGCCTTCCGGGTAGATGTTCAGGATCTTTCCGTGCTTAAGTCCGATGGCCCCGGCCTTCATCGCTTTCATCAGCTGGGTATCCGGATCGACCGGAACCACTTGAAGCATATTCGCGACCCAACCCATAAAACGGTTTTCGAAAAATTCGCTCGCCCCGACGTGAAAAGTGTTGCTGAAAAATTCGTAAGGATAGGTCGAGCAAACGACGAACGGATCGAGAAAGCTCTGATGATTCGGACATACGATAAACGGCCGCTTCATCTTTCGGAATTCTTCCTGGCCCTCGACCTCAAGCCGAAGAAATACCCGGAAAAGCAGGTTAAAGCCCTTGTAAACGGTGAACGCAAATCGAGAAAAAATGGGCTGATCTTTAAGGATCGGGAGCACCTCCGGCAGGCCGTTGTCGGTTTCTGTAACGATCCTTGACCAATTGAGATCGGTCGTTACCGGAACTGCGACGCCGGCAGTGCCGACATGTTTCTCGATCAACGCGGCCGCATCGCGAATCGTCAGGGCCTTTGCCGCTTCGTCGCCTTCGAACTCTGTCGAAAAGGCGTTTTCCAAAACGGCGAATGTCTCGGCACGGGCAAGCGAATCAAGGCCAAGGTCGATCTCAAGATTCATGTCCGGGTGAAAAACATCGGCACCCTTAGCATTCTGCTTTACGGCCGAAAGAACGGCCTGCCCGATATTCGACTCGATCAATTCGGCATCAGCCGCTGAGAATTCCCACGTTGCTTTCTCTTTCGCAAGCCCGGCGATCGTACCGGCTTCTATTGCCTTTTGCAGTTCAAAACGCTTTATCTTCCTTGTTGCGGTCCTTGGCAGCGGCTCGACGCGGATGAGGTAATCGCGAACCCGTTGATATTCGGGAAGCTCTCGGCCGAGATCGTCGAGCGCATAGCGGATCGCTTCCTTTGAATTTGCGATCTTTGAGAGCTTGAGGTATTCGAAATCGGGAACTACCACGGCCGCAAGTTTTTCGGCACCTGCCCGCTGCTCACTTTCGTCCCTGATCCCGACGATCGCCAGTTCTTCGACCAGCGGCGACTTTAAATAATGGACCTCAAGATCTTCAGGATGAACGTTCTTTCCTGACGGGAGAACGATCACGTCTTTCGCACGGCCGACGATGTAGAGATGGCCGTCATCGTCCAGCTTGCCGAGATCGCCGGAGCGAAACCAGCCGTCCGACGTAAACGCGTCGGCTGTTGCATCTTCATTCTGGTAGTAGCCATCGAAAACTACTCCACCGCGGATAAGTACCTCGCCGACGCCCTCTTTGTCCGGCTCATCGATCTTGATCTCGGTTCCGTGCATCGGCTTGCCGACAGAACCGACACGGTTGTCGTTTTCGAAAGTGGCGGTTGCGGCACCGCTGGTTTCGGTGAGGCCGTATCCCTGCAGGATCGTAAAGCCGAGCCGATGGAAGTCAACGGCGACCTCTTCATCAAAACGCGATCCCGCGGAGATCGCGATGCGAAGCTCTCCGCCGAATGATTCGTGGACCTCTCCGAAGAATTTGCGGCCGAGATTTGTGCCGAGTGAATCCCGGGCGAAGCCATTCGTGCGGAGCAGCATATGAAAAAGCCGCTGGATCATTTTCGGTTTCGCTTCAACCGCGTCGAAGATCTTCTTATGAAACAGATACCAGAGGCGGGGAACGGTGGTCAGGATCGTCGGCTTGAACTCTTTCATCGCGCTTGAAAGCTCGGCCGGTGAAAGCTCCTTCAGATAACCGACCTCACATCCGACCGTTGTTGCGACCCAGAGATTGACGATCTGCAAATAAGCGTGAAAAAGCGGGAGCAGGCTGAGAATGCGTTCGTCAGGCGTCAACTTTAGCACGCGGTCGATCCCGATCAATTCGGCGATGATGTTCCCGTGAGTGAGCGGTACACCTTTTGGCTTGCCCGTGGTGCCGCTTGTGTAGATGAGCAGGGCCATGTCTTCCGGGCCGATATCCGGTGGCGTTCGGGCAAATTCGGCAGGGAAATCTGTTTTCGACCAGTCGTCGAAACTGTGGAAACCGTTGTCGGATGTCTCGAGGTTCCAAACAACAGCGGGAATGTGGCGTCCGAGCCTTTCTTCGATCAAACGGTATTTTGGAATTATGTCGGGAGCAATAAATGCAAGCTTGGCCTCGGAATTTTCGAAGAAATTTGTGATCGTCTCTATCTCGCCGTGTGGGTCGAGCGGCACGCACACCGCCCCGCTATACAGAGTTCCGAGATAAGCCAACGCCCAGCAAGGATGGTTCTCGCCGATCAAGGCCACGCGTTCGCCTTTCCCGATCTTCTCCTCAGAAAGACGGTAGGCGACGGACCTGATCGCCGACAAACTCTCGCCGAAAGTATAGACCTCGCTATCGTCGCCCACGACCCGCATCGCGACGTTCGAAGAGCGGGCCTCGAAGGCACTTATCAGTCTTGATATGTATGAATCCGCCATACGTGGGTTTTCTGGATCGATCTATTCCTAATTGTAGCTTCACTCAAGCACGATCGTTCGAACGAGGCTCAACGGCTGCCGTTTCCGGCCTTCCCGGATTCGTCGGGGATCACGCTGAATCGTACAATGCCTGCGGAAACATGTTCGCCGCCGCGATAGGGAAATGCCGCCGTTTCCGTCTTTGGCCGGGTAACAACTACCGGAATACCATCGCCGATCTCCAGCCTGACCACAAGACGTTCGAAGGCCCCGACGAAACTGACCTCCTCAATGGTACCCTCAGCAAGCCGCTGATAATTCTGCCGCAGATTGTCCGGACGCCGCAAAAAAACATCCTCGGGCCGCACGACAAGCTTGGCGCGTGATCCCTCTGCCAATTTAACCGGCTCTTCGATCTCGATAACCGACGCTCCCGTTTCGAACCTGCCGTTATTGTACACGCCAGGCAGGAGATTTGCTGCACCCAGAAAAGTCGCGACGAACTCGGTCTCCGGGTTCATATAAACCTCGTAGGGAGTGCCGATCTGCTCAATATGACCGCCATTGAGCACTGCAACACGGTCACCCAGTTCAAGCGCTTCTTCCTGATCGTGGGTGATGAAGATCGACGGTACCTTGATCTGTTTCAGAAGAAGGCGGATCTCGTGCCGCAGCCTGGTACGGATCTGTGCGTCAAGCGCGCCGAAGGGCTCGTCGAACAACAGGACCTCGGGCTCGTAGGCGAGTGCCCTCGCTATCGCAACTCGCTGCTGCTGCCCGCCGGATAGCTGTGACGGAAACTTTTTCCGATGTTCTTCCAGGTGAACCAGCTCTATCAATTCATTGACGCGTTGACTTACGTCCTTCTTGTTGCGTCTTCTCAATCTCAAGCCATAGGCAATATTCTTCTCGACGGTCATCTTCGGGAACAGCGCGTATGATTGAAAAATGACGCCGGTCCCGCGTTCCCTTGCGGGAAGCCCGGTGACATCGCGTCCGTGAAAAATGACGCTCCCGCCGTCAGGCGATTCGAGGCCCGAAATGATCCTGAGGATCGTCGTTTTGCCGCTGCCGGACGAGCCGAGAAACACGAGGATCTCGCCTTCGTGAACGTCGAAATTAATGTCGCGAAGGACCGTCGCCGGGCCAAAGCATTTGCTCACCTCGCGAACGCTGACCGCAATGTTCTCTGTGTTCTCGTCCATTCGGAAACCTTCGCGCAAGAGAGCTATTCCGTCTCAAGCCAATCACGAGCAAAAAATAGAATACTAAAAATAACGAAAGAAAAAACGGCCAGTACCACGGCGACTGCATTTGCGGCTTCGACCTGGCCTTCGTTGAACTTTGCAAAAATATAGAGCGGCGCGGTTTGCGTCATGCCCGAAAGATTACCTGAAACAAGTATCGTCGAGCCAAATTCGCCAACCGACCGTGCAAACGTCAGCAGTGCGCCTCCGACTATTGCTCCGCGAAGTGAGGGCAGGGTTACGTGCCAGAACGTTTGCCAACGGGAGGCTCCCATTGTTGCCGACGCCTCCTCGAGCGATCGGTTCATTGTCTCCAACACGGGCATGATCACCCCAAAAGCAAGGGGAAATGTAACAAAGATATTCGCAAGAATAATCGCGTAGGGCGTAAACATTATCTGCGTATCTGTGGGGAGAAACCGCCCGAGTAATCCGTATGGGCCCCAAAGCAAAAGTAGAGCGAAACCGGCGACGGCAGTCGGAATGGCCGTCGGTATCGAGATCAGGACGATCAGCGCGTTCCGGCCCCAAAATGCATATCGGGCTAGCACGTAGGCCGCGAAAAGGCCAAAAACCAGGTTGAAGACTGTTGCCCAAAAGCTGGTCACGAATGACAATTTCAAGGCGAAGATCGCGTCGGGCGCCGTCAGGGCGGCCCAAAAACTGTGGATACCGGAACTGAAACCGAAGATGAAAATGGACGAGAGCGGAAGCAGAACAAGCGGGAGCATGAACAATAAGAGGGCAGTGATGCTCAGCGGCTTTACTATATCAAAGCCGCGGGTGTGCCTTACCGATGAAAGGTTTGCGCTCATCTGCTGCCCTTTACCTTTTCGCTATAAACGCCTTCGATCACATCATGGTGCGCCTTTTCCCATCCGCCAAAATATCGAATGTCAAAGGGCCGCTCTATTTCCGCGAGTGCAGGATTCGTCCGATTCAAGGCTTCGCTTGTTACCGATCGAAAATGGCTGCGGACGAAGGCTTTTTGGGCATCTTCGCTCCAGAGATAATTCCGAAAGGCATAGGCGACCTCACGCTTCTCGGGCGTGATGCTCCGCTCGATAACCACTGCCGGATGCTCGCTCATGATCGTCGCCTTAGGCACCACGACCTCGACCGGTGTACCTGCCTGCTTCATCAGAATGCCCTCAAGCTCGTATGTTACGAGAGCATCGCCGTAGCCGGTCTCAAACTGAGTTCGTGCCTCGCGGGCCGAACCTGGAGTGGAGATCACATTCGCCCAAATCGCTTTAAGTGTTTCGACAGCCGCCTCGCTGTTCGCCGTACCCGTTTCCGCTTCAGACTCTATAAGTTCCGAGCCGTAGATCGACAGGATCGACCATTGGGCACCGCCGGAACTGACCGGGTCGGGATGGATGACTCGGACGCCCGGTTTCCCAAGGTCTCGGAAACTATTGATACCATGAGGGTTGCCGGGCCTGACCAGGATCACGAACGCCGTTTCGTTCACGATGCCCAACTGCGGTGCCGCCTTCCAGTCCTCCCGGACCTGGCCTGCGGCGACGAGCCGAAACACGTCCATTTCGATCGAAAGTATGGCGATATCAGCGGGTGCTCCCTGGATGATCTGATTGGTAAGCGTTTCCGATCCGGCAAACGACGAGCTGAAGGTTACGTCTTCGCCGTGCTCGCGTTTCCATTTGGCTGAAAACGACGGATAGATATCGCGTTCGAGGGCCTCTTTCATTATCGAAAAGGCGTAGACGGTGATGTGCCGATTTCCGGGCTTTGACACTGGCCCTGGAAGGCATGCCGTCGATGAACCGACGGCCAAAAGAAGGACGAGGCGGGTGATCGAAGGCAATTTGTGTTTCCAGAATCCCATCGGCCCAGTCGGATAACATTCTCGGACAAAATTGCGAAAGGCTGCCGCGTGCTTTCCCCGCGTTGCCTGAAATACCAGACAAAAAGAGGTTGTGAAGCACAGCTCACAACCTCATCGAGAGACGTTTCGTGTCCTTCTTCGTTGAAGCCTGCGAGGTTAGCTGACGGGCTCGAAGCGAAGAAGTCTTCTTCTGAACTTTCAGATACGCCCCCGACCTGCGCTGTGCAAGTCTTTGGATCCCCCGTGCGGCCACGGCGGCCGCTTCGGCATATTAATTTTTGCAATGATAACGAAATGATCAAAAGAAAAGCAAGACAATTCTGGAACGAGGTCGTTAAAGCCTTAGCTTCCATGCCGTTCCGATCACCTTAGTCGATGATGAGCGGGAAAAGTTATCGCCTTGATATAGGTAGTAAAGGTCGAAAGAGAACTTTCGCGTGAGTGCCTTATTGAAACCGGCGCTTATCCGATTGCGGGAAAATCGGCCGGAAGCCGAATCATAAAAGGGTTCTTCGGTAAAGAATAGTTTCATGCCGGGAACGAATTTTTCCGGCAATTTCTTTTCGATAGTGATCGACGGCCGATACCGCCATGTATTCCGGCCGGGCCGGAAGCGGTATTCAACTCGACTTCGGTGCGACATTCCGAAGCCGCGGACCTCTTTTCTAACCTGGGCCATTAGGGAATAGCGATACTCGTACCGGAAACGGCCCAACGCATTCCTGTCCGAAAGAAAGGTAATGAAGGGCAAGACGGAAATATGGTCGGTCAGCTTTTTGTGAAGCCCGACGCTGAACCGCGAATTGTCGACATTGGTCAGCCGCCGGCCAAATTGGACGGTCGTTACCGTCACAAGGTCAAGCGACTTACTTATCGGTACCGTGATCTGCAGGTCGTTCCACGACTGGATCTCGGGCTTATCAGCCACCTGGCCCAACGCGGTTCCGATATGCAAAGAAAGCTGCAAAAAGGTAATGGAAAACAGTAAAAGTTTATTCCGCACAAGGCCCCGGCCGAGAAAAGAATGTTACAGAAAGGTAACGAAAATGTTACACGGTCAAGGCGAGTTTTTACAAGTTCGGAAGATTTCAGGCGGTTCTGACCCGAATGGCGGCGGGCACGACCTCGAAAACGGCAGGTAATCGGCCGGGAAGTTCACCGTCGGTTTCGATGTCGATCTTTTCGTTGGGGTCGGCAGGTTTTACGCTGACCGATCTCGCCAATGAGCTATTCACCTCATCAAGAGACAGGTGAGACCCGTTGTAGAGGGTGTAGGCGTTGAGGAGTACCTTTGCAGTTTTAATGTCGCCGATGTTCACGAGGTCGAGGAGGCCGTCGTCGAGTTTTGCGTTTGGAGCGATCATCATTCCGCCGCCGAAATACCGTGCATTCGCAACACAAAAATTGACCGTGCGGAGTGGTTTTTCTTCTCGTCCGTCAATGCTTACGCGAACCGTCACTGCGTCAAGCCCGACGACTTCCTGCAGTGTGGACAAGGCAAAATTCGCCCGCCCGCGGACCCCGCCCATAGGTACCCAATCGAGCGCTTTGCTTGATTTGACCCTTTCGATTATCGACGCGGCCAGGCCGAATGATGCTACGTTGAGAAAATACCTCGTTGCCTGTGATCCGCTGGGTGCGACAAACGCGACGCGGCCGACGTCGATGCGTCGTGTTTTGCCTTCGCGCAATGTACGGGAGGCTTCGCGGGGAGACTGCGGGATGCCGATGCTTCGGCGAAAATCACCACCGGTTCCCGAGGGAAGCACCCCGAGTTCCGCATCCCGGCCGCTTTCTAGAATGCCGTTTGCGACCTCGTTGATCGTGCCGTCGCCGCCGCAAGCAATGATCAGCTCGGCGCCTTCGTCCGAGTATTTGCGTGCAAGTTCGGTCCCGTCGCCGGGGCCCTTCGTGAACGCGACACGAAACGGCCCGAAATGCGAGCGAAGGTCGCTGGCCGTCGACGACCAGCTTTCGCGCGTGGAGCCGCCTGCCGACTTTGGGTTTACGATCACGAGGGGAAGCATTGGTGAGGCAATTATGAAAGGGCTTCCTTGTGACTGTCAATGACGGCCTGTAAAAGGGGTATGGCGATTGATGTAGGTATGCAGAAAGTACAGAAAACTCGAAACTGAGCCCTGGCAACTTGTTCTAGTTACAATACAGTTTTCAGTTTCGAGCTATCAGTTTCGAGTTCGGTCAAACTTATTCAGAGTGGCGGTGGCCACCAACCGGGCGAAGGCCGCTTCTCGATGTCAGGCCGTTAGGAAACTCAGATTGCGCAAAGGCATCGATTGGTGCTCCGAGAAACACCGTCGAAGGCCTATCAACATTTAACGACGTCCAAACGAATTCTTTCGACGCTTTCGCCATCCAGGCCTCAATTTCACTCATCTTGCGCGGCAGCTTTGCCGTCATCCATTCGACGCCCTTGTCGGTCACGAGCATATCGTCCTCGATCCGCACGCCGATATTTTTATATCTTTCGAATGCCGGCCTTACCTTCTCTTTGAACACCCTGTTCTGGGGCGTATCGGGAAGATTGTCCAAAGCGTCTGCACGAATATAGATACCCGGTTCATTCGTGAAAACCATGCCGGCTTTCATCGGCACGTCGTAACTTCCGACATCGTGGACGTTCATCCCAAGCCAGTGGCCAAGCCCGTGAATGAACCAATACTTCACCTGTCGCGAGTTCTTGTCGGTCACAAGGCCGAGCTTGAAGAGGCCTTCGTTGATCGTGCTTTCGGCGATCCGGCCCAGTTCTGCCATTGTGACACCCGGTTTTGTGGCCTTTGCGACGGCTTCCTGTGCGTCATAGACGATCTGGTAGATCTCAGCCTGCTCTTTCGAGAATTTTCCGTTTACGGGGAAGGTGCGGGTCACGTCCGCTGTGTAATGGTCATACTCAGCCCCGACGTCCATCAGCAGCAGATCGCCGTGCTTTACCGGACCTTGCGATTCGACGTAATGAAGCGTCGTCGCGTTCTCGCCGCAGCCGACGATGGAGGGATAGCCCCAATAATCTGCGTTGCGCCGCCGGAAAGTATATTCCACCTCGGCGTGGACCTCGTATTCCCAACTCGCACGCCCGACCATCGCCATCGCTCTCAACTGGGCCTCGGTCGTTAGGTCGATGGCATGCTGGAGCAGTTTCAATTCGTAGAGCGATTTGATCTGGCGGAGGTCAGCAAAAAAGGTTCGGGCATTCTCGACTCGATACTCGGTAAGCTCTTTCGAAAATGTTTGTTCAACGCGAAACTCGCGTTTACCGTTCGCATCGTTCTCGCCGTTTGGAAGCAAGAGATAAAGCACCGGTGCGGGAGTGATCGATACTTTCCCGTCTGTTGATGCGAACGCGCGGCTATTCTTTAGGGCATCGAGGAACGCGTTCAATTCTTCTGCTTCGACGATCCGCGTCAGGCCGGACCGCTTTGTCGCCTGCTCGCGAGAGTACATCTTTCCTTCCCATGCTTCGCGCAACGCGTTTCTTCTCGGGAGAAAAAGTGTTTCGGTCACGGTGCCATTCGTTTTAGAAATAACAAGCGTCGCGCCGACCTGCTTCAATGCGGTGAGGTAGTAGAGGTTGTTCTCCTGGCGGTAAACGTAATCGACGCTGTTCGAATAGATGCGCGGTTCGGCGCTGAACAGGACCATGGTCGAATTCTCGGCCATCTTCGCGGCTACCGCGGCACGACGGCGTGCAAGTTCCGCGAGGCGCTCGGCGTCGGTGAATTTAGGCGCGGCAGGCGCCCGCGGGATCGGGTCGAAAGAAGCCGGATCAGCCGGTGCCGCGCTAAGCAAGACGGCCAGTCCGGTCAGCAGGAATGCGATCAAAATTATCCAAACAATTGCACGTTTCATCTAATTACCTCAATGCTAATGTCCTTGTGGGAAATATTTCCAAAGCGGTCGCCCGCAGAGACGCGAAGTGTGTACCTGCCCGGTTCGAGGCCGGTCAGATCGAGAAAGCCCTCACTGAAACTCTCACCTTTGACCGTGTTCGTCACGGTGAAATTGAAGATCGTTTCGCCCGTCGCGCCTGACCTGCTTCCCGGCCCGTAAGCAAACTTTACAGCTTCGTGAGGCGGCATATTCTCGAATGAGATCGTCCACCTTACCTGCCCGTTGAGCCCTTGCTCATCGCTGGCGATAACATATCCCATCCGGTAAGGAGCAAGGCGCCGCCTTTCGGCGTTGCCGTCCATGCGGTCGTAGGCGCGGACCACGACGCGTGTCTTTCCGCTTAAAGTTATACGTTCGGCCCCTTTTTTTGTTTCGATAGGCTCCCAGGCGTCGTTGTAAAAGTAGATCTCCTGCACGACGGGCGGGATTGAGTCCGAAACGCCCGGCAAATCAAGGGCGTCCAATGCGTTCATCTCGCCGCCCGGACGCCCGGCTATAAGGTGAACATGGTTCATCGCGTTGAGCGTGCCTATCGCCTCTCCGACTCGAAACCTTGAGCCGCGCGGAACCCTGACACCCATCGGCTTCGTCGTCACCGCATTTGTCTCGAAAAGGAACCGGCTATCCGCGAACGCAAGGCCGTCGGAGCCGCGGCCGAGCCGGATGTGGACGTAGCCGACGGTAGGCATTCGGATCAGCTCCCGCAGCGTTCCGAAATTTTGGGCTGCGTGCGGGTCGAGAACCTTCTCGTCGCGGATGAACCTCGCCGTTTCACCGTATGCTCCCGGAATATCAAGGCCGTTGTGAAACCACGCCTCTGTCGTTTGGTCGACGATCTCGCCGCGTATCTCGCCGAGCGTACCGGCGATCTCCCTGGGCCGGCCGGGTGGTTCAAAAGGCCATCGTCCGGGTTGCAGGCCGCGAAATTCTTCGGGCGTGAATGGGATCGGACTCTTTTGTTCGACAGCCGTTTCTTTCGTCCCCGACTCGACACCGGCGATCGACCTTACAGTCCCGTTGTCGCTGTCTGCAACGAAAATCTGACCGTTGATCGCGGCGAGGCCGGAAGGGCGATTGAACCGCGCAACGCGGGCGGTACCATCCGACCATCCGCGGCGGCCACCGGCGATCGTTTCAAGATAAGGGAAAGTGCGATGGCCGATCGCGCGGACGGCGTTTCCGTCGGCAATGAAGATGATCCCATTCTCGGTTACGGTCACGGCGGTAGGCGACACCAGCGACGCATCTGCAGGAAGGCCGTCGCGAAGCTCATAGCCGCCGTCGCCAATGAGCGTCCATACGCGGCCGTCGGGTTCCACGACGCGTATCCGGCGATTTCCCGAATCCGCGACTAGAAGCTTCTCGTCGTTCCAGACGGCAAGTCCGAGCGGCGTGTCAAATCGGGCCTCCTGGCCTCGACCATCCGCAAACCCTTTTGAATTTCCGGCAATTGTACGGACCTCGCCGTTTTCGATGATGCGGATACGGTCGTTATACGTGTCCGCGACCGCGATACGGCTATCCGAAAAGGCCGCGATGCCGACAGGCCCATTGAACAATGCCGATCCTGCTTCGCCATCGGCAAACCCCCGTTCGCCGTCACGGCCCGCGACCGGTTCGGGCGTGCCGAGCGGCCCGATGCGTTTTATCGAGTTCGTGCCCGAATCCGCAACAAGGATCGAGCCTTCCGGGTCGACGGCGATGCCCGAAGGCGTATCGAATCCATCCAAAGTCCGCACCTCAGCCTCACCCGGAACGAAATAGACGATCCTTCCGTTCTGCCCATCGGAAACATAGATCTTGCCCTCGTGAACCGCGATCCCGAAGGGTTCGGCCAGTTTGTCCTCGAAGGTGTAAACGCTCGAAACCTTCTCAAGGCGATACGCTGGGCCGGACGAACCGCACCCGAAAGACAAACAACCCGCCGTGACGAGCACAACGATCGTCGAAAGGCAGCGAACGTAGAGTTTAAATGGATGCACTGCGGAAGAAATAAGCGTTACCCAGAAATACCGGACTCTGCTACTATATTCCTACAGATCGCAATTACAATTCAAACGAACTTCAAGGGAGGACAGTAAAATGCTTTCGTTACAGGACCTGTTAGGTCAGGAACAGGGAAACACCGCCCTCGATGAGATCAGTAATACTGTCGGCGCCGAACCGTCACTCGTAAATTCGGCGATCCAGATGGCGTTGCCGGCAATCATTGGAGGCCTTGCGAACAATGCCTCGACGCCGCAGGGGGCCCAAAGCCTTGATCAGGCCCTGACTCGCGATCATGATGGAGGCATCCTCGGGAACCTTGGCGGCCTCGGGAGTTTGATCTTCGGACAGCTTCAATCGTCCGAACCGACGCCGAAACAGCTCGACGCCGGCGGCATCCTTGGGCATATCCTGGGAAACAACCAGGGCCCGGTGGTGGAGCAGGTCAGTAACAATACGGGTCTGCAGATGGGCCAGGTGGCTCAGATATTAATGATGCTCGCTCCGCTCGTTATGGGCTATCTCGGCAAACAGAAGCAGGAGCAAAATGTCGGGGCGGATGGCCTTGGCGGGCTGCTCGGCGGGCTTCTCGGAGGCCAGCAAGCGGCGGCCGCACCGTCTTCTGGAAATGCGATGATCGACATGGCCTCGTCGATGCTCGACAGCGACCGCGATGGTTCCGCTATGGACGACATCGCCTCGATGGCACTTAATTACATTACAAAAAAATAGTAGAATCGTCTGGGTTCGTTTCAAAGTGGATTGAATACACAGTTTGCCAGGGTCGGGCGTTTGTTCGGCCCTTTGTTTATTTGGCCCCCTGAGTACTTCCTGAACGAATGCGATGCCGCGGTCCGAGAGGCCTGGGCCTAAATCGATCCGATCCACCTGCTTCACGAGATCTGAGATTCAATTTTTGTATTGACAAAGAGCTCCTTGATGATATTCTGAAATATGAGAAGCCCAGTGTTCAAGGTAACGCCTGCAGTATGCCGGCCTTGCTGCAAACACTGGGCTTTTTCGCGCCCAAAATTATGAACACACTTGAAAAAGCAATCTCCATAGCTGCGGTTGTCCACGCGGGACAGACCGACAAGGCCGATGCCCCTTATATCCTGCACCCATTCAGGATAATGATGAAGATGAAGTCGTATGACGCGATGGTGGTCGCCGTGCTCCACGATGTGGTTGAGGACGGCCGCGGTGTTAATAGTTGGACGTTCGAAAGGCTGAGAACCGAAGGATTCTCGGAGGAGGTGGTCGCGGCGATCGACTGCGTTACGAAGAGACCCGGCGAAACCTATGAGCAGTTTGTCGAACGGGCAGCAGCAAATCCCATCGCACTGGAAGTAAAGCTTGCAGACTTGGAAGACAATATGAATGTCCTGCGAATGAAGGAAATGGAGGAGAAAGACGCCCAACGGGTCAGAAAATACCATCGCTCGTGGTGCCGGCTTTCCGGACGGTTGGTAGAAAGGGAGGTATCAATATGACGATGCCTGTAGATCTGATCTTAGTAAGACATGGCCACTCTGAGGGAAACCTTGTGATCGAAAGAGCGAAGAAGGGAGACGACAGCTTATTCACGCCGGATTTCAGGGAACGGCCCGGACACCGCTGGAGGCTTACGAACGAAGGACGGGCACAGGCAGAGCACGCCGGACAATGGATAGCCGGAAATATAGGAGCACGGTTTGACCGGTACTACGCCTCTCCCTACGTTCGAACGCAGGAGACGGCCGCGCTTCTTGGTTTACCGGATGCTGAGTGGAGGCTTGACCAGCGTCTTCGAGAGCGTGACTGGGGTGAGATAGGTTCACTACCAAAGGCCGAGCAGGCCAGCCTTTATCCCAGAAACACGTTGATCCAAAAGAACGATGCCCTTTATTGGCGGCCGCCGGGTGGGGAATCGATAGCGGACGTTCGGATGCGTGTGAGGACGTTCTTCGACACGCTTCACCGGGAATGCGAAGGTCAGGCCGTCATCGTTGTAACGCACGGCGAGGTTATGTCGGCAGTTCGGGGCTCACTTGAGTACCTGAGCGATGAGACGTGGCTTGAGTTCGACCGCGACCGATCAAAGAAGATACTGAACACCCACGTCTATCATTACACTAGGCGCGACCCTTTGAACGGCTCGGTGGGAAAGTACCTGAGCTGGCGGCGCGACGTTTGTCCTTTCAAGCCCGGAGCCGACAGCGGCTGGGAGGCGATAGAACGGAAACGGTTCAGTAACGAAGAACTGCTCAGACGGGTAGAAACCAAGCAAACAATGGAGGTTCTTTGATCCTATGATCATTCCCGACCCGTTCAAAAAAAAGGTGAAGATCCCCGTAAGGATATCTAATGGACAGGTCAATCCCTTTTACGGAAAGGAGTTGCCGAAGATCCGCGATGCCATTGGCGAATTGGTGATCCCCTATTATTCACTTGACGACCCAAAAGAAGCCGATGAGCTTTCCGTCGAAGAGAGTTCGGAAATGCTTCCTGCAGGATCGATATTGATGATCAACCTAAAGGTAGATCAGTACGGCGGTGGGGTTCTAACTTCCGCAAGGAACCCCAATGTATCGCTGCCCGCGGCACCAAAGGAAGGGTTCGTCAGAGTTATTTTGCTCGAGCCCCTGTATCTCTGGCACCGGGGGACCAAAACCAGCGTTCTTTGTCCGTGCAAATGTGAACTGCCGGACCTGGAAGTTGAAGCAACCAGCATCAATCACGCTTACACGATCGCATCGAAAAGATTTGAAACGAAAAGAACCTCGAATTCGGGCAACGTTTTCAGACATGTTTACCACCGGCGCAACGTCCAGTGGGAAAAACTTGAGTGGCTTCGTGAAAGGTTCGACGCAAAGTTCGAACAAAAGCATTACAAGATCGAGTCCACACCATTGAAGACAACTACTGGTCCGATCTTGCGATCGACCTCTCCAACTGGCGATCAGAACGAATTTGAAGGGGCTATCGAGGCACGTCCCGCCGGAGAGGCCGGTAGACGAGCACCGCATATCGGCCCCGAGGCATCGGCAGCGGCGTTGCCGCCTATCAGCGAGCGGGTACGAGATGCAGAAATGACCCCTGCCGGCTTCGACAAGCTGATGGCTAAGGGGTATTACCATTTTAATTTCTGGATGCACCGTCATAATTCGAATGCTGGGTTTCGCTCGATCCCCTTGAGGATCCTTTTGCTTAACTACAAATTGTCAAAGAACCAGCGCCGTGTGATGAGGATCAACGCGGATCTGGAGATCCGGATTCAGCAGGATAAGAGCCTCCCGATGGACGAGGTTGAGCTTTTCCATAGGCACATGGCCCGATTTGGCCAAAATGCACCGCGAAACGTGTATCTGCCTTCTAACAGCCCTTTGTTCAGAAAGCTGCGTATTTTTGAGGGCGACCGGCTAATTGCGGCAAGTTACTTCGAATTGGGGGGCACAAGCTCATACGGTTACTACGCGATCTTCGATCCGGAGATGGAGTGGAGAAGCCTGGGGATCTTCACGATGCTATCTGAGATAGGAATCGCAGTCGCGCACGGGAAAGAGTTCTACTACTTGGGCTATGCTTACAAAGAGCCGACACTGTATGACTATAAGAAACGTTTCCACGGCCTTGAGGCATATGACTGGAAGAACGGCGAATGGAAGCCGTTTACAAGGGTTCATTAGTGGGAAGGGACCGATATCGAGCACAGTTCAAACGTTTGTCGAATTTGACTAAGGCAAACGTCACGCCTTAGACTTTAAGCTGCTTGCCGTGGTGAGTTATTGCGACTTGCGGCCACGTAAAATAAATGGCTAAACAGCAGAGAGAACGGTATTCAATCAAGACTCTGTGCTGATTTGCAGTACAGGGTCTTTCGTTATGTCGGAGTTTCTCGAACTATTAAAAGAAAAGGTCATCATTTTCGACGGTGCGATGGGCACTTATCTGCAGTCCCTCGAACTGCCCATTGACGACTGGGGCGGGGCGAATTTTGAGAACTGTTCGGAGAATCTACTTTACACGCGGCCGGATGCGATCGAGACGGTGCATAAGGCGTTTCTCGATGTCGGGTGCGACGTGATCGAGACGAACTCATTCGGCGGGAGCGAGGTCGTGCTGGCGGAGTTTGGAATCGTCGAAAAGACGTACGACGTTAATAAACGGGCGGCTGAGCTGGCTAAGCGGATCTCTGCGGATTATTCCACGCCCGACTGGCCGCGATTTGTTGCTGGTTCGATCGGGCCGGGAACAAAACTCCCGACGCTGGGGCATATCACTTATCGTGATCTGAAAAGGGCTTATGTTGAGCAGGTTCGCGGGCTGGTGGATGGCGGGAGCGATCTTTTGATCGTTGAGACCTGCCAAGACCTGCTGCAGACGAAGGCTGCCTTGGCGGCGATCTTTGAGCATTTTGAGAAGAATCGCATTCGTCTACCCGTTATCGCCCAGGTCACGATCGAAACGTTCGGCACGATGCTAAACGGGACAGAGATCGGTGCGGCATTGACGGCGCTTGAACCATTTCCGATTGACGTGATCGGGATGAACTGCGGCACCGGGCCCAAGCAGATGGCGGACAGCTTTAAGTATCTGTGCGACAACTCACCAATACCGGTTTCCGTGCTGCCGAACGCAGGCTTGCCCGAGGTGAAGGACGGGAAGCAGCATTATGACGAATCACCGGAAAGTTTCGCGGATCAGGTGGAGCATTTTGCGGAAGACCTCGGTGCGAACATCGTCGGCGGCTGCTGCGGTACGACGCCGGAACATCTGAAGCTCGTCATCGAACGCGTCGGCGGACTATCGCCGAAGGCCCGTGACGCGAAGCTTGCCCCGTCCGCCTCATCCATCTATTTCCAACAGCCGTACACGCAGGACGCGTCGTTCCTTATCGTCGGCGAACGCGTGAACGCGAGCGGATCGAAGAAGATGCGCGACCTTCTCGATGCCGAAGATTGGGATGGCCTGGTCAATCTCGCCAAATCGCAGGAGAAAGAAGGGGCACACATCCTCGACGTGAACGTGGATTTCGTCGGCCGTGACGGGGTGGCTGATATGCATGAGCTTGCTTCGCGCTTGGTGACGAACGTCAAGATCACGATCATGTTCGATTCGACCGAGTGGGAAAAGATGGAAGCGGGCCTCGAACATGCGGGCGGCAAGTGCATCTTGAATTCGACCAATTATGAGGACGGCGAAGAGCGTTTTCTAAAGGTGCTCGACCTTGCGAAAGAATACGGTGCTGCGGTCGTCATCGGGTTAATTGATGAGGACGGCATGGCTCGGACCGCGATCGATAAGCTGAAGATCGCCCGCCGAGCCTACAAACAAGTGGTCGTATACGGCATTCCGGGCCACGATATTTTCTTCGATCCGCTGGCATTGCCAATATCGACGGGAATCGAGGAGGACCGCCGAAATGCCGAGCAGACCATCGAGGCGATCCGGCAGATCCGCGAGGAATTGCCCGAAGCTAATATCATTCTTGGCGTTTCGAATATTTCATTTGGCCTTTCGCCAGCGGCCCGGGTCGTATTGAACTCGGTCTTTCTTCACGATTGTGTCGAGGCCGGAATGAACTCGGCGATCGTAAACGCCTCGAAGATATTGCCGCTGATGCGGTTCAGCGAGCTTGAGATCGACACCGCTCGCGACCTGATTTTTGACCGCCGAAGATGGAGCGGGGACACTCTTGTCCCCATAGACGACGCTTCGTCGTCTAAAGTTAGCGATGGCGAAAAAAGTTTCGCCGGAGGAACCGGCGATGCGGACAAGAGTGTCCGCGTTCCGCTCATTTGCACATACGATCCGCTGACCGAGTTTACGAAGCTCTTTGAAGGCAAGACCGCACAATCGATCAAGCCGGACATCACAAACCTTCCGATCGAAGAGCGGCTTAAACATCACATCATCGACGGCGAAAAGATCGGGCTTGAGGATTCGCTGAAGCAGGCGTTGGAGACCTATCCGCCACTCGATATCATCAATAATTTACTGCTCGATGGAATGAAGGTCGTCGGCGATCTTTTCGGTTCTGGACAAATGCAGCTTCCGTTCGTTCTGCAATCAGCGGAGGCGATGAAGGCGGCGGTGAAGTTCCTCGAACCCTTTATGGAAAAGGCCGATTCGACCAACAAGGGCACGATGGTCCTCGCGACCGTCAAGGGCGATGTGCATGATATCGGCAAAAATCTGGTCGACATCATCCTTACAAACAACGGCTACAAGGTCGTTAATCTCGGCATCAAGCAGACCATCGACGACATCCTGCGATCCTGGGAAGAGACGAAAGCGGATGCAATCGGCATGAGCGGCTTGCTTGTTAAATCGACACTCATCATGCGGGACAACCTGCAGATAATGAACGAACGCGGCATCAAGGTGCCGGTCATTTTGGGCGGTGCGGCACTGAATCGTCGCTATGTCGATAACGATCTGATCCCGCTTTACGACGGCAAGCTTTTTTATGCTCGCGATGCCTTCGACGGTCTTCATGCGATGGATGAACTAACAGCAAATGCGGATCGCGAAATGCGGAATGCGGAATCAAAAGCAGCGGCCGCGACACAGGCAGAAACACGACCGGTAGGGAGTGTGCCTTCTGAGAATTTTTCCACGGTGACGGACACTGAGGATCTGGTCGGCGAGGACGCAAAACTCGGCGTTGAGGCAGCTCGTGTTTCGTCGCGAGCAACAGGAGACACGACCCACACGAGGCGGTCCGATGTGCCTGTTCTGGACCAGGTGCCAACCGCTCCGTTCTATGGTTCCAAAGTCGTCGAGATCACCGACCTGACAAAGGTGTTCGCATATATCAATGAGACGGCGTTGTTCAAGGGACAGTGGCAGTTTAAGCAGGGAAGGAAGTCTGCCGAGGAATATAAGCAGATCCTTGAAGAAACCGTCTATCCAAAGTACGCAGAGATCAAGGCAAAGTCGATCCGTGAAAAATTGCTTGAAGCGAAATTGGTATATGGCTACTTTCCGTGTAGTTCAGAAGGCAACGACCTGATCATTTATCACGACGACGAAGTTTCGGAACGGATGCGTTTCACATTTCCGCGTCAGCCTGTCGAGCAGCGTGGCGGAAAGAACCTGTGCCTTGCAGATTACTTTAGGAACGCGGACACGAGTGTGCGCGCTCCGGTCGATGTCGTTGCCTTCCAGCTTGTGACGATGGGCCATAAGGCAAGCAAGTATTCAGCGAACTTGTTCAAGTCGGATAACTATCAGGACTACCTGCTCTTCCACGGCCTTTCGGTCGAATCCGCCGAAGCACTCGCGGAATTGTGGCACAAACGGATCAGGGAAGAACTTGGCATTGCCGGCAGTGACGCGGCGGAATTGACAAAGTTATTCCATCAGGGCTATCAAGGTTCGAGGTACAGCTTCGGCTATCCGGCTTGTCCGAACATCGAGGACCAAACCAAACTTTTCGAGCTGCTCGAACCCGACCGTATAGATGTCGATCTGACTGATGAGTTTATGCTCGATCCGGAGCAATCGACATCCGCAATTATCGTCCACCATCCCGAAGCGAAGTACTTCAACATCGAGTAGCCCTTCGTGCTAGACTAGACTGATGGATTACCGTAGCATAATCACCATCGAACCGGGCAAACGAGGTGGGAAACCTTGTATTCGAGGAATGCGCATTACGGTCTATGACGTTCTCGAGTACCTCGCTTCCGGTATGACCGAGCAGGAGATTCTCGACGATTTTCCGTATCTGACCCACGACGATATCGCCGCTTGTCTTGCGTTTGCGGCAGATCGTGAAAAGAGCTTGTTGGTCGTTCCTTCATGAGGCTGCTTTTCGACCAGAACCTATCACCCAAGTTAGTGAAGTTGGTCCACTCGTTATATGCGGATTCTGATCACGTGTTCTTCCTCGGGCTGGACCAGGCGAAGGACGCCGAGATCTGGCATTTTGCGAAGGATAACGGTTTTGTTCTCGTAACAAAAGACGCCGATTTTGGCGATCTAAGCACCTTACTCGGATTCCCGCCAAAAGTTATTTGGATTCGACGCGGAAATTGTCGGACCTCGGAGATTTTCCAACTTCTGGCCGACAATTTTGATGTCATCAAGTCACTTGATACAGAACCGCAGATCGGTCTGCTGCCGCTATTCTAGTGATGCGAATCGTCTGTCTTTCAGACACCCACAACTGCACTGACGAAATAGCGGTTCCCGATGGGGACGTGTTGATCCATTCGGGTGACGCCACGATCACGGGCACGGTCGATGAGATCCGGCTGTTTAACCGCTGGTTTGCCAATTTGCCGCACCGCCACAAGATCTTTGTTGCAGGGAACCACGACTGGCTTTTCGAAAAGGACAATGCGGCCGCGCGGCGTCTTCTTGATCCGAGCATTATGTATCTCCAGGATTCGCCCGTCGAGATCGACGGCCTGAAGATATACGGAAGCCCCTGGCAGCCGAGGTTTTTCGATTGGGCATTCAATTTAATGCGAGGACCCGAATTGGCGGAGAAATGGGCGATGATCCCGGAAGACATCGACGTGCTTATTACTCACGGCCCACCGCACGGCGTTCTCGATCTTGTCCCGCGCAAAGGCTGGGACGAGAACGCTGGTTGCGAGGAATTGCGTAAGCGGGTCGAGCAGATCGCCGCTGTCGGCCAATTTAAGTTACACGTCTTCGGCCATATACATTGCGGCTATGGCCGCCACGAAGAATTCGCGGTTAAGTTTGTAAATGCATCTACATGCGACGAGCAATATAAGCCGACGCAAGCGCCGATAGTTGTTGATATATAGGAAAAGGAAGGCTGTTTGGCCTTCCTCTTAATTAGCGGCCAGCTGGGCGGCTAGCCTTCCAATCTTTTTTCTGTCGATCAGTTCGAAGTGATGTCAACGTCAGTCGCCGAAGAATTATGGTCGCGGACGACGTTTGCCGGCGTGAACGAGATGCCCTTTCGCGGCTGTGGTGTGATCGTATAAGACGCTCCGAAACCGACCTGTTCAAAGAGGTAGTAGCCAAAGGTGTTGGTCATCGCAACCCTAGTCGTCGACGGCCCAACGAGTACCACGTAGATCCTCGCAACTCCCCGACCACCGGATGTTGTGATCCGGCCTCCGAGAAGCCCGTTTGCCACAGGCACGGTCGAGATCGCGAAATTAGCATCGCTGATATCGAAGAAGATATTTCCGACCGGTTCGATGCGGATGCGGGCGGTGGAAGTGTTGAGATTCGGCGAAACGACCTGCTCCGACCCGTCATTCGGTGTGTTGTCTGCAAGAACGGTCGGGAAAGTTTGTCCACCGTCGGTCGACAACAGGATGCGGACGTTTGCCACATTCATAGGCGGGCCGCTCGATCCGCCCACTTCCCAGGTAACCACCGGATTCGAATTCAGGAACCAGGTGACATTTGTGTTGGGTGAGGTCACACGAAAGGGCCCGGTCGCCGCGACATTCACCGTGACGGCTGTCGTATTAATGCCGCCGCCGTTAGCCCTGTTGTCGCGTGCGATCGCCTGAAAATTCATAGTTCGGGCGATCGCCGGCAAAAGCTCACCCGTCATGAATCCATTCGTCGTATTTGGCGGAACGTTGGCGGTGCCGAGAATGTGCTGCATTCGCGGGAAAGTTCGCGAAGGGCTTGATGTAGGGCCGAATGCTCGAAATATCGGCCGAGCATTTCCATCCGCATCCGTATTAGGAACAGCTGTTGTTCCGGCACCGAGGTCGTATTGCTGCCAATCGTAGGTTACCGTATCGCCGTCAACGTCCGTAGCGGCCGCGGTCAATGTGAAAGGCGTCTGCATCGGGATGTTGAATGTTGTTCCGCCGGGGCTGTTTATCGAAGGCGGCGTGTTGCCCGATGGCGTCGTCGTCGCACACCCGTTGCCGGCTCCTGTTTGGCTGAAGGCTACAATGTCCTCAAGGCTCTTGACGTGGAATGAGTCAATACTGGCTCCGGCGAGGTTCTGGGCACCGCAGATCCCTGCATAGCCCATGATCGTAATTCCGCTGCCGGGTTCATAGGCACTGCTCGCTGAGCGGTTGGCTCCGGCGCAGCTTCCGGAACCGCCGTTAAATGTATGGTTGGCTCCCCATTGATGGCCCATCTCATGGGCTACATAGTCGATCGCGAAAACATCGCCTGTCGGATTGCTCAGGCCCGTAGCTCCCCTTGCTTTCTGCGTGCCGCAAACCACCCCGAGGGCCGCGATACCGCCGGCTCCCGTGCTGAAAACGTGGCCGATGTCGTAATTGGCTGTGCCGATAACGGCGTCCGTGTTCGCGATATTCTCGGTGAGCATCGTCGAACCGCTGCTGTTCGTATAAGGGTCGTTAGCGCCGGTACACGCAACACCTCCGCACAAACGGTCGCCCGCATAAACAAGCAAGTCGTTGTTGGCGATCATTACCATTCGGATCGCAAGGTCGCGTTCGTAAACACCGTTAACCCGATTCATTATTGTGGTCTGCGCCGCAAGAGTACCTGCCACCGTGTTACCACCAACTGCCACTGTGTATTCGTTTGTCGCAGCCAGGGCGAGGCGATAGGTGCGAAGCTGTGCTCCCGAGATCACCGCCGGCTCTGACGGAACATCCGGAAGAAATTCGTGAAAATCGGCTTTCTTCGGCTTCGAGAGGGAATCGATCGCGTGCTGTGTGTCAAACTCGCACTTAAAATCAGGCCGTTCGACATCGCGTTTGAAGTAGCTGATGTAGTTCGAAGTGTCGCCGTGAGAGTACGGGTCGACCATCACGGTCCCGCGTTCGGACAATATCATCGAGTGAAAACCCGATGGCATGAAATCCAGCCGGACGGTCGCGGTTGGGTCGTCGATACCCTGACCGTTGAAAGTAAGGCCTAGCTCAGGATACCGTTCCATCAGTTCCGGGGCGACAATGGGAGCGTGCTGAATGCGAAATCGTTCGAACGATCCGTCCGGCATTGGCAGCGTGACGATCGTGTTCGAAATGCCAAACCTGTTCAGCTCTTCCTTTGGTGCGGAAGCGAGGATCGTGCCCAGCATCGCCTTGTTCAGCTGAAATGTGCGATATTCTCGCGGAACGATGTGACGCTCTGCGGATCGAAACGCCGAGGCATTGTCGCTGACTTCTTTCCACACTCCATCGTTGGAACCTTTTGCCGAACCAGAGGAAGTAAGGGCAAGTACGAAGATCGAGAGAAATAGAAACGGGCGAAAGGTCTTCTTGAGCATTGAAAAAAATCTCCTAACAATACTAGATATTTGGGGCAAACAGGCTAATTGGGTTGCAGTTCGAAACGACTTGGTGGCCGAAACACGAGCTGGGATAAAAAAAAAATGAGAAAAGATCGGCGCCTGTCAGGTTCCGTCATTAGATACTATCGGAAAACACAGCCGTTGTCCACAGATTTAGCACCGGAAGGAGACTGGAGCCATGATCTCCGTCTTCTGCCGATTCCGGGTTCAGTGACGGGACGAAGAGTGTTAGAATAACCGACTGTCCTATGGTCAAAGCCGATCTGCCTGCCGCGAGAAAACCGGATCAAACCCATAAGTTCGAAGCTGAAACACCGACACAGCAGGAGATGGGCCCATTGTCGACGTTCGAGAGAACGGCGTTCAGGCTGGTCCGTGCAATGAATCGCGGCTCGTGGAAGCAATTCTGGACCTTTTGCCAGCGGCACATCGGGTCATTGTGGATCTATCTGGCGACCTACAATTTAATGAATGTCCGCGGCCTGGAGAACTTTGCGATGGCCGATCCCGGACGGCCAGTCATCCTGGTTGCAAACCACCGATCGTTCTTTGATATGTACACTGTATCAAGCGTGCTTTTTCGCAGGACGAAACGGCCGATCGAACTTTATTTTCCGGTCAGAGCCAAGTTTTTTTACGACAATCCGGCCGGCTGGATCGTAAATCTGGTAATGGGCTGGTGGGCGATGTACCCGCCATTCTTTCGGGAGCAAAAGGAAGCCGAGAAAAGGGCTTTCGACAAATTCTCGATGCGTGAGCTTGTCCGTCTCTGCAGCGAGGGCGAGGGCCGACTGGTCGGATTTCATCCCGAAGGCAAACGTAACCTCGACCCCGACCCATATTCGTTCTTTCCGGGGCAGCCGGGGATCGGAAAGATAATATTCGATGCCCGTCCGCAGGTGGTACCGATATTCATCGCCGGGCTTGGCAATAATCTCGCAAAGCAAGTTCTGGGAAACTGGACCGGCGGGCAAAAGATCAGGATCTGGTTTGGCGAACCGATCGACCTCGACGAGTATTATGAAAAACGAGACTCCCTCCGCACCCACAAGCAGATCTCCGATCTATTGATGGAAAAGATCGCCGAGCTTGGAGAAATGGACCGGGCCGAGTTTGGAAATGAAGAGGCGGCCGAAGCCAAAGTAACGTCGAGCCAGTTAAAGTAGGCTCACGTCATCGGACCATCACTTTTTTCATATGGCGAGGCCTCGTCAAAATTCCCGGTGTTAGTTCCTTCTATTTTCGCTTTCCCAGTTCTACGGCCTTCTTATAGGCGCCGTAGATAGCCTTTGAAAGCACGGTTCTTAGTGCACCCTTTTCCATCTGATAGATGGCCTCCGCCGACGTGCCGCCGGGCGACGTGACCATATTTCGGAGTTCAGCCGGATGCTTGTGCGATTCCATCGCAAAGAGCACGGAGCCGAGCATGGTCTGCTGGACCAGCTCTTTTGCGATCTCTCTTGAAAATCCGAGATGCACGCCGGCGTCCGTCATCGCTTCCATGACCATAAACGTATATGTCGGCCCGGTCGCACTGAGGCTGGTGGCCATGTCGATCATGTTCTCAGTGTCGACGAACAGTTCCTTTCCGAGCGCGGAAAAAATTGTTCGAACCTGTTCTCTCTGTTCTTCTCCGACATCGTCGGTGCATGTCCAGGCGGTCATACCGGCGCCGATCTGAGCCGGCGTGTTCGGCATTGCCCTGACAATAAACCTCGTGCCGAGTGCCTCCGAAATATTATCGATCGTCGTTCCCGCGACAATGGAAATGACAAGTTGTTCGGGGCCGACCTTGCCCGACAATTCCTTGAGAACTGCCTTCATCCGCTGCGGTTTCACGCAGATGACAACGATCGGACTGCCTTGTCCAAAATCCGCTGCCGAAACATTGTCCGGGAACACGTGAATGCCGTGCTTCTCGGCGAGCTCCGAACGCCGATCGCCCCTCGGATGGCTTGCAGAGATCATCCCTGGTTCGAGGAGGTTTTTTCTGAGCAGGCCGGCGATCATCGACTCGGCCATCACGCCGCAGCCAATGAAAGAGATGCTGGTATCCATGGGCAATTTGTCATTCATAATCCTAAGGAATGTCGGAGTGTCAGTGAAGCAGACGGCCGCAGGATCGCGGCAATTATTCGTAACTAAGGGCTTCGACCACATCGAGCCGGGCAGCACGCATTGCCGGATAGAGAGCACCGACGGCCGCCCCGGTCAGGCCCGCAAACAACGTGATCAAGATCACCAGCGGGCTGATCTCGACCTCGAGCGTCGTAACGAACCCAAGGCCGAACCGGAGGAGAAATGTCAGGACAATTCCCAGGCCGACACCGATCAGGCTCAGCAAAAGAGCTTCCTGGGCGATCGTCCAGCCGATCGCGGCGTTGCTCATCCCCAGGGATTTCATTATTCCGATCTGCCGGGTCCGTTCGGTGACCGTCGTGTACATCGTGAGCAGTATTACCAATGCGCTTATGACAGCTGCAACGCCAATGAACACGTTGAGGAAAACATCCAGTGCCGGGTAGCTCGACATATAAAGCTCTTCGAGGTCACGCGTCAGGACGATCTGATTATCGGGAAAACGGTCCTGTAGGGACTGGGCGACCTGATCGATCGTATAACCCGCCGCCACCGAAACAAGTATCGACGAGCCTCTCGTCTCGCTAGCTAATTGTACCTGCATTGTCTCGAGCGGTATCTTGATCCTCGCACCGCCTGCCGGTTCATAGACGCCGACGATGGTAAATTCACGCTCATAAAGCGGTATCGTCCTGCCTACCTCGAGCCGCTTCTGCCTCTTCCAGGCTGTATCGATGATCGCTTCATCTTTCCCGTCGACAAACGGCCGGCCTTCTACCAGCCTCAGCCCGGAGATCGCCGAATATTCGTTGAACCTCACGCCGTCGACCAATCGTTTTCCGGTGTTATTATCGGCCGCATCGACCGAATTCTGGCCGATGAGGACGGCATCCTTAACGCCTTCAACCTTGAGAACTTCATCAACAAGCTCTTCGTGGACGCGGAACGATTCTGAACCCGCCATCCCTTTCGAGCCGGACGCGCGGAGAAAAATCTCGGCCCCGACGTTCCCCTCGCGAGTCGCCTGCTCCCGAATGCTTCCATTTGCCAGGCCGACGGTGAAAACGATCAGCAGAACGCCTATCGCTATCCCGATCACGCTCACTGTCGTCCTCGCCGGACGATGGAGCATATTTGTTAGGACCAAACCATCCATTGCTCTCAGGGTTTAACGGCCACGCCCGTATTCGAGTTCGAACCGGGAGCCTGTGCGAGTTGCTCGTTCTGCTGCTGCAGCTCCTCGGCTGTTTTCCACCCGGCACGGCGCAGCAGATCGATCACGAACCTGATCGGGACAGCCATATTCGAAGCGGTATTCTCAGTGAATACGCCAAAGTTCACGCCGATCACTTTACCGGTCTGGCCGAACAGCGGTGCTCCGGAACCGCCCTCGGCGGTCTTGGCATCGTGTACGATCCGCCGTGTGTCAAGATCGGTGATCGCGCCCTGCGTCGTAAGCGGAACGATCTTGCGAGATTGGGCAAGAAAGTGGATCAAATTCTGTCGCGAATTGCCAAAGCGTTGGTTGATCGACTTCGCTTCTTCCTCATCCACCATTGCAAGCAGGCGGTCAGGGCCGCTCGGATAACCGATCGTGACAACAGTTTTTCCGATCGTCGAAGCTTCCGAATCGTTTTCTAAGGGCAGCACCGGTACCTCGGGAGGAAGTGCCGCCGGGTCGATCGAGGCAACTGCCAGGTCCTCACGCCCGGAAAATTCCCTGACCTTTAGTGCGAAAGGCTGCGGATAGTTTGGGAAGTAGATAACGAGGCGTTTGATCCGCGCACGGCCATTGGCCGATGTGATCATCTGTTTAACCACGTCGTCTTCCGTCCACGGCTGCAGAACGTGACGGTTCGTCACAACATAACCACCGCCGACGTGGAAGCCGGTGCCGATAAAATCGTATTCGACCGGGCTGCCAGAGCCCTCAGTCGTCAATCCAAATGCCGCGCCCGGCTGTCGGATCGCGTCCTCCGACGGAGGTTCTTCGAACGGCTCTGCCCTGAGCGATTGTGCATCCGCGTATCTCAACTGTCGGCCGCTCCCGCGTTCCACCAGGTCATACACGCCGACGATCAGGCAAACTCCGTTGCCGTAAGCGACCCGGACGTTTTGGGCCAGAGAGACCGTCTTGATCACTTCCTGGCTCGATTTTTCTATTTGAGTCAACTGTTCACTGGTCAGCCCCAGCTGGTCTTCGAGCCGCTGAATGATATTGGCCTGACGCTCGGCGACTTCTCGGCCCTGCTTCAGCTCGTTATTCACAGCGTAGCCGAGGTAGAGTATTCCCGTGATAAAACCGATCGCGAGCACAAGGGCTATCAACTTCGACGTCCACGACACCTCGCGGAGCAGTTCGCGTGTGAACTCGCGGAGAAATACCTTGGCATCGTCACGCTGTGGAGTTATGGCCGACTCGATGGCCGCTTCTTCGATAAATTGCGCGATGTGGGGCTGCTCGCGGTTTGTCCGAATGAGCGTGGGTTTTTCCGAAAGGGAAAAGAAGGAAAACGAGATGTCCGTGTTGTCAATACGAAGCGTGTCTCCGTCGGAGACGGCGATGAACCGGCGTATCGGCTTGTCGTTTATCGAAAAAGCGAGCGACGGGTCGAACTTTGTGACGCGAAAAACACCGTCGGCATTCTCAAGTTCGATCCACAGGCCGTTCGATTCGACCTGCCTGGTCTCGATCTGCAGGTCGCAGGTCTCATCGGCACCGATAGACAAACGCTCTTCCGAGAAAATCTCAGTGCGTTTCTCAGAGCCGACCGAAATATGAATTATGATGCCAACCGCCATTTGTCGCGCATCCGATCGCTAGTTTGTGCTACCCGGCTGCAACTGCCAGCTCATCGGAAGTGAGATTTTACCATAACCGCAACTTTCTTCGATGCAATTCGCAGGCCGTTCGTGGCAAAATATAAGATTCGAGGCCCGGCCGGGAATTGCGCCTTTGAGAGCCGCAGACATGGGTAAAGAATGCCTAAAAGAAAGATCATAAAGGACCGAGAACAGCTCGAAAAATTGGCCCCGATGCTTAAGGCCCCGATCAAACGTCATGTCTTCGTCTGTACGGGGAAATCGTGCTCACTGGTCGGCGGACAGGAAGTAATGGCCGAATTCTCTCGAATCCTGACCGAAAAAGGCCTCCGCCAGGGCAAAGAATCCAAAGGCAGAAACCCGATGGGCGAGATCGTTCTCACCGAATGCGGCTCGATCGGCTTCTGCTCCATCGGCACCGCCGTCATGGTCTACCCCGACGGCACAATGTACGGCCAGGTCACGCCCGAAGACGTCGACGAGATTATCGAAGAGCATTTGGAAAACGGGAATGTAGTTGAGAGATTGGCGTTGATGGAGTTGGGTAGGGAATGAGCCAAGCTCCCCACCTTACGAAGGAGGGGAGCCTGCGTGGCGTACGTTCACGTCATCTTACTTCGACGCGATCACCTCAAGATACTCGCCTTCTGCGTGCGTTTTCCCTTCGGTAGAGATGTTGTTCTCATTCCAAAGCAAGAGCAGATCGTCGGTCAGCTCCTGATGGCGGCCCGGGTCGAGCGCCTTAAAGGTCATCACTGTTGGGCCGAAGAACTTCTTGAATAGATCGACGACGTCCTCCGGCGGGAAATCGAACATCATGTCCGCCATCCGCGGTGTCATTTGCAGGTCGGAAACACCGTCGCCGAAACGTGCCTTCACCTCATCCGGCACTCCCCAGAGTACGGGCGGCGGCATAGGCGGCGGGGGCAGGTATTTCGTCGAAAGCTTGAACATCTGCCCGGCAAATCCCGTCGGCGTCCAGTTGGCCATCGCGATCCGCCCGCCTGGTTTACAGACGCGGATAAGCTCGCCGACGGTCACATCCGGCCGCGGAGCGAACATCGCCCCGAACATCGTCATCACGAGATCGAACGAATCATCGGCGTAAGGCATCGCCTCGGCGTCGCCCTGTTCGAATTTAATGTTCAAACCCTCAGCC
>JBGSYT010000071.1:0-35687 GCA_041750855.1 Pyrinomonadaceae bacterium | reverse complement strand
GGCCGCCACCTGGAGCAGCGGGGTCTGGCTGAAGTAAACAGCGAGTTTTTCGTCATAGCCATACGAGATCGGGCTTCGGCGGTCAACAAAAGTCGAACTCATTACAGAACCTCGGGTCTGCAGATTGCGAGGCTCCTGGATCGACACGCCTGAGATCATTCCAAAATCTATCGGGATCGACGCATTGTTGCCGACGGTCACGAAAAGCCCTCCGCTCTCGATGAACCGCTGAATATGCGCGACACCCTGTATGCCCATCCCGCCCCGGATATCATCGGTCTGATCCGGTGTGAGGCCGATGTTCGGTGTCAGTTCAGATCCCTTCCATGGGATCGGAGCTTCAGAATCGCTGAATTTTGTAACGCCGCGCACAATATTCTGAGCGCTTCCGCCGACCGGCCCCCAAATGATCACATCATATTTTTCACGCAGGTTCGGCGTGCGGCCGACAACCTGATCCGAAATATAATCATACGGGATCCCGAGGCGGTCGAGCTCGATACGGTACCAGCCTTCGTTTTGGGTGTTGATCCACGTGTGAACGAGTGCGATCCGAGGTACGCCAACGCTGTGATTCGCTACTTCCGGGATCTTATCCACGGCCGTGGCGGTCAAGCCTAATTCCTTGACCTCCTCTGCGATCATTGTCCTCAGGCCCGCCGGGTTCCCTGCCGAACTGATGATGTAAGAGCCCGCGTTAAAGCTTTTCGCTCCGACCTTGAAGGGAGCCTGCGCCGCAGACATCTTCACGTCCTTCAACCGGTACCTTAGCTGCGCAACCGCGCTTTCACCAGTATGGTTCACGACAAATCCGGCATTGCCCGTACCTTCGATCTTTCCGCTCACCTTCGCCGGCCCGTCGGTCAGGGACATCGCCCCGCCGAGGATCTTCTCGTCCTTGACACGAACGGTCTTTACGTTTCGCAGCGGCCCCAGCGTCCATCCCGTGTCGTCGTACGGCCGCGGGTCGTTCGGGTTGTAATACTGCGTGTCCAGCAGCATGTCGGCCATGCGCGAATAAGGCTGGTCCATCCGAACGACGTAGCTTCCAGCATCGAACTTGCCCTCCTTTACCTCGATCGGGGCCGTCAACCGATGCACCTCACAGCCTTGCATTTTCAACAAATTGACAAGGCCTGCAGCTTCGACCCGACGCGGCTCGTCAGCCGGAAGAATGTAAGCCGCGGGCCCTTCAGTACGGGCCTTTGCTACCGACCGTTTGCTCTTTAGATAGAAGTTGTTTAGGAATCGGTCTTTGTTGTTCGCGACGTAGTTCATCGCTATTAGGAGCGCACTCTGCGACAGGTTGACATTATTCCGCAGCGACCACTGCACCCTCGGGAGCGGCGGGTTAGGCCGAAACCAGTCACGCCGCGATTGCTGGCCGATCACGCGATCCATCGTATCGGCACCGCCGTTGCCGAAGGTCTCGTAAAATCGGCCGATCGAGTTGTGGCCGTTCGCTACATAGAACATGTAGTTGGGCGCCCAGCCATCGTAAAACCCATGCGTCCAAACGCCCGGCACGCCTCGTTTGGTCATCTCGTTGACCTCGTGATAGGCAAGGTCCTGCCATTCGTTGATCACGATCGGGTCGAGCCACGCATTGTACGGCCCGGTCCCGGTGGATGTGTAAAGAAAGGGGACCGATTCGTGCAGGTCGTGCAAGACGGTCGGCTTATAGTCCAGAAACGTCGCCATCTGGTTGCGGGTCAACGCGAGGGCCAGTCCCATTGCATCGCGGTTATTGTCATGCGCGACGTATTTGCCCCAGTAAATTAGTCCCGGGCTGCGTTTTCCTTCGTTCGCTTTTCGGTAATTGTATAGATCGACCATCACATCGCGGCCGTCCACCTCGAGCGTCGGCGTGATCAGTACGATGACGTTCTTCCTGATCGCCTGGATAAATGGTGACTCATCAACAGCCAACCTATAAGCCATTTCCATCAGCATCTCGGGTGAGCCGGTCTCGGTCGAATGGATCGCACCCGACGCCCAGTAGATCGCCTTGCCCTCGGCGATCAGCTGCTTTGCCAACTCATCGTTGATCGTTCGCGGGTCGGCCAGCTTCGACGTTATCTCCTTGTATCTGGCAAGCTTCGCCATGTTCGCCTCGTCAGACACAACAACGAGAAGCTGTTCCTTCCCGCCCTCGCTTTTCTCCGGAGCCACGAACGTCTTGATCCTCGGCGTTGCCTTCTCAAGCTCTCGGTAGTATCGAAACTGGTCCTTTGTGTATGTAAGTTTTTTCGGCGTTCCGACCGGATATCCGAGTATCTTTTCAGGCGACGGCACGGTTGAAGATGCAGGTAGGTGATCGACTAGTTCAGTAAGGAACATCGGATCGGTCGTGTTCTTCAAGATCGACTCGGTGTACTCGCCATTGATCGGCTGGGACGGGGTTCCTTCCTTGCGTTCAGGTGCCCGCACTCCGCCCTTGTTCTTTACCCCGCTCTCAGACCCTGTACCAGCCACGCTCCCACGGCCATTCACCACAGTCTGGGCAAACACGGGCGCACATAATGCCAACATCAACATCGCTGTAGTAAAGCGTCTCATATACTTTCTCCGGATTCAGCTCGCTGAAATTTAGGATTTTATCGGAGCGATTGTATCAGATGTCCATCGACAGATACACGCCAAACACAGGAAAAGGCTCCGAGCAAATTCGGAGCCTTTTGGTTTGGATGAACCCACTTGCCCGCGCCAGGTGGTGCTGATCTGATCGACTACCTTTCGCCGATCGGGACGTATTTCTGGTCGCGTTTGCCGATGTATTCCGCTCGTGGGCGGATGAGCTTGTTGTTTGAGTACTGTTCGAGGATATGTCCGGTCCAGCCCGAAATTCGGCTAACCGCGAAAATGGGCGTGAAGAGATCGAGAGGGATGCCCATCAGATAGTAGGTCGAGGCGGAGTAGAAATCCACGTTCGGGTACATTCCCTTCGAATCGAGCATTATTTTCTCGATCCGCTGCGACATATCGAACCATTTCGTCTCGCCCTTCTTATCGGCCATCTGCTTCGAGAATTTACGCAACCACGTTGCCCGCGGATCCTCAGTTTTATAGACCGCGTGGCCGATGCCCATTATCTTTTTCTTCTGAGCGAGGGCATTTTCTACCCATTCGTCGATCTTTGCGGGGTCGTCGATCTCGATCAGCATCTTCATCACGTTCGTATTGGCACCGCCGTGAAGCGGCCCGGCCAAGGCCGCAATCCCTGCGGTAACCGCGCCGTACATATCCGCAAGGGTCCCTGCGACAACCCGGGTCGTAAATGTCGATGCATTCAGCTCGTGATCGGCGTGGAGGATCAACGCGATGTCGAACATCCGTGCCTCGTCCGCATCCGGCTTTCCACCGCGAAGCATATAAAGGAAATTCTCCGCGATCGACAATGTCTTATCCGGAGCAATAACTTCCTTGCCGTTTCTTATCCGGTCCCAGGCCGCCGCGATCGTCCCGATCTGTCCGGTGATCTTAACCGCAGCACCAACAGCCGATTCACGGTCAGTGCCCTGCCCATCCGGATCGTAAAGATCCAGTGAGGAAACTGCCGTCCGAAGTACATCCATAGGATCTGATTCCTTCGGATATTGCTTCATAAGATCGATAACCTCGGCCGGCGGGTCATAATGAGCCTTCAGCTCATCGATATGGGCGTCAAGTTCATCCTGTTTGGGCAATCGTCCGTTCCACAATAAGTAAACGACCTCTTCGAACGTTGAATGTTCGGCGAGGTCGTGAATATCGTAACCCTGATAAATTAACTTACCTTCTATCCCGTCGACGTCGCCTATCGCGCTCTGTGCGGCAACAACACCCCTCAATCCTTCACTCGCCGCCGTTGTTTCTGTTCCTGTACTCATTAATAGAATTCCTGTAATTGTCTTATTTTATTGGCTAAACCAATTTTAACCGACCGGCGTGCAGGAAACAAGTTTGAGGCTGGGACGATAGCCAAATATATCCAAGGAGCGAAACGCAATCTGCCCAAGGTTGTAGGTAGGGTGTTAAAAGGCGAGTCAGGTTGGCGCGAAATCTTTTCCACAGGAAGTTGTGGATATTTTTAATGCAAATGCTTAAAATCGGTGGAAATGCCGTCTTAAGCTGTGGAAAACTTTGGGGGTGCTGATTGAATTCGGAACAAAAAAATATCCACAACATACGCCGGGGCCCCAAAGGAGGACAGAAAAGACCTGGCGTAGTTGTGGATAAGAGCCGCTATGTGCTGCCGGGAGACGCATCTCCAGCCGACCGCAAAGGCCATTGCCAAAAAACTGACGGCCGGCCGCTACTTTCGGAGTTTATTTTTTGAGAATTGCCCTGACAGCGAGCAGCTACTACCGTATCTGCGTCACGAACGACGTTCGGACGCGAAGTTGTTGATTTGGCCTGAGATTGACGTGCTTGCCGCGTTCGATCACGACGGCTCCAACACCGAATGCGGCACCTACACCGGCACCGACAGCCGCACCGACCGGCCCGCCGGCGATCGCACCAATTGTTAACCCTGTTCCGGTTGCGGCCCCGATCTTAATCGCATCGCCTTTATATGAACGCTTGCCTTGCGCCGCGCCCTCGTTGTCCACGCGCTTGATGTTGTCGTCCTTAGCGGGCAGCACCTCGGTCAAAATGGCATCGAAATTGCTCCATCGTGTCTCGGTCAAAATGATCCTGTTAAAGGAAAGTTGGATCTCCGACCGCCTCTTTATATGGCCCGGTTTGATCACACGAGCGATATGGCCCTCGATGATCGCGCCCGCGATCTCGGTCGGTGAAATGATCTTTGCTGTGAAGCGATCACCTGGACGGGCCGTTTCCGTGGTCACTCCATCCTGAAGCTCAAGGATCAGCTCCGTATCTTTTGGAATGATGATCACCGCGTCACTGACCGGGGTGAAGCTTGTTTTCACGAAGGTACCTGGCGTCACGGAAGTAGGATCAGCCTTCGTTGTTCCGTTGGAATACTGAGGTTCTGCCGGGGCAGTTTCACCTGACGTGCTGTATCCTTGCGGCTGCTGAACGATCGGTGCGTCGACCACAGCAGGTGCCGTGTTGGCCGCAGTGGCCGGCTCGTCGATGGGAGGCGTCGAATAAGTTTGGACAGGAACTTCAAGGCCGCGGCGTGCGAGTGAGGCCGGCACATTGGCTTCGAACGATCGCTTTTCAAATCCCGCGGCATAGCCGGATTCGAAGCCCTGGCGATATCCGTCGCGATAGTCGTCAAGCGTTCCGTAGTCTTTGTTATAGGCGCGGTTCGCTTTCTCGTAATCGACGTGGTTTGTAAAGCCTCTTGCCGCGTTATCGAGGGTGTCACGGTATCCGGCCATATAGCCATCCGAATAACCGGTTCGGTAGCCTCTGTGCAATGCCACTTTAGGATCCTGCTGCTGAATCGTCTGAGCCGGCACGCTAATAACAGCCCCGAACCCCATGGAAATAAACGCGAAAAACGCCAGTAACTTATTCGATCTATTCATCTTAACTCCTTTGGAATGACTGTGCGCGGTTAGAAGAACTGACTTACTGCCCATAGTTATACACAACTATTTAATAATTTACAAGAGATTTTATGCGACTGCTTAAATAAGAAGAAAAAAAAGGCAGCATGCTCGCCGCAAACTGCCTCAACTTGGTAGGAGGAGGAATCTCTGTTCTAGAAGCTCTTCTTGAAAGAATAAGACGCCCGGATAAAGAAAGTCCTGCTGTTCCGCTCGAAACCTTGCTCTCTCTGTCCGGTGTATGGATTAAACCCGTTGTAATTGAAATTATCGTTATAGCCTACGTAAAAAGCCTTTCCCGGACTGGGGTTCCACCCGAACAGGGCCTGGCCGCTCGTGTTTCGCCGTGTGCCATCGTAATCGACCCTCACGCGAGTGAAAATGAACCGCGTGAACTGATATGTCGAACTAACGCTGACGATATCCGAATCGAAAGATCGGACCTTGTTGTCGTTCCGCACCATTCGACTTTTCGTATAGTTCGCAGACATTCTCAATGAATCGATCGGCCGATATCCCAGCCAGACCTGTGCGTCGAACTGCTGCCCCGGGCCGGGATTCTGCAGGCCGTTCGGTTCAAAATAGAAGAAGTCGAAGGCATTTCGAATATATCCGACAAAGAAGCCGTAATTGAACTGTTTGTTGAAATTTTGGTTAAGGTTCGTCGCAATATAATGCTGCGACGCCCTGCGTTCGCCCTGACCGAAAAACGTCCCGAGTGGTCTCGTCGGCGAACGCTGGAGGCCAAATTCGTCCTCGTAGATCCTCTCCTGACTCAGGCCGGTTTCGATATGGATGAACGTGCTTCGTGGAAGGCTTAGATTTACGTTCATGCCCTGATTATTGCTCTGCAGCCGGCCTTTCCAATCGTAGTTGATGCCGATGAACTGATTCCATGAGGCCCGAATTATCGTAGCCTTCGGATTCGACTTGGTGCTGAACCTATTCACGAAGAACGCGAAATTCGTGTTTGTTCGACGGGTAAATCCAGCGTCCGCCCGATAATCCGAGCTGCGCCCGCCAACCTCGGCAAACCAGCCATGCCGATCGGTGCTGTAATTGAGATTCGCGTAATAGCCGGCACCGTTCCCGACGCGATACGAGTTATAGGTGCTCGTAAGCCCATTCAGCGAATTCGGATCGGTTTGGTTTATGTTGTGATCGAATGTGCCTGTCCCGCAGATCTCACGGTTCCTTTGTGCCTGTCCGACGTTCAACGTAGGTTCAAACTCCGGATCGAAGAAACACCTGCGGGAGTGCGTCCCTACGACCTGGAACTGCGAAGTTAGCCTTGGGGAGAGCTTCAAGCGGCCATCGATCCCGCCGACCGCATTCTTTTGTTCTGGAAAATCGCGGTATGTACCGAACAGCCCGAGTTCATGCTCTTTGCCGACATCCCTTTTAACACGGACGACCGCTATCGTAGCGTTCTTGTCCAAAAATTCCTGAATTCTCGGCCGAAGGCCGGCGTTGATGCGTTCGTCCTCGCTGTAATTGCCCGGAGCTTTGTCTGATGCCGCAAGAAACCCGAACGACGTTCGGCCGATCTTGCCGGTCAGTTTGGCGGCGATGTCCGGATCTACGATGGCCCTCGAATTGAACACCCGCAACGGAGAATTAAAGGTATCGGCCCCTTCAAGAAAGAAGGGACGCTTTTCCGTAAAGAATATCGGGAACCGCTGGTTCGCCGTGACGACCGGAGCATCGGCTTCGATCTCAGCGAAGTCCGGATTGTACGCGGCATCAAGAGTTACGTTCGGCGACAGCGTGTATTTGAGCGTAACGCCGATATCCTGCTTCAACGGGTTATCGACCCAACGGTCAGGGTTCGCGTTCGTCGTAGGGAAGACCCTTGTTCGTCGACCGGTCTGGCTTAAAGTGATACTCGGGACGATTTCCAGAGTTCTCTCATATTTGATCTCGTCAAGGCCGGTCAACTTGCCAAACTTCACCAGCAAGCCTGAAATGTTACGGTCATCGGGAAACCACTGATTGAACTCGTCATTAAAGCGGTCAATGTTCCGGGCAACGTTGAAGCCCCAGTTCTTGCCCTTCCCGGCAGAATACCGAAGTGACTTGAATGGGATCTTTACCTCCACGGACCAGCCCCAGTCCTCGATCACGCCTTTCGATTCCATTACGATATCGACCGAGAAATCGGCGCCTTGCCCTTCCGTATAAATGCCATCCTGTTGGATGCCGAGTGGATTGAATCCAAGGATGTATGCCCGGCGCTGATCGTCGTAGGTATCGAGCCAAACGCGGACGTTATCCTCGCCGAACACGTTGTCGCGGCGCGCAACGGTGGCCCTGATCTTGTCTTTCTCATCCCAACACTTGAAGGCTATATAGAGATGTTTCTCGTCATACAACATCAGCACCTCGGTCGGCCGAGAGGGTGCGATATTGTCGCCTGGATAGGTTTGATAAAAATCCTTTAGCACAAGCGCGTTTGACCACGCTGCCTCGTCAGGCCTTCCGTCGATAACTATCGCCTGATCGATCTTGGTCACTACTTGCGGCCGGAGCTTTTCAGGCGGGATAACTAACTTGCCCTTCTTCGCGGAAGGGTCGGCCTCTGCCGTTGCAGCCCCTGCCGAACCGTTTCCCGATGGAGAGTTCTGAGCGTGCACATGATTGGCTGCAAAGAATATGACTAACGCGATGAATGAGGTAAAAAATGATTGCCTGCTCATAAAACGATCCTACTTCTGAGCAAAAATATGAAATAAAAATTTCGACCAGATGATCGTGGTGCAATGACCAGCGATCGGAATGATGCCACTGACTGAAACGTGATTTCGGTCAAATTGTTTCAAAAAGATAGCCCGCCCTTTTCAAATGGGCCGAGCTTTCTAACGCGAACCACTAAGCGAGGACACATTGCGGATGCGGACCTCGCCTTCTTCGACGGTAAAATTAAAACTGGCACCGCCGCGGCCCAACCTCCAGTGCCCTTCCTTTACAGCCTCTGCGCCATGAAACCCGTCGAGAAGGATCGATCCGACGTTTGACCGGACGTCGGCATTTTGCCCTTCAGGAACAGTCAGGACAAAGCTGCCTTCAGTCGAGCGGCCCTCGATCTTGTTGAAGGTTCCTTCCAGGAAAACATCGCCGCCCGAGGTCGTAGATTCGATCTCGCCCGAATAACCGATCACCCTGACCTGGCCGTCGATCGCCGAAACTTTGAGCTTTCCGTTTCCGTCACGAATATCGATAGACTCGTCAACACCGACAAGTTCAACATCGCCGGAGACGCCATCGATCCTTATCTCGCCGTTGGACACGATCTTCATGTTCGAATTCTTCGGAACGAAGATCTCGAGCCGAACCGACTCCGAATCGCCGTTAAAAAAGATATCCCGAGAGGCCCTTTCGTTATTTCTGACCTTCAGTTCGACCGACGATTCGGTCGCATTTTCTTCAACTGTCGGCCTGACCCGTCCCGTCGATCGGCTTATTTCTGTCAGCACATACTTGACCTCCGGACGGTCCCAACCTCGAACTCTCACCGAACATCCTTTGGCATCGACCGTGACCCTGGGCGTTCCCTTGACGGGAAAGCTGTTTGTCTTTCTCTCGATGAAGGTCGCTCCCCCGGTCCAGTTCGCATTTGCCAAGCGGCCGAAGACCTCGGTTTGTTTCGTAACGGCCTCTGAAACCGTTCGGGTCAGCTCTGCTACATCAACAGGCTCCATCTTTTCAAGCGCTTCCGACCTTATTTTCTCTATCTCAGGCAGAATGCGCGCGACCTCGGCCTGGGCCAGTTTTGCTCCCGCCTCTGAGATCGCTTGCGTAGAATCGCTTACAGCCTTAGCTATATCTTTATTGATCTTCTCCGACTTTGCTTTAGTGGACGAAACGTCACGGTTCCACTCGTCGTCCGAGTCAGATCCGCCCTGTAAGAGGTTCGTCACCGGGTTCGTCTGCTTCCCGTCGTTTTTCTTTTGTATCAAAAGGTGCCCGTTGACGGTGTCGAGTTTCACCTGCGTTTCACCGCTTCCAAGTCTCCCGTGAAGATCTCGCCCGACATATTTTCCTTTTCGCACGGTCAGGCCGAAATCGTTTGTTATGCTTCCGTTCAAAGTGTCCGCCTTTACCGTCGCATTCGAGTCCGAAGGGATCACAAGATGTGCCCGGCCGTTTACCGTCTCAAGCGATATCCTGCCGGCAGGATCCAGTTGATCGAACTCGGCCTTGACCTCGCCGTTCACCGTTTCGAGTGAGGCAGACCCTCGTAAATTAGCGGCCGAGACATTTCCGTTCACCGCCGACACCTTTGTTATGTTCGTAAATCCCGAAACAGTTACCGAACCGTTCACTGTCTCGATATCGTCAAGGACGGCTGTTCGAGGGACGGAAAGCTTGAACTGCACCTCGTTTCGTCCCATGTTCTTCCAGCCCCTTTCGCCTACGATCTTTCGCCAGTCGCCAAGGTCAACCTCGACGCTGAAATGGTCCGCGCGTGAATCGATCTTCAACTGCATCGCAGCAAGTGCCTCCTTGCTCTGGGCGATCTTGGTTGCTTCAAGCCTGACCTCGTTTCGGTCCCACGACTCTAATATGATCGAGCCATTGATGTTTGAAACTTTGACCCGTCCGTTCGAGCTGAGCGGATAAGACTGTTCTATCCGTTCCCGCTCACCGTCTTGCACAACCAAAACTCGGTCTGGAGAAGTAAGGTCATTCTGTGACGGCCTTTCCAATTCCCCGCCCTGCGAGAAAAGCAGGCCCGAAAAAACGATCGTATATACCCAGTTCATTACAATTAGCTCCTGATCTTTATATAAAATGTTAGCGCAAAGGTCGTTCGCGTTTCATAAGCAATACACCGGCAGAAATCTATTTGTGACAGAATTGTGCAATGCCGCAAAATTTTGGCTCAGAACCTTATACGGCAACGAAACCTCGTCATTCCCACATCTGACTGAAGAACTTAGGGTGTCGCTAAGCTCTCAGCTGCAAAAGAAATCCTTACTTCCTGAGATGTAGAACGAAAGGGCCGCGTTTATCGAGGTTCGTACATCACTTGTTTCCGAATTTACATATTCGGCCCGATTTGCTAGGTTATAGGGTTTAGTGAGTCTGGTAATTGGAGATTCAGATGGACTTAAAACAAACTAAGCTGCATATCTTGCACAAGCCGGAGGATCTGGCCTCGCGGGCGAAAACCGGTGTATCTCTCCACTGCCACACTGAACATTCAAAGGAAATGCTCGATTTCCTTCCGCATTATGCGGCCAAGCTTCCGATAATTTCCCGGCTGAGTAAAATGGAGGTAGCAAGCTATCAGAAGAGAAAAGGAAAGGCCATCGATTTTTCGACAGCCTTTTGGCTTCCGCCATTATCCTCTCAAACTGTCTTCGACATCGAGGAAAAGCAGATCAACAATGCAGGCCTCAATGCCTTGGTCTCATTGACGGACCACGACGGTATTGACGGGAATTTAGATCTGCATAACAAGGGTGAGATCGCCGAAGTACCTATCTCGCTTGAATGGACGGTGCCATTTGAATTCGGCTATTTTCACGTCGGTGTCCACAACCTGCCGGCGGACCGGGCCATCGATATTACAAAAGATCTTCTTGCATATTCGTTCGGCGAAGAAGGGGCAAACAATCTAACGCTCCATCAGCTCTTCGCGATGTTGAATGAGTTGCCGGAATTGCTGATAGTTCTGAATCACCCCTTATGGGACATAGGCCGTATCGGGAAAGAGCGGAACCGGCAGCTTCTCGATCTTTTCATGAAAGAGCACGGAAAATGGATCCACGCCTTTGAGATCAATGGATTTAGAAAATGGTCCGAGAACAAGGCCGTTATCGAGATCGCTGAGGCTTATGGAATTCCGGTAGTTACGGGCGGTGACCGGCACGGCTGCCAGCCCAACACGGTGATCAATCTCACCAACTCCAAAACCTTTGCAGAATTTACTGAAGAGGTGCGGCACGACAGGCGAAGCGAGATCGTTCTGATGCCGGAATATCGCCATTCGATCCATTCGCGGCAGATGCAGTCGTTCGCCGAGATACTCAAGAATTATCCCGAATTCCGCGAGGGCCATCGAAAGTGGTTTGACCGTATCCATTTCGATACCGGCGACGGGCTCGGCGTTCGTCCTCTTTCGGTGCACTGGGTGTTTGGCGGCCCGAAATGGCTGAGGATCGCGATCTGGGTGCTTGGCGTGGCCGGAAGTCCTAGATATCGGCCGATGTATCGCCTCGTAATGAAGCCGGAAGACAGGGTACCGAAGAATGCTGCGGAAACGACGTTCGAGATCCCTGACCTGCAAAACATTGCCGGACAAGCGACCGAGGCGCCAGCGAATTAAAGGTGGAGAATCACGAACTTCGCGCCTCAGACGTTCCCTTGGCTAATTCGAGCGTTGATCACGCGAATTATGAATTGAGCCCTTCTGCTTACACCCCGTTGCGGGTAGCCTTTTTCCCCGATTCGTATCTCGAAGTGAACGGTGCTGCGATGACGTGTCAGCGTCTCGTCGGTTATGCTGCGAGAAACGATTACCCAATGCTTTGTGTACACGCCGGCAAAAGCACGGAAGTTTGGGACGAAGGAAGCATTCGATATCTTTCGCTTAAACGCTCGCCGTTGGCCTTCAAGATGGATGAAGAACTGGCCTTCGATCCTTTCTTTCAAAGGCACAGCAAGCGAGTTCTCCGCGAGCTTGTCAGATTCGACCCGGACGTTATCCATATTACCGGCCTAAACGACGTAAGCATTATTGGCGTTTTACTGGGCTGGAAGACGCAGATCCCGATCCTTGGCTCATGGCATACAAACCTGCATGAATTCGCTGCCCGCAGAATCGAAAAAATGCTGCGATTCCTGCCTCGTTCTTTAGGAAAAGGCATTGCCGGGTTCGCCGAGAAGAAGATCCTGTACGGCTCTATCCAATATTACCGGATACCAAAAGTAGTGCTCGCACCGAACATGGACCTTGTTAACCTTTTGGGAAACGGAACGAACCGAAAGTCTATGTTGATGTCGCGGGGTGTTGACGGTGAAAAATTCTCACCTGAACATAGAACAACCAAAGACGGCATTTTCAGGTTGGGGTTCGTAGGCCGGCTTCGTGCTGAAAAGAACGTCCGGAAATTGGCAGATCTTGAACGTGCACTTCTAAAGGCCGGAGTTCAGGATTTCAGGATACTGGTCGTCGGTGAAGGCGATGAGCATCTCTGGCTCAAGAAGCACTTGAAAAAGGGCGAGTTCACCGGGTTTCTCGATGGAAAGGAATTATCCGAAGCCTATGCGAATATGGACGTGTTCATATTCCCGTCGGAGACCGATGCATTCGGGAACGTGGTGCAAGAGGCAAGTGCATCAGGAGTTCCGGCGATCGTGACCGACCGCGGCGGCCCGAAATTCATTGTCCGGCACGGAGAGACGGGGTTTGTCGCGGAAGATTTCGATCAGTTTATTTCATATACTGTCGAATTGATGACGGACAACGAAAAATTAATGCAAATGAAGGCGGCCGCACGTGAATCGGCTGTTACCAACTCGTGGGACTCGGTATTTGAAGGCGTTTTCAGGGCCTACGACGAATGCTACGCCTTGCGGAACCGGCAGCGTAGATTGCACGAATTTAAGGATAAATGAATCCATCAGTGACCGAAATCCACCATTCCGTGGCCGATGCGGAAGATCTTGAGGACGTTCGGAATGAACCAATCTCGGTCGGCGACGTCTTCCTGAGCCTTCTTCAGCATCCGAAACAGATCATCGCGCGGTGGAACTGGAAATCGGCGATGATGGGTGCCATTCTAAGGGCATCCTTCTACTTTTCGGTTTACACTGCTAGCCGGGAAAGTTGGGCAGTAACGATGACGGCGGTGATGGTCGAAATTAGTTTTCGGCTGCTCACCTCGGGAATTTCAGGCGCGTTGGTCCAGTCTTTTCGTAAAGCGACACCGGTCTGGCTCGCTACGACGATCGTAATGATCTCTCTCCCCATATTTGGCCACACGGTCGAATTTATTGCCCATTACGTACAAGAAGTTTATTTCACTTCGATCTTTCCGCCGTCAGCAAACAATTCCCGCCAGATCGCGTTTGCGGTTTCGGTGCTTTTCTCGGTCATTTCCGCACTCTTCAATTTTTACATAATGCGGCATGGCGTACTTCTTGTCGGGGCGGGCGAGGAGACAAAGTCGCTCCGGAGCGACATAAAAAGGTTTCCGTACTTGATAATCACGTTTGCCGGGTTTCTGCCGGTTGCGATCCTGGATGCCATTCGTGACGGCCGGCTTTTCACGGCGTTGGGATTTTTCGTCTCCTTCGGCCTCTCAGTCGGCACGATACTGGGATTTTTCAGAGGAAAATGGTCTTGGGCCTATACGACAGCGATTGGAGCGTGGGTAATATTATTTTTGTTTACTATCCTTGTTGCATTCCTCAAACGCTACGTCGTTCCCAGGGTCAGGCATTACAAGTTTTTTCGTCTCAATTAAATTATAAGGCTCTGCCTAGTCCGCAAAAAGGGATTCGCTATTGGTGTCAATTAAATCAGTTCATCTCACAAACTACTACCACAAACACTCGGGCGGGATCAGTACGTCGTATAACAACCTTCTTGCCGCCGCAGAGCGCCATCGACGTTTTGTTTCCCTTATCGTTCCCGGCGAGAGTGAGTCCGTAGAGCAGATCAACGATTTCGCAAAGATCTACTATGTTCCGGCGAATTACTCGCCCGTCTTCGACAAACGTTACAGGATGATCAAACCGTGGCAGTACATGATGCGGGATTCCACCATTCGCAGCATAATGATGGCGGAAGCACCGGACATGGTCGAGGTTTGCGACAAATATTCCCTGAGCATGTTCGGCGCGATGATCGGCCGCGGGAAGTTCAATCAACTTGGCCGGCCGATGACGGTCCACTTCTCATGTGAAAGAATGGATGACAATGTTGCTTCATACCTGGCCGGCGGCAAGCTGGGTAAATGGTTCTCGCGACGTGTGATCGGTAATTACATCCTGCCCAGCTTTGATTTCCATATCGCGAACTCGCACTACACTGCCCAGGAATTCTTCGACTCGATCGATCCGGAGAAAAACCCGCGGCGAAGCGGCCGCTTTCTTGATTGGTGCTGGCGAACGTTTCGTTCCCCTAGTGTGCCGGTCGAGGAGCGTGTCTTCGTTTGCCCCAGAGGAGTCGACGCGGAGTTCTATTCGCCGGAGCGGCGTTCGGTCGAGATCAGGAAGAGGATCGTTGAGGCAACGGGAATACCCGACAACGCGGTTGTTCTACTTTATGCCGGGCGGCTCTCGCCGGAAAAGAACATCGGCCTGCTTGCCGATCTCATGAAGGTGCTGGCGAACAATGAAACCCGCGATTACCGGCTATTGGTCGCCGGCGACGGGCCGTTGGCTGACTGGTTAAAGGACGAAGCCGAGCGTCGTATGCCGGGCAGGATCGTCATGCTCGGCCACCTCGATAAGGACGCCCTCGCGGACCACTATGCGAATGTCGATATATTCGTTCATCCAAATCCAAAGGAACCATTCGGCATAGCCCCGCTCGAAGCGATGGCATCGGGAGCGGCCGTTGTCGCTCCCAGCTCCGGCGGGATCTTGTCTTATGCGACCGCTCACAACTCTTGGCTCGTGGAGCCGAACGCAGACAGTTTCGCAGAGGCCGTGCGTCAGATCGCGAATGATGATGAGACCAGGGCAAAAAAAGCTGCCAACGCCCGCAAGACGGCACTCGAGAACACGCGTGAGATCGCGACCGACCGGCTTTTCGAAACCTACGACCGCCTTTACGAAGATTTTATTTCACGACGCGAGATGTTCACCAAGACTCCGTCATAATGAATTTCGACGACCTTAATTTGCCGTTAACGCCCGACGCTCGCGTTGGCTGTCGATGGCACAGACCGCTAGAATACCTTTAGGGCTTGCGAACTCGATCGGTAAGAGGCCTAGACTACCAGAAATTAATGATCGACCTTGTTTTGGCAAATCTTCGCGTGCGTCCACTCCGGACGCTGATCAGCATCGTCGGCGTAGCTCTCGGTGTTGTCCTGGTCGTGCTGTTTACCGGGCTTGCCCAGGGAATGATCAGAGAGATGGTAAAGCGGGCGACGAACTGGAAGGCTGAGATCGTCTTTACCCGTGCGGGTGGAATGGATCTGACAAGCTCGACGTTAAACGTAAGCACCGCATATTCCGGCCGGCTTCGCGAGATAGAGGGTGTTGATTCTACGGTCGCCGTCGGACGTTATGTCTCGCCGACTGCCAAAGGGCGTTTCGGTTTGCAGCAGATCGAAGGGGTGGACTGGGCGCCGTTCGCCGCAATGAACGGCATCGGCATCGTCGAAGGCCGTGAACCATTTGCTCCGAACGAAGTGATACTCGATCGTCGCCAGCTTGAAGACGATGAACTCCGGGTAGGCGATTCGATAGACCTTTTCGGTAACCAGAAATATACGGTTGTAGGCGTGTTTGAGCCTCCGTCAGGGTCCCGAATTAAAATGACGCTTTCTTCTATGCAGGACGTCCTGGAAGCCGACGGAAAGTGCACATACATCCTGGTCAAGGTTGCCGATGGTGTAGATCCCAATATTGTGGCGGCCCGGATAAACGAAGAATTGCCGGGCAACAAGGTCCATCTTACAAGCGATTTCATTATCGATGCCCACGAGCGGGTCCCGGGCCTCGGGACCTTTCTTAACGTAATGGTCGGCCTCGGTGCCTTCGTCAGCACGATCTTCGTATTGCTATCGATGTACACGACCATAACCGAAAGAAAGAAAGAGATCGGTGTGCTGCGTTCACTCGGTGCGTCAAAGGCATTTGTTGTGAGAGCGATCGAGAGCGAGGCTTTTGTCGTCGGTATTCTCGGCGTAATTCTGGGACTCGCGACCGCTTTCCTTACATCTGCAGTGGTCGGAAGTTTGTTCGACCTCGATTTTGAATTTACCCTCGGCTGGATAGGCGTCGCAATTTTCATAGCAGTGGCCGGCAGTCTCGTCGGAGCACTCTATCCCGCGTTGCGTGCTTCGGCGATCGACCCTGCGGAGGTCATGGCCGGCGACTAACAAATTCAATGCAGAATTCCGCCCTTCATTCCGCTGTTCGAAACGAGACGCTCTCTTGGTTATTCCCTTCCTTGCCTGTTTGACCAACTCCTGAACCTCTCGACCGGTTTTCCGACTCTAGTCTCCTAATCCATTTTTTCGGAGTTTCGTCAAAAATTTGATTAAAAACGGCGGTTAAATTCCTGTAAACGTAACAGTTTCATATCACTTTATTCTGGCATACCGGTTGCAGTGAGCTTATTGAATTCTTGAAGGGTCGGTTTGCCGCACGGTTTATCCATACCTCTAATCGGGCAACTACCTTCACGCTAATGTTCAATAATTTCCCCAGACTGGAGGACCTTATGTCTAGAACCATTAAAACAGTGGTGTTGTTTTTATTCCTTTTCGTTTCGGCGGGTGTCGTAATTGGACAAACCTCGACCGGTTCGATCTCAGGAGTAGTTGCTGACGAAACGGGAGCGGTGATTCCCGGAGCAAACGTCTCGGTCCGTAACCGCGGCACCGGCTTTACACGGTCCGCGACGACCGGATCCGACGGCCGTTATTCTTTTGTTAACATCCCGATCGGCGAATATGAGATCACGGTCGAGGCGGTCACGTTCGCGAGGTATGTACAAACCGGGGTTTTGCTCGTGGTCAGCCAGAGCGCCGTGGTTAACCCAACAATGAAGGCAGGCGGCGTTGCCGAAGTTGTGACGGTCGCGGAAAATGCGTCGCTTTTGAACACGGCTACCCCCGAGGTTGCGACGCGCTTCGACTCACGCCGATTGTCCGAACTGCCGATCGCAACGGACCGCAATGTTTACAATGTTCTCCTGTCGGTTCCCGGCGTCAGCTCGCTGGGAAGCGGACAGTCTGGCTTCGCTAACGGCATCAGCTTTTCGTCGAATGGCGGACGCCTTCGATCGAACAATTTCATGATCGACGGCCAGGACATCAACGATCCGAGCGTCTCCGGCGGCCAGATCGCCTTGAACAATCCTGATGCGGTCCAGGAGGTCCGTATAGTGACGAACCAGTTCCTGGCGGAAAACGGCAGGAATTCGGGTTCGGTCGTCAACTTCATCGGTAAATCAGGCACGAACAATTTCCATGGTTCCCTTTTCTGGTTCCATAACAATGAAAACCTTAACTCCTGCAGTAATCTCGACAAGAGCAGTGGATTTTGCAACGCAAACGCGACAGACCCGGCACGTCAAAAGGCTCCGCGAAGGCTCGAGAACCAGATTGGCTTCACGGTCGGCGGCCCGGTGGTCTTTCCGTCGGCAAACGATCCCTGGTATTGGAAGGGTACAGATCGCACATTCTTCTTTATCGATTATCAGAGGTGGTCCGACCGTGCACTTGGCTCCGGTTTTACCTTGAACGGAGCACCGACTGCAGAAGGCCGTGCGATACTTCAGGCACAGGCTGGCGGACGGCCCCAGGTTCAGGCCCTGCTTCAATTCGTGCCGGCCGGAACGCCAAACGGCACCTCAGCCAGTTTCACAACACCGAATGGCACGTTCACCGTACCTCTCGGCAACATTACCGGTTCGTCAGCATTCAAATTCGATGATGATCAGGGATCTTTTCGTATCGACCATAGGATCAATGACAAAAACCTAATCTATGGCCGCTATCGTTATGACTACCGCTCGACAACTGGTACCGGTCAGGTGACGCCTCCGGGACTGACGACTGTCAACGACACAAAGACCAAGGCAGCCACTTTAGTGTGGAACGCTATTTGGACCCCAAAGGTCTCAAACGAGTTCCGTCTCGCGTGGAGCCGATTCGATTCGGTCACCAATGCAGAAGATCCATCTTCTGAGACCATACCATCCATAGAAATTTCCCAGCTTGGAATGAACGGGTTCAACGCAGCGGCAAGTCGCACGGCTATCGGGCTCGGTGTCAATCTTCCGCAGTTCCGCATCAACGATACCTATCAGATAACGGACGCGATCACCTTCGTGACGGGCAACCACACGATGAAGTTCGGCGTTGACCTCCGAAGGACCGACGTTAAAAGCTTCTTCTTCCCGACGGTCCGCGGGCGCCTCGCATATACGACACTTCAGAATTTCGTTGACGATCTTGCCCAAACCGCGACGATCAACCTTCCGCTTGCGGGTGGCGACACGATCGGTTTCTACAGGTGGAAGGAGTATTACTTCTTCGGCCAGGACGAGTGGAGGGTCACACGAAACTTGACTCTCACATTGGGCCTCAGGTATGAGCATCCGGGCAATTCGTTCAAATATCTTTCTGAACTGAACCAACGTATCCTCGCCGCAAATAACAACAATCCCGGCTTTGTGTTCACGCCGGTGCCGCAGGCAGATACGAACAACTGGATGCCGCGAGTCGGCTTTAACTGGAACCCGCAAACCAGCGGCTCCGGCGTTATGGGATTCCTTACCGGCGGCGATAAGCTTGTCATTCGCGGCGGTTACTCACGCACGTATGACGCGAACTTTATTAACATCAACCTGAACGTATTCAGCTCGTTCCCGTTCGTTGCGGCACAAAACATCAATACGACGGGTGCTTTTGTGAATTTGCGGAATACAACGGTGCCGAACGTCGCCCAGCCGAACAGGCTTGTCAGAACGATCGTATCGGGCGATTTCCGTGCCCCGGCGACGGATCAATTCTCGCTGGAGTTCCAGCGTGAGTTGACGGCGGATTCGGTGTTCAAGATCGGCTATGTGAGAACACGAGGAACTGGTTTGTTCCAGACCGTTGACGGGAATCCGTGCCGTATCGGACAAAACTGCCGCGGCACGAACTTCGGCAACCGCGTCGATCCGAGCCGCGAGGTCATCAGGCTGCGAACCAATTCGGGCTCGTCAACTTACGATGCTCTTCAGGCCAGCTTCGACAAGCGTTTGTCGAACAACTTCAGCGCCGGTGTCCACTACACGTGGAGTGCCTTTATGGACAACGGTTCTGAGATCTTCAATCCGTCAACTGCAGAAGTTGCCGTTGCACAGGATTCGTTCAACCGGGATTCGGATCGTGCCCGGTCAAGCTATGACCGCCCGCACCGCCTTACCGGAAACGTGGTCTATGAGCTTCCCTTCTACGCGAACCAGCCGGGATTTGTCGGCAAGGTTCTCGGCGGATGGCAGGTAAACTCGTTCTTCACCTTCCAGAGCGGTGCCCCGTTCTCCGTATTCAACGGGTCTGATCCCGGTTGTGCGGTGTGCGGTATCGATGGCCTGGTCGGCAATCCCATCCGTGCAAATCTGAACACCAATCTGGATCTTCGAAACATGAGCATCAGTCAGATCCGGGCGGCCGGCGGTGCCAGCCTTTTCAGCACGGTCACTGCTGCTCAGAGGATCGGCAACTCCGGAAGGAACATCCTTCGGGCTGACGGCATCAAGCTTGTGGACTTCGGCGTGATCAAGAATACGCGGATCACCGAAAAGGTCCGCATTCAGCTCAGGGCCGATATGTTCAATGTGTTCAACCTGAGGAACTACGGAATTCCGAATGCGACGGTGACTGCCGGTGCCAACTTCCTTAATGAAGGGGCCACCAATGGCGGCAACCGCAGGATCGTCCTCGGTGGACGGCTTGTTTTCTGATCCCCCTTTCCCCTCAATCAATTGCGAGGCTGCCTTAAAAAAGCAGCCTCTTTTTTTGTCTGCGTTCGATGCCGGGGCGGGTTTCCGGGATTTTGGATTGATTTTATTTCATTTTTTCTTATTTCGTGGGGTTCGTTGAAAAAAATATCCACGAACCCCACGAAACAAATCAATAAATTTTTCTAACGCCTGATCCGAATTTAAGGATCGTAAAACCCCAGTCCGCGAAGGAGGCTTAGAAAGATGATCATCACAACTTTCGGAAACAATAGTGTCCGGGAAAAGATTGACAATGTTTCATCTGTGCAATATATTCTTAATTCCGGGACAATTGGTCAAATTGCTTAGATGGCGCATTTGAGTCTAGTAAAAAGCACCTCTCTCCTCAGGGAAGAGCAAAGGTTCAGGGAAGAGGTCCTGCTCGAACCCTTCGGGATCAGTTTTCCCAGGGGAAGCATCGTGGAAATCGCCGGCGGCGCGAGTTCCGGCAAAACAAGCCTGTCTCTTTCCCTGCTTGCCAAACTGACGGGGGCGGGCGAGATATGTGCCGTGGTCGATGCTTGCGGCGGGCTGGATGTCCGCTCGGCGGTTTTGTCGGGTGTCGAGATCGAGAACCTGTTATGGGCCCGCTGCGGCGGCGAGATCGAGAAGGCCTTCATGGCCGTGGACTATTTATTGCAGGCAAAAGGTTTCGGGGCGGTTTGGCTGGACCTGAGCGGCCTGCCGATAAACAAACTTAAGCTTGTCCCCCGCACCTATTGGTACCGCTATCGCAACCGCATCAGCCAAACCCCGACGCTCTTGCTGGTGACCGCACGGGAAGGCGTGACGGGTTCAGCCTCTCAGCAGGCCCTTGTGTCTTCGCGAACGCGGGCCAGATGGTCAGGCAGCGGCAAATTCAAGCTGCTCCGCGAACTGGCGGTCAGCTTCCATTCGCGAAAGCAGTTGATGGCCGGGCCGCTGCCGGCAAGGATCGAGGCCGATTACAGCGATGTCTAGGTTGTACGCCTGTATTATCTCGCCGGATATGAACGGACGTGAAGACGCATTGCTTTCGGTCGCCCGGCAATTCTCATATTCGATCCGGAAGCTGGACGACGGCGTGGCATTCGACGTCAGCGGGCTTGAGCGGCTGATCGGCAAGCCCGCCCTGATAGCAAAAAAGGTGGAAGAAGAACTGAGCAAACAAATGCTTCGCGGGAGCGTCGCGGTGGCCGGGACGGTGGCCGCGGCAACCTTGCTGGCCCGTCAGGGCAAAGGCAACGACAACACTGTGCATACTGCCGACACATTCACTCAACTGCCTCTCTCCGGCCTGCCGATCGAACCGGACACTCTTGGGGTTTTCGACGAACTCGGCCTGCACGACGTCGAAGATCTGCTTCGGATCCCGAAAAATGAATTGATCGGCCGCTATGGCCGCGAGTTTGAGCGCGTCATAAAAAGCATCCGCCAGGAAGACCGCCGGCCGCTGACCCCCAACATCAACGAAGACCATGTTTCCTGGTCGCACGGCCTCGACTTCCCGGTCGAAGATTTCGAACAGCTCATCTTTCTCGTCAACCACGGATTGGAAAAGCTGTTCCGCCAGACGGCACGCAGCGGCTTCAGCACCGACCATATCGACATATCCTTCCGCCTGAGCGACAAGACCGAAAAAGCCTATGAGATCAAGGCATCTTTCCCGACGCTCGAGCGGCCGTTCTGGCTGAAGCTGATCAACCTGCGCATCTCGTTCGATCCGCCGCAGGCCGGCATTCTAGCGTTGAATACCGTCGCCCATTTTACAAAGCCGCGGACATCGCAGCGAGGGCTTTACGCGGTCTCCCGGCCCGAGCCGGAGAACCTGCTTCTGACGGTCGGGAAATTAAAAAAACTGGCCGGCGAGGAGAATGTCGGGATCCCCGTGATGCTGAACGAACGGCTTTCCGAGGCATTCAAGCTCGACCCGGATGTATTGCCGCAGGGCCGTGAAAGAGCCGAAGTGCGGCCCGAGCGGCCGGTCATCGCCTTCAGCTATTTTCGTCCGCCGCTCACCGCCGAGGTGCTTGTCCGCGAAGGACGCCTTGCCTACATCAGAACAAGGCTTTTCAGCGGCCACGTCGTCGAATACAGCGGCGTTTGGAAGGCCGATTCTAAATGGTGGGAACAGGGCTGGAAGACCCGCGAATGGGACATCGAGGTCGAGGGCGGCGGCATTTATCGGCTGGGGAAGATCGGCGCCGAATGGTTTTTGATCGGTGAATACGATTGAACAGTGGCCGGTGATCAGTGGTCGGTTGTCAGTAAAAACAACTGTCCACTGTCCACTGTCCACTGTCCACTGTCCACTGTCCACTGTTATGTTCTACGAGCTTCACACAAGATCGGCATTCAGCTTTCTTTCCTCGGGCTCGCAGCCGGAGGCGATGGCCGCCCGGGCTGCCGAACTTGGCCTGCCCGGTGCTGCATTGCTTGACCGTGACACGCTTGCGGGGGCCGTGCGTTTCCATTTCGAAGCACGCGAGAAAGGCATCAAGCCGATCATCGGTGCCGAGATAACGATGGATGACGGCAGCCTTCTGCCGCTTGTACCCATCGATCTCGGCGGCTATCAGAACCTATCCAAACTGATCACGACCATAAAGCTGCGTCACAAGAAAGGCGAGCATTTTGCCACCCGCGAGGACATCGAGGACCATTCGGCCGGGCTTCTGTGTTTTACCGGCGGGGGCGACGGCTTTATGCACAACAGCATAAAGAACGGCAGCGGGCAGGCCGACATTGCCTGGCTGAAATACGTATTCGGCGGCCGGTTGTACGTCGAGCTTCAGCGCCACCACCTCCGCCATGAAGAGGACCTGAACCAATCCCTGCTGGCCCTCTCTCACAAGCTGCGTATCCCTTACTTCGCATCCAACGGCCCCTACTACGCCGCACAGGGCGACCGTGAGCTTTTCGACGTTTTCACCTGCATAAAGAACCACTGCACGATCTATGAGGCCGGAAAGCTCCTCTCCGAGAACTGCGAACGCGAGATCCGATCGGAGCGGCAGATGCTCTCGGTCTTTGACGACTACCCGGAGGCCGTCGGGATAACCGAAGAGATCGCGTCGCGGATAAACTTCGCGATGGAAGAGCTGTCGTACTCCTTTCCCGCTTATCCACTGCCGCTCGGCGAGACGACGATGTCGGTCCTCCGCCAAAAAACGCGGCAGCGGGCGATCGAAAGATACCGCGGAGCGAAAAAGGACGTCCTTTTTCAGATCCAAAGTCGCCTCGACAAGGAATTCGCGATCATCGAGATGAAGAAGCTGGCGGGCTATTTCCTGGTGGTCAGCGACATCTCGGATTTCTGCAAACGCGAAGGCATCCTGTCGCAGGGACGCGGGTCGGCGGCCAACTCCGTCGTTTGCTACGCGCTGGGGATAACGGCCGTCGATCCCATCGAACACAAGCTTTTGTTCGAGCGTTTTCTTTCTGAAAAATACGAGCAGTATCCGGACATCGACATCGACCTTCCCTCGGGCGACGACCGCGAAAAGGTGATCCAGCACGTCTATCAAAAATACGGCGAACGGGGTGCCGGAATGACGGCGAACGTCATCACCTATCGCGGGAGGTCGGCCCTTCGCGAGGTCGGAAAGGTCTTTGGCTTTGATGCGGAAACACTTGGAAAGCTTTCAAAACTCAATTCACACTACGAGATCTTCGAGAGCGATGAGCTCAGGGAACGCCTGAAAGACTTCGGCCTCAACACCGGCGACGATCGAAAGATCAGAAAATTTGCGGAACTGTTCACCCGTATCCTCGATTTCCCCCGTCATCTCGGCCAACATTCGGGCGGGATGGTAATTTCGCTCGGCCGGCTGGACGGCATCGTCCCCATCGAGCCCGCCTCGATGGAAGGCCGCAGCATCATCCAATGGGACAAGGACGATTGCGAAAAGCTGAAGATAGTGAAGGTCGACCTGCTCGGACTTGGCATGATGGCGGTCCTGCGCGACAGCATCGCGTTGATAAAGGAACATCACGGCCGCGACCTCGACCTTTATATGATCCCGCAGGACGATCCGGCCGTTTACGACGCTCTGCAGAAGGGCGATACGGTCGGGATGTTCCAGGTCGAAAGCCGCGCCCAGATCGCTTTCCTGCCGAAATCGAAACCGCGGACCTTCTATGACATCGTCGTTCAGGTGGCGATCATCCGCCCCGGGCCGGTCGTCGGGAATATGCTCAGCGCGTACATAGACCGGCGGCAGGGGCTGGAAGAGATAACCTATCCGCATCCCTCGCTCAAGCCGATACTCGAACGCACGCTCGGCGTGCCGCTGTTCCAGGAACAGCTGTTGAAGATGGCGATGGACATCGCAAACTTTTCCGGTGCCGAGGCCGAGGAACTGCGCCGGGCGATGGGCTTTAAGCGGCCCGACCGCAGGATGGAGCAGATCGGCCGCAATCTTCGCGAAGGAATGACGAGCAACAACATCCCGCCCGACGTGCAGGAGAAGATCGTCGATTATGTAAAGGCGTTCGCGAACTACGGCTTTCCCGAATCGCACGCGTTCAGTTTTGCCCTGCTCGCCTATGCCTCGGCATATTTCATCATCCATTACCGGGCGTGTTTTATGACGGCGATGTTCAATAATTATCCGCTCGGCTTCTATTCCGCCGCGACGCTCGTCAAGGACGCCCAGCGCCACGGCCTGCATTTCCTGCCACTGGACATAAACCGCTCGGATTATTTGTTCACGATCGAGGAAGCGAACGTCCCCTCCTTGTCTGAGGAAGCGAAACTCCCCTCCTTGTCTAAGGAGGGGTGGCCTTTAGGCCGGGGTGGTGAGGACCGGGCTCCTGAAATGCGGAATGCGGAATGCGGAGTGCGGAATCCTGTCAGAACCGGTAGCGGCAGCGTCCGTGGTTCTTTCTCCGTCCGCGTCGGCCTGAAATACGTCCGCGGCCTTCGAGAGGAGATCGGAAAACAAATAGTTGCCGAACGCGATCGTCCCGCGCGGCTCTGCCGCTCTATTTGCGGTGAGGCTTGCCTCACCGAGCAGTCGTCAACCAATATCGCGGCTTCGCCGCCGCTTGCCGAGAACGGCGGCACAGCCGCGAATCATCTCTTATCCGCTCCGGAAAAGCACAGCTTTCCCGCAAATAGAGCGGCGGAGCCGCAGTTTTGCCGGTGCGGAGACTACACCAGTGTCGAAGACCTGATCCGCCGCGTACCCGCCATAAACAAACGCGAGATACGCGCCCTAAGCCTTGCCGGAGCATTGAATTTCGACAACACCGTCCATCGCCGCGAAGCATTGTGGCAGTCGGAGCTTGCGATCCGCCCCACAGGCCCGCTTTTTGAAAATGCGGAATGCGGAATGCAGAATGCAGAATTAGAGATCGAAGAAACTTCTTCAAATTCACCCTTCATTACCCGTATGGAAGGCCTCGAGCTTGTCGATGCCGACCTCAGAAAAACCGGCATCTCGATCGGGCGGCACCCGATGGCATTTCTGCGTGATGATCTTGAGAAAAAGGGGATATTATCCGCCGCTGATACGCGTATGCTTCGGGCCGGCGACATCGTTTCGGCCGCCGGTGCGGTGATCGTACGCCAGCGGCCTATGACGGCGAAGAACGTCGTGTTTATGACGCTCGAGGACGAGACCGGCCACTCGAACTTCGTCGTGATGCCCGATATTTTCGAGCGATACCGCGCCGTCATCAACCAGAACGACTACCTCATCATCAAAGGCATCTTCGAAGAACGCGGCATGATCAAGGCCCTGCATTTCGTCCCGCTGAACGAGATCAACGCAGAGGTGGTTTCGCACAATTTCAGATAAACGATTGCGGAATATCGCATTCTGCGATATTCTAACCATCGGAGCCTAAATGCACGTAATCAGCCGAAAACGACTGAAGGAATTTTGGGAGAGTGACAAAAAAGCAGAGATCGCTTTGGACGAGTGGTACCGCAGGGTCAAAAAAATAAACCCGAGTGACATTGCCGAGCTAAGGCTCGTCTTCCCTCACGCGGACCTGGTGGGAAGCTGCATCGTATTCAACGTGGGCGGAAACAAATACCGATTGATAACCAAAATGGATTTTCGCCGCCAGACCGTTTTTATCCGGTATGTGCTAAGCCACAAAGAGTACGACAAAGAAAAATGGAAAAGCGATTGTACTTAAGAAACAAATGACCACAAATTACGATCCCAAAAAATACGGAAAGCTGTTACACGACACACTCCCGGCGATCATCGAGACCGAAGAAGAGAACGAACGTGCTCTGGAAACGGTATGGCGGCTTATGAAGAAGGGCGAGGACAAGCTCACGCCCGAGGAAGACCGTTTGATGCGGCTGCTCGTAAAGTTGATCGAGGACTTCGAGGAAAAAGCATACCCGATGGGCGGCACCGCCTCACCGCTCGATACGCTTAGATCATTGGTAGACGAACACGGCCTCAAGCAAAACGACCTCGTAGACATCTTCGGCACCCAAAGCGTAGTCTCCGAGGTGCTGAACGGAAAGCGTGGAATAAGTAAGACACACGCCCGGCGGCTATCAGACCGTTTCGGCCTGCCGATCGAGATGTTCATTTGAACAAACCTCATTTCTTTCCGATCGACTTTCTTGCAAGGATGGTGATCGCTATCCCGCCAAGGATCAGAACGCCGGCAACCACCAATCGCAGATCAGCCGTTTCGGCCAGAACCAGCATGCCACCGAACGCCGCAATGATGGGAACGGATAGTTGCAAAGCGGCGGCTCGTGTCGCCGTGTGGTATTTGAGCGCCGCGTACCAGACCGAATAGCCGACGCCGGACGCGATCGCTCCTGAGAGAACGGCAAGCAGGACCCCGCGTGCGGACAGGTGCAGGCTGCCGAGAAAAGGGATCGCTGCCAAAACTATCATCGGCACCGAGCGGACGAAATTGCCCGTAGTATCGGCCAGTGGATCCGTGCTTCCTTTTCCGCGAAGCGTGTAAAAGCCCCACGCCGCCCCCGCGGCGGCCATCAACATCGAACTCACCAGCGGCGGGGCCGTCAGTCCCGGAAAAACAAGATAGATCAACCCACCGAACGCGATCGCGACACCGGCCAGTTCCATCACACCCGGCCGCTCGCCTTTAACCATGGCCGCCGCGATCATTGTCATCTGCACGGAGCCGAAAAGGATAAGCGCGCCGGTGCCGGCCGTCAGCCCGAGATATGCGAAAGAGAAGCAGATGGCATAGGCGAACAGGAAAAATGCAGATGCCCAATGTCCGGATCTCCAGACGGATCGCGTCTTTCCAAACGAGGCCGCAATGATCGCGAGCGTCACGGCCCCGGCCAGCAGCCGGACGAGCGTAAACCCGGCCGCGTCCGCTTCCTGCTCGCCGAGCGCCATCCGGCATAGGATCGAGTTGAATGCGAACGCTGTGAGCGCAAATGCGGTGTAGAAAAAGACCTTCATCGATTGACCAAAAGTGATACTAACACGCGGACGATCACGTGTTATCAGGATCGACGGCGACCCGAGGCAGTTAATAAGAGAAGACTTGAGAAAAAGCTAAAGACCTCTTGCGGAACGTGAACTTATCCTTTACCTGTACCGATTTGCAAAAGGTACAAATTCATAATAAAACGGAGAAATAATGATGAAAGACAGCAATTTTAACCAGCAAAAAGCAGAGGCCTTCTCGGAAAGCCTTGTCGAGACCCTAAATAAGAGCGCGATCGCGTTGGCATTGAGCATCGGCGACCGCTGCGGTTTGTTCAATGTAATGGCGTCGCTGCCCGCTTCCACCTCGAAGCAGATCGCTGACGCGGCAAACCTTAACGAACGTTACGTCCGCGAGTGGCTGGGGACGATGGTAACGGGCCGCGTGGTCAACTACTTTCCGGAGACGCAGACGTATCAGCTTCCGGCGGAGCACGCCGCCTTTTTGACGGACGAAGGCGAGTACAATTTCGCCTCCGCGATGCAGTTCGTGCCCGTGCTCGCGGGTGTTGAGGACAAACTTGTCGAGTGTTTCGAAAAAGGCGGCGGCGTTCCTTACACCGCATACCCCCGTTTTCACGAGGTTATGGCCAAAGAGAGCAATCAAACGACGGTTGCAGCTCTCGAACCGTACATCATCCCCATCGTTCCGGGCCTTCGCGAGAAACTCGAGGCCGGGATCGACGTTCTCGACGTCGGCTGCGGGGCCGGACGGGCGATGATTGAGCTTGCGAAGCGTTATCCGAACAGCCGGTTTGCCGGTTACGACTTTTCCGAGGAAGGAATTTCGACGGCGAATGCCGAGGCGGAGAAACTCGGGCTCACCAACGTCCGCTTTGAGGTCCGCGACGCGGCGAACATCGGCGAAACGGAGGCTTACGACCTGATCACGTCGTTCGATGCGATCCACGACCAGGCGAACCCGGCCGGAATGCTGGCAAGCATTGCAAAAGCGATCAGGCCCGACGGCGTTTATCTCGTACAGGACATCACCGGTTCAAGCTATCTGGAGAAAAATCTCGATCTTCCGGTCGCTCCGTGGCTCTACACGATCTCGCTGACGCATTGTATGACCGTTTCGCTCGCGTATAACGGCGAAGGGCTCGGTGCAATGTGGGGCGAGGAACGCGCAGTGGCGATGATGAAGGATGCCGGTTTCGAAAATGTCAGCATCAACCACCTCGATCACGATTTTATGAACACATACTACGTCGCAACGAAGTAAATCTTTCTTTGCCGCAGATGGACGCAAATGAACGCGGATCAGAAACCATTGAGTCGATGATCAATTTGAAAAATCTGCGTCTATCTGCGTTCATCTGCGGCTAATTCTCTTCTTCAGTGTCCTCATTGGTGAACTTCCTTTCTGGGCGCATGTGCGGAAAAAGGATGACGTCGCGGATCGAGTGCCGGTTGGTCAGGAGCATCACCAGCCGGTCGATCCCGATGCCGATGCCGGCGGCGGGCGGCATTCCGTAGCTGAGCGCCCGGATGTAGTCCTCGTCCAACACCATCGCCTCTTCGTCGCCGCGTTCGCGTTCGGCCATCTGATCTACAAAGCGGTCGTATTGTTCCTTTGGATCATTTAACTCGCTAAATCCGTTCGCGACTTCCATCCCGTTGATGAATAACTCAAACCGCTCGGCGACCTTCGGATTTGTCGGATCGGCTTTCGAAAGCGGCGAGATGGATTTTGGAAAGTCGATGATGAACGTCGGCTGGATCAGCGTGTGCTCAATCTCGTTTTCGAAGCGTTCCAGAAGCTGCGTGTCGCTCAAGGCGACACCGGTCTTTCCCTTCTCCCCTCCGGTCTGAGGAGGGGTGGCAGCCGCTTCGGCTGACGGGGTGGTGATTCCGCCCGCCGCCGCAGAAACACCCTCGCTACTGCTCGGGTTTCCGCCTCTCTCCACGGCTTCTTTCATAGTAATCCGCTCGAACTTGCCAAAGTGAATCTGATTCCCTTCGTACTCAACCGTCGATCCGCCGGACGCCTTCTGCACGCTCTCCTGCAACATCTTTTCGCAGAAATCCATCATGCCGTCCACGTCCATATACGCGCAGTAGAACTCCAACATCGTGAACTCGGGGTTGTGTTTGTACGAGATGCCCTCGTTGCGAAATTTGCGGTTCAGTTCATAGACCTTCTCGAAACCGCCGACGAGGAGGCGTTTGAGATAAAGCTCCGGTGCGATGCGGGCATAGAGGTCGATGTCAAGTGCGTTGTGATGCGTCTTAAAAGGCTTCGCCGCCGCACCGGTCGCCTTTGGCGTGAGCATCGGCGTCTCGACCTCGATGTAGCCGTGATCTTCGAGAAAATGACGCATCGAAGAGATGATCTTGGCCCGTCTTTCAAACACTTCCCGGGTGGTAAGTTCCTGGCCGCCCGCTGACGCAGGCGGTTCTGACCTGACCGCGAGCGATGATCCGATCAGATCAACGTAACGCTGACGCTGTTTGATCTCGGGGTCCTCGATGCCGTGCATTTTGTCGGGCATCGGCAGCATTGCCTTGGCCAAAAACTGAAGCTTTTCGACGTGGACCGAAACTTCGCCGGTGTTCGTCACGAAAAGATAGCCCTCTACGCCGATAAAATCGCCATGGTCTGTCAAACCCCACGCCGTCCACGCATTCTCTTCGTCAAGCGTGTCGTTTCCGTCGTTTTTTACCAACGCAAACTGGCCCTTTTTGCAATAGATCTGCAGCTTCTCCATCCCGTCGGTGAGGTGAACAAAATTCCCTCGCGGTGGCGTCGTTAATCTGCCGGCGATCCTCACATTGCCCAAAGCCCTGAGCCTGCTGTTCATCGCATCTTTCTTTTCTGACGGCGGACGCTCGCCCTCGGGGAGATTCGCCTTGATCTCGGCCATTTCCGACTCGATCCCGACCACAGGCTGCCACGTTTTGATCGCCGTGATCGTATCTTCACCGCCGGTCAGTTTCGATCGTACAAACTTGTTCGGATAGACGTTTCCGGTAAGCTCACGCAGCTTTTCCAAATGTTCGCGGCGCGCTTCGGTCTGGTCGTTCGGTTCAATGATCTCGTCAAATTCGGGAATGCTCATAATAAAATCTCTGATTATAGTTCGGTGCGGTCCGGGCGACAAAGTATCCGCCTTTTTTTAATATACACTCCGGCACTGTACTGTTGGGCAACCGCTGCAAATCTATTAGGATATATCCATGCAGATGTTTGCTTTTGCCGAGTCGGGCTCGATCGTCGAGGAAAATGTTCGCGGCATTTCCGAGATGCTAAATTACACCCTCTTCTCGCTCGGCAATGCCCGGATCACGCCGCTTACCGTTGCATATCTGCTCATTTTTTCCGCTGGCCTGATCTATTTGTCGGCAAAGCTCAAGAATCTGCTGGTCGGAACACTTCTTCAGCGGACAAAGCTCGATCTCGGTGCCCAACAGGCGATCGGCACTATCACACGTTATCTGATACTTTTTGTCGGCTTCCTGGTCATTCTTCAAACGGCCGGGATCGACCTGACAGCTCTGAACGTCCTCGCCGGTGCGGTCGGTATCGGTATCGGTTTCGGCCTTCAAAACATCGCGAATAATTTTATCAGCGGCCTGATCATAATGTTCGAACGGCCGATAAAGGTCGGCGACCGCATCGAGGTGGACGACGTCCACGGAAAAGTCGTAGGGATCGGAGCACGTTCGACAAGCATACGCACGAATGACAACATCACCATCATTGTCCCGAATAGCAAATTTATCTCTGAGAACGTGATCAACTGGAGCTTTGGCGACAGCCTGATCCGATTTCGGGTACCGGTCGGCGTCGGTTACGATTCCGATGTCGATCTTGTCTCACGCCTGATGGTAGAAGCGGCAAGCGAGAATGAGGACGTTGTCGAAGAACCGCCGCCTTCGGTGCGCTTCCTGGAATTTGGCGACAACGCCATGATTTTCGAACTGCGAGCCTGGAGCCGCGTGCGGCTGCATCGGCCGGGCCTGTTCAGAAGCAATATGAACTTTGCGATCCTACGGAAGTTTCGCGAACATAATATCGAGATTCCTTTTCCGCAGCATGACCTTCATCTGAGGTCTGGGCGGGTCCGCGACGAAGGCGGATGGGTGATCGATAATCCGAGCTATGCGGCGGCGGCCGACAAAGGCGAGTAGATCTCGGGCCCCGCATGAGCCGGGTAAAAACAAAATGACCGTTTGCAAACGCCGTTGGAAAACACGTTTGCAGCGGTGAGGTGTGTTTGTGGCTGAAGTATTTGATGAATTAAAGCGAGCGGTCCAGGGCAAACAGAGGATTGTGTCGCTTAGCGGCCTTACGTCGAGTTCGGCGACGGCCTATATACTTGCGCGTCTTCGTTCCGAGACGGGCGTGAAGCTCGCCGTGGTCACAGACAATAATTCCGAGCTTGACGCTTGGGCGGGTGATATCGGTTTCTTCTGCGATCATTTTGGTAAAGACGATACCGATATCGTCGCGCTTCCCTCGTTCGAAACCCGGCCTTACTCGGGCGTCTCTCCACACGCGGAAACTCAGGAAAAACGCGCCCTTGCGCTTTGGCAGCTCACCCGCGGCGAGGGCGACATTGTTTTGCTTTCCGCACGAAGCGTGGCCCAGCGTACCGTCTTGCCCAAGGAGATCGCCGGTCTGGGTTGTGAGATCACGGTCGGCCAGGACCTTCCCCCCGAGGACCTTGTCAGCCGTCTCATCGCCGGCGGTTACGTCCGTGAGGAGCCGATATTCGGGCCCGGCCAGTATTCGCTCCGCGGTGGGATAGTCGATATCTGGTCACCTTCGACTGAGCGGCCGATTCGGGTCGAGTTCTTTGGCGATACAACCGAGTCTATCCGCGAATTCGATCCTGAAACACAGCTTTCCATCAAACATACCACTGAGGCCCCGATCGCTCCGATGCGTGAACTCGCCGTCACTCAACAGGATCTGAAGGACTGGGCCTTTTTCGCTGCGGATCGTTTCTCTGGTGAAAAGTTTCTGCGAAACCTCAGGGACCGAACCGACCTGGCGTCCGAAGGTGAGACCTTTTCAGGCTGGGAGTTTCTGCTTCCTTTGATCCGTCCGATGAAGGGCTCAGTGTTCGATTACCTTGAGGACCATTTGATCGTCGTCGTGGAACCCTCGACAGTGGAGCAGACGCTTGCATCCCTGTTCAATGACCTCGAACGCGATCACCAAACGACGATCGAAGCGGGCGAGATAGGGCTCGAACCTGAAGATTTGCTCCACCGACCGGTTTTTCTAAGGAAAAATCTCAGTGATCGTCGAACAATTGAGATCCGGTCACTCGGCCGTGCCGCAGCGGCAACAGACGAGGAATTTCAGATAGCAAGCGTCGATCAAGGCAGCAGCGAATTGCTCCGAATTGACGCTGCGAATGTACCCGCAAAAGTCGGAAGCATCGAGCATCCCAAACCACTGTTCCTCTTCCCGACCGCGAACGCCGCGACCGAGATCGAGATCTTGTCGCGTCCCGTGAGGAGTTTTCACGGCGACGTGCAGGCGTTTACCCGAGAAATTCTGCCGGCCGATCTTACCGTCGTGCAGACGGCCGGTATGGCTGAAAGGCTTGCCGAGATACTTCGCGAATACGAGGTAACCTCGGCCCCAGGTTCGATACTGATCGGGCCTCTGACCTCCGGTTTCGAGATACCGTCAGCCGTTGTCCGGTTCTACACGGAAACAGATATCTTCGGCGAATCATCTGCTGACGGGCCGACCGACCGACCTGTGACGAAGCCCGCGTCAAGGTCGCGACTTGCAGCATTTACGTCGGACTTTCGCGATCTTAAACCGGGCGACTACGTGGTCCACGTCGATCATGGCATCGGACGTTTTGAGGGCCTCGAGACCATCACGTCGCAAGCGGCCAAGCGCGAGTTCATGCTGCTTGTTTACGCGGACGATGCAAAGCTCTTCGTGCCCGTCGAACGAATGGACCTCGTTTCGCGTTACTCCTCAGGCGAAGCGACATCGCCGACTCTTGACCGCCTCGGCGGGATCGGTTGGCAAAAGACCAAGGCCAAGGCGAAACGCGCGATGCGCGACATGGCCGACGAGCTGTTAAAGCTCTACGCCGAACGCAAACTGGTCCGCGGCCACGCTTTCTCCGCAGATGCTCCGTGGCAGCACGAGTTCGAGGACGCGTTTCCTCACGAACTCACCGTTGACCAGGTAACCGCGATCGACGATGTAAAACACGATATGGAGGCCGCGGTGCCGATGGACCGACTGATCATCGGCGACGTCGGTTACGGAAAGACCGAGGTGGCGATGCGGGCGGCCTTTAAGGCGGTGATGGATGGAAAGCAGGCGGCGATCCTCGCTCCGACGACGGTGCTGGCATATCAGCACTATGAGACCTTCAGGAAGCGTTTCGCGGCGTTCCCGGTCAAGGTCGATCTTTTATCAAGATTTCGAAGCACGAAAGAGCAAAAAGCCGTTGCCGAAGCCGCCGGAAAGAGCGAGGTCGATGTTCTTATCGGGACACACCGCCTGCTGTCCGCTGATGTTCGGATGCCAAAGCTCGGCATCGTCGTGGTCGACGAAGAACAGCGGTTCGGAGTGGCTCACAAGGAAAAACTCAAGCAATTGAAAAAGAAGGTTGACGTGCTGACACTTTCCGCGACGCCCATCCCGCGAACTTTAAATATGTCGCTGCTCGGGATGCGCGACATGTCCGTCATCGAAACGCCGCCCCGCGACCGCCTTGCCATTAACACACAGGTCGTTCAGTTTTCCGAGGGCGTGATCCGTTCGGCCATCGAGCTCGAACTCTCGCGACACGGCCAGATTTTCTTTATCCACAACCGCGTCGAATCGATCGAATCGATCGCCGCTCTTGTTCAAAAGATCGTGCCGACGGCCCGCATTGCCATCGGCCACGGCCAGATGAATGAAAAGCAAATGGAGCAGGTGATGCTCGATTTCATCGAATACAAATATGACGTTCTGGTCGCAACGACGATAATCGAAAACGGCATCGACATCCCGCGAGCGAACACGATCGTCATCAACCGTGCCGACAATTACGGGCTCTCTCAGCTTTATCAGCTGCGCGGCCGCGTCGGCAGATCCAATAAACGGGCTTACGCTTATCTTCTGATACCAAGCGAGTTAGAGCTGACACCGATCGCACGGCGCCGGCTGTCCGCGATCCGTGAATTCTCCGATCTCGGTGCGGGTTTTCGCCTCGCCGCCCTCGACCTTGAATTAAGAGGAGCGGGGAATTTACTCGGCGGCCAGCAGTCGGGACATCTCGACGCCCTTGGGTTCGACCTCTACACCAAAATGCTCGAACGAACCATCGCGGAAATGCGCGGCGATGAGGTGGCGGATGAGACGAGCGTTTCGATCAACCTCGGCATCGACGTGTCGATCCCGAAAGAGTATATGGCCGAGGCAAGCCAGCGCCTTCGCACCTATAAACGCATTTCGTCAGCCGCCGATGAAGCAGAGCTCGTTAAATTGCGTGACGAGATCGAAGACCGCTACGGACGGATACCCCCGCAGGTCGACCAGTTATTTGAATATGGCCGATTGAGAAAAATTGCCGATGAGATGAGGATCATCTCTATCGACCGTTCCCGCGACGGCATCGCCGTCAAGCTCTCGGAAGACGCCCGGATCTCGCCCGATAAGCTGCTCGAATATTTGTCCGAAAATTCCGAAGCCCGGTTTTCGCCGTCCGGCATTCTCAGGTTGCCGTTCGATAAAGACGAAACTGTTCGGAAAATATGCGAGGTACTGACGCGGGTCCGAAGTTAGCCTTCTAGTGGATAGGTAATTCTGTGCAATCGCTGAAGATGTTCACGTCGCAGACGAAGAGGCCCGGCACCACATCGCGGGTTTGTTTTCTTATCTCGTTCCAAACCGTTGAGCCAGAGTAGTTTTCCCTTGTCCACCCGAGCTTTTGGCGATTTTTCCAGACAAAATCGTAGGCCTCTTTTTCGTCGGCGCCTTCCAGGTGTTTCGCCTCGTGGAGCAAGATCGCGGCCCGCTCAACATCGTCCGCCGGATAGGCAAAAAAATCGGAATAGAGCGTGACAATCCCGAACGGGAAATTGGTCGCCGCAAAG
>JBGSYT010000070.1:0-22848 GCA_041750855.1 Pyrinomonadaceae bacterium | reverse complement strand
GCAAGTGTGAACAAACTCAGGACAATGCGTATCATTTACCTCGATTTTCTCCAAAACCTGTCGGGCTGTAAAGTGTGAAACATCCCCGAATTTTCTGCGACACGTGGTAAGATTTTGCAAAGACCACGATGAACATTCCTCGAAAAGCTGCATTTAATGGATATCTTATGAAACGTGCTGCCATTTTCATGTTCGTGATCCTGACCTTTGTTCCTGCTTTAGATGCTCAGCGGCAGTTGGGCGTGCGGCCGACCGAGACGGGCGGGCCGCTGCTGCCGGAGCAGGCGGCCTTCGACGTGATGACCTACGACGTCAGCGTCCGTGTCGATCCGAAAAGCAAATGGATATCGGGCACTACGGTTATGACAGCACGCGTCGTCAAACCGACCGACGTGATCGTCCTGCATCTCGATACCCCGTTCAAGATCGACCGCGTCTTTGGCGAAACGGCCGACGGCGACCAGCAGGCAGGGCTCCGGTATGAACACAAAGACGGAAAGATACGGATAAACTTTCCGGCTGTGAAAAAGGCAGGTGAGGTTTTTGAGACGATCATAACCTATTCTGGCAATCCGCGGGTGGCGCCGCGGCCGCCGTGGATCGGCGGATTTATGTGGGAGAAAACACCGAGCGGTGCTGACTGGATCTCGGTCGCGCTTCAAAACGACGGTGCCGACCTCTATTTTCCGGTGAAAGACCATCCGTCGGACAAGGCCGATTCGGTCGCGATGCGGATAACGGTACCCGATCCTCTTGTAGTTGCAGGGCCAGGCAAGCTCCAGGAAGTGAAAAAGAACTCGGACGGCACGTCGACCTATTACTGGCTGATGACGAACCCCATCCCGAACTATTCAATAGTTTTCAATGCGGCGCCGTATCGCGTCATCAATGACTCGATGAAAAGCATCACGGGCGAGACTATTCCGATAGAGTTTTACATCCTGCCGGAAAGCTATAACGAAGGGGCCAAGTTGATCGCGGAAACAAAGAAGTACGTCGCGTTTTATGAAAAGTACAACGGGCCCTACCCGTTTCGCGCGATCAAACTGGGAATTGCGGAGACGCCCCACCTGGGGATGGAGCACTCGACGATGCTTGCCTACGGAAACAAGTTCCAGTACAACGAGCACGGCTTTGATTGGCTCCAGCTTCACGAACTTGGGCACGAATGGTGGGCAAACCTAGTGACGGCCCGAGATTGGAAGGATTTTTGGATCCACGAGGGTTTCCAGTCGTTTATGGACACGCTTTACCTCGAGCATCTTGGGAAAAAAGACGCGTATTTCGAAGCGATGCGCCAGCGAGCTGCACGCACGCGAAATATGCAGCCGATCGCTCCTCGCGAGGCCAAATTTGCTTATGAAGTGTATCTGGCTGCTCCCGATTATCTAGCCAGCGACGGCGACATCTACGGAAAAGCCGCCGTCGTGCTGCACACTCTCAGATACCTGATAGGCGACGATGCATTCTTCCGTGCACTCCGCCGAATGGCATATCCGACTCTGGCAATGGAGCGAATGACCGACGGGCGACAAACTCGGCTTGTCGATACAGAGGACTTCAGGCGCATCGCCGAGGAAGAATCGAAGATGAAACTCGACTGGTTTTTCGAGATTTATCTTCGCCAGCCGAAACTCCCCAAGTTGAATGTTCAGCATGTCGTGAGATCAGGAGGCAGCGAAACACCTCAAACTCTATCATTGGCATGGGAAACACCGACCAACATGCCGTTTCCGATGCCTATTGAAGTTGAAGTTGACGGCAAGATCCAGCGCGTCGAGTTTAAAAACGGAAAAGCGTCGATATCCTATGCTGGCGCAGTGCCGATCGTCGATCCAAAAGGTTGGGTCCTGAAGGCGAAGTAGCTAGTTGCGGATCCTTGTGTTCATGGTGCCTGGCCTTGTTTCACTTTCGATAGAAGTGCCGTTGAACAAGAGGGCCAGAAAGCTCAGAACACTGAGATGGAGGAGACGAACAGTGGACAAGAGTTCGAACCGACCCGCAAACTTTGGCTTCCAAATCTCGACAGGGCGATGGTTTCTGTGACAGAATTGTTGATTGTCCATTTTTTTCAGCAGCAAGCATTTAGTTAGGAGACCGATTTATTAATGATGTCAGATGAAGCAGTAAAGGCGGCGGAAGAAGCCGGAAACGAAAGGTCGAAGCCGACCATAACGATCGCGGAAAGGGAAGCTCCGGCAGCGGATGCGGAACCCATAAAGCAGGAAGCCCCGGCGGCGGATGCAGAACCCGTCAAGCAGGAAGCCCCGGCCGCGGATCCGACGCCGGCTGAGCCGGAGGATGTCCATTACCAGGCGGTCGAAAAGGACGGCGTCGTCACAGCGATCTGGGAAATGCAGGGGCAAAAGCACCTGCGGACGATCGCACCAAAATCGAACGAGGGCATGCAGATCCTTGCCTTGTTCGAGACGGCGGGGTAAGAGATCTTCTCAAAGAATTGACACGAGATCGCACGAACGCCGCTTCGTGTGGTTTCGTGTTTTTGTGTTCGGCGAAAGTGCGGTCTGCGAATCTGTACACTCTTCCTATTCCGAGAATCGGAGTTGCTCGTTCGGCATAACGTACAGTGAATAACGAATAGCTGAAGAAGCTGACATTAGAAGGGAAGGACTCTTGTAATCGGGTGGCCCGTGTTCTTCAGTTCTCTAGCTTCGAACACGGCGACCGGTACAACCCCTATTCCTGCTGATGTCAGAAAGATCTCGTCCCCCTCACGGATCGCATCGATCCCAGCTTCAACCTCTTCGCATTCAATATTTTCCAGAATATACTCCCGTGTAGTTCCGGGCAGGCAGCCTGTTTTCAGGCTCGGCGTATAGAGCTTTCCACCGGTTGACCAAAATACGTTTGCCATACACGCCGACGCCACCTCCCCCCGCTCGTTCAGCCTGATCGCTTCATCAAAGCCGCGTGATGTCGCCTCCTCAAATGCGATCAGATGTTCAAGATAATTGCAGGACTTAATGCCAGAAAGAGGAGAAGTGCTGTTTACCAGGAAGGGAGAAACTGTAAGCCTTAACTCCACCTGAACTTCGCGGAGCGGACCGGCAATGACAGAAAGCGTTGTGTCGCCCGCGGCTTTGCTGCCCCAACGCTCGCTTGTTGAATTGTCCAAAAACGATACTCGAACACGCCCTGCGGACGAGCCAAACTCCCGGATGGCCACCAGAACCGATTCCCGCGTCGAAACCTCATCGAAATCCGATATATCGATGCCGAGCTTCCGTGCGTGTAGAGTCAATCGTCTCCAATGCTTTTCCCAAAGGCACGGTTCCGCATCTCGGAACGCCACCGTGGTAAAGACGCCCTTGCCGTAAAGTGCAGCGTTGCTTGTTAAAAACATCCCGCCCCAAGCCAACCCAGAATGCCGGCGGGTCTGCTATCGATTTGCTTCAATGCTCTCATGACATCGTCTCGGCTGAGCCCGCGTGCGGCTGGATCTTCATGTCGTCTCGTTCCCGTTCCGACAGCCGCCCTTTGCGATCGCGGCAGAATTCGGTTACCAGTTCGCTGACGACGTCGCTTTTCTCCTCCGCCGGCACGTGGCCGCAATTTTTGAGGACGACAAAGCGCGAATTGAGGATGGAGTCGTGCAGCTTATAGCCGTTGTGGATCTTAACGATCTTGTCTTCCTCGCCCCAGATGATGAGCGTCGGCTGGTTGATGAGGTGCGCGTCCTGTTCGATGCGGCCCGCATCCCACGCCCGCGAGGTCGCAAGTACGGAATAATGCCCGTCAGCCGCCGCAAGCGGCCTGATCACGTTCGACACGCGATCTTTTGTGATCAGCCGGTGATTCACCTTTGCCAGGGTGCCACGCATCCGACGGCGAAGCATTGCCCGCGAATCCACAAGAAACGGTGTTATAACCTCTCCCACACCTCGGATCGATGCAAGCCGAAGGATCGGATGCTGCAGCACCTCGTCGTTTATGACGGCATCGATCAGGACAAGTTTTTCGACGAACTCCGGGTAATCGAGACATATGGTCATCGCAACCGCGCCACCGTAGCTGCTGCCAACGAGAGTCGCCCGCCCGATGCCAAGCCGGTTCATGAACCGCGAGATCATCCTCGCCTGCGACTGTATCGAGTAGTCAAACCAGCGGGGCTTTTCAGAATACCCAAACCCAATAAGATCCACGGCGATCACGTGAAAACCGGCATCGGCCAAAAGCGGCGCGACCCTGTGCCATACGTAAAGCGACGCCGTGAAGCCGTGGATGAGCACGAGCGTCGGGGCCGTTCGGTCGCCGAACTCCTGATAGTGCAACCGAGCGCCTTCGACGTTTATAAATTTCGATCGTTCAGAGTGCGGAATATGTTTGTAAACTTCTTCCCATCTCACCGTTCGCGGGCGCGCGAACATCTTGACGCCGACCGCAGCCGCAAGGCCTCCGGCGACTGCGATTGCAATGTTGGTCTTCTTCATAGTGCCCCAATTTCGTGTCGACTTATGATCCGCATAGTCGCAACACTAGAATTTTAACCCAAAACTATCCTTGGCCGGACAGATTTCTCTTCTTGATCATACGATCCGATCGCGATCAAGCTGCCTGCAGGATCTAAAATCCGCACGACGGCATCGTCTTGCAAGTCGGGCCGTTCGACCCTTGACGAGAGGCCGTTGAGCGTTTTTACCGCTCGGTCTTCGCTGAGTCGAACATCCGGCAGGTGGCTGACGGCGCGGTCGATTCCTAAAAGCATTGCGGCCGGGTCTACCATATCGGCAAGATCTTCCAAAGTGACGGCTTCTTCGATACTGAACTGGCCGGCTCGGGTTCGTCGCAACTCGCCTAGATGGGCGCCCAGGCCCACGGCGCGGCCGATGTCTTCAGCAAGCGTTCGGATATATGTGCCGGCGGAGCAGACAACGCGCACGCGGATCGCAGATCGCGGTTCGCGGACCTTGTTCGGATCGAGCAGATCAAGGCAATGTATTGTTACCGGCACCGCCTTGCGTTCGACTTCCTGGCCCTTACGGGCGAGTTCGTAAAGCTTTGTCCCGCCGATCTTTTTTGCTGAGTACATCGGTGGTATCTGTTCGATCGTTCCGACGAAACCAGAAAGTATTTCTACCCAATCGCGCGATGCTACTTCCATCTCCAGCTCTTCGTTCCGCAAACCGCTTTCCGCAGTCCGCATTCCCGTTCCGTCGCCCGTGTCCGTTTCCGATCCAAACTGGATGACCGCCTCGTACTCTTTTTCGTCTTTGTCGAGAAACTGCGCCAGCCGCGTCGCTCCGCCGATGAGGATCACCATCACACCGGTGGCAAACGGGTCGAGCGTGCCCGTGTGCCCAACACGCTTCGTTTTCAGGGTCTTCCGGACGTGGCTGACGACATCGTGCGATGTGATGCCCGCAGGTTTATCTATTACAATGATGCCTTGCATTACTTCTTTATCTTACAGACTCCGTGATGTGGCGAAAAAGGCATCATGCCAACGAAATTCAGGAACGCACGGTCGGGGATCCGGAAAAAGCCCGAGAACGGACGATGAACCGCGCGGTCAAATTGCTTGCTGCAAAGCCAAGGTCCATCGGCGAATTGCGCGAACGGCTTTTGGAGAAAACGTGGACTGACGAGGCAATTGTAAACACGGTTATCGAAAAACTCGTCTCCTATGACTATCTAAACGACCGGCAATTCGCCCGCGATCTTGCATTGTCAAATCTCCGCCGCAAACCACAGGGCATCCGCCGTCTGAAGAGCTCTCTTGCGCAAAAAAAGCTTAACGAAGACGATGTGCAGGCGGCGATCGCTTCAGCCTTCGAGCAGATGCCCGTGGACGAGTTGATCGAGGCAGCCATCGAAAAGCGCGTTCGTTTGAAGGGACGGCCTGTATCGAGAGAAGATGAACGGCGATTTATCGATCACCTGCTTCGTCTCGGTTTCGATTACGATCTTATCAGGTCGAGTATGGGCCGGATGATGAGAGACGCGCGAACTGGTGATTCGGAATAAAGTCAGATGAGAACAACCGCTTGCGGCTGGGAAACACGTGGAAATGGACGACGGGAGACCGCTCGTCCGGAACTTCGGTCCTCGGAAAGATCAGGGAATAGACATTGCGGCTCTGAGGGTGTTTGACAGGTCGAGCAGCCCTTCTTCGGCACCCACGAAATCCGCACTCCTCGCAGGAAGCGTCTTTCCTCCCTCTATCACTCTGATCGCTTTACCGCCCGAATAATAAACACGCGTTTCTATGACCGAAGTCACTTTTGGCGGCGGATCCATTGCGATCTGCGTGTCGTACTTTTCGAGCCGCTGAAATGCAAATATCAGCTCTTCGCCGGAATAAAAAAGTTCCGCGGTCGCACGAAAAGTCTCTCCATACATCCTGCCAACGATCTTTTTCAGCTCCTTACCGGAAGTAAAATAGGTCGCCCTTGTCCCTTCGAGCGTGACGCCCTCAACGTCGCGGGCGCTGGTTCTATATCGGGGCCCGCTCCGGTTTATCAGGTTGACCTCCGAGCGGATCGAAGAGATCGTCGCAGGTGTTTGCGAACTTCCCGAAAGCGAAAACCCGGCAAAAATTAGCGTTAATACGAAAACGATCTTCATGTCAATTAAACCTGCCGCCATCAGCGGCGACGATAACGCGGGATCAAAGGTCGCTGAGGTCAATTCTGTGCACTATCCTTTGTCCGACTCCATTCAGTTCGGTGCGTCCAGAGGTCTCGTCATCGTTAACGACCAGCCTCAGATTTCGGTTCCTTTCGAGAAAATGCCTTAGCCGTCTGGCATTCTCGTCGCCCGCTATCAGGCCGTCCTGGGCAGCCGCCCGAAAAGGCTCAGGATCGACGCTCTCGCTTGCGATCCACACGATCCAAATGCCGTTCGACGAGCGCAGTTTGCCAGCCGCATTCGGGCCGATGCGAAGCTTTTGGCCCGGGCCGATCTCCGGCGAACTGCCGCTCGCCATGTCCGAAGGAAAGATCATCTGGAAGCCGACCCGGCCTGAATCGTCGGTTATCTCGTTTATCACATAGGCCCGGCCGGAGTCGTCAGCCTCGAGGACAAGCTGGCCCATTCCGTCGGCCAAAACACTTCGGATATCGGCACTTTCATGGTCTTGTCCGGTCGGTCGGCCGGACTCGATCCAATATGTCAGGTTGCGGGGCGTGCGGTCCTCGGTCGATCTGCTGACCATCGTCCCGACATTGGACGTCGCCGGCGATCCGCTCACCAGTGATTGGCCGATCGGGATGGACAGGGCCCCGGCAAGCAGCAGTATGATAAGCGCCCACGCGACCGATCGATCAGAAACTGATGCCGCTTGACGTTCGGTAGTACGCGCCCGGAATTTTATCAGCGGTTCTTCGACAATATCCAGACTTGCGATCGGGATCTCTTTTATTTCAGGGCGCGCGGGCTCGTCCGGTTTTACCGCCGATGCAACCTCGACCGGCCGCTTAACGATCGGCGACGATATCCGCGGCCGGAGCGAACTTGCCAGCCGTGCCCCGAAATCGTCGATCTCCTGGGGACGCCACGCCGGTTCGGGCCGGAGCGCCGCAATAAGCAGGTCGAGAGTCTTTTTTGAAATGTCGGTGCGGTCTTCAGCCACGGCGGCGAGAGCGTCGGGGTCCAAGCTTCCCGCGATCGATCGACGATCCATGCCCGCGTAGGGCGGGCTGCCAGTTACGAGCCTGAAAACGATCGCTGCAACGGAGAAAATATCCGTTGCGGTTGAGCGCGGCGCTAACGTCTCAAACAATTCGGGCGCGGCATACATCCCCGCTTCGCTGTTGCGAGAAATGTTGGCGAGGCTCTCGCCGCGTGCATCTACGGGCCAGCCGGTACCGAAGTTAACCAATCGCACGCCGCTGGAAATGCTGTCCAAGTCCTGCACGAAAATATTTGAAGGCCTGATGTCGCAATGTATTATCCCGTGGGTGTGAGCGGCCGAAACTCCGTTTGACAGTGCGTCAACAAAACGTGAGACCTCAGAAAGCTCGAACCGCTTCCCGTCTGCGAGCATGTACGAAAGCGGCAAGCCCTGCGGAACGCTGGCCACGCAATAAGGGCTGCCGTCGTAGAGCTGGCCGGTCTCAAGGATCTCTTCGATGTTCGTTTGCTTTGCCCGGATCAGCGTCTCGCAAACTTCGCGGAGTGTCGGCCGGCTTTGCACCCCTTCGATCGCAAGTCCGTGGAACGAACGCAATATCACCTGCCGGCACAAATTTCGCAGATCCTTTACCAGATAGTTTGCGATCCGTGCGGAGCTTGCGGGGTCGGAATTATTGGCAAGTACGAGGAAGCGCTCAAACAGAATGCGGCCTGCGGCCGACTCGGTCCTCAGCTGCTTTTTATCGCGCCTCGGTTCTGTTTCGCCTCCTCGCTCCATATTTCAGTGTGGGCGTAGTCTCAGCCTAGATCGGGCTATCAGCGATCCGTCAAACAGGGCAAACCGCACAGATCGGATCGTCGATATCCGGCTAGCCTGTACGATAACCTGCTTTTCCCTTTTTCGGCCTGGTGAACTCCTTGTGAATAAATAGCACAAACAGGCAGCCTTCAACAAGTATTTGCGTCGATACCTACGGACGCGCTTTTACTTGAACCTAATGTACCGGCGATCCCCTTTCAATTGACGGCTTCCCTGCTTTTTCGCACAATCAAGGTGGATGCAGAGTTGCTGGCCCGTCAGACGCGGCCGATAACAATATGACAGGCGATCAGGTAAGACAAACATTTCTCGATTATTTTGAACGGAACGGGCACAAGATCGTGCATTCGTCTCCGCTTCTGCCGGCGAACGACCCGACGCTGCTGTTCACAAACGCAGGTATGAATCAGTTCAAGGACGTGTTTCTCGGCAATGAAAAGAGGGATTACACACGTGCCGTGTCGTCGCAGAAATGCATCCGTGCGGGCGGCAAGCACAATGATCTCGACGAGGTGGGCAAAACGGCTCGCCACCATACGTTCTTCGAGATGCTCGGTAACTTTTCGTTCGGTGATTATTTTAAGGAAGACGCGATCAAATACGCCTGGGACCTGCTAGTGAATGTTTACAAGCTCGACCCGGAGCGGTTGTGGTTTTCGGTCTTCGAGGGTGACGACGAGGTCGGGCCGGATGAAGAGGCACGAGAGCTTTGGATAAAGGTCGGTGCGCCGCCCGAGCGGGTGCTCGGCTTTGGCCGCAAGGATAATTTTTGGCAGATGGGTGACACGGGGCCGTGCGGCCCATGCTCGGAGGTCCATTACTATATGAGCGATGACCCGTCTGATCCGGAAAAGAACTCGGCCCACTGGGTAAACGGGCCGGGCGACACGACAATGGAGATCTGGAACCTCGTCTTTATGCAGTACAACCGCACGCAGAATGAGGACGGCACGTTCAACCTTACGCCGCTTCCCGCTCCGTCGGTTGATACGGGTTTGGGCCTCGAACGCATGACCGCCGTGATGCAGCATGTGAAGTCCAATTACGAAACAGACTTGATCAAACCCCTTGTCGAGTTTTCCGCATCGCTCTCGAAATGATCAAAGTGATTAGCCGTCGGGGCGATCGTTTGCCGGCTACTCAAATACCAGGAAATCGTCAACGATAGTTCCAGCCTCATCTTCGTGGAGGCAATAGTATCCCAACCTTTCTCCGGTCTCGGTAAAGAGCGTGAGGTTGGCCTCGATGATATAACGATCCTTGGTATTCTCGCTAAATTTCACGTGAACCCATTCGTTCTGAACGCTGACGGATTTTGCAGGTAATCCTAGTTCCCTGAGAAAAAGATCGTCGTCAGCTTCGACATATTCGGCGAATGCCGTTCTCGCTTTCTCGTATTGTGCGCCAAGATCAATTTCTTCAAACTTCATATGATGGAAATCCGTTTTTTCGATACTATCATTGAGAAAAGACCTTTCTAAATGAAGAACCCGGAGGTCGAATGCCGTCTTTAATTAGGTGTCTCCTTGTTGAAAACCAGCCGCTTACGCGACTGGGCATCCTGGCCGTGATAGAGCAGGAGGACGACATCGAGATCGTGGGGGAATCCGACAACGCCATACAGGGGTTCGCGAAATTTCGCGAATTAAAGCCTGATGTTACGATCCTCGGCCTTCGTTTTCCCGATTCCTGCTCGATCGACAATCTGGACGACTACTTCATCGAGGACCCAAATGCTAAGATCATTGTCCTTGCCGAGCACGCCGGCGATGCGGAGATCTCGAGGGCATTGAAGAAAGGTGCTGCTGGATACATCTGCAAGGATGTCGAACCGGATGATTTGATCAAAGCTATCCGCACAGTCGCGGCGGGAAAGAAGTTCATCCCGAACGAGATCGCTCAGATCCTCAGCGAGAATCTGGGAAAAGAAGAATTGACGCCGACCGAATCGAACGTGCTGCGGATGATCGTCGGCGGCATGTCGAACAAAGAAATAGCCTTTGGCCTGGACATTTCGGAAAATACCGTAAAGTCGCACGTTCAAAACATCTTCGGCAAGATCGGCGTTTCAGACCGCACGTCCGCCGCTACAACCGCGATTAAACGAGGGCTTGTCCGGGTCGACCTCTAGTCAGAACCGCATCGCGTAAGCGGGCGGCCAGTTTGTGCCGGGCTTGTGCATTTGCGAACGAACGGGCCCGCCACTTACACAGCGGGTTCTGACTTGCCGACTGCCGGTTAAATACATTATGGACGAGATCAAGAATGCTCTAACCGACTACGCCGAATCATTCACCTCTGACGAAAGCGAGGTACTCAAAGCCCTACGCGAGCATTGCTACGCCCACTACGAAGATTCGTCGATGCTCTCCGGATTTTACCAGGGCCGTTTGCTGTCGATGTTCTCTCGAATGATACGGCCGATGGCGGTGCTTGAGATCGGAACATATCTCGGTTATTCGACGCTGTGCCTTGCAGAAGGCCTTGCACCGGGCGGGCGGGTTATTTCACTTGATGTGAATGAAGAAACAAACGCCGTCGCCCAGAGCTTCATCGACAAAACCGAGTATGCCGACAGCATCCATCTCCGCCTCGGCGAAGCGCAATTCCTTCTCCCGCACATGCAGGGTCCCTTCGACCTTGTCTTCATCGACGCCGATAAGCCCAATTATTCCAACTATTACCGTATCGTCTTAGACCTGGTTCGTCCCGGCGGCTTCATCATCGCCGACAACGTCCTCTGGAGCGGCAAGGTCCTCAACGAAGAAAAGGACGAAGACACGAAGGCTCTGCACGATTTCAACAAGATGGTCCTGGCGGACGAGCGTGTTGAGAACATCTTGGTTCCGGTACGCGATGGATTAATGGTTGCCAGAAAGAAAGAATCTGCCGCAGATGAACACAGATACCCGCGGATCTACCGATATGCTTTATCTGCGTCGATTTGCGTTCATCTGCGGCCGAATCGCTCTCACCTAATAGTATTAGAATTCGCCCGCCGCAATTGATGATTACATTCCTTATCTGAACCGATAGACTTCTTGTATCAGCTTTGCGGCTTGGCGTCTTTGCGAGAAACATATTCTCCCGCTGAGTCGCAAAGACGCAAAGGAAAACAAGGAGGATCGAAATGACGGCACAGACAAAGAAAGCGACACAGGTGAAGAAAGTAGAGAAGATTATCCCCCCACCGCCGAAGCATTGGGTGGGTGACGGGTTTAACGTGCATGGATTTTTCCCGCACGGGCCGCTGACCGGTGAGCGGATGAGCCCGTTTTTTTTGCTCGACTACGGTGCCCTGACGGAGTTTCCGCCGCGTGAGGAGCCATTCGGCGTCGGGCCGCATCCGCATCGGGGGTTCGAGACGGTTACGATCGCGTACAAGGGCAAAGTCGAGCACCACGACAGCCGCGGTGGCGGCGGGATCATCGGCGAGGGCGACGTTCAGTGGATGACCGCCGGCAGTGGCCTTCTGCACAAGGAGTTTCACGAGCAGGAATCTAACCGCGAAGGCGGGCCGTTTCAGATGGTCCAGCTTTGGGTCAATCTGCCCGCGAAGGACAAGATGACCGAGCCAAAATATCAGGCGATCACTAATGCCGAAATGGGCCGCGTAAAGTTGCCGCTCGGCGGCGAGGTGGAGATCATTGCGGGCGAGTTCGAGGGAGTAACGGGCCCGGCGACGACGTTCACTCCGGTGCATCTCTACAACCTGAAGATGAAGCAGGGCGAGACGGTCGAGCTGTCGTACCCCGATGGATATACGACGGCCCTGCTCGCAATCAAGGGCTCGGCACTCATTAACGGCAGCGAAAAACTGCCGCTTAATAACCTTGCCCTGTTCGAACGCGAAGGCGAAACACTGCGTGTCGCGGCCCTTGAGGACAGCATTTTCCTCCTGATGAGCGGCGAGCCGCTGAATGAGCCGATCGCCCAATACGGCCCTTTCCTGATGAATACCCAGGCCGAGATCGCACAGGCGATCGACGATTATCAACAAGGAAAATTCGGTTATCTCGACTGAGTAGAAGCGGGGAATAATTGGCCGCCGATCTACGCAGATGACGCGGATCAGATCGAAAAGAACAGATCTGCGTTTTCTGCGTTTATCTGCGGCTATAACTTTTGCCTACCTACCTAATAATACTTTCCATGACTTTACCGATTAACTCATTTATCTTCCCGTTCTCGATCCACCGGGCGACGATGACGATATCATTGTCGGGATCGATGTAGATGATGTTCGTCCCGTTTCCGACGTGGACGAAGGCTGATGCAGGCGCGGCCGCGTAGTATTTACGGTCGGTGTTCAGGAACCAGTTCATGAAACCGTATGTCGGCTGCGGGCCGGTGGGCGTTCTCGCCTGGCGGAGAAATTCAATGGAGAGAAGCTGCTTGTTTCCCCATTTGCCGTTACGTGAGGTGAGCAAGCCGAAGCGGGCCATGTCGAGAGCGTTGATGAACATACCTCCGCCCCAATGCCCGCCGCCGCTGACCGACTGGATGATCCGGCCGTCAATCACCACGAACGAATTTTCATAACCATACCAACGCCAGGTGTTCGACGCACCGATCTCGTCCATCACGTAATCCCGCAAGACCTCGGGCAGCGGCCGCCGCCAGACGTTGAGCGCGGCCAAAGCGAGGACGTTCACGCGAACGTCGTTGTATTCATAGGCCGTTCCCGGTTCGATCCGTGGCCGCCCGATCCATTTAGATGGTTCGCGGTCGGGCCGGTCGGCCCATTCCGGTTTGCCCCACAGCGTCCCTTCCCAATCGCTCGTCTGCCGAAGCAGATGTTCCCAGGTGATCTTTCGGTTATGCTCGGTGGCAAAAAGATCGATGTACTGCTGTTTGCCAAAATTCTCTGCCCTTCCGAAACGCTGCTGCGGGTCGTAGGCCAGTGTGATGGTGGAGTAGTCACTTGCCCTGTCCTGCAGCGACCGGATAAGCTTTCGATCGAACGCCAGCCCAACTACTGTCGATAGAAAGCTCTTCGTTACACTGTGCGTCATGTCGACGCGGTTGGGCTCGCCCCATTCCGCGACTATATAACCGTTGCGAATAATGATACCCGTCGGTTCACCGCGGTCCTTGAACAGGCCGATGGCGTCGCCAAAAGGCTCGCGGCCAAATGTCTGAGCCTGTCCAAGTTCTTGACTTCGCGGTGTTTTCGACTCACTGGCAATCGCAAAATCAACGGCCTCTTTCAGCTTCGTCGGATCAAGCTTTACATTTTCCGGCGAGCGCCGTTCCCAACTGCCGGCAGGCGGTATGTAATTACTTTGGGCGTACGTCGGCTCAGACGCGAAAAGTAAAACAAAAACGATCAAATACCTCGGTTTAAGCATAGTGTTTGACAGTTAGAAGATCCGGATTGCTCTGAACGACAGGCATTCTAGCCTGTCGCCGCGGCAGACCGGAAAGTCCGCCGTACTTTTATGATCGGGCCGCTCGAATAATGTCCGCAAAGACACCCGCCGCCGTCACGTCCGCTCCCGCACCCGCACCCTTTACGACCAACGGCTGTTCGGAATAGCGATCAGTATAAAACAGAACGGCATTATCCTTACCCGAAAGATTGGCAAAGTCGTGGTCGGGGCCGATCGATCGCAGGCCGACCGACGCCTTTCCCTCTGCGAGCGACGCTATGTATTTGAGCTTCAGTCCTTCTGAGGCCGCCTCGTCCAGGAGCGTGCGAAAGTGATCTTCCCGCCTTTCCATCTCCGCAAAGAAATCTTCTACCGAGCCATCAAAACAAGATGCCGGCAGGAACGGCATATTATCAATGTCCGCGATCTCACGCTTGAGTCCGGCCTCGCGGGCCAGGATCAGGATCTTTCGGGCAACGTCCGTCCCCGAGAGATCGAGCCGCGGGTCGGGCTCGGTGTAACCTTCATCCTGAGCCTGCCGGACGGTATCGGCGAACTTTCGCGAGCCATCGTAGTTGTTGAAAACAAAATTAAGCGTGCCGCTTAGTACCGCTTCGATCCGGTTCACCCGGTCGCCGCTTCGCATAAGGTCGTTGAGCGTGTTGATCACGGGCAGTCCGGCCCCGACGTTGGTCTCAAAAAGGAAGTTGGCATTATATTCGCGGGCCAGATCCTTCAAAGCTGCATACTTTTCAAACACCGATGAGGCCGCAACCTTATTGCAGGCGATAACCGAAACGCTTCTTCTGAGCAGCGGCGTGTACATCTCCACAACGCCTGAATTGGCCGTCACATCCACAAACACCGAGTTGCGGAGATTCCGCTCAATGATCTGCGATGCCATTTCGGACGGAGCCGCGGTCCCCTCACCCGAAGCAAGCACATCCCTCCAGTTAGTCAGATCGATGCCCTCTTCATCTAAGATCAGCCGTTTACTATTCGCAAGCCCGACCACGCGGACGTTGAGACGCAGGTTTTCGAGTAAATAATCATGCTGCTGACGAAGCTGTTCCAGCAGCCGGCTTCCGACGGTTCCGGCTCCGACGATGAAGAGGTTTATCTGCTTGCGGCCGTCGGAGAAGAATTCTTCATGAAGCGTGTTCACGGCCTTTCGGACATCCTTCGAACTGATCACAGCCGAGATGTTCCGTTCGGAAGAGCCTTGGGCGATGGCGTGGATGTTGATGCCGTTGTGCCCGAGCGTCGAGAACATCTTGCCGCTCACGCCGGTGTGCTGCTTCATCCGGTCGCCGACAAGGGCAAGGATCGAAAATCCGTTCTCGACTTTCAGCGGCTCGATCTTGCCCGCGTCTATTTCGTATTCAAACTCGCGATCGACTACCCGCTTGGCCAGCTCGCCGTGCTTTTCTTCGATCGCAACACAGATCGAGTGTTCCGACGAGCTTTGCGTAATAAGGATGACGTTGATCTCGGCCCGTGAAAGTGCATCGAACAAACGCTTTGAAAAGCCCGGAATGCCGACCATGCCGCTTCCTTCGAGGCTCAGAACACTGATATTGTCGATGCTGGTAATGCCGCGGACTATGTCGCCGCCCGTCTCCGAATCGGCCTCGATCAGCGTTCCTTCGTCTTCCGGAGCGAATGTGTTCTTGATCAAAACGGGAATGCCCTTCGCCATTACGGGCTGGATCGTCGGCGGGTAGATCACCTTTGCACCGAAGTGGGACAGCTCCATCGCTTCGCGATAATTGATCCTCGGGATCTGCCGGACCGAGCGGACAAATCGCGGGTCAGCGGTCATCATTCCGCTCACGTCGGTCCAGATCTCAAGTATTTTGGCGTCAAGAGCGGCGGCGAAAATGGCAGCCGTGTAATCCGATCCGCCCCGTCCGAGCGTCGTCGTGTATCCGCCGCTGTCCGATGCAATAAAGCCCGGAACAATATGGAAAAGTGTCCCAGAAGCGTCGATCTTTGCTTTCATCCGGCCGCTTGTCTCGGCAAGATCTACCGCAGCAAATCCATGATGTGAGTCGGTCTTGATCAGGAGACGGCTGTCGTGCCATTCATTCTCGACTCCCTCGGCGGCGAGTTTTGCCGCGACTATCTTTGACGATACGATCTCACCGAAGCTGAGGATGCGGTCGAGCGTTTTCGGCGTCAACTCGCGGACACGCCGTACGCCTTCGGCAATGCTCTCCAACTCGTGCATCGTAGATTCGACAAAGTCAGCGACCTCCGTATCGCCGCCATTTGGGAAAAGCAGATCGATCGCGGCCGCGTGTGTTTCACGTATCTCATCAAGCCGCGCGATAAAACCGTCATCGCCGCGTTCGGCGGCGCGGCCCATTTCTATCAACGCATCGGTCGTGCCCTGCATTGCCGACAGGACCACCACGCACTTCTCATCAGCCGCCGACCGCCTGACGATCCCGACGACCGTTTCTATATTTTCCGCATTGGCAACCGACGAGCCGCCAAATTTCAATACCTTCATTTCACTTTTTCCAGGATGATCGCCCGCGCGGCGTCGTAATCCACCTCGATCTCGATGGCCGACGCCTTCTTTTCAAACAAACCGCTGACCGCGGCAGGCACTTCGGTCTCAAAACCAAGAATCTCGGCGACGGAATCGAATTTTACCGGATGCGCGGTTTCAAGAATGATGCCTTCCCGTTCCGGATGCTCTTTTAAATGATCGTCGAGGGCAGAGTAGGCAACTGCACCGTGAGGGTCCAGTACATATCTGTAATTACTATGTACGTCCCGAATCGTCTCCGCCGTTCTTGCATCCGAGATGCTAACCGCGCTTATCTGATTTTTCAGGCCTGCGGCGTCCTTCTCGAACATCTCCAGGATCCGAACGAAGTTGCTCGGATCGCCAACGTCCATCGCGTTCGAGAGCGTGGATACCGAGGGTTTCGGCCTATAATCCCCGGTTTCGAAGAACTCGGGCACAACATCGTTCGCGTTGCATGCCGCGATGAAGTGCTTGACCGGCAAGCCTGAAATATGGGCCAGCACGCCGGCTGCAAGATTGCCAAAGTTGCCGCTCGGCACAGCAACGACGGGCGGCTCGGTGCGTCCCTGCTCGAACCATTGCTTTAGGGCAATGAAATAATAGAACTGCTGCGGAAGCCAACGGGCGACATTGATCGAGTTTGCGGAGGTAAGCCGGGCCGCTTTTTGCAGGTCTTCGTCCGCGAGGGCCTTTTTTGCTATCGCCTGGCAGTCGTCGAACGAACCACGTAATGCCAATGTAGTTACATTACCGGCAAGTGTCGTTAGCTGCAACTCTTGGACCCTGCTTACACGGCCCTTGGGATAAAGAATTACCACCTCGAGGCCCTCGATCCCGTGAAAACCGCTTGCAACGGCCCCGCCGGTGTCGCCGGATGTGGCAACGATCACAATGGTCTTCTCATTCCGTTCTTCAGAGAAGTTCTCCAACCATCGGCTCATGAACCTCGCCCCAACATCCTTGAACGCCAGCGTCGGGCCGTGAAAAAGCTCAAGCGCCGAGATGCGGTCCGTGATCGGGACGAGCGGAAATTCGAAGTTCACGGTCTCGGAGCAAATGGAATGCAGCCGCTCGTCAGCAATGCATTCGCCGACGTAGGGCCGTATGACCTCGAAAGCGATCTCGTCGTTTTGCATCGCGCTCAGCGAATCGACAAACCCTGCCGGCAGCTTAGGGATCGAGGATGGAAAATAAAGCCCTTTATCATCCGGCTGGCCGCGGAGCACGGCCTCGCGGAACGTCACCTCTGGCGAGCGGCGGTTTGTGCTAAAGTATTGCATCGATTGGCGAATGGAGCGAGGACACTCTTGTCCGCGATCGCCGCCTGCGGCGATCCGGCTTGGCAATCATAATACGTTCCCGAGCGATAATGGAAATTTATGGAGGAAGTTCGTGTTATAACGCCGGCCACGGTCGCTAACGTCGTCTGCGGCTTCGATTGTCTCGGCTTCGCACTTGAAAGCCCGTTTGACGAGATGACGGTTCGCAGGACCGACGGGCCCGGGATCAGCATCTTCCATCGAGACAATTTTGGCCTGCCCACGGAGCCCGACCGAAATGTCGCGGGGGTCGCCGCAGCAGCAATTCTGAAAGCTGCCGATGCCAAGTTTGGTATCGAGATCGAGATAACAAAACACATCAAACCGGGCAGCGGCATCGGCTCAAGCGCCGCCAGCGCATGCGGTGCCGTCGTTGCGGTCAATAAACTCCTCGGCAGCCCGTTTTCCGAGCTCGAACTCGTGGGCTTTGCGATGGAAGGCGAGGCTCTTGCTTCGGGTGCCCGCCACGCCGACAACCTTGCACCGTGCATCATTGGCGGCTTTACGCTAGTTCGTTCGACCAAACCGCTTGATATCGTTTCGCTTGATTTTCCGCCACTATGGGCCACTGTCATACACCCGCAGATCGAGATAAAAACCGCTGAGGCCCGCGCGATCCTGCCCCGCGAGCTGCCGCTGAAGTCGGCGATAATGCAATGGGCCAACATGGGGGCACTGGTCGCAGGCCTCGCGAAAGGGGACTATGATCTCATAGCCCGCTCAATGGAAGATCACATCGTGGAGCCTGTGCGAAGCTCATTCATTCCGAAATTTGGAGAAGTAAAGGCAGCGAGCATGGCCGCGGGAGCACTCGGCGGCGGCATTTCGGGCTCCGGTCCGTCTATATTTATGCTGTCGCAGGACCGCGAAACGGCCCGTTTCGTTCAAGATAGAATGATCGAGGTCTATTCAATGACCGGGATCGAATTCAGCACCTATGTTTCTAAGATCGCCCGGGAGGGGACACGAGTTATCGCGGGCAACGAATAGGGTCCTTACGCAATCGCACAAAACTGCTAAGATAGGGATTGAAGATGTTAACCAAGGAACTGGAAGAAACTTTGAGCTTTGCGGTCGATCAGGCGGTCAAGCACAAGCACGAGTATGTGACGCTCGAGCACTTGCTCTACGCCCTTCTCGAAGACGGTTCGGCACGGGACATTTTGTTCAATTGCGGGGCACGTCTGGACGAGCTCGGCAATTCGCTCGAAGACTATTTCCGCGATGTGCTTGAGAAGATACCCGAAACGGCCAGGCACATGCCGGAGCTCACCTCCACGTTTCAATCTACTATCCAGTACGCCGTACTGCAGGCCGAGGGCAGCGGCCAGCCGGCGGTGAACGGCGGCAATATGCTCGCGGCGATCTATCAGGCCGAACAGTCTTATGCAGTCTACCTGCTGCTGCAGCAGGGCGTGACGCGGCTCGACATTCTGAACTACATTTCTCACGGGATATCAAAGATCGACGCCGGCGATATGGGCGATCCGTTTCCTGACGGTTTCGACGATGACGACTTCGGCGGTATGGGCGGGCAGGATCGCAAAAAACCGCTTGAGAGCTTTACCGTTGAATTGGTCGAAAAGGCCGCGAATGGCGAGATCGACCCGATAGTCGGGCGTGCCGAGGAGATCGAGCGAACCGTTCAGGTGCTTTGCCGCCGCAAGAAAAATAATCCGCTTTATGTCGGCGAGCCTGGTGTAGGCAAGACCGCCCTCGCGGAAGGCCTGGCACTGAAGATCAGCGAGGGTGATGTGCCCGAGGTGCTGCAGGGAGCAAAGGTCTTCGCACTCGACATGGGCGCTGTTCTCGCGGGTACCCGTTACCGCGGCGATTTCGAGCAGCGTTTCAAGGCCATAATCAACGACCTTAAAAAAGAGCCGAACGCGATACTGTTTATAGACGAGATCCACACCATCGTTGGGGCTGGTTCCGTTTCGGGCGGCTCGATGGATGCTTCGAACATTCTCAAACCGGCGTTGGCGGCCGGTGATCTCCGGTGTATCGGTTCGACGACGCATGCGGAATACAAGGCGGCGTTCGACCGTGATCGGGCACTGGCGCGACGGTTTCAGAAGATCGAAATAAACGAGCCGACGATCGACGAGACCTATCAGATACTGAAGGGCCTTAAAAAGTTTTACGAAAGCCACCATGGTGTTCGCTACACGGACGAATCGCTGAAGGTCGCATCCGAACTCGCCGGCAAATACATCAACGACCGCTTTTTGCCGGACAAGGCCATCGATGTGATCGACGAGGTCGGCGCCTCGGTCAAGCTTATGCCCGCGAGTAAACGGCCGAAGCGTGTTTCGGTCCAGATGGTCGAGAACACCATCGCCCGCATGGCGAAGATCCCGCCTAAGACTGTCGTTGCCGACGAAAAGGCGCGGCTAAAAACGCTTCGCGAAGATATCAAGAAGGTCATCTACGGCCAGGACGAAGCGATCGACAAGATCGCCGACGCCATCCAGATCTCGCGTGCCGGCCTTGGGCATCAGACAAAACCGGTTGGCTCGTTCCTTTTTTCCGGCCCGACGGGCGTCGGCAAAACGGAGGTCTCGAAGCAGCTTGCCGAGATCCTCGGCGTCGAGTTCATTCGCTTTGACATGAGCGAGTATGCGGAGCCGCACACGGTCTCACGCCTAATCGGAGCGCCGCCCGGATACGTCGGCTTCGACCAGGGCGGCCTGTTGACCGAGGCGATCATGCGCACGCCGCACGCCGTGCTGGTGCTGGACGAGATCGAAAAGGCCCACCCGAACCTGTTCAACCTGCTGCTGCAGGTGATGGACTCGGCCACGCTGACCGACAACAACGGCAAAAAGGCCGATTTCCGCAACGTGATCCTCATCATAACCACCAACGCCGGTGCCCGCGAGCTTTCATCGGGCGGCGTCGGGTTCCGCAACAGCTCCGACACGAAGGGCAACGCGAAGGGCGTCATCGAACGCACCTTCACGCCCGAATTCCGCAACCGCCTCGACGCATGGGTGCCATTCCGCCCCCTCGACCTCGAGAACATCAAGCTCATCGTAGACAAGTTCATCAACGAACTCAACGGCCAGCTCGCCGAAAAACGCGTCCTCGTTCGTCTGACCGACGAGGCCCGCGAATGGCTCGCCGCCAACGGCTTCGACGCCCGCTACGGCGCCCGCCCGATGTCCCGCCTCATCCACGACAAGATCAAACAGCCCCTGGCGAACGAGATCTTGTTCGGGAAATTGGCGAATGGTGGAAGCGTGTTGGTCGAGGCGGATGAAAGTGGGCTACGGTTGAATCTAAACTAAACTCAGAATCGATAGGTCGACGCATGGTGCCCCACTAATGGGGTGCGCAGCCCCCGGTCTTCGAGTGTTGTATGAGAATCGCGACATGGAACATGGATCACTGGCGCCGATCAACTGAGCTTAGAAGCCGAGCTTGGGATTACCTGCGCAATAAGGTCCGACCGGATGTGGCACTCCTCCAGGAGGCTGGTCCTGCCGGCGCGTTTCGAGACCTTGTCTATCGCCCGGGCGGAATTCGGGATGACCGAAGAACTAAATTCCGAGACCTGAACTGGGGATCAGCGATTGTTTCGTTTGGTCCCTCACTTCGGGCGATCGACTCGGCAGTGAGCCCGTTCCGTCCAGACTCGATTCCGTTGCTTCGCACTTTTCCCGGCAGCGTCGCAATTGCTGAGATACAAGGGATCGAACCTATTGTAGTGGTTTCAATCTACGGGCTCATCGACCGAGGGTACGCAGACACCACAGTGCATCGGATTCTTAGCGACATTACGCCCCTGGTCGATGAACACAAGAGTTCCTCAATGGTGATCGCTGGCGACCTCAACATCACATCACAATGGTCGTTGAAGCACCGTTCCTTTCTTAAAGGACGCCAAAAGGAGTGTCTGGCTCGTGATCTCTCTTGTTTTGAGCGCTTTGAAGCCCTGGGCTTTCACAATTTGGTTGTTCGAAGCGATGGTCCTTTGCCAGGCTGCGAGTGCTATTTGGGGGCTTCTTGTCGCCATGTACAAACGCAACGTCATGACCGTTCAAAGTTTCCGTGGCAAAACGACTATATATTCGTTACAAAAGATCTATTCGATTGCAAACCGACTCTTGAGGTATTCGACCGAGAAGAAGCTTGGGCTCTCAGTGGGCACTGTCCGTTGGTAATCGACTTTGAGCTGACTATTTAGCCGATTCAATTTAGCAGCAATACATTTTCGACTTCGAGGGCGGGTCGTCTGCCTTTTTGTTTTTGGCCGGCCTGCGGATCAAGCACGTTTGTGAAGAAATCCGAATTGAAAAGAAATCGTTGACACTGAGGTATGACCAATGGTATTACTTTTGTATGAACGTAGCCAAGGTCACAATTTCAATTGAATCCGCTCTTCTTAATAAAGTGGATCGACTTGTAAAGGAACGGGTTTTCGCGAATCGCAGTCAGGCGGTGCAGGCAGCGGTTGAAGAGAAGCTCTCGCGGCTCGATAAGAACCGGCTTGCACGTGAGTGTGCCAAGCTGGTCAGGACGGACGAGCAATCACTGGCCAATTTGGGACTGGCGAGCGAGGCGGACGAATGGCCCGAATATTAAGGGGCGACATCGTCTGGGCGAACCTCGACCCGACGCTCGGCCACGAGCAATCGGGCAAGCGTCCCGTGCTCGTCCTAAGCGAGAACGTCTTTAACGAACGCTCAGGAACCATCATCGCCGTCGCCATTACAAGTCAAAAACCCTCTGCCGGCTTTCCGTTAACACTTGAGCTTTCCGATCCGAAACTGCCAAAGCGCTCCTGGGTAAAGATCAGCCAGATCCGAACGCTTTCGACACAACGTTTAGGGAGCAAGATCGGCAAGGCATCGGTTCAGGAACTCGACGCCATTATCGAAGGATTGAACGAGATCATCGGCGGAACCTAACGACGTGTATTTCACCCGCTTCCGTTCAAACTTGGCTCTTGAATAGCAGATTCCGTCTTCGGCTCCATGTGTAGCTACCAATCTTTCGCCTGCGATGCAGGCTGGAAGCCGCGCGACCGTCGCTTCTTCGTTGTTATTCTTCCTCTTCCAGGGTCAACTCCGAAACGCGCCCCTCTTCATTCACTGTGACACGCCAAAGGAACAGTCGTTTGCCCGCTTCCACGCGATAGCGATAGATTGGCCGCTGGCCGGTTTCGTCAGATTCCACGAACACAGCGTTTGCGGGGCTGCC
>JBGSYT010000069.1:0-5047 GCA_041750855.1 Pyrinomonadaceae bacterium | reverse complement strand
AATCGAAACCGTCGGCGAGCAGCTCTCAACCGAGAGCGAGTCCGTCGCGTCGACCGGGGTCGTCGAAGCTAACGCATACAAAGAAACACCCGCAGTGTCTTTAGTTGGTGGTATCGTGCGTCGAGGTTTACCGGAACTGGGTGACAGCGTTCGAGCCGGCCAGACCATTGCGGTCATATTCAGCGATGAGTTCGCCCAGACGCAGTCCCGCTATATTGCGCTGAGAACCGAGGTCGAAAACGCACGCCGCAACTATGAACGTTCGCTGCGTCTTGTCGAGATCAATCAACCTGGACGCGGAGAGGTAGAACAAGCTGCTCGGCAACGAAAAGCGGCCGAGGCAGCCCTAGCCGAGTTCAGAAATCGACATGAACGAACGTCTCGGCTGATCCGGATCGGCGCGGCCAGCCGTGAGGAACTCGAACAGGACACCACCAAACTTCGAACGGCGGAAGCGGAGTTGGAAGAGGCTAGACTGCGCGAAACGCGTGCCCAACGGCTGCTGCCGATCAGCCCCGAGGTTCGGACGGCGAGTGAGGAGTCGCTCAATAAACTTCGCACGGCCGAGACAGAATTTGCTTCGACGCGTCAGAGACTGATCCTTTATGGAATGCCGTCCCCACGAGCGGATTCGCTTCGCTCGGCGTCGCAGATCAGTTCGGAGCTACTCGTTCCAGCGCCTATCACCGGGACAGTCACGAGCCGGGCGGTAAATCCGGGTGAAGTTGTTGACACAAGCAAAGAGCTTTTGCGGATCACCGATCTATCCAGCGTATGGGTGATCGCTCAGGTGTTCGAGCGTGACGTGACCCGGCTCCGCGTCGGCAGCGGTGCGAGCGTCACCTCAGACGCCTTTCCAGACAGCCTTCTCCGCGGCCAGATAACCTATATCGATCCTCAGTTCGACAATGCCACCCGGACAGGCAAAGTGCGAGTAGAATTAGCGAATCCCGGCCAGGCACTGAAACTGGGGATGTATGTAAATGTGGCATTCGGAGCACTCGGTGACGCGGAGCGAACGTCCCCCGTGATTCCCGCGGCAGCCGTCCAAAGGATCAACGATCAGGATGTGGTTTTCGTGCCCACGGATGATCCGGTTGTTTTCGGACTCCGCTCCGTTCGTCTCGGGCCCGAAATAAATGGGCTTCGCGTTGTTCAAGAGGGCATACAGGTCGGCGATCGAGTTGTAACGAACGGAAGCTTTCTCTTAAGGGCCGCGTGGTTAAAATCACGATGAGCCGATAAATAGGATAGACGCACACTCCCGAGTGACGATGGAAGTTTTGTGGCTCGGAATAATGGCGAGGTATATGAATTCCCCTTCCAACTCCCCTCGATACTCAACGCCTGGTCAAAAAGTCTTCCGACATTTCGACAACCTGAACCTGCGGGTCCAATATATTGCTCTCCAACCTTCTCGGCTATACGCTCGAGGACCGTCGGCATCGATCGCAGTTACTTGACACAAGCCGCGGCCATTTCGTAGGATTTAGGTTCGCTTTCGACAAGCGAGAACTGTCATTTTGACAATAAGTTGTGGGTGCGTACGCCTTTTTTGCAGGATATCAAGATTTTGGGCACGTACGTCAATTGGTAGACAGCCTCCCTTACAAGGAGGAAGTTAGGGGTTCGAGTCCCTTCGTGCCCACCATATCGTAAATTTCAGATTTCAAGTTTGAAATTTCAACATGCGGAGTCGTAGTTCAGTTGGTTAGAACGCCAGCCTGTCACGTTGGAGGTCGCGGGTTCGAGTCCCGTCGGCTCCGCCACTTAAGAAATAGCCGTGTTGCTGCTAAAGCTTCACGGCTTTCGCTTTTTGTGTTTACCAGTCACTTCAGTTTGCCGGGTTTCCACCGGTTGATAGTAAAACAGCATCGGTCGTCGTTTTTTGACGAATGACAGCGACACGGGTGCCATCCCGCGAAAATGACATATCAAGAATATTCTCCGGCTCCGTACTTAGCAGCAGTTTCGGCTCGGGTCGTTCGATCGGTATCTCAAAGACCTTCGCTGTAAGATTCTCGCCTTTCTGTTTTTCCTGGTAAAGAAGGGACTTCCCGTCCGGCATCCATTTAAAGATCCTTGATGGCCAGATATCTAATATCGTCTTGTTTGAACCAGGATCTGTCAGGCCAACGGCAACCTTTAGATTGTCTGAGTTATCTTCACTGAAGGTGTAGGCGACCATTCGGCCGTCGGGCGACATCGCCCAATAATAGATCAGAGACCTTGATAGGTAGTCGATACCGGAAACCTGTCCACCTTCGATCGGGACCTGAGCAACGGGCGGTGAGCCCTCCTCAAACCATCTGAATACTACAGTCTTGCCATCGGCAGCAAACCTCGGTGCCTGGGTCAAGCCCGGAACATCCGCCAAGAGCGTTGGAACACTGCCGTCGATATTCATTCGCCAGATCTGATTAAATCCCGCTCGTCGCGATGTGAATGCGATAAAACGTCCGTCGCCTGAGACTTTTGGTTCCGAATTGTCTGAATCAGAAGGTGTTAGTTGTGTCGCATTTTTACCATCAGCATCAGCTATCAAAATGCTCAATCTACTATTTTCGTAAGCGTCGTAAACGATTCGGCCGTCCGGCGTCCAATCCACAACTTGATGGGCCAATGACTCACGCGTTAAAGGCTCCATCGACGCCATGTCATTCGAATTCCCTACCCATACTCGGCCTTCTTCTGCGCGTTGCGCTGTAACGACATTTTTACCAACACTATCGATGCTTACGCCGATATAACTGTTTAGGTCATTTGTTACCCTACTGACTTTGCCATCCGTAAGAGACACGTGAAAGATCTGGCGCCTGTTCGACGCCGGATCCGCTGCGGTCATCATCAGGCCACTGGTCCGAGCGATCGGATTTATTTCTCCGATGCGTTCTCGTTGTCTTAGGATCAGAGTTTGAATTCCAGTCTTCAGATCGAGTCGGTTTATCGACCAAAGTTCAATTCCGTTTTCCAATTCCCGCTTAACGAAAATGATCGTTTTTCCATCGATAGAGAATTTCGGTTCGCGCATGACCGATTCACCCTCGACCACAGCATGTTCCTGCTCTTCGCCTCCGTCGACCGCATTTATTGTAATAAGCCGGGCATCGGTCGTGTTGACTGATCTGCTAGGGTGTGGATCGCCGTATCGGATCAGTGATATTCGCTGGCCGTCGGGGGAAATACTTCCAAGATGGTTGACCTTCTCGGCCAATTTTTTGGCTGGGCCTCCAAGTGTGGAGATGCGATATAAGGCACCGTGCGTCGCGGAACGGTTCGCGGTTATGAAATAGATTTGTTCACCGTCGTTGCTAAAGATAGGGCAATCCCAATAGTTCAATTGCTGTGGCGGAACTACCCGAAACGACGTCGTTTCGTCTACACGCCTAAGCCATAGAGCCCTATCTCCATTTTCTTCGTAGGTCACATAAGCGACCGATCTACCATTTGGGGATATGGCCGCATAGGCAACGTTGTTCGATTGGGACAGGCGTTTGAATGTAACCTCGTTAAAATTTATCTCTCGCGGCCGCTGATCTGAGAAGAGATACCAGCCTGCCGCCGCAAACAGCATAACGAGAAATAAAGCGAGCGGAATCCAGGATGCCGACGGTGCTTGCGCCTCGCGAAACAGTCGCTTTTGAAAGCTTTCAAAGGATCGCCCGCTTCGCACGAGCGAGCGGAGCGCGAAAAGCGAATCAGCGACCTCCCGCATCGATTGAAATCGCTCAGCCTTAGATTTCCGGATACACCGCGAAATTATTTTTCTACAGGTCTCGGGAATATCAGGTCGAATGCGATCCAGCGGTTCCGGATCTGATCTGAGCAAGTTGCTAATGATCTCTGCGTGGCTATCGCCGGTAAAGGGTCGCTGGCCGGTAATCGCTTCATACATCACCACGCCGAAGCTGAATATATCGCTGCGGTGGTCAATGGCTTTGCCTTCCGCCTGTTCGGGAGACATATAGGCGGGCGTACCTATGATCTGGCCAGGCTTGGTGATGTGGATGTCCGAGTCGCTTTGATCTACGCCAAGATGGTCGATCTGAGCGAGTCCGAAATCGAGTATCTTCGGGATCTTTCCGCCAGTGACCATTATATTTCCGGGCTTAACATCCCGGTGAATAACACCCTTTTGATGGGCCATCGCAAGCGCGTCGGCAAGCTGTGCAAACCAATCAACAAATGTTTCTACAGGAAGTCCATCGATCGGCACCGCCTGATCCAGTGTTTGCCCTTCAATATACTCCATGGTTATGAAGGGCGACGATCCATTCTCTTCTACTGAATAGATCGTGGCGGCGTTAGGATGATTAATATTGGCGGCCGCAAGAGCCTCATTACGAAAGCGTTTGAGGTGATCAGGATCGTCCGCTATCTCGGCTGGAAGTGTTTTGATAGCAACTTGTCGACCTAACCGGCTGTCGATGGCAAGATAGACTTCACCCATGCCGCCGGAACCGATGGAGCGTTCGATCTTATAGTGTCCAAATATGTCCCCAGGTTTAGGCTCCGAAGAGGCCTTGGGTGGGTCATTTCCGACTAACGGTTCAGCAATGAAATCACCAGCGTCCTCGTCAGCCTGGAGGAGTGACTCGACCTCGCGCCTGAGCGTTTCATCAGAACCGCACACCTTCTCCAGATACTCCTCCCGTTGACCAACCTTAAGTTCGGCAGCGGAATGATAAATTTCACTGATCCTTTCCCATTTTTCTGGAGTCATCACTGATCGGTTTTGCTTATTTCTCGAAACAACCAGGCTCGAGCTAGATTCCAGTCGCGGCGGATCGTTCGTGCGGAAACACCTAACGTTTCCGCGATCTCTACCTCTGTAAGGCCGCCAAAGTAACGCAGTTCGACGATCTGACTGTGGCGTGGATTTAGTTTAGCCAACATCGCCATCGCCTCGTCAAGGGCTATCAGGTCTGTCTCCTTTTCGTCTGTAACGTTCAGCCCATCATCAAGGGTAACCTGAACACGTTCACCGCCTCGTTTTTGGCTATTTTTCCGGCGCGCTGCATCCACTAAGATCCGTCGCATCAACTGC
>JBGSYT010000068.1:0-90389 GCA_041750855.1 Pyrinomonadaceae bacterium | reverse complement strand
GTATTGCCTTTCTCAACAATACCTCTCTCGGCATATACCGAATACCCGGATGCCGACTTCAGTGCTCCGATCGAAAAATCGATCATCATCTGTGTCGCCACTTCGGGTGATTCTTCTACTATGCCGGACTTCGTTTCCATTACCTGGGCCGATACCGGCACGTCAGGCAGGAACGTATATCCAACGGCGGCCATTGCGGCCAACACCGTCAGTACGATCAGATACCTAAATGTCTTGGGGACATTTGTCTTGATCTCGTCCATCTTCGAATCCTCCATTGTTTTTTCGAGTCCTTGTGTCTGTGGTTAGGGAGAAGTGCAGCAAGGTGTGCCGCCTTCTTCCCAAAACGACGAACCGATTTCGCGCGTTGCTCCACCGGTTTCGCCCTGTTTGAAAACAAACTGCGTTTTCAGGTTTGGCAATTTTCACGTTAGTGTAGGGCAGTAACAGACTTACCGTCTGTATGCTGTCATACAAACGTCAAAAAATATCGCTTGATGCAAAATTTTCTTCGTCCGAATCTTTATAGCACCAATCGTGTTTTTTTTCCAGCCGTCAAAGGGGCATTTAGCAATAAAAAAAGACGCCCGTTTCGAGGCGTCCGTAAGAGATTCGAAAATGGTGATCCGACCAGGACTCGAACCTGGGACCCAATGGTTAAAAGCCATTTGCTCTACCGACTGAGCTATCGGACCACTTGCCCGGGCCGGGTTTCCGTCCATTACGAACAGCCCCCGATCACGGCCAAACTTCGGATTTTACATTCTGGCCTCGCGGATGGCAAGCTCCATGCGAATATTGACGCGTTCGTACGGGCTTTGCTCGTCGAGAGCCACCTCCTTGAACCCATGCATTATATAGAGGTTGATCGCCGCGCCGAGGATCGTATTCGAGAGAAGAAAGATCTTTCGCTTTCCGCAAAGCCGTGCGTGGACGATGCCCGCCTCGATGAGGCGGCCGGCAACGCCAAGACGCCGAAATTCGGGCGAAACGGCCATTTTCGCAAGCTCGAAGGCTTCGTCCGATGCATTGATCAACGCCGCTGTTCCGGCTGGCTCGCCATTGACGACGGCGAAGAAGATCTCGCCGCCCTTATCTATAATGTTCTCCCTCGGATGATCCAAAAGCTCCCGGTCATGCTCTTCGACCACGAAATACCTGCGTATCCAGGCATAATTCAGGTCGGCAAAGGCCCGGGCGTAGGCGGGATCGAAGGGAACAATCGAGAACTCTACGGAAGATCCCATAATGCTGCGCCAAACACTCAGGCAGAAAACCAGCCTTCCATTACCGATTCTTTCAGGATTATCGTCTGGCTGCGTTCGGGCCCGGTAGAGATGAGGCCGATCTCGACGCCGACCGAGTCGGAAAGAAAGCGCACGTAGTCTTGAGCCGCCTCGGGAAGCTGATCGAAGTCGGTCGCTCCGAGAGTTGAAGAACGCCAGCCGGGCAGCGTTTTGTATCGCGGACGGATAAGTCTGAGGTCATGCGAAACGGCCGGGAATGTGTCTATTATGGAACCGTTTATCTCATATCCTACGCACACTTTGATCTCATCCAGCTCATCCAGCACATCAAGTTTCGTTAGTGCGACGGAATCGAAGCCGTTCAGCTCGGCCGCGTAACGGGTCGCGACCGCGTCGAACCAGCCACAGCGGCGCGGACGCTTTGTGACCGAACCGTATTCGTTGCCGCGTTCGCGGATGAGATGGGCGACCGGCTCTTCGTCGTCGAGCATCTCCGTCGGGAACGGCCCCTCGCCAACGCGGGTCGCATAGGTCCGGACAATGCCGAGTACACCGGTGATGTGGTGCGGCGGTATGCCAGCCCCGACCGATGCCCCGCCGGCGGTCGGATTGGACGAGGTGACATAAGGATAAGTGCCGTGGTCGACGTCGAGCAGCGTCGCCTGTGCCCCTTCGAGAAGTATCTTGCGATTTGCCTTTCGGGCCTCGGCAAGAAAATGCGAGGTTTCCGCGACGAACGGCCGGAGGCGTTCGACCAGAGGCGTGATCTCGTCAAGGATCTCATCTGCTCGCAGCGGTTGGTTGCCGAACAGGACGATTATCCGATTTGCCTCCTCAAGGTTTCTTTCAACCCGAAGCTTGAGAATTTCCGGAGAGAGAGCATCCGCGACGCGAATGCCTCGCCGCCCGGCTTTGTCTTCGTATGCCGGCCCGATGCCGCGAAGCGTGGTACCGATCTTTTCGTTGCCCAGCCGCTCCTCCGATGTGTGATCGAGCGCCCGGTGATAAGGCATTATAAGGTGGGCGCGGCTGGAAACCTTCAGGCGGTCGGGCGTTACCTTGATACCTTTTTCAGAGATCTGGTCAACCTCTTCGAAGAACGCCTTTGGGTCGATGACCATCCCGTTGCCCAGCACGCAGGTCTTGTCCGGATGGATAATGCCGGACGGCAGCAGCCGCAGCACAAACGCTTTGTCGCCGACATAAACGCTGTGCCCCGCGTTGTGCCCGCCCTGGTAACGGGCGACCACATCGAAACGGTCCGCCAAAAGGTCAACGACCTTTCCCTTTCCTTCATCGCCCCACTGGGCGCCGATAATTACGATTATCATAAATTGCTTTGTGTAATCTCAGTCCGGACTTGGAGGTCGTAAAATGCTTTTTGAGGATTACGGCTTATTTTACCAGAGACGTGGGTCTTCCGCGAGAAGGCCGTAAATGCAGAAGTCGTGAGCACGCCCGTTCACCACCTCAGCCTCGCGAAGAATGCCTTCCAGTTTGAAACCAAGTCGTTCGGGAATCGCTGCACTGCGGGTATTCTCGGAAGAACATCGGATCTCGACCCTATTCATTTCAAGTTCGTCGAACGCATAATCGATCATTACCTGACACGCTCGAGTGATGATGCCCTTCCCTACTTCGTCGCTCGCGATCCAATATCCGATCTCGCAAACGCGAGCAGCCCATTCGAGGCGGTTGAAGCCAGTCGAGCCGATCAGTTCGCCGTCGCGTTCCAAAGCTAATGCCAAGGTTTTCCTTTCCAACCGACTTTCGATCGACCGGAGAACAAAATTTCTAGTCGACTCGATCGCGTAATCAGGGGTCATCCATTGCATGTATGTATGCAGATGTTCACGATTCCTAAACACAAGATCGTGCAAGGTTTCTATATCGTCCTCTCGCCACGCCCTCATAATCAGGCCGTCAAGGTCGAACTCAGTTCTCAACTCCTTGTCCATTTGTAGAGTTCAACGTACTTTCGAGCAGCGTTTTCCCACGAATTGTCTTCCGTCATCCCGTTCACTTGTATTCTTCTCCAGGCGTCAGGTTCGGCATAGGCGAACAGGGCCTCGTAGATCCGCTCGAGAAACCTATCGGCACGATAAGGCCCGAATTTGAAGCCGTTTCCGGTGGAAGAGACAGTGTCCCAGTTTCGCACCGTGTCGTCCAACCCGCCGACGGCACGTACTATCGGGACGGTCCCATAACGCAGCGAATACATTTGGTTAAGCCCGCAGGGTTCGAATTTTGACGGCATCAGGAAAATATCGGCACCAGCCTCGATCTGATGCGCGAGGCTTTCGTTGTACCCCCGATAAACACCGACCTGCTTCGGGGCATAATCACGAAGGCTTTGCCAAAAATCCTCATACTTCTTCTCGCCTGAACCCAGAGATATTATATATGCGCCCGTCGAAAGTATGTCGCCCGCGACCTGCATCATCAGGTCGATACCTTTTTGGGCGGTCAAGCGGGTAATGTTCGCGAAAACGGGCCTCTCGAGCATTGCAGGAAGCGAGAATTGCTCTAGCAGCCGACGCTTGCATTCCCGTTTGCCGCTGAGATCCGAAGCGTCGAAATGGGCCGGGATCTCGGGATCGGTCCTTGGGTCCCAAACCTCATAATCGACCCCGTTGGTTATACCGACGAGGCGTCCGGCACGCTGGCGGACGAGCCAGTCAAGGCCATAACCATTTTCGGGCAACTGTATCTCTTGTGCGTATCGGCGTGAAACGGTCGAGAGAGTATCTGCAAGTAAAAGGCCGGCCTTCATCGCCGAAGCGGCTCCATTTGAAAGAAAGGCGTTTCGTTCGAATTCACCGCCAAAGCCTAATTTCCAAAGCTCGTCCGCCCCGAAAACGCCTTGGTAGGCCATGTTGTGGACCGAGAACACGGTCCGCGTATTCCGCCAGAAAGCGTCGTACCTTCGCTTTACAGCAAGCTCTGCTGCCGCAAAGCCGCAGTGCCAGTCGTTGAGGTGAACGATATCCGGCGCCGCGCCAACGCGCCGCAGTAACACTATGGCCGCATGGTTGAAAAATGCGAACCGCTCATGGTCCTCGCGGTAACCGTAAATGGAATCACGGTGAAAGTAAGATGGAGCATCGATGAGAAATGTCGGAGAGCCGTTTTCTTCGCTGTAAAATGCCTTTGCCCGATAGGTACTGCCTTGCCAATCGACAGCCAGGTCATCGATCGCGACATTCCAAAGATACTCGCCTTTCGTCTGCAGGTAGCACGGTGTGATGAGGACAGAATCCATGCCGACCTGCTTCAATGCCTTCGGCAGCGCGCCGGCGACATCAGCCAGCCCGCCGGTCTTGGAATATGGCACCGCCTCTGCGGAAATTACTGCAACTCGCATATTTACGGTCGATCTTAGTTAATCGCGAATCCCCGTGTTCGTCAAATGAAAGACATTCTGGCACGAAAAAAGGCCGGGAGGTTTGCCTCCCGACCCACTGAGACAAATAGCCAAGGATCAGAAATTGATCCTGAACATGATGTCGATCTGGCGGCCGCCAAGGTCGTTTGTTGTCGAAACGTCCTGATAAGCCGAACCGTTGCCCATTTGACCGAAAGTCGCACCGCCGACTGCGGCACCGACCACATCCGCACCAAAGCCACCCACGCGGAAGTTCGGCGCGTTCAGTGCATCAAGTGCCGTAACCCGGAACTCAACGCTCCGCTTTTCACCCATCCGGAAGCGTTTGGCAAGCGTTGCGTCCACCTTGAAGAACGACGGGCCGTACATGATCAAGTTATTAAAACCACATTCACCGGTAAACCGTGAAATGCAGTTCCCAAAACCTGCAGGTGCGATAAACCGGCCCTGCGGCCCCCCGCTGCCAAAGGTGGTGCCATAGCCGTTATTAGTGTTCGTATTCGCAACGCTGATGTTGAACGCACGCTGGGTGTTGACGATGATGTCTTCAGGTAAATAGGTCACAACCTGCACGCCGCTGATCACGGTGTTCTTGTAAACTCCGATCGCTTTCTGCAGCTCCTTTTTCGTCATGCCGACCAACTGCACATTTCCTAAACTGAAAGGCGAGCCGCTCTGCCATCGAACTGTCGGCAAGATCGTCCAGCCCCCGATCATCCCGTCAACAAACCAATGTGTGTTCCCCAAATAGGTGCGGCCCCGGCCAAACGGAAGGTCATACGTCGCGTCAAACTTGAAGTTGTGACGAAGATCGAACGCCTGTACGCTCCTTGCCAGATCCAACCCGCCCGGCCGTTGGGAGAAGCCAGCAAATACTACGCTGCTCGACGCATATGCATTCGCCATCGCTTTCGAAAAGACATAACTTGTCTGGATCCGCAAGCCGTCGGACAATCTTCGCCGAAGCTCGATCACGCCTGAGTCGTACCAGGTCTTGTTGCTGTTATCAACCGTGAACGAGCCGTTTACGCCTGTGGTCGGGTTTACGTAGAAGAAGTTGACGGGCAAGCCGTTTGCCAACGCATTGTTACGCCGAGTCGCGTTGTTCTCAAAGCTCGTGCCACTAAAACTAAGGATGTTCGGAGCATTTCTGGACAACGCCGCAACTAGAGTTGTATTGGCAAAATTCGTCGCAGTATATCTCGCCGGATTCGAAGGATCGAATGTCGCCGCAGTATTAAAATACGCCATCATGATCGGAAGTGGAGACGTTCCCGTTCCAGCTCCGAAATATGCGAATGTGTTGCCGCGACCTGCCGCAATGTTCGCGTACAGGTTTTCCTGCGCACGGCGGAACTCGTCCACGAAGCCGTTCTCGATCGTGTTGAACTCGTTTATGTTGTACTGCCTTTGAAGATCAACACCTCGGTTGCCGACATACCGAATCTCGACCACAGTGTTTCGATCCAATTCTCGCTGATAACCAAAACTGAACGAGTGGACAGCTCCAGTTTTCAGGTTAGGGTCAAACGAGTTCGTCGAATTCGATACGGTCAACGCGATCGGGAAGCTCGGCTGTGTTCCAATGATATTGGGAGCAGGAGTCAGATTCGGGTTCCCCGCCGTTCGCAAGTTTGTGCCGACGGTAATCAGTCCGTTTGCGATCGTCCTCGAAAGAGCCTGAGTGCCTCCCGGATTTGAGCCATAGATGCTCTCTAACAGATTAAATCCCTCTCGGACAAAAGCCGTCGAATAACCACCCCGAAATACACTCTTTCCGCTCGAGCCAAACAACGCCTTCGTAAAGCCGTTTCCAGAAAAATTCGGACTCCAAACCACGCCGACTGACGGAGCAAAGTTGTTGTTGTCGTCAGGATATGCTTTTTCGCCCTTTAGCAGCGGTACAACACGTGGGGCGGTGCCGGTGAGTGTTCCGGGCTTGAAGATGTTTCCCGGCCCTGATAGACCGTAGATCTGGTCGTGGCTTTCGAGCCGCGTGTAAAGTCCCTCGCTAAGAGCCACAAAAGCCGTTTGCGGCTGCCAACGAACGCCAAAGTTGAGCGTGAAGTTTTTGTTTATCCGCCAACCGTCCTGGACGTAGAGACCATAGGTGTTTTGCTTCGCAAGACGAGATTGAATGGCGTTTTCTGCGTAAGTCCCGTCTGCTGTAAGGTAGGCTGTTGAAGTGTACGCGGTCACGCGGCCTACAAGTGTTGCGTAGATCGCACGTGCTGATGTAAGCTGAGCCGCCGTTGCTCCTGGCAACGTCGTTGCACTGAAAATACCGAATGCAGAATCAGTCGAGTCAAGCCCAAAGCTCACGGTCGGCACGATTCGACCGATCGCCGAACCTTCACGTCTAATTAGTTTCCACTGTCCACCGAAGCCGATCGTGTGATTACCACGGATCCATGTAACATTATCCGTGAAATCAAACGTCGGAGTATTTCGGTCGCTATACGAATTTCGCGAAAAGGGAGTCGTTATTCCTGCCGCGTCAATCGCAAGAAGCCGGCCACCCGCATAATCAAAGTCGGCGGCTGAGATGCCGTCACTGAAAGTCGACAAGCCCGTTGACATCGCGAACCTTGCCTCGTTGACGACATTGGTCAAGAAATTCGATCGGACCGCGACCGAATACGAGTCACGAACCGAACCTTGTGTGTACCAGGGGAAGCCCGGAAATCGCTCGTCCTGCGAGTTCAGAAAATCCTTCGAAGGGACGAATTCCTGCTGATTCGTCACAAACTCGACGCTATTACTCTTGTTGATATTGAAATCGAAACGAAGCGCAAGGAACTTTCTCGTCGAATCGCCCGAAGGTGAAAAGTTGTAATTGAGGTAGTTAGGAGAATTGGAGATCGGTGTAAGAGTTCCTTCGGTTCCGACTGCCGACCGGATACGCGAAAGGATATCCGCAATGGTCGGGTCAGGCGTCGAGAGCTGCCCGGCATTTGCCGCGATCTGATAGAGATTTACCTGTCTTGTCTCAGTTCCGACGATATATCGGTAAATTCCGGATTGAGCGTCCGGAGTAAAGACCGTTCGTGTCCTCGATTGGGACGCGGGAAGTCTAAACTCTTCATAATTTACGAAGAAGAACCTCTTGTCCCTGCCGGAATCGAACCACGATCCGCCGCTATCGCCGAACCTTAAAAACGGGATCGGGCCGCCGAAGCTGCCACCGAACTGGTTCAGACGGATCTTCTGCCTGAAAGCTCTTCCGTTGTCGTCCCGCTGGCCATCGCGGTTCTGATACCAATAATTTGCGTTAAGGCCCTCATCTCGATGCTGCCAGAAAACGCTTCCTTTATAGTCATTGTTTCCACGGCGAGTAACAAATTTTATCTGCACTGCGCCGTCGCCGCCGCCTTCCGATCCCGGATTCGATGTCGAGACGGTTACCTCTTCAATGGCGTCCAGCCTCGGCCGGACATAAGTAAAATATCCGTCAGACGATCGAAGCAGATTGTCCTGAACGTCGACACCGTCAATCGTGATGCTCAAAGAACCTTTGGGCAGGCCGTTTATCGAAGAACGCCTCGGTGCTCCGACAGATGCCGTTCCTGGTAGCAGTGCTACCAAATCTAGCGCGTCGCGCGATGCAACCGGCGTTTCCAGTATTTGCCTTCCCGTGAGCGTCGTCCCGATCGTAGCGGTTTGTGTTTGCAATACCTCACCGCCTGAACCGGTAACGGTAACGGACTCGCTGATGTCGCCCGTCTGGATGGCAACGTTCACCGTTGTCGGTGTACCGACGTCGACCTTGACGCGCTCGACCAGGGACCGCTTAAATCCTTCAGCAGCGACCTCTACCTTGTAAAAGCCGGCTCCAAGTGCCGGAACACGGTAAGCTCCGGCGTCGTTTGTCTGTACTTTGAAGTCCTGGCCACTTTGACTTGTGATGGTGACCGTCGCGCTTGGGACGGCCGCTCCGTTGACATCCACGACGGTTCCGGCGATCGAGCCGGTTATCTGGGCCATTGCCGCGGATTGAAAGACCACTGCCAACGCGCCAATTGCAAGCATACGCAGCATATTCTTTCTCATATCGCTCCTCCTAAAATTTGATTAGAAACCAACCTAATACTTAATCACTAATTATGACGGTACTGCTAAGTTAATAAAGGAGTTATCCGGAATCCATTCCCTGGCGGGCAAGGTTGCCGAAATCGTCAAGGAGAAAAGCGCGCTGAAACGAATGCGTGAAAGATAGCACGCATCGTTCAGTTCGTAAAGCGAAAAATCAGTTATGTCGGGATCATGTCTGCATCGAGGCAAGAAACTCAGCGTTTGTCTTGGTCTTTCCAAGGCGCTCAAGCACTACTTCCATTTGCTCGACCGGTGACAAAGGGTTCAGAACACGACGCATTACCCAAATTCGGGCGAGGTCCTCTTTGCTCAAGAGAAGCTCTTCTTTTCGCGTTCCCGATCGCTGCAGGTCTATCGACGGGAACAGGCGTTTGTCGCTGAGCCTGCGGTCAAGATGGATCTCCGAATTACCGGTTCCTTTGAACTCCTCAAAGATCACGTCGTCCATCCTGGAGCCGGTATCGATCAAGGCAGTCGCTATGATCGTCAAGCTTCCGCCTTCCTCGATATTTCTTGCAGCGCCGAAAAAACGCTTCGGGCGCTGTAAAGCATTCGAATCGATACCACCCGAGAGGATCTTACCCGAAGGCGGCACGACCGCATTATGGGCCCGTGCAAGGCGTGTTATCGAGTCAAGCAGGATAACCACATCCCGCTTATGTTCGACGAGGCGTTTCGCCTTCTCGATAACCATGTCCGAGACCTGCACGTGACGCGTCGGCGGTTCGTCGAAAGTCGAAGAAATGACTTCACCTTTCACCGACCTTTGCATATCCGTGACTTCCTCCGGCCGCTCGTCAATTAGCAGCACGATCAAAGTGACTTCGGGATGATTCTGGGTAATCGAGTTTGCGATCGTCTGAAGAAGGACGGTCTTACCGGTCCTTGGCGGCGCTACGATAAGAGCCCTTTGTCCCTTGCCGATCGGCGTGACAAGGTCGATAACCCGTGCCGCAATGTTGTCCGGCTCGATCTCCATCGTAAACGGCTCGTCCGGATAAAGGGGCGTCAGGTTGTCAAAAAATACCTTTTCGCGGGACTGTTCAGGCGCTTCGAAGTTGATCGCTTCGACTTTGATCAGGGCGAAATAGCGTTCGCCCTCCTTCGGCGGGCGTATCTGGCCCGAAACCGTGTCACCCGTGCGAAGATCGAATTTACGGATTTGTGAGGGGCTGACGTATATGTCGTCCGGGCCGGGCAGATAGTTATACTCCGGTGCGCGCAAAAAGCCGAATCCATCCGGCAACGTTTCAAGAACACCTTCGGAAAAGATCAGGCCGCTTTTCTCGGTTTGTGCGGCGAGCACCTTGAAGATCAGTTCCTGCTTTCTCAAACCGCTGGCGCCTTCTATGCCCATTTCTTTGGCGATATGCGTCAGCTCGCTGATCGACATCTCTTTGAGGCCGGCCAAGTTCAGAATGTCGGCTTTTTGGACCGGGGCAGATTGTTGGGCGACGGCGGTTTCCGTCGGGTCAGATGCGGCGGCTTCGGGTAGCTCGTCGAACGGGCCGTCCTCGGTTTTGGAGCCTTTCGGTTTACGGGTGGGTGTGGTTTTTGTTGCCATTTGTTTAAGTAACTATGATTTGTGAGAATCAGCTGTCAAACGACAGACGATCCGCAGTCCCATATTCGTAGTGCAAAAGCCGTTAAAGCGTGGCCTGAAGTATAATGGTGGAGTTAATTGTATGGACTATACGTAGTAAAACAGCTGAACTCTCTCGAAGCTCGTTCCAAATAAACGGGATTCATTTAGGAATACAATAGTTGCGAGCAAATTGCAACCTTTTTCTTCAACTTTTTTTAAGTGCAGCCTCGATCTGGTTCCAAATTTCTTCGCGTCCGGCCCCGGAAACAGACGAAAATCCGAACACGGGCCTCTCGTCAAACTCTGTCTGGAGCTGTCTAAGGCTCTTAAAAAGTTCGTTTTTAGAGAGTTTGTCGATTTTCGTGGCCACGATGAGGCTGTGTTTACCGAAGGCCGTAAGCCATTCGTGAAGCTGCATATCCAACTCGCTCGGGGGATGGCGGGAATCGACAAGTTGAACGTGCAAAGCAAGTTCCGCACGGTCTGTCAGGTAGTCTCGAGCCAATTTTCCCCATTCCTGCCGCATTGCCTTTGAAACTTTCGCATAACCGTATCCCGGAAGATCCACAAAGTAGAATTCGTCATTGATTAGAAAATAGTTAATGCTCTGCGTCCGGCCGGGCGTATTCGAGGTTCGTGCAAGTCCTTTCCGGCCCAGAAGAGAATTCAAAAGCGACGATTTTCCGACGTTCGACCGGCCGAGGAACGCGATCTCGGGCTTGGCGTCGTTTGCCCACTGGGTCCGGTCAAACGCGCTTCGGACAAACTCGGCGGACTTGATCTTCATAGGGTCGGTCGGTGGCTGAACAGGAAATTTGCAAACTCAGAACGTGAGCCATTCGGGCCGGTTGATCTGAGCGGTCGGCCGCTATTCGACAATCGGCGAGGTCACATCTGCCAAAGGTGCGTCAACATCCCATATCTGCGGCGGGACCAGCTCTGTCGTCGGTTTCTCAAGCTCAAGGGCATGTTTAAGAACCTCATCGACCGTATCAACCAGGTGAATGGTGAGGTCTTCGCGGACCTCCTCTGGAATGTCGGCCAGGTCTTTTTCGTTCTCTTTCGAAAGGATGAGGGTCTTAAGGCCGAAGCGATGAGCGGCAAGGAGTTTTTCCTTTACGCCACCAATTGGCAGTACCTTCCCGCGAAGGGTTATTTCGCCCGTCATTGCCACATCGTGTCGAGCCTCTTTTCGAGTAAGTGCCGAAACCATCGCGGTAGCAATAGTAATACCGGCGCTCGGTCCGTCCTTTGGTATCGCTCCCTCAGGAACGTGAATGTGCAGGTCCTTTTCTCGAAACTCCTTGGGGTCTATTCCCAGCATTTCTGCCCTTGACCGAACACATGTCAAAGCCGCCCTGGCCGATTCCTGCATCACCTCACCAAGCTTGCCCGTCAACGTCACATCGCCCTTTCCTTCAACCAGTGTCGCTTCGACCTGCAGCACGTCGCCGCCGACCTCGGTCCACGCGAGGCCGTTGACCAGACCGATCTCGCTTTTACGGGCGATATCCTGTTTTCGGAACCTTATAGTGCCAAGAAGTTCCTTCACCTTTTCTGCATCAACGACGGTCCGGAAATCCTCCTTTGCGTCAGAAACGACATATTTCCGTGCGATCTTCCTGAGGCACGAGTTGATCTCGCGCTCCAGGTTTCTGACGCCGGCTTCGCGAGTGTAGTGCCGAATAATCTCGAGTATCCCGTCTTCGGTAAACTTGACCTTTTCAGGATCGATGCCGTTATTCTCTGCGGATTTGTCGATAAGATGCCGCTTTGCGATCTCAGACTTTTCACGCTCGGTGTAACCGGAAAGCTGCAGAATTTCGAGGCGGTCCTGCAGAGGCGGCGGGATCGTATGGAGCACGTTTGCCGTGGCAATGAAAAACACGTTCGACAGGTCGTAATCGATGTCGAGATAGTGGTCGCGAAATGTGTTGTTCTGCTCGGGATCAAGAACCTCAAGCAGGGCCGAGCTCGGATCGCCGCGAAAATCACGCCCGAGCTTATCCACCTCATCCAGCAAAATTACCGGATTGATGGTCCCTGCCCGTTTCATCAACTGGACTATCTGTCCCGGGAGCGCCCCGATATACGTCCTGCGATGGCCGCGTATCTCAGCCTCATCGTGAACGCCTCCCAGGGCAAGGCGAACAAACTTTCGGCCCGTCGCTCTGGCGATGGATTTACCAAGGGACGTTTTTCCAACGCCCGGGGCACCAACAAAACAGAGGATCGTCCCCTTGGGATTTTTGACTAGCTGGCGGACCGCAAGAAACTCCACTATCCGCTCCTTGATCTTCTCAAGGCCATAGTGGTCCGCGTTCAGCGTCTTCTCCGCTTCGGTGAGGTCCTCTATTTCCTCTGACCGTTCCTTCCAGGGAACGTTAATAAGCCAGTCGAGATAAGTTCGGGATACGGTGCTCTCTGCGGACATCGGCGGCATCGCTTCAAGTCGCGAAAACTCCTGCATCGCCTTGTCGCGGGCCTCTTCGCTCATTCCCGCCTCTTCGATCTTCTTTTTCAGGTCCTCAAGCTCGGCCTTGTCATCCTTTCGTCCCAGTTCCTTATGAATCGCCTTGATCTGCTCGTTCAGATAGTACTCACGCTGGTGCTTGTCCATCTGCTTCTTTGTGCGCGAGTGAATGGTTCGGTCGAGTTGGCGTTTCTCGATCTCAGCTTCGAGTATCTCTGTTAGTCTCTGCAGCCGCTCCTGGACCGAAACTGTCTCGAGTAGCTCTTGCTTTTCCTCAACGCCTATACGCAAATGCGAGCTCATCGCATCGGAGATCTGAGCCGCGGAGATACCACGGAGGCTGGCGTGAAGTGCATCAGTGTATGCGTCGGGCGATACGCGGAGAAACTGTTCGACTAGCGAGTGGATCTTCTGCAAAAGCCCGTCTGTACGAAATCCGGATTCGTCAATGGAATGGATCTTTCGAACATGGGCATAGAACATACCGTCGGCGTCGTGTTCGACCCTCAGCGACTCGCCCCGGTCTCGACCTTCAACGACCACCTTTATCTGCCCGTTATCCTGCCTTTGCGCCTGAAGGATCCGCCCGAGCGTTCCTACCCTATATATCTGCTCGGCCTTTGGCTCGTCTATCGTGGCATCGTGCTGGGTCGCGAGAAATATATCGCGATCGCCACCCATTGCCTCTTCCAGTGCCCTCACCGAACTGGGCCTCCCGATCTTGAAAGCGACCTTCGTATAAGGAAAGATCACAACGTCGCGGATCGGTACCATCGGGTAACGCTTGATGTCGGAGGGCATTTGGTCTGTGAATTCCTGCATATCTTGGGGGCCCTGGGCTAGATCAACCTGTTAGACGGCGACCACATCATTCTTCTTCTTATTAATGCAAAATCAGATGGCGAATGTAAAGAATATAGACAGTTCCACCCGATTCGACACGGTGACGCCTCGCTTATGTAAACACCTATTCGTGCGAATGTTTTAGTTTTCGCGACGGACGATGCCCCAGTTCTCACAATTCGTTAGGGTGCAGCATGCCTCTTGTCCGACCGTCGACAAGGGTCAGAATTCATCAAGAAGTACGCGAGTAAACATGAGGTTAGGCCGCCTCTTCGATCCTCGGGGCGATCACATCGAACACAGGGGCTTTCTTCTCGATCATTTCTTTTGTGATGAGGATCTCGGACACCTTCTTTTCCGAGGGCAGAAAGTACATCGAATCTAGAAGAATCTCTTCCATGATCATCATCAGCCCACGGGCACCGACCTTTCGTTTGTGGGCCTCGCGTGCGACCGCTGAAACTGCCTCGTCCGTGAATTTGAGCCCAATGTTGTCAAACTCGAACTTGCGCTGGTATTGGCGGATCAAAGCGTTTTTCGGCTCAGTTAGTATCTTTACGAGTGCCGCTTCGTCGAGTTCGCTAAGCGTCCCTATCACGGGCAGCCTTCCAACAAATTCGGGAATAAGGCCGTAGTGAATTAGATCTTCCGGTTCCAGCCTGGCGAGGGCCTCGTGGTGGCGCTCTTGTCGCGATTTGACCTCAGCCTGGAAACCGAGCGACTTGTTCCTGAATCTTTTCTCGACAACCTTCTCAAGGCCAATGAACGCCCCGCCGCAAATAAACAGAATATTGGTCGTGTCCAGCTGGATGAAATCCTGCTGAGGGTGCTTGCGGCCACCACCGGTCGGGATGTTCGCAACCGTACCTTCAAGGATCTTCAAGAGCGCCTGCTGGACGCCCTCGCCGGAAACATCACGAGTAATCGAAGGATTGTCATCCTTGCGACAGATCTTATCGATCTCGTCGATGTAGATGATCCCTTGTTGCGCGCGCTCCACATCGTTTCCGGCAGATTGGAGCAGTCTGAGAAGGATGTTCTCGACATCCTCTCCTACATATCCCGCTTCGGTCAGGCTGGTAGCGTCAACGATGCAGAAAGGCACGCTAAGAACCCGGGCGAGTGTCTGAGCAAGAAGCGTCTTACCGGTTCCCGTGGGACCGATCAGAAGAATGTTTGATTTTTGTAGCTCTATGTCCGAACGGCGTTTCGCCAGTTCAAGGCGTTTGTAGTGTTGATAAACCGCTACGGCAAGCCGCTTTTTGGGCTCTTCCTGCCCGATGACGTAATCGTCCAAAAATCCCTTGATCTCCTGAGGCTTCGGTATGGACGCTCTTGTGCTTACCGTTTCATTTTGCTCGTCGTCATTGATGATCTCGTTACAGATATCGATGCATTCATTGCAAACATAAACGCCCGGCCCGGCAATAAGTTTTCTGACGTCGTTCTGGGACTTGCCGCAAAACGAGCAGCACAACAATTCTTCTGGTCGTCTGAAATTCGCCATAAAACAGTGGTCGGTCGGCAGTGTTCGGCGGACAGAGGTTCGTCTACTAGGGACCTGCGTTCGTTACTTATCTCTATGCTCTATCACCTCGTCAATAAGCCCATATTCCTTGGCCTGTGGCGGCGTTAAAATTCGGTCACGCTCGACGTCCTTCTCCACTTGATCGAACGATTGGCCGCTATGATTTGCAATAATTCGGGACGTAAGCTCACGCATCCGAAGGATCTCTTCGGCCATAATGCGAACGTCTGTCGCCTGGCCGCTGGCACCGCCCGAAGGCTGATGGATAAGTATTCGTGCATGCGGAAGTGAAAAACGTTTTCCTTTTGTGCCGGCCGCAAGCAGCAAAGCACCCATCGAGGCACATTGGCCGACGCAGATCGTTGTCACATCGTTTTTGATGAACTGCATCGTGTCATAGATGGCCATGCCCGCGGTGATCGATCCGCCCGGAGAATTGATGTAGAGGTTGATGTCCCGCTCCGGGTCTTCTGCCTCAAGGAACAACAATTGCGCAACCAGTAGGTTTGCGATCTGATCATCGATCGGCGTACCGATAAAAATGATACTGTCCTTCAAAAGCCTTGAATATATGTCGAACGCCCGCTCGCCCCGAGAGGTTTGCTCAACAACCATTGGTACCAGTGCCATATTTCGTTCCTTTTATAAGGTTAATTCTTTTAAGTGAAGGGTTAACTTTGCGGCCGCAACTTGCTGACAAAATGGCAATTGCCGAATAGGCTTCCGATTCTACATCTTTTACCGCAAAAAGCAAGCCACGGTCCGCCATGGGCCTCCAACTTAATAATCGACCGCACACTTCGCGACCCTGACCGTTAAAGACTGCCGAGTATGAAAATTTACCCAGCTTGGACCTATCCTGCGGGCTGATCGACTTCAGACGCTTTTTCTTTCTTTGAGCCCTTGGCAGTTGCCGCTTTTCGTTTGGCCGGCTTCGGTTTTTCCGCATCCGGCTCTGTCGCCGATTCAACCCACTCTACGTCAGAAACTGTCGAATTCGCGACCAATGTTTCGATCGATTTCCGAGTCCTCAAACTATTGCGAATCGGCCGGTCGCCATCCTGGCCTTCGAGGGCTTTTCGGATCTCTTCCGGAGTCGTACGATAATGACTCGCCATCCGTTCGATCTCTTCGCCGACCTCGGCGTCAGACACCTCGACCTTCTCAAGCTCTGCGATCTTTTCAAGCAACAAAGCTCCGCGAATGTCCCGCTCCGCCTGACCGCGCATTTGCTCGAACGCCATCTGAACAAAATCGCTTTGCAGACGGTTCGGATCCACGCCTCGCTGCTGCAGGTCTTGGGCAAAGTTGTTCAGCAGGTTTCGCGCCTGATTTTCGATCAGACTCTGCGGAACTTCAAACGAATTTTCTTCCAGAAGTTTGCCCACAACTTCGTTTCTTACACGGGCATCGGCATTAGCAGCCTCATAAACCTCAAGGTCGGCACGAAGCTTTTCCCTGAGTTCGACAAGCGACTCATATCCCTCGTCCAAGCTCTTTGCCCATTCGTCATTCAACTCGGGCAGTTCCGAACGGCCGACAGACTTGACCGTCGCCTTGTACTGTACCGTGCGGCCGGCAAGAGCACTCGATGAAAATTCTTTTGGATAGGTGACGGAAAATTCCCTCTCCTCGTCAGGCCTAACCCCAACGAGATTTTCCGTAAACGCTTGTTCGATGCTTTCGCCGCCCAATTCTATCTCAAGGGCATCGGCCGTGATTGGTTCGCCGTCCGGGTCATCGTCAAACACGCCAATGAGGTCCGCTATGACAACGTCGCCGCCCTCCGCAGCACGGTCTTCGACCGGGATCAGCGCGGCCTGTTCCTTCAAACGGCCGTGAATAAGTTCCTCTACCTCATCTTCGCTCACCGGTCGAACCGATCTCGTCAGTTCCAAACCCTTGTATCTTGGTTCGACGACTTCCGGCATCACTTCTACGTGAACATGGAGCGATATCGGCATTGTTCCATTGACGGTTAGGTTCTCAATATCTTCGACATGCAGTTCCGGTTCGGTCAGCGGATGGAGATCGTGGTTCTGTATCGCCTCCGCAACTTTAGGCGGCAAAACCTCTCGCAATACTTCGTTCTTGATCTCTTCCTTGTATCTGAGTTTAATGATGTCGAGCGGTGCGAATCCCTTTCGAAAGCCGGGCACGCTCGCGCCTTTCGAATACTTACGGCTCACGCGGCCATAGGCTTCCTTGAGCGACTCACCGTCGATCTCTACATGAAGCTCTTTTTTAGTTGGAGAAATATCCTTGATTTCGCTTTTCATTTACAAAAAAAGCATATCGAAGCAGATGTAAAATGTCGAATGAGAAGTAATGATGTGAAAGGGTATTCCGAGCAATCGTTCGGCAGGATCGTAACGGCCCTTTCCACTATGCGGGATTGGATTCGGAGGCTTGTACTTTCGATTTTCCGTGTTACGATGTCCGAACAGTAAACCAATTAATTCATTCATGACGCAACGATAGGTTCCCTATGTGTGGGGAACGGATTCGAAGGAACGATATTCTCGTACCGGTTTTGGAATAACAATAAGGAGAGAGATGAGAAAACTGACATTTATCGCTATATCACTGTGTCTCTTGTTTGGCATTTCTATGCTTCGGCAATTGCATATCACCGCGGCCACGACAGCGTCGTCGGCAGAGATCGCTGACTATGACGGGGATGGCGTCGCGGACAATAATGACAATTGTCCGGTCATTCCTAACCCCGACCAGTTCGATTTGGATGGTGATGGGGTGGGCGACCCTTGCGATGCCGAGCCGGACGGCCCCCTCGACGTCGACGGCGACGGGCACGAAAACTGGAGCGACAATTGCCGCCTTGCCTACAATCCGGACCAGGCTGACACCGATGGAGATGGACTGGGCGACGCTTGCGATACAACGCCGAACGACCCTGACCCTGACCCCGATAACGACGGAGTGGATAGTCCCTTCGACAATTGCCAGTTTCAATTTAACCCTGACCAACTAGATGACGACTTCGACGGGATCGGCGATGCATGCGATACGATAGACAATAACATCGACAGCGACGGCGACGTCGTGCCTGATGGTTTCGACAATTGCCCGCTTGCCTACAACCCTGATCAGGCAGATCTCGACAATGACGGTATCGGCGACGCGTGCGACCCGATTATCGGCCCTCCTACAAATAAAGACCAGTGCAAGAACGGTGGATGGCAGCTTTGGACGCGAGGCGATGGTAGTGCCTTTAAAAATCAGGGCGCATGTGTCTCGTTCGTAAATACGGGCCGTTAGAAAAGGACTTGTTTTCCCGATGCGTGCCGATGGAGCTGGGTGCTGACAACGAATGGCCGGGCGTCAACTGCCTTACTGACATCTGACCACCGGCCACTGACCACTAAATATTGGTGCCGAGGGCGAGACTCGAACTCGCACGTCTTTCGACGCTAGATCCTAAGTCTAGTGCGTCTGCCAATTTCGCCACCTCGGCGTTTAGTGTTAGATTTTGGAACTCGGATTTCGGATTGTCAAACCTTGCGCCTCGACGCCCGAAAAGCCGTCCCTTTTGATCAGGACTGTAGGCTGACCCGAAAACGACCATGAACTACTTATTCAGATACTTTTGTTTGTATTCGTCCCATGACGTGTCATATTCCCGGCCGTCCAGATAATCCGTGCTGCCCGGGCCGACCAACTTTCGCTCGGCCTTCAGGAACATACGATATGCTCCATAGCCGATCCCGCCAAGTACAGCGATCCAAAGCCCGTACCAGAGCAGCGAAGTCACTAGTCCGAAAAGCCAAAAAAACAGCATCACGCCAAAGATTAAGCCGAGCACGGCCAGGACAAACTTGATAAAATTCATTTCCCACCCTCCGTCTTCATTTAATATACGAAATTTCTGCCGCGTTGTTCGTGCAAAATTTTCCCATAGCGTATAATCGCCAACTGGCGAGCGACGAATGAAGATCACAAGGATCGCAGAATTGATCAACGCAAGGCTTTCCGGCCCTTCGTCCGGCGATGCGGTCGATATTACCCATGATTCGAGGCAGGTCCGTGATGGCACTCTGTTTGTCGCAATAAAAGGGGCGACGGTTGACGGCCACCGTTTCCTTGATGATGTGCTGCGGCGCGGGGCCGCTGGTGTCATTTCAGAATCGGACCCACCCGGTGGCTTTCCCCGGCCATGGCTGAAGGTCACAAATGCGCGAGCCGCGCTTGCGATAGCCGCCTCCGCAGTAAACTACCACCCCTCGCACAAACTTGATCTCATAGGAATAACCGGAACCAACGGAAAAACTACGACGACCTATCTTTGCCGATCTCTTGCCGAGGCCGCAGGACAGAAGGCCGCGATGCTGACGACGGTCGAATATCGAATTGGCGACCGAAGCGAGGCAGCCGTTCGCACAACGCCGGAGGCGAGCGACACCAACCGATTTTTGCGGCAGGCGGTTCAAGAGGGTTGCTCGATGGCCGTGATGGAAGCCTCGTCGCAAGCGATCGATCTGAATCGCTGCGACGCGCTTAGTTTTAAGGTCGCCGTGTTCACCAATCTAACCCGTGACCACCTCGACTATCACGGGACGATGGAAAATTATTTCGACGCAAAGAAGAAGCTATTTGACGGGCGGCTTGGCGAGAAGCCCGCTTGTTGCGTCGTAAATATCGATGATGAGTGGGGTGCAAAACTTACGGACGACCTCAAAGAACGCGGCCAGAAGGTTCTGACGATCTCACTGCCGGCCGCAGATTCAGAAGGCTTCGGAATGGCAGCCGACCTTACAGCGGAAGACATAGAGGTTTCGCTCCTCTTTGGAACATCATTCTCATTGAAAACTTCGCAAGGCATCACCCGGATCACTTCCCCGCTTGTCGGGCGGCCTCATGTTTACAACATCCTCTCGGCAAGCGCTGTTGCAATGGAACTTGGATATGATATGGATTCGATCGTAGAAGGGATTTCCGAATGCACCGGAGCTCCCGGACGGTTCGAACGGGTGCAGCACGCAGGAGATTTTGCGATGATCGTCGATTACGCTCACACCGACGACGCTCTGATGAACACGCTTGCGACCGCGCGCGAGCTAGCAAAAGGCCGGATCATCACCGTATTTGGCTGCGGAGGCGACAGGGACAAGTCGAAACGACCATTGATGGGTCGTGTCGCCGGAGTTGGAAGCGACCTGGTGATAATTACATCAGACAACCCCAGGACGGAGGACCCCGTTAAGATAATTCACGAGATCGAAACCGGGGTAAGCGAAACTGGTACCGAATATCAGATGGTGCCGGACCGTCGGGATGCGATCTTCAGGGCGGTTGCAGCCGCGCGACCGAACGATGTAGTCATCATCGCCGGCAAAGGGCATGAAACCTACCAGATCATCGGAAACGACAAGTTCGATTTTGACGATCGGGTCATTGCAGCTGAGGCGGCTGCAATGACCGTCGAGATGTGATGGACGAACGGACTCAGTTTAGGCCTGTGTCGTCTGACCTTCGATTAGGCTTTTCACAATGTTGATCTGAGCCTCGGTCGGTGCGACGAATTCCAACGCGAATCCTACTTCGAGAAGGTGATTTCTGACCTCTCCAAGCATCTGCACTTTCATCCCTTCTCCTAAAGGCAGAAAAACCTTCACCACATCGCCATCTGAGACATCACCTGAGCAAAGAACGAAGCACCCGGTCTCGCTGAGGTCGCTCAGTGTTCCGGCGTGCCGTCCTGAGAGGTTCTCCCACTCGACTTCGATCGTTACCTCGGTTCGAGGAAAAGCTCGCCTTTCACTTCCGCTTCGTCTGTCAGTTAGCGACATCTGGTCCCGCCTGGTCGTTATTATCCCGGCCTGCTTTTCTAGTTAAGTAATAATAGACCGGCAATCCCAGAAGAATCATCCCGATACCAATGAAAGATTGCAACGGAGCCGTCATCAGCGTATTGACAAGCAGCCACCCGGTAACGAGCAGGAATATCACCGGAACAACGGGATAACCCCATGCACGGTACGGCCGTTCCGTGTCAGGCTCGGTTCTTCTAAATACGAAGATCGACAGTGTGACCATCGCATAGAATATCCACGAGGCAAATATAACGTAGTCCGTGAGTGTGTCGAACGAGCCCGACAAGGCAAGTACGGTCGCCCAGATTCCCTGGAAGATCACGGCGTTGACCGGTACGGAGTTCACGGAAAGTTTTGAAAATACCTTAAACATCACACCGTCCTCGGCCATCGCATACTGAATTCGCGAATTGCTGAGGATCGAGGTGTGCAGTGTGCCAAGCGACGAAAGCATCAGGCCCATTGAAAAGATCGCAACTGCGACGCCTGTTGCAAAGGTTGCAGGGTCACCGCCGAAGAATCTGCTGACCACTGCCATTCCCACGGAACCAGATTCGGAAACCGACGCGACGGCAACCGGGTCGAGCACATAAAAATAAGCGACCTGAGCGATCACATAAAGTACGATGATCAAAAGAACGCTGCCGATGATCGCTATCGGGAGATTCCTTCCCGGATTCTTTACCTCGCCCGCAACAAAGGACAAATTGTCCCAGCCGTCATAGCCCCAAAGGGCACCGAGCATTGCCGCCGCGAAACCCGCCAGGAATGTATATTCCAGCGATCCGTATCTGACGCTCTCGGCCACGCCTTCGCATGTGCCGCCGGTGCTCGTCATCGAGAAGTGGTCAAAACTGCCGCCGGTCACCCAGGCAAAAGCACCAAAACCGATAAATATGACCAAACCGATCTTGACCATCGTCAACACAGTTGCGATCTGGCCGCTGACCGAGACTGAAAGGCAATTTAGCGTTGTAAAGATCGCGATGAACACTATCGCGATGATCTCAAGCGACGTGACCGTCCACGGAATGCCGAAGATCGCTGTTTCAAACAAAGTTTGCTTTAGTCCGCCATCGAGGTAATCGTTTAGTGCGATCGCGGCAACTACCGCAACGGCGGCCTGTGAGCCCGTCCGGATAACGAGCAACTGTGTCCAGCCGTATAGAAAACTCCATATCCTGCCAAATGCGTCGCGCAGAAAGACATATGGGCCGCCGGCATGCGGTTTCATGGCAGTCAGCTCGGCGTAAGTCAGGGCTCCGGCGAGTGATAGCAGTCCCGCTGCGACCCATGCCGCGATCACCCAATTAGGGTCGCCGACGTTGCATGTCATAACTCGGGCTTTCAAAAACACACCGGTTCCGATCACGTTACCGATGATCACCGAACAAGCTGCCGCGAGGCCGAGGCCCCTGACAAGGTTTTGCTTACTATCTGAGTTGGAAACCATAATCTTTTAGCGGGAAGAAGCTTTCTTCCTATTGAGAGTTCGCAATATCTTACGCGAAATCGGCTTTCAAGTGAAATTGTAGCCGCATGCTAACATTCGTTCAGTGCTCAGCATTGAAACCAACGCGGAACAGATCGTCGCCACGCTTGCTGCCCACGGCAGCGGCAGGAGTTTGTGCGTTCTTGATAGCTGCGGCGTCGGGCGTCCCGGCTCAAATCTATTGATCGCAGGGATCGACCCGGTCGATGTCCTAGAGATTAAAAAAGATGATAGCGCTCAGACACTTTCGATTTTCGATGAGAAATTGGCGGAAACCGGCCTGGCTGCGGTCTTTACCATTTCATACGATCTTGGCCCAAAATTACTCGGATTGTCTCCACAAACGGCGTCACTGATCGATGAACCTGATATCTACATGGCCTTTTTCGAAGCACTCGTGATCCATGATTACGACACCGGTAGAACGTGGGTCTCAGGGGATTCGGCGAAGGCACGCAGGCTCGTTGCTGAGTTGCAGAATGGCGAGGTTCGCAGTGTGCCGGTACGCACTTCCGAGCTGTCTATCAGCGTTGCACGTTCGAATTTCGACCGCAGCGGTTATATCGAAACGATCGAACAGATTAAGGAACTGATCAGAAAGGGCGAAACCTATCAAACAAATCTCACTCAACAGATAACAGTAAAGCCCCAAAGCGGGCTTGGCCCCGAGGAGGTATTTTTGAGGCTTTGCCGAGATCATCCTGCACCCTTCGCCGCATATCTTGATCGAGGCCGGACAAAGGTTGTCTCTATCTCCCCGGAGCGATTCATACGCATGGGTACATTAAAGGGAGGTGCGATCGAAGCTTCGCCGATCAAAGGGACACGCCGCCGTGGGAGCACGGAAACAGACGACATGGAACTTCGACGTGACCTTGTCCGAAGCCCGAAAGACCGAGCCGAGAACACGATGATCGTCGATCTGATGCGTAATGACCTGGGCAGGATCTGCGAATTCGGCTCGGTCGAGGTCACCGATCTTTGTCGAATCGAGGAACATCCGACCCTTTTTCACCTTGTCTCGAACGTTCGAGGGAGGTTGCGTAACGGCCTGAAATATTCTGACGTGGTCCGCGCGGTCTTCCCTAGCGGATCGATCACCGGGGCACCAAAGATCAACACAATGAGGATCATCAGTGAGATCGAACCCGATGCTCGCGGTCTTTCAATGGGGGCGATCGGCTGCAGAATCCCGTCTGATCGGTTCGGCGTCGACGAGCGGTTCGAAATGAGCGTCGCGATCCGCACGATGGTGTTTCGCGAAGGGCAGGCGGTTTTCAACGTCGGCGGCGGCATCGTTATCGACAGCGACCCGGCGCTTGAGTATGGAGAGTCGCTATTGAAAGCAACGGCGATGCTTAAAGCCTTGAACGCCGAGCTGCATGGCAGTTGACCGGCCTGTTTACGGGAACATTTCTCTGTTGGTGGTGTCAATAGAAACCGAGACAACAACACAGGGAGAGAACCATGAACAGACCCGAGATAAATGTCACGCCGCTTATAGACGTTCTTCTTGTCCTTCTCATCATCTTTATGATCGTCACTCCGATCAAGCCAAGCAGCTTTAAGGCAAAGATCCCTAGTGAGCCGACATCAGACGGTCGGATCGAGAACAATCCGTTCACGTTGGTCGTCGCCGTCGATGAACGCTCAAACATCTCACTAAACTCAGAAAGCGGTCTTGGAACACCTTCGGCGGCCGAGCCGCTAACGCTAAGGTTGAAGGAGATATTTGCCGAGCGGTCGGTGAACCACGCATACTTGCCTGACGGCAGCGGAATGATCGCGACCACCGTTTTTATAAAGGCCCCACGCAAGCTGGATTACGGCAGCATCGCAAGGGTGGTTGATGCGGTGAAAATGGCCGGTGCCGATCCGATTGCGTTGCAAATTGACGACATCGAATAACTCCAGTTCATGCTTCGAGATTTATCGCGAATTTAGATCTTAGATCGACTATCTCCTGTAAAGACGGGTTCGCCGGCAGCAAATGAACGGGGGCTTCCCTTTATTGCGAGGCCCCGCTTCCCACGATCTCTGGAAAACGGGAAACGCCTTATGATAAAATTTGGTCGTTAGGCGGTTGCTCTATCCGCTGCAATTTAGCTGCTCTCCTTAAGGCATCCCGTTGATGGCCACTTACTACGACACGCTAAAGGTTTCGCCAAAGGCAGGTTCTCGCGAGATCAAATCGGCATACCGAAAGCTCGCGCGGAAGCTGCATCCGGACAGGAACAACGGATCCGAAGAAACGGCACGCGCATTCGCTGCGATCGCTGAAGCCTACGAGATACTGAGCAACCGGACCGAGCGAGCCAAGTATGACCGAAAGATACTTCGAGCTCAGTACGACCGGGATACCGATAGCGATTCGATCTTCGCTTCATCTAATGCTCATGCTCGACGCTGGCGTCAAATGGTCTATGAACACCGGTATAACGAGATAATCGATCGGATGATCGCAGAAGAGCGTCGTGAGTCGATGGCCTTGCAAAAGATCATATTTCCGACCGTTGCCCTTTTCGTATCGGCGTTTGCGGTTGGGATATTCAAGCCTCAGGTATTCGCAAATTCCGCTATCATCGGGAAGATCATTGTGATCACATTATTCATTGCAGGGCTGATCCATTTGATCCGCAGGATAAAGGAGGCTTTCGAAAAATATACTTACAAGCTGGCGGATCTTCACGACTCGATCTTCGACGACAGCGAACCTGTGGCCAAGCCCTATTCCCGAATAACCGCGGCGACATTCCTTGTAGCGGGATTCATGATCTGTTTAGGCGTGGGAATTTTTATCGGCACCCAGATCGACCTTGTTTCTTCCAGCATGCCCTTTATGTTCTCGGCTCGTCTTGGGCCGGAATTTATCTTTTATCCGCCAATATTCGTTCTCTTCGTGGACCTGATGCACAGCTTTGCGCTTAGGGCAGACGGGTAAACTGCCATATCTTTCCACTCCTAAGTAAGCGAAAGAAATGACCCCCGCCCGATCTGAAGGACACCGGTCCGCTTGACAACCATAGCCCTAGTTACTATATTGTAAAGTTCGTCTCATAGGCGATTATATTCGGAAGTTATTGTTAAATGGCAAATCATAAATCGGCAGAAAAACGCGTTAGGCAAACCGCGAAAAGGAATGCGATAAATCGCAGCAACCGAGGACAATTGCGGACCAAGATTAAGGGATTGCGAAGCCTGATCGCGGGAAACGACAAGGCCGCAAGCGAAGCATCGCTTCAATCGACCGTTTCGATCATCGACAAAGCGGTCAACAAAGGCCTGATCCATAGGAACACGGCGGCCCGCTACAAGTCTCGGCTAACGCGGCATGTCGCAAATTTAGCGTAGTATCGATCTTTCACCTCGTACATCGTAGGTTTTCTCCATCTTAGCGGAGAAAGGGCAGAGTACCTTTCTCCGCTTTTTTTGCGTATGCATGCTGTTAAACTGCACTCTCCTTCATACTCTGTTCTAAAATATTACAAACGCCGATACGTCGTTCGTCTTGAATATAGCTAGGGTTCACGTGTATTTTTCATTACGATTAGTTATCTTTTCGGCGATGCTCTAACCGCAGATCGCGGCTGCGAATGCCCTCGAAAATTGATCTGCGATCCTGTTGTTATACTTGAACCTGCGTGACTTTAAATCTGTCCACACCATTGACCGGACTCGGGGCCCTTGGAACAGCCGGCTTGTCGCCCAACATGGCGAAGAAGCTCGCCGCTGCTGTAACGAATCACGCCGGAAAGTCGGACTTCTCTGACGCGACCGTCGAAGACCTTCTCAATTATTTTCCTACCCGTTACGAGGACCGGTCAAATTTAATCGGGATCGATCAGCTTTTCGATGGCATTGAGGCGTCGGTTGAGATATACACGCGAGTTTCCGGCGGTTTCCAGGTCGGCCGAAATCGGAGCGCCAAGCAACCGCCTTTGTTCATATACGAGGTCAGCGGGAGCGACCGTGAGAGAACCCGAAAACCGGTCGTCGTGTTTTGGTTCATTTCCGGAAAGGCGTCAAAGGCGGTGATCAATTACTATAACGAGCGGTTCTCCCGAGGCTCGAGGTTTATTGCCTATGGCCGATGGGAATGGGACCCGCGGCGAAATACTTTTGTCTTAAAGTTGAACAAGCCCGACGAATTGGAATTGCTCCCGCCGGATAATACAGGTTTGCTCGAAACAGGGCCCGGACCGGAGGCCGATAGCAATGGCGATGCGGACGACGGACTTCTCGAAAACCTCGGCTCACCGGAGTTTGCCATGATCCATACAGCCCGCAGAGTTCCGATCTACCGCAAGCTGGGGCCGTTTCGGACAAAGCGGCTGCGCGAGATCGTTTTTGCGGTACTCCACGAACTCGAGAATGCACCTTTGCCGGAGAAGCTTCCATCCGAAACGGTAAAGCGCCTCGGTCTCATCTCTCACTCACAAGCGATCCGTGAGGTCCATTTTCCTCCTGAAGATGTTCGGCTCCTGGATTACACAGCGTTCAAGAGCCCGGCCCAGCGACGCCTTATCTTTGAAGAGTTTTTCTGGCTTTCATTTGCCCTTCAACTGAAAAGAGGGACACGAAAACAAGAACCGAAAGGAACTGCCATCGAGGTATCAGAAGGGTTCCGACACAGAGCAAAGTCTCTACTCGAATTCCAGCTTACCGGTGCACAGACACGAGTTCTTCGGGAGATCTTTGCCGATTTAACCTCCAACGAGCCTATGAACCGGCTGGTTCAGGGCGACGTCGGAAGCGGAAAGACCATCGTGGCTTTTCTGGCAATGCTCGCGGCCATGGAGAACGGGTATCAGGCTGCGTTGATGGCACCTACAGAGATACTCGCCGATCAGCATGCGCGAAACGCGACGCGGTTTTTCGAAAGGGCCGGGTATCGTTTGGCACTGCTCACCGGGAGTTCAAAAGCGGCTGAACGACGAAGGCTGATCGAAGAGATCTCATCGGGAACATTCGAAGCCGTTATTGGAACGCATGCCTTGATCCAGGAAGGCGTCGCCTTTGAAAATCTCGGCCTTGTCGTCATCGATGAGCAGCATAGGTTCGGGGTGCTCCAGCGGTCGGCTCTCCGTGAAATGGGTTACAACCCCGATGTCCTTGTAATGACCGCGACCCCGATCCCACGCTCACTAGCGATGACCGTCTATGGCGACCTCGATGTTTCTGTGATCGACGAGCTTCCGCCGGGCCGCACACCCGTAAAGACAGTCGTGGTTGGCGAGGACCAACGCACGGGAGTGTACAAAGGCATCGAACGCGAGATCGCGCTTGGCCGCCAGGCTTATGTGGTCTATCCGCTGGTCGAGGAATCGGAAAAGCTCGACCTAAAGGCCGCGACCAAGATGTACGAAGAGCTGCGGGACAAGATATTCCCAAACCGACGCGTCGGACTTCTTCACGGCCGGATGAAGTCAGCTGAAAAGGACGGGATCATGCACGCGTTCGTTACAGGACATTTGAACATGCTCGTCTCGACCACGGTCATCGAGGTTGGTGTGGACGTGCCTAACGCCTCGCTTATGGTCATAGAGCATGCTGAACGCTTTGGCCTATCGCAGCTTCACCAGCTTCGCGGCCGTGTAGGCCGCGGGGCGGAACAAAGTTATTGCGTATTGCTTACTGGCGACAAGAAAACCGCCGTTGCAAAGGAACGACTCGGCATAATGGAAGAGACCAGCGACGGCTTTCGAATCGCTGAGAAAGACCTTGAAATACGAGGGCAGGGCGAGATCTTTGGAACCCGCCAGGCCGGGATCAGGGAGTTCCGCATCGCCAATCTCATCCGCGACATCAAGATCCTCGAAGAAGCAAAGGCCGAGGCCGAGTACTATCTCACCGAGAAACGCCTCACAAAGGCAACCTCGAAACTCATCGATGAAGTTAAGTCGGACCCAAGATTTCGGCTGGCCCGTATTGGATGACAACGCCCGGAATCGTTAACGGACCTGTGCCGGCCGAATCGGCTTGTTGGCGTTCATAGCGTACTATAACCTAAAATCTCCGATGGCTTAATATGCGTATAATCGCCGGACAATTTCGCGGACGGATCCTCAAGAGCCCGGCGGACACAAAGACACGGCCTACATCAGACCGGCTCCGCGAAACGCTATTCAACGTCCTTGCACCGAGGATCGACGGGGCAACTCGCTTTCTCGACCTCTGTGCAGGTACGGGCGCGATCGGGATCGAGGCAATATCTCGCGGGGCCGGGCACGCAACATTCGTCGATAAGAGCCGAAGGGCATGTGCCTTGATCGAGGACAATCTTGATCATCTCGGAATTCCTGAAAGCTGCACCGACATCGTTTGCCTGCCGGCCGAGACCTTTGTTGGCCGTAAGTACGAAGCGGCGTGGGACATTGTTTATTTCGATCCTCCTTACGATATGGATTACGCTTTAGTACTTTACGAGTTCGGCGCGGACGATTCAAAGCTTCTTGGACACGACGGCCTTCTGGTAGCGGAGCATCATTCGAAAGTCCCGATGCCGGACGCCGTTGGGTTACTGCGTCGTTGGCGAATCCTGAAGCAGGGCGACTCTACCCTAAGCTTTTACGAACGATCCTAAATGAAGATCCTGGTCTGGCTGATCCTTTGTATAGTTTGGGGAACGACATGGATCTTCATCAAGATCGGCCTCGAAGACCTGCCGCCCATCACCTTCGCGGCAGCTCGTTTTCTGTTGGCTGTGCTTATGCTGCTGCCGCTATTTATCCTCGGCAGACTTCCGCTTCCAGCCACCTCCCGCGAATGGAAACTGGCTGCACTCACCGGAATCCTTCAGTTCTCGATTAATTACAGCCTTGTTTTCTGGAGCGAACAGCACATCACGTCGGGCCTTGCAGCCGTGCTCCAGGCAATGATCACGGTCTTTGGCCTGTTGCTGGCGTGGATCTTCCTTCCTGCCGAACGGATCACGCGACGCAAGGTCTTTGCGGTGTTTGTCGGAGTTGCCGGTGTTGGCGTGATCTTCCTGGACCAGTTGAGGATCGAGGATGCGATGGCATTTGCAGGCTCGGTAGCGATCGTTATAGGTGCTTATGCCGCCGCCCAGGCATCTATTCTCGTAAAGGCGAAAGGCGGTTCGCTTCATCCGGCAGGGCTTGTTTTTGCTCAGATGGTCTGCGGCCTTCCGGCACTTGTCATTTATGCGCTTCTTGCTGAAGGCGATCCTTTGTCGCATAACTGGACGTGGCGGGCCGTGATCTGTGTATTGTATTTGACCGTTGCGGGAACAATTGCGGCTTTTTGGCTTTATTACTGGCTTTTAAGTAGAATCGAATCGACCCGGGCGATGATGATCTCGCTTGTCACGCCGTTGATCGCCGTGCTTGTCGGAAACGTATTTCTCGGCGAAACATTGCCGCCGCAAACATTGGCCGGCGGTGTTCTGATACTTGCAGGCATTTCTTTGATCGTATTTGGTAGGGCCGGCAAGACGTCGCAAACCTGACCGGCATTTTTTCAGACCTTACTCGAGATGGCGGCCGCGTCCTCATGCTTATGTTTTTTAAGTTCACTACATCCGGTGAATCACACGGAAAGGCCCTTGTTTCGATCGTCGAAGGGCTGCCCTCGGGTTTGCCGATCGATGGAGCGGCGATCGATCACGAGCTTTGGCGGCGACAACAAGGCTATGGCCGCGGCGGCCGAATGAAGATCGAGGCCGATGCTGTCGAATTTCTGTCAGGTATCCGCCACGGAAAGACCATCGGATCACCCGTGGCCCTTCAGATCGCGAACCGTGACTTTGTTCATTGGCAAGAGGTTATGGCTGCAGCTGAACTCGATACGCAGCCGAAGAACCCCCGTGTTGTAAAGAGGCCGCGCCCTGGGCACGCAGACCTCGCCGGCGGTCAGAAATTCCAGGCCCGGGATCTCCGCGACATTCTGGAAAGAGCATCGGCCCGTGAAACAGCTTCCCGCGTCGCTTGTGGGGCATTGGCGAAACAGCTCTTGAAAGAATTCGGCGTCGAAATAAAAAGCCACGTTATTCGGCTCGGACGTGTCTCGATCCCTTCCGATCATTCGTCATGGGAAAAGATCGAAGCGATGCCTAAAGACTCTCGGCTTGCCTGTGTCGATGCCGAAGCTGAAAAAGCGATGATCGCAAATATCGATGAAGCAAAGGAAAAAGGCGATACTCTCGGGGGCATATTCGAAGTCGTAGCTAGGAACGTGGTCGTCGGCCTGGGGTCGCATACGTCGTGGTACGAAAAACTCGACGGCCGCATTGCGCAGGCGTTCATGTCGATTCAGGCGGTAAAGGCAGTCGAGATAGGAACGGGCGTCGCGAATACCTCGCTTCCCGGTTCCGAGGTCCACGATGAGATCTTTTGGTCGGGGCAAACGGGATCAGGCAGCGGCTTTTCACGTAAAACGAACCGGGCCGGAGGCCTGGAGGGTGGAATCACCAACGGCGAAGAGTTGCGGGTACGCGGCTACTTGAAACCGATCTCAACATTGAAAAAGCCGCTCCATTCGGTGGACATCGACACGAAGGAAGAAAGTCTTGCGGCATTCGAAAGATCGGACGTGACGGCCGTACCTGCCGCCAGCGTAATCGGCGAGGCAATGCTCGCGATCGTCCTAGCAAACTCGATGCGTGAAAAGTTTGGCGGCGATTCCCTTGTAGAAATGAGACGTAACTTCGACTCGTACATAGGGTCGCTCGCGGAGTATTAGCCCGTCCCCAATCTCCTCTTATTTACCAATATCGGTCCTGTACTGCATTCCGTCCCAAGTTATCATCTCTACAGCTGAATAAGCTCTGTCCAAGGCGTCACGAAGTGATTCTCCGACCGCCGTAACCCCGATAACGCGGCCGCCGGATGTTACAAATTCGCGATTTCCGGATACTGCCTCTCCGCCGGCGGCGAACGCGCGGCCTTCGGAAGCAGCAGCCGTCCCTGCGTGAAATATGGTGACACCGGGCACCTTTGTGGCCTTTTCGATCCCGTGGATCACGTCGCCTTTCCGTGGAGAATGCGGATAACCGGCGGCTGCCAGAACAACGGTCGCCGAACTCCCAGGACGCCATTCGATCTCGGTCTCGCCGAGCCGCCCGTCAAGCATAGCTTCGCAGACCTCGACGAGATCAGTCTCTAATCGAACGAGGATAGACTGGGTCTCGGGATCTCCGAAACGGACATTGTATTCCAGGACCTTCGGCCCTTCTGCCGTCATCATCAGGCCTACGAAAAGGACTCCGCGAAACGGAAATCCTTCCGCAACGCAGCCTCGCAGCGTGGGCCGCACTATTTGATCGAGGATCATCTGAAGCTGCTCTGAAGACAGCAATTCATCGTCAGTTATGGTCCCCATGCCACCGGTGTTTGGGCCGGTATCTCCATCGCCGATCCGCTTGTGGTCGCGCGACGGCGGCATCACCGCGAAGTCTTCGCCGTCAACAAACAGGAGCAAGGAAATTTCTTTCCCGACGAGGCATTCTTCGATGACTATTGTCCGAGCAGCTTCCGCCCCGGCCAGTTCCGCAAGCCCAGTGACAGCCGCTATCGCCTCGGGTTTGTTTGCTGCAACGACAACGCCCTTCCCTGCGGCCAGACCATCGGCCTTCACTACAACCGGAGTGTCGGGTTCACCGAACTCTCCCGACTCCAGCAGTTGGGTAGCCTCTGAAGGCGAGGACACATTTGCGAACCGGGCCGTCGGGATGCCATGACGTTTCATGAATTCCTTTGCAAATGCCTTGCTCGACTCGAGCTGCGCGGCGGCCTTCGACGGGCCGACCACTCTTAGTCCTTTTGCGCCGAATAGATCGACGATCCCAGCCGCGAGGGGCGATTCTCCGCCTACGAACGTGAAGTCGATCGCATGGACAGAGGCAAATTCCACCAGCCCGTCAACGTCTTCCGCAGATATTGGTACGCACTCCGCAATGGCGGCGATCCCGGCATTTCCCGGTGCGCAGTAGACGTTTCCTGCGCGAGGGCTTTTCACAAACGCAAGGCATATCGCGTGCTCACGTCCGCCTGACCCGATGACTAGAATATTCATTGACGCTTCCCTTTATAGCTCTCATCTAATAGAATACGGGTTTATGGTTGCTTGACACAAAAAGCCGATAGTTATAGGTTTTTGAATTGGCGTAAGTCAGGCTTCTGCGTCGGTGTTCCGATCCGGATATCTGAGTACATTACTACAATGGCCGGAGCATTTCGATCCCTCACGGTTCGGCCGTCGGAGCATTGGTCCTGAAGTTTTCTGCCGATAACAGGTTGAGCGAAAGATCCTGAACCGTTTCAGTGCAAGGAGGGTGCAAATGTCCGCGACAGATTTGAACAACGCATCCGCAGCTCCCGGAGAAGAAAACGAATTTACCGACATTGAGATCCCCTGTGGCGATTGTTCAAGGGCTTTCGTGTGGACAGCCGGCGAGCAGGCATTTTTTCGCGACAAGAACTTGTTAAACCCACCTAAGCGTTGCAAGGAATGTAAACAGGCAAAGAACGAACGCCTCGCCCTAATTGCTGCCGCACAAGCATCCGGCATTAGGCAGAGGATCGAGGTCGCAGTTAGTTGTGCAAAGTGCAGCGAGACGACCACAGTTCCGTTTTACCCGTCGCAGGGCCGTCCCGTCTACTGCAGGTCCTGCTATCTCGAACAAAACCCATCTTTGCTGAATGGGACCGGGCAGTGATCGGCTCGCGACCTTAACCGCCGACATGGACGTTCGGCCGCAGTTCCGGGTCTTCTTCCGCCTGTCTCAGTATCTCTCGCGTGACCGGCGCCGTATCACCTTCGCCAAACAATAGATATCTAGCAAGATACATCAGCGGATTCCCCTCACTCCATCCAAAATATACATGCGGTATCTTTCCGGTCTCGTCCCGCAAGTGCATTAGAAGCGCGGCTATCGCATTCGGAACAGCCGGCGATTCGGTCCTCAGAATTCTGTAGCCCTCGACATCAACTCCACGTATGAGCAGCCCGCCCGTAAACTCCGATGCGTCGCCCAGTTCCACTTCGTAGAAAAGGACCGGGTCTGACGAAGGTATGTGATTATCTATTCGCTTCTCATGTTCCTTGAACCTGTATTCACTGACATCGCCAACCTCTCGCCGGTTCGTAACGATTCGTATCTCACCGTCTGCAAGATCGTCGATGAACTCACGCGCTTTTTCATCGAATTCAATACGGCCGATCCGCAGCTCGGTTGTTCGCATCGCCCGCGAAACAAAGGAAGCAAGGATGATTCCGAATATGAATGCCGAAGCGATCTTTATCCCGCTCGGTTGCTCGACGATGTTCACGAGAGTGGTAAAGACGAATACGAGTGCGATCGCAAGATAAAGAACCCAGCGTGAATTGCGCCGTTTTCTCAAAGAGATCGTCACCGCAACCGCGGCTGAGGTCATCAGGGCCAGCACACCTGTGGCATACGCACCGCCTTGCGAGGCCACATCCGCGTCAAAAAACACGGTGACCACAAAACAGATCACAGTAAAAACAAAGACAAGAGGCCGCGTTGCCCGAGCCCAATCCGGCGCCATTCCGTATCGCGGCAAATAGCGTGGGACTATGTTAAGCAGGCCAGCCATAGCCGACGCTCCGGCGAACCACAGAATAGCTACGGTAGAAAAATCGTACAATGTACCGACACCTTGACCGAAGAACTCGTGAGTGAGATACGAAAGCGCGCGTCCATTCGCTTGGCCGCCCTCGAGGAACGCTTCGGGCGGAATAAGCATCGTGGTAACAATGCTGCTGCCGACCAACATCACGCTCATTATGAGCGCCGCGCCGCTTAGTAATTTCTTGCCGTTCCTAATGCGGCCGGCCAGATGCCGCTGTTCTTCTTCGCTGAGTTCGGTGTCGGAAGTTCGCGTCACACTCTGGTTCCGCGCCGGGACATCGCTTTTTACAAGTGGCATCACGACCACGCCGGTCTCAAAACCCGAAAGTCCAAGTGCTAGTTTTGGAAAAACTAATAATGAAAGAACGATCAGCCAGACGATGTTGCCATCGACGCCTGGGTTGGTCCATACCAGATTTTGCCAGTTAACGAACGTTTCCGGACGAGCAACAAAGACCTGGTAGAGTCCAAAGGAGATCGTGGCAATGTTCAACGACAGGAACAACACAACGATCACGACCGCCAAACTGATCGCTTCACTGAATCCGCGAAGGAAAACCGCACCGAGCAGACCGATCAACACGACCGTCACGACGACCCGATGATGGAGGAAGGGAAAAATTTGCCGGATCAGCGGATTTTCAATTATATGGGCGGTTGCGTCGGCAGCGGAGAGAGTGATCGTGATAATAAAACTGGTCGCGACAAACCCGAGCAGGAAAAGCACCAACATCTTTCCCTTCCAACGGGAAAGCAGCCGCTCCAGCATTGAGATAGAGCCGTCGCCATGGGGGCTTTCCTCAGCCACCCGCTTATACATCGGCAAGGCACCGAACAACGTGAGGAGCACCAAAACCAGAGTAGCAAAGGGTGACAGAACGCCGGCAGCAAGGAATGCGATGCCCGGCTGGTATCCGAGCGTCGAGAAATAGTCGACGCCCGTCAGGCACATCACCTGCCACCAGGGGTGTTGGCTACGCTCATGCTGCCCGGTCTGGGCGCTGTCGTTATCGTCAACGCCTTTGAACAGCCACTTTCCGAACCAACCTCGCCGACTCTTCTTCATCTACAAAAGATCGCAACAGACAGCAAATCCAGATCATGAGCCTCTTCGCTGAGTTGGCTGATCCGACATCGGCGACACAAATTTCTTGCCGCGATTATCAGTAAATGCAATGTCGATTAGCCCGTGCAAATAGTTGATATCAAGGAAGTTAAATAATTTAGGGCGACGTCTCCCACACCGTCGCCCTGTGGTCACAAGTCCTCACCCCTCGTGACCGGATGTTCACCGGGGAGGTGAACAGATGGATTATGCATAAATGCTAACGCAATTGCAACAATGATTGTGTTAAGAATTACTTGCCTTCGAGAACGAGATTTGAGTAGGGATTAAGGAAGTCACGAACAGCGATGGCGCCCGGAACGGCCGACCGTCCGCCGGACTGCGATTCAACAAAAACGGTGTATTCACCGACCGGTGTTTCAGAGCTGGCCGAAACTTCAAAGCTCAGCACTGACAACTCCTCACCGTAATCAAGGATCACTAATGACCCCGGGGTGAGTTCGAGGAAAGGGGACGAAAACCGAACTGAAATTCCTTTAGAGTCAAGGTTTCGCCCGCCAATATAAACGGTGTATGCCTTTCCGGAATTTATCGGAACCGAATTCACTGTGAGCTGACCGTTAAAGCCGGTAAACATAAGTTCGACGTCGTCACTTCCGTTCGAGAGGCGCTTGACGAGGTGGGGCGATCCATCCGCTGAGACTGATAGCCGTCCCAACTCTTGTGAAGGGATCGAACGCCGGGCCCGTTCCTTTCTCGAAGCGAAGAGAGTATAAGTCCCATAGGTAAGTCCGGTTACTTCGGCAGTTCCGTCGGCATTTGTTCTTGCTTGCGCGGAAAGTCGACCCGTCTCACTGTCTTCGATCCAGATATCGAGATTCGCAGCCGGCCGGCCGTCAGGGAAAAACACCCGGGTGCTAAGCGAGCCACAGCAGTTCTCGTCACCCTCGACGATGCCGTACTTAGCCCTAACGGCTGTCCGGTCCGAATCCGACAAGGTCCTTTGGGCAAAACCATGAAGGCCAAAAAGCCCGTTGGCCCCAAAGCTCTCATACATTGCCGAACCCCGGACGAAGGAATGTTCCAGCCCGAGAACGTGGCCTATTTCATGCGTCAACGTCGCTTCCACGTCGAAAGTGCCAAATGTACCGTCTGAGGAAAATTGTTTATAAGGATTTAAGACAATATCGGCTTCAGTGATGCGGCCTCGACCATCGTGAAACAGCCTCGTGGTCGCCGCCACTTCTTCGCCATTGCGTACAAATAAAAGGGCGTTCTCGGCGGTCGCCGCGATCGTGATAAGGCTTACGCCGTCGCCCGAGTTAGCAGGGCTCACACTTTGTTTATCGGTGAAATACTCGCGAAACTCGATCCCCGCAGTCGCTTCCCATTTTCTCAAGCTTCGTTTGAGAGCGGAAACCATGTCAGTGCCGTGCTTAATGTTCGAAGCAGGTCTCAAAAGAGACGTTGAGATCGCAAGAGGAATAGTGGTCGATCGCCATTTCAGCTCAGGTTCCGGACGCTCAGAAAGCGTGACCAGCGAGTTTGCGGAAATTACTGACACCTGCGCAAGGATCAGGCCAAGTGAAATGGCAATTTTTAGTAAACGAGCCATCGATCAAGACTGGTCAAACGTCCTTGAAGTCCCCTTCAAAGGTCATATTCTCAAGGTCCGCAAAGGCGACGATCCCCAACAGGGCGACTAGCCCTAAGGTCGCAAGAACATAAAGGGCATCGATCCGCTCGAAATAGATCATGAGCCCGATTGCGAAGGTGACGAGAGCAAGCCAAAAAAGCACGATCTTTCGCCTGCTAAATCTTTTTGTAATTTGTCCTTTCATTTATCTCAACCTAGAAGCATATCACTAGAATATGTCCTATTGAAACAAATTTCCGCTAATTGAACAATTACGATGCTGTTCATCGAGGAATAGTTGGTCAATCAACTATTCTCAAGGGAAGGGTCCGAAGCGTTTCCGACAACGGTGTTCGGGATTCGTCCGTCTCTTGTATTCGTCGCGGCGGAGAGCGTTTCCCGAATATTTCGATCACGTCGTATGGCTCCAGCTTCGGGTCGCTATCGGGGTGTTTCACGATCTTTCCGAGGTCGAACTCGAGCATCCGGTTATCGCCCTTTCGGCGATAAACTCTAACCCGATCGACCTTTCTCGTCGCTACCGGTCCGATTGCGGCCTCAAGTGCATGAGATAGTGTCAAGTTTGGGGTCAGGTTAAAGCGAAGCCTGACACTCGAATCATTGATCACGAAAATGGGGTGGTTCTCTTCCACGAGGACAATGTCGCCGCTAAGGATTACTGGATTCGCCTCTGGCGAACCGGCGACTAGGTCGCCGATCCCTATGGAAATGCGATTCGGAGCCGTGCCGGCTTCTTGCTCAGATGGTTGTCCGAAGTTCGCGTCACAGCTAACGTTTGGCGGTCGAAAGATGACGATCCTGCCGCTTGACCGGTCGGTTATCCCGCCGGACAGGACGATGAGCTCGGCAAGTGTCGCCGGCCGCCGAAGCTGAAATCGCTGCGGCTGGCGAACGGCACCGTGCATAAATGCAAGGGCGCGGTTCGAACGGTCCACGATCGTCACAACCACAGTGGGCGAACGCAGGATATTCTGATAATCCCGCTTGATCGCCTCGGCTAACTCGGACTCGGTCCTGCAAAGAGCAAAGATCTGCTTCGAGGCCTTTTCAAGGCCATCGAGGTAGCCCTCAGGCGTCAAGCCCCCGCGCCAATCGAATTCCAGGTTGCCAACTACGTCAACATCGACGATATCACCATGATGTATCCGTTCGGCCACGGATGGCCGGGCCTGTCCCGAACCGGTACGATTCTCCGCGTTCTGCCCCGAAGATCCCGCCGGGCAAAGAAAAAATAAGATGACGCAAGAGAATAAGGACCTCAAGATCGGACCGGGGAAATACCAGACTGACGCGGATGAAGGAGGCTGCCGAAACGTGTCGGACCGGACTCTGTGCCAAACTGCAGGGTTAATCAACTACTTCTTTCTCCAGTTCCTTTCGCTCTCTGCGGCGGCGCGGCCGGGAGGTCACCCCAAAAGCAAAACCCCTAAATTCAAGGTTGCAGCTGTCACACAGCAGGTTAAAGCGGAATATCAGTTTCGACAAAGTCGGCGTGGGTCGATACCCTTTGCGGATCCGGTCGCTTCTACACTTAGGGCACTTCTGGGACAACATTTTTTTGGCGAGGCTCTCTTATGTTCTGATCGTACGTTCAACTGACAGCTATCTGAAATTACAAACTACGGGAGCTTGTGCTATCTCCGATGTTCTGCCTCCAATCGACGAATTTTCATCTCGATCCTTTCTCGGACCAGATTTCTTTCTGCCAATCCACCCTGGGCACCCATCAAGTCGTCGATCGCCTTCTTGTATAACCCGACTGCTTTGGTGACATTGCCGAGCGATTCGGCCAGTTCAGCATCCCCAATGATACCCTTAACTCGTCCGGAAGCAAGAAAGGCCAGAAGAACGCGCCGCGATTCCGTCAATTGGGATTCGCCCGGATAAAATTCGATCGCTCGATCAACGGCCGCCAACGCCCCCTCGGCCGAGCCTATCCTCTCCTTCAGGATCATCGAATCGTTGTCCAGTCCAGCAGAGCGTGCCCGTATTTCGGCCCACTTCAGGATATGGTATTTGTGCCGCCTCGCTACAATCGCTGCCCCTTTTCGGATAGCCGGGAGCCGTGGTGAACCGACCCTTGCCCGTGCGATCTCGGTCGATGCTATATCCAAATATCTTTCGCAAAGTTCGAAGATGTCTTTATGAGCGTCGGCAACACTCGACAAAATCTTTGCGGCATCGGAACGCTTGCGTATCTCAGCAACTAGCTCGATGTTCTTTTCGATGGTCAACTTCTTCGCCGGGGTCGGTTGACGCTGCGTTCCGGCGATCCGGATATGATGCGATAAACGTCGTGCGGCAAACTCCCTCGCGCGAATTCGTCGAATTACGATCTCGCGAAACATCAACATCGAAACACCCGTGCCGATTGCAGCGACCAAGGCAACTGGCCATGAGTGCTCGCCTGTACCGTCATAAGTAACCGAGATAACGAGAAAAAAGACCACTAGACAGGCAAGTGCCGCCATCGAATAGTAGTTTAATTTGCCAATACTGGATGTCACCGGGGTTTATCCTTTGAACATACACTTGCGGCCGACCCAATTTCCGCACTCCAAAAAACTACGAACATACGGCACGGAAACACTCCTTTATAGAAGCCGAATTGACAAACATCTTGAATTCTTCGGCCCGACTTGTCAATAATTATCAAAGAAGAGACGCGTTTCCTAACGGCTTAGCCCGGAGCTATGACGCCTAGGCGGGAGCATGTCTCTTCAAGAAATAGTGCACCTTGCTGCAAAATGGAAACCGGGGCCGTCCATCTTTTCCCGGTCAAGGTTCGTCGGCGGCATTTATCATTCGAACGTAAACAATTCGGTTCTGGTATAGTATTGAAGAGTGAAGCGAAAGAAGCGTAGGCCTGCCGCAAACCCGATCTTCGAGTCCATTCGAAAGCCGGTCGCACCGGCTGCGAAGAAGTTCGGGCCAGAAAGGTCTGAAGCGAAGCTCGACCCAGTTCGCCGAAAGGCCAAGCACAAAAAGCGGATCAAAGAGGAACTTTCCAACAGCGATGCTCAATAACAAAAAAAAGAACCAGTCGAAGCCCACGGTAACCTCCTGGGCGCGGCCGGAGATGCAGGTCATTTTTCGCGCCGAGATCATGCCGGGCCGTACCAGTGAAGAAAGGACATTCCGCATCAAGACCGTCCGCCCCAATGGCCGTGTCGAACTTCATGATTTTGTCGGCGAACATCGCGAAGGGGCATTTGAGCCGATCAATTTTCTTCGCGACAAGACCAAATGATCTCACCACTCGTATACGTTTCCGATCTCGAGTATTTTGAGCTTGTCGATCTTTAGTTCTTCAATTTCCCGTACGGTCTGTTCCCGGAAGGCGGGTTTTATATTCACTACATAGATCGACGCGTTTGGCTGACGGAGCTTTTCAAGTTCTGTTCTTAAGCTTTGGGGCGTTAAATGGTGTGAGATAGCCGCGAGATCTCCCAGATGGGATGGGAATGCGCACTCAACCAAGACCGCGTTCACTTTAGGCAAGGCGTTTACCTGCCTCCAAAACTCATCCGTCGGGGCAGTATCTCCCGTGGTCGCAATTGTCGTCTGGGTGTCCGAAATGATAAAGCCGCAGCTCGGAACTCTGTGACTCACCCCAATCGCTCTGACCGAAATGTGCTTTATATTGAATTCGGATCCCGGCTCGATCCTCCGGTATTCAACCACGGCACCAAAGTCGTTATTCAATTCCGAGAACTTCGGGTAAATGCTCCAGTTAAAAATATTCTCTTCGAGCACATCGATCACGCTTTGCTCCGCGTGGATCCTGACAGGTTCGGTTAGCTGAGAGAAAAGGTCGTCGATAAAAAGCGGGAGGCCGGCAATATGGTCGAGATGGGCGTGACTTATCACAACATCGCGAATATTTTCACGCTGCCGGTCAGTACATGCCATTGCAAGGCTGCCGGCGTCGAAGGCGATCAGATCATCGACTACCATCGTGGTCAAATGCTGGCCCTTCGAGGCAGAACCGTTGGCATTCACCGTGCTGTGTAGAAACTGGACTTTCACGGGCCCTCTTCATCTCGCACATGTCTGGCCCCGGCCCCCGTCGACCGGGTACGTCACTCCGGTGATCCAGGACGCCTTGTCCGATGCAAGAAACACGACCAATTCGGCAACGTCCTCAGGAGTTCCGGGCCGCCCGATCGGATGGGTCACTTTCGCATGGTCAAGGAACTTCTCATACGCCTCGTCGCTCATTCCACCTCGCCGGTGGAGATTTGTTACAACGACACCGGGATTCACGGCATTGACACGAACACCCTGCGGAGCAAGTTCCAGCGCCGCGCACCGCGTCAATTGGTCGGTTGCCGCCTTCGAGACACAGTAAGCAAGCACATTGGGGAACGCACGAAGGCCGGTGACGCTGGAAATATTCACGATGCTTCCCTGTGAACTGACGAGATGCGGAACGCATTTTTGCGTCAGGTAAAACATCGAGCGAAGATTTACGTTGAGCACCTTGTCCCACTCATCGAGCGATGTATCGCTTATCGATCCGTTGCGAATTATCCCTGCCGCATTTACGAGAATGTCGATCCGTCCGAATGCCTCGATGGTTTCGGTAACGACTCGGTCCACCTGCGACGTTTCGGTAACGTCGGCCAGGTGCGGTCTGAGTTTTCCGCCCGCGTTCTGCACCTCGTCCCGAAGCTGGCCTAGCTCTGCCTCATTTCGCCCGACAGCGACAACGCTAACGCCGTCATCAGCCAGCATTAACGAAACAGCTCTCCCGATACCGCTGGTCGCACCGGTGACTATGGCAACTTTCCCTTTCATAGATGATCAAGTTCAACTGGTTCTGAATGAGCGTTAGAATACCAATCCGGCTTCGACAATTTCAAACAGAGAGACCCGCAATCCTTAGAAACGAAAAAAGAAAAGGCCGCCGGGATTCGGCGGTCCTGAACATACAGAAAGCTCTCCGGGCCTTGCAAAAAGCCTCGCGTTAGAAAAAAGTTCAAATTTCGCTTGCGTGCGGTTTGGCAACCATAAATTGCTCGATCGCTGCCTTGGTTTCGTTACTCTTGCGCGTCTGGAAATCAGACACCCAATTCTTTACCGTCGAAACCATTTCGCGGGCAGCGTGCCTTTTTTCGGTCGTCGGAGACTTTTTGACAGAAGCCGCTGCTACAACTTCGCCTTTCTTTATAACCTTGATTTTCACGTTCTTTGTCATTAACTTGCCACCCTCCTTGTATCAATTTAGTACGAATTAGTAAGATGATCTGCTGATCACTGTCTATAATTGCAATTCGCGTGCCGAAATGTTGACGATTAGTAGTTCTGAATTTTGCCTAATAAATGCGGAAACTGAGCGTTCCCATGTCGTGCTATATTGAAACGATTTCCAACACGTCTTACCCTAAATACGATCAAAATGCCTGTTTGTTCCTGAAAATTCGTTCATTTTGGCAGGGTCGAGTCAGTTACTCGCTTACTCATCTTGAGGCATCTTGATGACAATTGCAGACCACTGGTAAGACGCCGCGCTAATGTTGGGAGTTGCAAAGAGTCGGAAAAGTTACCAGGCTGATCTCGGACCATTACTCGCAGGAGCCAACATCACACCACTTGATGAAAGGCACATTTCCAATGCGACTTCTTGACAGACGGTCGCTTTTCGTAGGAACTTAACAGCGAACAATCCTTCAAATTGAACAATATTTCAGGTGAAAAAATGTCAAATCACATCGTAACTGCTTGTGTGGCTGTCTTGCTGCTTGTATCGTACGCGGTCGGACAGGAGCGTCCGACCGCGTTCACGAACGCCCGTATTATTCCGATCGTAGGTCCGGTGATCGAACAGGGCACGATCGTTATACACAACGGAAAGATTAACGCTGTAGGCGATTCGCAAAGCGTTCTTCCTCCGTCAGGCGCTATCGTCGTCAACGCGGCCGGGAAGACCATTATGCCGGGACTTGTCGACACGCACAGCCATATCGGCGGAACGGCTGGCGGCGATGCGTCCGGCCCGATCCATCCTGACGCCCGCCTGCTCGACAGCCTCAACGTCAGGGCCGCGAACCTTCAAAGGGCCCAGGCCGGCGGCATCACCACGGTGAATGTGATGCCTGGCTCCGGCCATCTTAACAGCGGCCAGACACTCTACCTCAAGCTCCGTGACGGCGCCGTCAAGATCGACGACCTCTTGATTTACGACAAGGACGGCAAGTACATGGGCGGGATAAAATTTGCCAACGGTACGAATTCGCTCCGCGCAGGCGGAGGCTCGTTCCCTGGAACGCGTGCACGATCTGCGGCTCTTGTCCGCGACCAATTCATAAAGGCACAGGAATACCGGGACAAGATCGCGAAGGCGGGCAATGATAAAACGAAGCTGCCGCCGCGTGACCTCGGGCTTGAAACGCTTGTCGAGGTGCTTGAGGGCAAGCGAATGGTGCATTTCCACACCCATCGGCACGACGACATCATGACGGCTCTCCGGCTTTCGAAGGAGTTCGGTTTCCGTATCGTTCTCCAGCACGTTTCCGAAGCGTGGAAGGTCGCTGATGAGATCGCGAGGGCTAAAGCACCGTCGTCGATCATCATGATCGACGCTCCTGGAGGCAAGCTCGAGACGGTAGACGTCGACTTCCGGAACGGCGTCGCTCTTGAAAAGGCGGGCGGCCTCGTTGGTTTCCATACGGACGACGGCATCACTGATTCGCGGTGGTTCCTTCGCTCGGCTGGGCTTGCCGTTCGAGCGGGTATGAGCCGCGACAAGGCGCTTTATGGAATGACCATGGCGAACGCCATCATGCTCGACCTGCAGGACCGGGTGGGCTCGCTCGAGGAAGGCAAGGACGCCGATCTGATCGTACTGTCCGGCGATCCGCTCAGTGTGTACACGAAAGTTCTTGAGACGTGGGTCGATGGGAAGAAGGTGTTCGATCGAGCGGACCCGAAGGACTACATTTACGCGGTTGGGGGCAAGGGAGCGACGGACGATGCCGACTCATTCGACGTGCATTGCTTTGACGGTGACGGAGGGAACGACTAATGGAGAACAGAAAACAGAAAGTGGATAATGCAATACGCCTTAAGGCACTTGTCGTTCTCGTCACGTTGTTTGTCGTCTGGCAGATGTCGCTCGACGCCGTCTCCGCCCAGGTCGCGGTACGCGGCGAGACGGTCTGGACCATGACGGGCGAGCCGATAAGCAACGGCGTGGTGCTCATGCGCGGCGGCAAGATCGAGGCGGTCGGCCCGGCGAGTTCGGTTGCCATCCCGTCGGGATATCGCGTACTCGATGCAAAGGTCGTCACACCGGGCCTGATCGACGCGCACACGGTGATCGGCCTGAACGGCTACCTGAACCAGCCGCACGACCAGATGGCGTATGACGCGAGCGCGTCGTTTCAGCCGGAGTTACGGGCGACCGATGCTTACGACGCTCAGGAAAAGCTTGTGGAGGTCGCGCGGCAATATGGGATCACGACGATCCACACCGGGCATCAGCCGAGCGCGCTTTCGTCCGGGCAGACGATGATCGCGAAAACTTGGGGCCGCAACGTGGACGAGGCGACGATCGTCCCGACCGCGATGATCGCCGTGACGCTCGGGCCTGCGGGCACGGCGCAAGGCCGTGCGCCGGGGACGCGCGCGAAACAGGCGTCGATGCTGCGGGCCGAGTTGATAAAGGCGCAGGAAAATGCGGCAAAGACCGACGCGCCGAAAGACCTGCGCACGCAGATCATGCTGCGGGTCATCCGCCGCGAGGTCCCGCTTCTGGTGACGGCGGAAGCGGCACAGGACATCATGACGGCGATCCGCATCGCGAAGGAGTTTAACATCCGCATCGTGCTTGATGGCGCGGCGGAAGGGCACATGATCCTCGGCGAGATCAAGGCGTCCGGCTTTCCGGTGATCGTGCACGCGACGATGGCGCGGCCGGGCGGCACACGTGCCAACCTGTCGCTCGAAAACGCCTCGAAGATCCGTGCGGCGGGCATCCCGATCGCCCTGCAGAGCGGATATGAGGGCTACGTGCCCAAGACGCGCATCGTGCTGTTCGAAGCGGCGATGGCCGCGGCCAACGGTTTGTCGCAACGCGACGCGCTTGCCGCGATCACGATCGACGCGGCACGTCTTCTCGGCATAGATTCGCGTGTCGGCTCGCTCGAACCGGGCAAAGACGCCGACATCGCGCTCTACAACGGCGACCCGTTCGAGTTCACCAGCCATTGCACGGCCACCATCATCAACGGCCGCGTCGTACACCAGGGCGCGAAGTAGGATCTTGCTTGGAGTTCGGCGTTCTGACTTTGCGGTCTTGGCGGGCTTGGCGTGAAACTTCATTTTCTCACGCAAAGCTCGGAGAGTTCGCCAAGAAAGCCGCGGCTCTGAGTTCAGAGTTCTGAGTTCTGAGTTCGGATTCCGCGTTCCGCATTCCGGAGTGCGGGGCGGGTCGATTAATGGACGGCCTTGTGCTAACCTTGTCGCACCCAAAAAAAAACATTCAGCCTTCGACTTGTTCATATGAAAACACTTGCCCTTGCGTCTATTTTCGCCGCACTTTCACTGTTCACCGCCGCCCAATCGCCCGTGCGGCCCTCAGGTACGCCCGCACAACCGACGGGGACGCCGCGGCCGTCCGAATCACCGCGTCCTTCGCCCGTCCCGTCGGTGCTTCCGGCCGATGAACCGCCCGTCGTGACCAAACATTCGGGCCGCGTCGGCGGCCGTCAGCTCAATTACACTGTGACGACGGGCTTTATACCCATCCGCAACGCCGTCTCCGGCGAAACAGAGGGCCGCATCTTCTATATGGCCTACACTTTGGACGGAGTTACGGACAAACGGTCGCGGCCGCTGATGTTCTCGTTCAATGGCGGGCCGGGTTCGGCGTCGGTATGGCTCCACCTGGGCGCGCTCGGGCCAAAACGGGTGAAGATGCTCGACGACGGCCTGATGCCCCCGCCGCCCTATGAATTGGTCGAGAACGACCATAGCTGGCTCGACCTGACTGACCTCGTGTTCGTCGATCCGGTCGGCACGGGCTATTCGCGAGCCGCAAAACCCGAGTTCGCAAGCCGATTTTTCTCGGTGACCGGCGACGTGAGCGCGAACGCCGAGTTCATAAGAATGTACATGACGCGGAACGAACGCTGGGCTTCGCCCGTGTATCTGGTCGGCGAAAGCTACGGAACAACGCGCGTCGCCGGGCTTGCGAACCACTTGTTCGAAAGGGGCGTCGGTTTGAACGGCGTGGCGCTGGTATCGATGGTCACGAACTTTCAATCGATCCGGTTTGCCGACAACAACGACCTTCCGCTCGTCCTGATCCTGCCCTCGTACGCCGCAACGGCCTGGTATCACAAGGCTCTGTCGCCCGAGATGCAGGGCAAACGGCTGACGGACCTGCTGCGCGAGGCCGAGGACTTCGCGGCGAAGGAATTTGCACCGGCTCTGCTGCGGATAGACAGGCTGTCCGCCGCCGAGCGCAACGCCCTGCTCGATAAGTTCAGCTCATTCACGGGCCTGTCCAAAACTTTTGTCGATCATCAAAACTTTCGCGTGGACCTGGGCGAGTTCAATAAAGAACTGCTCCGCTCGCGAAAGCGGACGACCGGCCGGCTCGACAGCCGTTTCCTCGGCTACGACCGTGATTCCGGCGGCAACAACGTCGAGTTCGACCCAAGCATGACGGCGATCAGAACTCCCTACGCATCGACCTTTAACGATTACGTCCGGCGCGAGCTCGGCTTCAAAACGGACCTCGAATATTACATTCTGGGCGGCGGCATCACGACTCCGTGGAACTGGAACACGAATAACGCCTACGCAGATACGACCGGCGCACTCTCGTCAGCAATGCGGAAAAACCCGTATATGAAGGTGTTCCTGGCAAGCGGCTATTACGACATGGCAACGCCGTACTTTGCCGCCGATTATACGATGTCGTCCATGCAGCTCGACCGGACGCTGCAGCGAAACATCACCACGGAATACTACGAAGCCGGACATATGATGTACATCGAGAAGAATTCACTGATAAAACTGAAGAACGACATCGCGGCCTTTATGCGAACATCCGCAAACCGGTAACGCGCGGGCTTCCGGAAAACGCGGACGGACGCGTTCGCTCCGGGTTTTGGTGTTGGGCCTTTGCGGACTCTGTGCTCTTCGCTTTGCGCACTTTGTGTTAAGGATCTTTCAACACAAAGACACAAAGAGAAGACGCAAAGTTCTCGAAGAACAGAAACCCCGGCTGCCCGCACAACTTTTCCTGTCCTTTTTTCATTGTCCACTATTTCGGAACAGTTGAAAGTGGGCAGTTTATAGTGAAAAGTTGTCGGAATCCGCATTCCCCGATCCGCATTCCGCACTATTAATGGCCAGTGTCACCGGAGAGCAGGTCGATCGCGTGCTGCAGTACGGGCCGGACGACGTCGAAACATTCGGTAACGGCCTTTGGCGATCCGGGGAAATTCAATATCAGCGTCGTCCCGCGAACACCCGCAACACCACGTGAGAGCATCGCGAGTGGCGTCTTTTTCATAGATGCCGCTCTAATAGCTTCGGCGATGCCCGGCGCCTGGCGGTCGAGAACCGCAAGCGTCGCCTCTGGAGTGTTGTCTCGCGGCGAAAGGCCCGTGCCGCCGGTGGTGATGATCAAGTCGGCACCTCCGTTGTCGGCCAGGTCGGCGAGCGTTTCGCGTATAATTTCGAGATCGTCCGTAACGATCTTTCGCGCAACGATCTCGGCGCCGAGGTCAAGGAGAACCCCGACCAGCGTCGCTCCCGAGACATCGTCGCCCGGCTTCCTGCTATCGCTTGCCGTGACCACCGCCGCGCGAATCTGTTTTCCCTTTCCGGCCATACTATGCAACCGTCGTTTCTATCTCGTCGATCGTCCGGATCCTTCTGCTGTACAGCACGCTCATCAACACACCCGCCACAACTAACAGCATACCACCGATCGACCACACCGTTTGCCCCTCGCCGAACACGATCCAGCCGATCGAGACCGCATATATCAGGCCCGTGTAATTCACTATCGCAACACCGGCGACGGCCTCCCTTTGTAGTGCATTTGTAAGAAAGACCTGGCCTAGTTGAGAGAATACACCGATCAGGAAAAGCCAGAGCCAGTCCCACCCGGTCGGCATTCGAAATTGAAAGAATAAGCTGACGAAACCTGCCAGCACGCCGACAAGCTGGAAATGCAGGACGACGGTCAGCGGATGCTCGCGTCCTTTGAGACTGCGGACAAGGTTGTAGGCGATGCCCGATCCCAATGCGGAAATGATCCCCAAAACCAGAAAGAACGCAGAGATCCGCGGATCGAACCTTTCTATCAAAAGCACGCCCGAAAAGGCTACGGCATAGAAAAGCCATTGCATCGGCCGCACACCTTCTTTCAATACAAAGATCGCGATGATAGCCGTAAAGATCGGCGAAAGATACTGAATGGTCATCGCCGACGCCAGCGGCATGTTCTGGACTGTGACAAAGAAAAGAAAGAGCGCCGTCGTGCCGAAAATTCCGCGGAGCAAAAGGAGCAGATTGTTCGATCCCTTCCAATCGCCGCCGGCAATGCGAAGGCCGATGAAGCAAAAGATCGTTGCTAAGAAACAGCGAAAGAACACTATTTCCATCGCCGGGATGTGCGAAACCTGTTTTACAAAAACGTTTGCAAGCGAGAAGGAGAGCGTTGAAAGAATCATTGCCCGAATGCCCGATGTCAGGAATTTCCCGTCTTCGCTCACATCGTTTCCTGATCCGACGCGGAGCACCCGCAATCGCCATCACACTTTGCATGTGGGGTGACCCGGAGCGCGCGGCGACAAAACCCCGAGATCAGGTAGAAACCTGCTCCGGCGACCATGACCGCCACAGCCAATAATTGAAGTTCCACAAATTTAACCGAATCCGAGAAGCCTTCCTCCCTGATATGTCAGAAATGCCCCGGCATATGCCAAAACGGTCATATACGCCACCATAAACAGCGGCCATCGCCACGAATTCGTTTCACGCCGGACAACCGCAACGGTCGACATGCATTGCATCGCCAAAACGAAAAAGACCATCAGTGTGAATGCCGTGAGCGGCGTCCAGGCCGGCGAACCGTCTTCGTGTTTCGCTTCTCGGATAGCGGACAACAATGATGTAGACGCCTCGTCGGCATCGCCGCCGACATTGTAAATTATGCTAAGCGTCGAGACCAAAACCTCGCGGGCCGCAAAACTCGCGATCAACGCGATGCCGATCTTCCAATCAAAGCCCAGAGGCTGGATGACCGGTTCGATCGCCCGCCCGAGCATTCCGGCATAGCTGTTCTCAATCGGCGAAGCACCTTCTCTTGTCTCATTTCCCTGCCGAGCCGGTCCGGCCTCGCTGGTTCGATGCGACTCCGGTTTCACTGATACCGCAGCAGACGAATCGGCTGATGGAGCGACGTCAGCACGCGGGAAATACGCGAGCGCCCAAAGAACGATCGAGATCGCGAGGATGACGGTTCCGGCCCTCTTTATGAACAGCCATGAGCGTTCGACTATGTTCTGGCTAACTGTTCGAAAATTCGGCATCCTATACGGCGGCATCTCCATTATGAACGGAGGAGGCGGCGCCTTCAGGATCGTCCGCTTGAGAACGAATGCTGCGCCGATCGCGACAACGATCCCGAGAATATACATCGAGAACATCATCACCGCCCCAAGCGACACGAACCCTAATACCGTTTGGGATGAAAAGAATGCGGCGATCATCAGCGTGTAAACAGGAAGCCTTGCAGAACAGCTCATAAAAGGCGCGATCATGATGGTCGCAAACCTGTCGCGGGTGTCCTCGATCGTACGTGTCGCCATAATGCCCGGTATCGCGCAGGCGAAACTGCTGATAAGTGGTAAAAATGCCTTACCGTGCAGGCCGACGCCGCCCATCAGCTTGTCAAGGATGAAAGCGGCCCTGGCCATATAGCCCGAATCTTCCAGTATCGAAATGAAAAGAAAAAGCAAAGCGATCTGCGGCAGAAATATAAGGACGCTCCCGACGCCGGCGACGATCCCGTCCACGAGCAGGTCTGCGAAAATGCCCGCCGGCGCGACCGACCGGACGAGATCGCCGATCGCTCCAAAACCCGTTTCAAGCAGTTCCATCGGAAGGGCCGCAAAGGTAAAGATAGTTTGAAATACGATCAGCAAAACTGCGAGAAGGATCAGCAGGCCAAAGACGCGGTGGGTCAGCACTCCGTCGATCCTGTCGGATAATGCATGCGGGTCTCGGCCGCGGTCGCTAACAGATCGCTGCACGACGTCCGCAATAAAACTATATCGGGCGAAGATCTTCGAATTTACGCTACTTGCCGAACCGTCCGGTGCAGGGTCCGGATAAGCGTGGCTGGTTCCGACAACCGCTTCTACGGCGTTCGCTAGTTCGTCCATCCCGATTCCCGAAGAAGCGTTCACCTTAACGACCGGTACTTTGAGAAGCGCCGAAAGCTGGTCTGAATTGATTACCTCTCCGTTTGCCTCCGCGACATCGACCATTGTCAACGCTGCCACGATCGGCCGGCCGAGTTCATACAATTGGGTGAGGAGGTAAAGATTTCGTTCGAGATTCGTCGCGTCGACGACGACCACTACCGCATCCGGTTGAGGCAGTCCGGAAACATTCCCATTCAACGCGTCGGTTGCGATCCGCTCGTCAATCGACCCGGCTTCGAGGCTGTAGATCCCCGGCAGATCCACGACGTGAATGTCCTCAGTGCCGGTCTTCCATATGCCTCGCCGCCATTCGACAGTGACGCCCGGATAATTTCCGACCTTATGCCGCAGGCCGGTCAAATAGTTGAATAATGTGGTTTTGCCCGCGTTGGGATTGCCGGTTAGTGCGATGGTTAGTGCTTTACGCGGCTGGATAGTGGAGTTCATTTGCAACGGAAAGACGACAGGCCCTAAACGATCACCTCAACAAGTTCGGCCTCGCTCTTTCTAATGGCTAGATTGCAAGCCAGAACGCGGACTTCACATGGATCGCCGAACGGCGCCGATTTTACGAATTTCACAACCACGCCCGGGACGATGCCCATTTCGAGAAGGCGGCGGCTGACAGCACCGTGGTCCTTCACGGAGGCGACTGTACCCGTCTCGCCTGGCATCATCGCCGACATTGTCTTGCGAGTTCCACCCGCCCACCTATCGCCGTCCATAGTGCTGGTGTCTACTGACATAAAGACGAGATGGTAGACGAATAGCGGACAAGATTCAATTAAGGGAACTTCCAGAACTCGCGCAGACCTATCGCTCGAACCCGTCGTTAAAAGCCACGATCGCCTCTCCGTTGCGGCGGCGGTTGAAAGCAAATGAGGTGAAATATTCGAAAAGGGACGTTCTATTTAGGTGTAACGACCCGGTCAGCTAATAGATCAGCCTGATATCGCCCGAGCGAGAATCGAAGGGGTATCCGCCTCGAGTCGTTCGTGAGCCAGACCTTGATGTTCAAAGAGTCGAGCTCACGGTTGCCGGTCGATATCGAGATCATTTGTGCAGACACCTTTTCACCCCGAGAGTTGAGCAGCTCCGCGTGCGCAGGGCGAAGCGTGAAGATATAAGGCCGGGCATCCCAAAAGACGGCAACACGGGTGTCATTGATCGGATTCGAGGCGTCGAGGCTTGGCTTGAGGTTAAACGACCGCATTGCATAAACAAGACTGAGTATGCTGTGCGTACCGACCGGCGCCTCAACCCGAGATGTGCCACCGAAAGAGATGGTGTTCGTCTTATCGTCAAATTCCACCGTCTTGTTCAGGGAACCAAGCTGGCCGGTAAACTTGATCTCAAGCCGTCGGGGACTGAGAGTCGCCGGGTCGACGATGGTCTTAATTGAATCATTTGGCCCGAAAAGTCCGTTAGCTCCCGTAACCTCGGTAAAAGCAGCGGCAAGCAACAAACCGTCGCCGCCCTGGAATTGTTTGCGTTCGGCCGCCTGAAGCGTGAACGAAGCTACCGGCTGGTCACCGACTGAGACTCGGTAATCGAGCGTCTCACCGAGGACAAAAGAAAGGTCGACCCCGAGCGGCTGGTTTTCGACGTACGCAACTGGCGTAGGTGCCGGTGCCGGCGTCGGCGTCGGCGTACTTGGGGGCAGAATGGTTGGGGCCGGTTCCGCAACAGGCTCAAGATTCTGGATGCTGTTGACGGATGCCCGAAACGCCCCCTTCGACGTCCTGAAACGAATTATGACCGGTATCTTTGCCTCGTCAACACTTAGGTTGATACGAAGGTCCCGAATGCCCATCTCCGTAAAATACTCGCTCTGCACAGTATGGATCGACGTCTCGAACTCTCCCGCATCCGTTTTGACCCTTTCGTTGCCGGTCATAGTGAACATCAGCGGATAGATCCTCTCGCCTTCGAAAATATTGAATGTGCCGGAACCATCCGACTGCCGTAAACGGTATATCGTAGTCAGCAGGTCATAATTTGAAGTTGGGGAGGAAAGAAAATTCTGTACTGATTCTCTTGGAAGACCGCCGACATGCTGCGTTCGCGAAACATAGAGCGGAAGTCCGGAATCTGCCGACGCAAAGACGGCATGTGATTCGTCCACAAGGTAAAACGCGGCGCTCATCAATTCAAGCGTCTTTACTCTTGCCCGCAACTCGACCGCCTCAATCTCGCCTATCTTTCCCCTCGAGACCGTGTGCAGCTCCGCGAATGCCACATTTGAGAACTTTTCGAACCCTACGGTGTAGGTAAGCCGTTCGCCTACACGAAAACCCTGGTCGGCCGAAGCTTCCGCCAGCCCTGAAAAGGTAAGGGCGACAATCGCAATGCAAAGAGAGGCCGCAGCGGCAACCAAAAAAGAAGCCTGCGTTATTCCGGAAAATCTATTGATCGATCGTTCGAACATAAAAACAGAGGTGGTCATGGGTTCCGGTCCAAGTCATCCAAAATGTCGGAAAATGCTCTCCGCCGATCTGAAGAAGCAACGATCGGGCGTCCGACGACGAGATGGCTCGCGCCAGCAGAGAGTGCCGCTCCTGGAGCCATTACACGCATCTGGTCGTCTTTTGTTCCATCTATTGGCCTTACGCCGGGAGTGACGATAAGAAATCCGGGATTCTCGACAGCGGACCTGACCGCCGAAGCCTCCTTTGCTGATGCGACAATACCATCCAGGCCCGAGGCGTTCGCTAATCTTGCGAGGCTTACGACCCGGTTCTCGATATTGCCGTCAGCTGCGGTTTCCGCCAAACTTTTCTCGTCCATGCTGGTCAACACCGTCACACCAATGATGAGCGGACACACCCTGTCTGTTGTATCGCAAAACTCGGCAACATCATTTTTGGTTCTCTTCATCATCTCCGAGCCGCCGGAAGCGTGAACGTTGAACATCCACACACCAAGCCTTGCGGCTTCGATGCCTGCTTTCGCCACCGTGTTCGGAATGTCGTGAAACTTCAGGTCCAGAAATACTTTCTTCCCTGCCGACACAAGCTCCTCTACAAGCCCTGGCCCCGAATTCGTGAACAGTTGAAGCCCAACCTTGAACGTAGTGGCCACGCCTTCAAGCTCTGCGACGATCTCACGGGCCTTCCCGGTCGAGTCAACATCGAGGGCGACGATCACGCGGTCTGCTCTATCGGCATTTTGCAGAATTTCGGTTTGAGGAGCGGTCATTTGTGGCGATGCAGTGCGTGGATGGAAAGTGAAAGTCGCCGGAGGTGTTCCGCCGACCTAGCTCGTTCTATTCCATATCGAGCGGATTGCGAAACGGCTTGTCCTTATCAATGTCGGCCCGTTTCATAGCTTCCTTGAATTTTTCTTCGAGAATCCGTTCCCGGTCCTTCAATGACGACATTTCCTGGGAAAACAGAGCGTCGCGGATCTCCTTTTGCTTACCAAGTTCACCTTTCAATTCATCGAAAGATCCGAGGGTTTTCTTTTTCTCTGCGTGGGCAATGATGGCTCCGGTCTGCCCGTCAACGGTCAGACTCGATTCACAGCCGGGGCAAATGACGGTAATCCGCTCCATACCGTCTGTCATTATACAACAAGTTCGCGTTCAATCTAGAGGCTTCTTGCCGCGATCAACTCCCGGCTTGGATTGCACAGGCTGGCCCGCACGCGCATCTATACCTACCGCTTTCAAGATCGTTGCCGATGAAACTGTAGAAAGGCCCTCAACCGAGTCCCCCGGTGCTTCAAGCACGCGGCCGTCACGAAGCCAAACTGTCAGGCGCTTCGCCTCACCTTCCGTAACTTTCTCAACTTTGCTCAACTGAGGATGTGACGGGAAAACTCGGCGCTCGATCAGGATGTCAGTCAGCGCGACGGAAAACTCGGAATTTTCGGGCGCCGGGCGTGTCGAACTCTTCAGGATCTGCTCAACATCGGGTTTCGGAGCGTTCGGATCCGGCGGTTTCAGCCGCATTTCTTCGATCTTTCGGTTACGCGACGGTGAAAGTCGGTTGGCCATCGCAGAGTTATCACCTGACTGCGGCGCAGGCTCTATAACGACTCCATTTGCATTGCTGTTGGAGTACGACGGCGACGCTGACGCTCTGTTCGCATTCGGCATTGCAGGCTTGTCACCCTGATAAACGCAGCCGGTGAAGATCGCCGATGCAACAAACACGAGACCTGTAATGGAAAACTTCATCGATGCTCAAAGGATTACTTAGAAGAGCGAAAGATGTCCGTACGCTCCTGGTCACCAGATTACCAGAATCAAAACTCGTCTCAAAGGTGTACCGCTTGACACGGAGATCGGTTGACGCCGGCGGAGGAGAACCAAACTAGATAAATCTTACATTCTTGTAGGACTGGTTCTGACCGACATTGCGTCGGGAGAAAGAGGGCCAGATGAAAAAGGGGCTCTTGATAACGCCCCAAAATACCCGTTTCGGTTTACCGATCAGACATCGAAATACATTGAAAACTCAAGCGGATGAGGCCTAAGCCGCAGGGGCGTGATCTCTTTCTCGCGCTTATAGCCGATCCATCTTTCGATCAGTTTAGGGGTGAAAACATCACCTTTAAGGAGAAATTCATGATCAGCTTCGAGTGCCCGCAGGGCCTCGTCCAAGCTTCCGGGTAGCGACGGAACACCGGCAAGCTCCTCTGGCGGCAGATCATAAATGTCCTTATCCAGAGGCTCGCCGGGATCGATCCGGTTCTGGATGCCGTCGAGGCCCGCCATTAACAACGCCGCGAAGGTGAGGTATGGATTACAGCTCGGATCTGGCGGCCTGAACTCCAACCGTTTCGCCTTAGGTGACGGCGAGAACATCGGGATACGGACAGCCGCGGAACGGTTCCGGGCAGAGTAGGCTAGATTCACCGGGGCCTCAAATCCCGGAACAAGCCTCTTGTAGCTGTTTGTGGTTGGTGCTGCAAATGCAACAAGGGCCGGGGCATGCTTTAGCAAGCCGCCAATATAAAACTTTGCCAACTCGGAAAGGCCTGCGTACTCTTCGCCGGCAAACAGCGGTTGTCCATCCTTCCACAACGACTGATGGCAATGCATCCCGGATCCGTTGTCGCCGTACAGCGGCTTGGGCATAAAAGTAGCCGTTTTCCCATGAAGAACCGCCGTATTTTTCACGACATTCTTGAAAAGCATTACGTTATCGGCGGTATGGAGCAGGTTGGAAAACCTGAAGTCGATCTCGCACTGCCCTGCGGTCGCGACCTCGTGGTGATGACACTCGACGTCGATCCCGACGTCGCCAAGTATTATCGATATCGTATTTCGCAGGTCGATAAGCGTGTCCATCGGCGCGACCGGGACATATCCTTCCTTTGGCCGGATGTGATAGCCGAGGTTGGGATTTTCGTCGCTGCCAGCGCGGCCGGAGTTCCAGTGGCCTTCCTCGGAATCGATAGTAAAGCCTGAAGAATTCTGATTGTTATGGAACTTGGCGCTGTCAAAAATAAAAAATTCCGCTTCCGGGCCGACGTTTATTGTATCGGCGATTCCCGTGAATCGCAGGTAGCTCTCCGACCGGACCGCTACAGATCTTGGGTCGAGCCCGTAGCCTTCCTTAGTGATAGGTTCAACGACGTTTGCAATTAGGCAGATCGTCGTTTCGTCCGCGAAGGGGTCTATCCATACGCGTGAATCGTCCGGGATCAAAAGCATGTCCGATTCATTTATGGCCGCCCAGCCTCGAAGGCTTGAAGCGTCGAAACCGAATCCATCCTCGAAAACATCTTCGGTAAGGTTATGAATCGGATAGGTAAGATGGTGCCAGGCACCGGGCAGGTCCGTAAACCGGACGGAAACAAACTTTGCCTCGTTCTCCGCAGCAAAGGACAGGATCGACTTAATATTCATTATTCACTCCGGATTTAAGCTGTCTACCTTGGTAACATATAACCTCTTCAGCCGCTCCAGCGTCCGAAAAGGAATAAATTTTGAATTTTCGTGGGCTGTTATCGATATCACCTAGCAGGTGGTGTCCGCTGCCCGTTCTACATTCGGCCATGATGCAAGATTCATTCCGTGTGCATACATTTCGGATAACTTATGAAAAACCTCATATTTAGCCTGCCATCGCAACGAAGGCCAAATTACAATATCCGACAAATATGTCGCTAATATAAATGGCCACTACATTTTCGTACTATTTAAGGCAATTCAATTCGAATTTCAGCATTACAAAAGCCCGCCTTTCTCGGGCGGGCCCCTGCTGTTCCAAGTAGATGTTAATCGTTATTCGTTGACCAATTCCAACCTATCCTTCGACGCGAACGCCACGGTGCGCCCCTCAGTATTGAGCAGATTTACTTTCACAAGATTCTTTGACTCCGCAAACTTTTTGGCGCGGGCAAGCACTCCTTTTCGATCATCCTCGCCTAATGCTTCAAAAGAAGGCTGGACAACCGCGTAAAAGGTGTCTCTGCTCGATCGAGGGCTTCTAATGAACTTCTCAAGCTCCGGATCGTTTATTGCCACCGGAGCAGCAACTACAACCGAATCGCTTTCACCGCCGCCCGCAAACTTTTCGGCCCATATATAAATTCCCCCGCTAACGAGTATGCAAAATACACAAATGGCCAAAAGCCATCGGTTCCCCCCGAAAAGGTCAACCGATGCAACCTCGTCATGAGCTGGAGCTCCTACCCGTATGGGTATCTTTTCGGTCGCGGACGGTACTTCTTTGGGGCCTTCATTTTCAAAGTGTCCTTCACGCGGCTCAATCTGAAGGACATCTGTGAGAACGATAGTGCGAGCGGCCGCCGTCGAAATCAGTTGATCGTCTGTGAGCCCGTACTTTTGTTCGACACTCTCCGCTCCGATCTCCGCACGTTCCCGACCGATCAACTCAACATATTGGTTGCCGATGGCCAGATTGCAGTTTATTGCAGCCGCAACCACCTCGGGCACAAAGAACATCTCGGCGCACGATTCTTTGTAAGCTCGAACCCGGTTAAAGAAATCCGACTCAAGCAACTCATCATAAGAGCTGGCCGCTTCTGCGTCAGCCCTGAACTCGTTAAAGCGTGTAACGGTAAGGGACACCTCGATCTTGTCCTCACCGCTTGAATACATTGCAATGCTCGACCAGTTTCCATAAAGAGTATTTATGTGTCCGATCATTTCCGAATGTTCGAACAACATTTGGCGGGTGCCGTCGCCTGCATCGCGCGAGAAAAGCCGTGTGAATATATAGTCGAATTTACTTCGGACATCTTCCGAAAACGGTGAGTTGCGGTAGAACCTTGCAAGAGAGATCAGTGCCTGAGAACTGAGAACGGGGCGAGACTCTTCGCAAAAACGGCGGATATTCGTGACAGAGATTCTTTGGTCACGCTCGTAGAGAGCAAAGTTCCACGCCTCTGTTTCCTCACGAAGAAGAAATTCCGCCGCTGCATGATCTGGCGACTTGACATTACCCGCTACCTGAAGAAATTTGTGCAGGGCCTTCTTAGCCTGGAGCTCGTCGTACGACACAGGTACGATCTTTAGATGTTCACGTTCGACGCCTGAGAAAACGTGGTCGACCATTTGAAGGCCCGAAACCTCGTCCATCGCTCGTTTTCGATAAAAATCCGATTCGCTCGACGGTTTCGCGATGTTTGGAACGTCTAGCTCGATAAGTTCATCGGCAGGATCCGCCCAGGCGGCGTCGGCTTCACCTGTGCTTTCTTCGGCTGATCCCTGTTTCGGGCCTTTTACCTGTTCATGCGACGCTGCCAGGCGGGCCGCGGCATCGGCCCGCTTTACATCGATCACCGTATCTTCAAGAAGATTTTCATTCTTGAGTTCGTCAATCAGGTCTTCGAATACGCTCATTTTCTGTTCCTCAACTAATGAGGGTCGTGTCGGACTGCTTCTGTCCTAGTTGTCTTCTGCTCCGGGCAACACTCTCTGCACGCCTTCGTTCGTGACCTCAAATCTATAAGTCACCCCGCCCGCATCGCGGAACGCACCTATCGTGAATCCTTCGCGAAGTTCAGCATCCGTCGGATTTAACGGTGTCATCTCGAAAGTAAAGTTATGCCTGAACATGCGATTCACGACGATGGTGCCCAGACCATTCGCGTTAAGGCTGTTTAGCTCGTCGAGACGAGCGAACCGCTGATTCTGAGAAAAGAACATCGCCTGGCTCGAACTCATAACCTTCATCGTCGTATGGACACTCCGATTCTCGGCGGCAATTATACCGCGCTGGAATGCCGGTACAGCAAGAGCAGCAACGATACCGATAATAACTACAACTATCAAGAGCTCTATCAGCGAAAACCCTTTCGCATCTCTGTAGATCATTCGATTCACCTCATTATTCCGAGATAGATGACACTTTCTGTCACCATTTTTTGTTAATTCACGTTCGTTCCTATCTGGTAACCACCCGAAAGTCCAGTATTTTGTTGGGTTTCCAGTTTCCATTGAGGGCCGTGCCCGGCCATCTCGCCAGTGAAAGTGCAATGCTTGTGCCATTTCGTTCTATTTGCTCCGAAATCTCGATTTTGGACCGTTACCATAATTGCCTAAGAACGCCCGTTGTTCATACGGCCGCATACCCACGTACCCGCTCTGAACGGGTAATCCCGTTAATGTGCAGAACCTGCCCTACCAGCCCCTGTAAAAATGGGCCTATTGTTCTAGGTTTTTATTTTTGATACACTTACGGTTTTTGTAATTCCGGTCATCTTGTCGACACTGCACGCGGAGGGCGAGTCTTTGAGCACTGTCATTGAGCGAACAAAAGAGATCTATGGTATCGACAACTGGGGCGCCGGTTATTTCGGTGTGAACCGGAAGGGGAACCTGACAGTGATCTCGCCTGATAACGAAAATGTAACGGCAGATCTTAAGGAGATAATCGACGATCTTCGCAAACGCGGTATTCATCCACCCGTACTTCTGCGTTTCCCCCAACTATTATTCGGACAGATCCGACGGCTTCATACAGCGTTCAAAAAATCTATTCGTGAATTCGAGTACGATGGCGGACACTTGTGTGTTTATCCGATGAAGGTTAACCAGAATCGAGCCGTCATCGAGGAATATCTAAGGGAAGGATCGCGTTATAACTTTGGTTTAGAGGCGGGATCAAAAGCGGAGCTATATGCCGCACTAGGGATCGAGCAGTCAAAGGATAGCCTGCTTGTTCTGAATGGTTTTAAGGACCGCGATTTTGTAAAGCTCGCATTCGCCGGTGCTGCTGCCGGGAAGAATGTCGTGATCGTTATCGAAAAGATGAGCGAGCTTGATCACACCTTTAGCCTAATTTCGGAAACGAAGGCAGAAGATCCTGATGCGGATCTTCCAATGCTCGGGGTTCGTGTAAAGCTTTATTCCAAAGGCAGCGGAAAATGGGAAAAATCAGGAGGCGAGGCCGCGAAATTCGGTCTAACGACGACTGAGATCCTCGATGTGATCCGTCAGCTTCAGGAAGCGGGTCGTATCGATATGCTCAGGCTTCTGCATTTTCATATCGGCTCGCAGCTTACCGATATAAAACGCATAAAGAATGCGATGAAAGAGGCGGCCAGAACCTATGCAAAGATCCGCCAGATGGGAATTCCTATCGAATACCTGGATGTCGGCGGCGGCATGGCGGTCGATTACGACGGCTCACGCACATCGTTCGAATCATCCGCGAATTATAACGCTCAGGAATTTGCGAATGATGTCATTTACGTGATCAAAACCGTTTGCGACGATGAAAATGTCCCGCATCCGACGATCATCCAGGAGTCCGGGCGATATTTATCTGCATATCACGCGATCCTCGTCACCAACGTACAAGACGAAATAGAGACGGTAGTTGAGGACCTAACCCCGATGAGCGTCGGGGTAAACGATCCGCAAGTGGTCCGCGAGCTTGGCGATCTTCGCGAGACGATCAATGGAAAGAACTATCGCGAGTACTATCACGATGCCCTCGAACATCGCGAAGAGCTGTTCACGATGTTCAATCTCGGACTCATATCGCTTGAGGACAAGGGTAAAGGCGAAGTCCTTTTCTGGGACATTTGCGAAAAAGCCGACCTATTCGCCCAACAAAAGAAATATGTCTCCGAGGAGTTCGACGATCTACGGCGGCTGATGTGTGCTAAATATCTGGCCAATTTTTCCGTTTTTCGATCAATTCCGGACAACTGGGCCCTGGAGCAGCTTTTTCCTATACTCCCGATACATAAGCTCAACAAAAAGCCGACAGAATATGCTACGCTATGTGACATTACATGCGATTCGGACGGAATTGTCGATAAGTTCGTCGACCTGCACGACATAAAGCCTGTCCTTGAGCTCCATAAGCTTGTAAAGGGCGAGCCTTACTATCTTGCGATTATGTTGGTAGGTGCTTATCAGGAGGTAATGGGCAACAACCATAACCTCTTTGGCGTTCCGCACGAAGCGCATATTTTTATCGGAGACGACGGGCACATCATAAAAAAAGTGATCGCGGGGGCCACATTGGCCGACTCGCTTGCGGCAGTGCGCTTCGACGAAATGCAGCTTCACGATCATTTTCGGCGAAGTGTGTTGAAGAGGATCAAGGACGGCCATTTGTCTTCAAAACAGGGCAACCAGCTCATCGAGTTCTACGATAATCAGGCAAAAAGTTATACATATCTGTCTCCCAACGGCAGTTAAGGCCGCGAGGATGCATGGCTGCGAGTAATGAAATCGATCAACTATATAACGTGGAGAATTTATAATGGTAGCGCAAAAAAAATCTAAGTCCGCTAAATTCCTTACCGTCCCGACCCGCCCGGTGCCGATCGACCGCGACCGTTCAGTTGCGGGCCTTTTGGAGAAGATGGAAGGTGCGGGCTTTGGAGCGAAGCAACTTGCCGAGGCCCATCGGATATGGCTGGACATGCTCGACGACAATTCGACGATCTACATATGCGGTTCGGGCAATCTGATACCGTCCGGCATGCGCAGGTTGCTCGCATATGTAATAAAAAATCGTTTTGTCGACGTTCTGGTAATGTCCGGAACCGTGCTCTACCACGATATTCATGAAACGTTAGGACGGAATCATTTTCAGGCGCATCCCAGCATGAACGATGAAGACCTTGAATCCGCCGACATAGTCAGAATTGGCGATGTCCTGGCCAACAGCGAGGAATACCAGGAAGCAGACGAATGGATCGGCAGCGTAATAAATCAGCTTGATCTCACGCGTTCCTATTCAACCCGAGAATATCTCCATCTGTTGGGACGCGAACTTGCGGAGATCGCCCACGAGGACGGTGTGATGACCTCAGCATACAAGGCTCGGATCCCTGTGTTTTGCCCGGACCTGGTCGGCTCGGAAATGGCGATCGGTATTGCCCGCGCACGTTTTGAAAAAAAATCTCAGCTCATGTTCGATATAACACAGGACACGATGGATATGATGCAGATAACACAGCGGACACGACATTCCGGCGTGATAGCTCTTGGCAGCGTGTCCAGCCAGAAGATGATAAACCTTACGGAATATTGTTCCTATATAACCAGGACCACGATGCGCGGGCATAAATATGCCATTTCGATCGCGACCGATTCCGCGCCGGTCGACACCCGAACACCGTCATTCGGCGGCGGTCATACTTCTCCGTTTGGTAAGCTTGTACGGGGTGCCACCACGGCATATGTTCCGGCCGACCCGTCGATAGCGTTGCCGATGGTCATCACTGCTCTATCACAGACTGCCGCGAAATTTATGAAGGGCCGAAAACGCCCGACCTTTGTTTTTTCCGGCAAGGATATGACGATTGACGTGCCTTAAAAAAGTGGTCTGTTGTCTGTGGTCGGTGGCCAGACAACTGGGCACTATTCACTGCCAAATCGTTACCCACCACCGCTATGTCTGAATCCGCTGCACTACCAATGAATTTCGGTGGCATCGACGAGCCAGAATTTTCGGCCCGCGACACCGCCCGCATTCTCATACTGCCCGTATCCTACGAAGGCACCGTCTCCTATGGTTCTGGGACGGGTTCCGGCGCGATGGCGATAGTCGATGCATCGCGAAATATGGAGCTGTTCGAGGAAGAAACGGGAGCGGAGGCTTACAAGATCGGCATTCACACACTCAAGGAATTCCTCCCCAGGTCCACGCCTGAGTCGATGATGGATTCACTTTACGAGCACACAAAGGAACTGCTCGACACGGGCAAGTTCATTTGTATGATCGGCGGCGAACATTCCATTTCCGCTCCGGTTATCAAGGCCCATGCCGAGAAGTTTCACGATCTGAGCGTCCTTCAGATCGATGCCCACGCCGACCTTCGCGACACCTACGACGGCACACCGCACTCTCATGCCTCGATAATGGCCCGTGTGGTTAGGGATCTTCGGATACCGTCGGTGCAGGTTGGCATCAGGTCCATCTCTGCTGAGGAAGCACGGGCTCTAGACGAGGGCTTGCCGACAAAAGTCTTTTGGGCTCGCGATATTGTCGGACGGAGTGACTGGATCGACGAAGCCGTAGACTCGCTTTCAGATACCGTTTACTTGACGATCGATATAGACGGACTTGACCCGAGTATCGTTCCAACTACCGGAACGCCGGAACCTGGCGGCCTCGGATGGTATGAGACACTTGCTTTGATACGTCGCCTTGCCGAAAAGAAACGGGTCGTGGGTATGGACCTGGTCGAATATTCTTATGTCGAGACATTCGACGCCCCGGCATTTCTTTGTGCAAAACTGATATATAAATCGCTCGCATACATCTTTCAAAACGAAACGCCGAAGGTCGTCGTGACGTGAGATCCGCTCTTGAATGCGTCTCCGTCGCCCTCCTGACCGGAGTAGTACCTGTTCCAAGCCTTGGCAACTCAATGATAAAGAACCTGACATATTCTCCAAGCAGGCTTTGTCGAGATCGAGAGAATCAAAGATGATTGGTCGCTGGAGATCACTTCAAAAGGGTTGATCTCAACTTTTCGAACTTCCCGCCCGTCCAGACGTATAACTAATTTCGATTTGCTTCGTAAAGCTCGTATTGTAAAATCGGGAAAGGATTGTACTTTGGAGAAAGAGTGATGTTTCGTACTAAATATCTGTTAGTAGTTTTGATCTTGTCCGGTTTGGCCGGTAGCGGATGCGGCAGCGGGATATTTAATTCCGACGTTCCTCCCGCTCCGGCGGAACCGCAGGCCCCGTCGCAGCCGTTGGTGGTAGAAGGCGTCAGAACGTCGTACGCCGATGTGGTTGAAAAAACGTCGCCGGCGGTCGTCCGCATACTTTCCGAGGGACGGTCAACCCAACCTTCCCTCGAACAATCACCTTTTGGTGACGACTTCTTCAGGCAATTTCCCGCCCCTCGTAATCAGCGGCCTCAGCTTCAACGCGGGGTCGGCTCCGGTGTGGTCGTCAGCGCCGACGGAACGATACTTACTAACGCCCATGTTATTGACGGTGCGGAAAAAATGACCGTTCTTATGGCCGACAATAAGACTTTTGAGGCCAAACTTGTCGGCACCGATAAACCGAGTGATCTCGCCGTATTAAAGATCGAGGCCCAGAATCTTCCATACCTGACACTTGGCAATTCGGATACGGTCCGGGTTGGCGACATAGTGCTTGCGATCGGCAATCCGCTCGGTATTGGGCAGTCGGTAACGTCGGGAATAATTTCGGCAAAGGGTCGCCGAACAGGCTTGAGCGACGGTAGTTTTGAAGATTTTCTGCAGACAGACGCTCCGATCAATAGGGGAAATTCCGGCGGCGCTCTCGTGAACCTGAGCGGCGAACTGATCGGTATCAACTCACAGATCCTTTCATCGCCGGGCTCAGGCGGCGGCAACATCGGGATCGGATTTTCGATACCTACGAACATGGCGAAATCCGTGATGGAGCAACTCCTAAAGGACGGACGGGTCCGCCGCGGCCGCCTCGGAATCGGGATCCAAAACCTGACGGAAGACACGGCGAAGGCCCTTGAGCTTAATTCGACATCGGGCGTGCTAATCAGCAATGTCGAACCCGGGAGCGCGGCCGATAAGGCCGGCCTGAAGCGGCGCGACATTATCACGGCGATCAACGGCGAGAAGATCGAGGATAGTAACGTCCTGCGAAACAAAGTGGCAGGAACACTTCCCGGAACCGAGATCAAGTTGACCGTACTTCGCGAGGGCAAAATGCAGGATTTGTCCGCCGTTCTTGATGAATTTGACGGCGAAGGTGTCGCACGCAACAAATCTCCGGGACAAGGCGAGAATCCACGGGCACAGGACGAGGGCGGAAAACTCGGCCTTAGTCTTCAGCTGTTGACGCCAGATGCGGCCCGCCGCCTTAACATTCCCGAGACTACCGAAGGGCTTATCGTGACCGAAGTCGATCAAGGCGGAGTCGCAGCCGAAGCCGGCATCGCACGAGGCGACGTTATCCTCGAGGTCGCCGGACAACCCGTAAAAACGGTTGAAAATGTTCAGTCGGCCCTAAGTTCAGCCGGCGACAAGCCGATCCTTTTGCTGATCTCCCGCGGGGGGCAAACGGTTTACCTCACGGTTCGGTTAAGGTAACTTGATCGCCAGATTTCACCGATTAGCAGGGCCTGTGTTCGTAACGACACAGGTCTTTTGCTTTGTCGTCGAATTGTGTTAGAACTCGGTCTATGTTGGAATGGATAACCTCGTCATTTCAACTTTTAAGCCAGCCTAATGCAATCAACCTTGAAAAGAAAGGACCTCCGAATTTCTTCGAAAGCCCCATGTTTATTGGTCGGGACGGCGAGATTTGAACTCACGACCTCTCGCACCCCAACCAACCTGAGGGTCAATCACAGCTGCTAAAAATCGCTCAGAACCAATCAAAATCGGCTGTCTGCGTATCAATCACAACGTATGAATAGGTATGCGTCGGCAAAACTGCAACCATCTTGCAACCAACTTCCCAAGAATATTCCCAACAAGAACGTCGATAAATAAGACTAATGAGTACAACAAAGTGACACATTCTGATCGAGAATAAACACTAATTTTGCTGTTTACTTTTCTGCGACATTTTCGAAAATCAAATGTGACGAAACCCTATCTCCTAAGTCATTCTGGCTCATTAACAAACCACGAAGTTGGACTCCGGTTTTCATTCCGCCCCCTTTTTTTCGCCGACCGCCTTTTTATAGATCTGCACAATATTGTCTGAAATGCCAACGCTTTTTCAGGCTGGTGCATCGCGATATCGTCTTTGACAAACGTCACTTTTGGGTCGTGGAATCTACCTTTCTCCAAACGCTTCCTTGCATAAACGATTTTGGCTTCCAGATCGCGTATTCAAAGTTTGCGCCGGATTCACCTATTGGGGGCCTTTTTTTTGTTGATAAATGCAATACCTCAAAAGAGGCCGTGCATCGGCATCACGAATGCAAAAGTTATTTCTTGCACAAAGTACCGAAAAGCGGTACTTTTCGCATACAATTACATCTCCAATGCCGCAATTTCGCCGCCCCTACACATCTTATCTCAAGAAGTGCCGCCAAACACCACCCGCCTTAGCTATCTCGCTCTTTATAAACTACTTTACGTATTGATGTCAGATCACCTTCCATACCAGTCTTTAATGGGACACAAGTAAGTTATTTGGGACACATCATATGTCCCGTTTTGTCTTTACAATGTCCCAATTAGCAAATATAATGTAACATTTAGGTAAATGGGACATATAAATACCCATTTATAATACCGCCAAGAAGCTTATGAAAAAAGGAGAAAAGAAAGCCGCACTAGAAGCTCTCATCATTCAATTGCTGAATGATGCTGACGAGGTCAGCATCCGCTCAATCGCGGATGCAGCTGGCGTTCCCAACAATGAAACCGAACGCAAAGCGATTCGAAGAGCATTGGCATCATTGACAAGACAAAACATAGTCGTTCCGAAAGGTTCGGCACGCTCACGCGTATACGTTTTGCCCGAGAAAGCGCCCGGCGCAAATGTGCTTGGAGAGAATAAGGAAAGCCTCGGAACGGCAGGATCACAAATCGGTTATTTTCTCAAAGGGATCGACGTCTCTCCAGAATCAAAGAAGTTATGGAATTACGTCACCCAAGATCTCGCCTTGCGAGCACCGGTGGGCTACATTCACGAATTCCTACTCTCCTACGAACCGAACGAAACTTTCTACCTCGCCGCCGACCAGCGCGAAAAATTGAAGGCTCTTGGACAGGTTGAGCCGGTCGTTCAACCGGCTGGAACTTACGCCCGAAACATTCTGGATAGGCTGTTGATCGATCTCTCTTGGAACTCCAGCCGGCTCGAGGGGAACACTTACTCCCTACTTGAGACCAAACGGTTGATAGAACTGGGCGAGACGGCGACCGGCAAGGAAGTGTCCGAAGCCCAGATGATCTTGAATCATAAAGCGGCGATAGAATATATAGTCGAATCCGCCGAAGACGACGCGATCACGTCACATGAGATCCGTAGCATTCACGCTCTCCTCTCTGAGAACTTGCTTGGCGATCCGGCCGCCTCCGGAAGACTGCGCTCGATCGTTGTGGAGATCAGCGGTTCGACATATGTTCCCCTTGAAAATCCACAACTGATCCGCGAGTGTTTCGATATCTTCATAGAAAAAATGAATCGAATTGTAGATCCATTCGAAAAATCGCTATTTTCGATCATACATCTGTCATACCTGCAGGCGTTCGAAGACGTGAACAAGAGAACCGCGCGGCTCGTCGCGAACATCCCGATGGTCAAGAAAAATCTCCGGCCGCTGTCGTTTACGGACGTTGATAAAGATGCCTATGTTTATGCACTTCTCGGTATTTACGAAAAGAATGATATAAGTCTGATCCGCGATCTATACATCTGGGCGTACACCCGATCTTCGCAACGATACACGGCGATTCAGCAAGCTATGGGGGAACCCAACCTCATGAAGTTGCGTTACCGGGCACAGATCCAGGAGATTGTAAGATCGATAATTTTGGACCTAGTTGCGGGCAATGATGTTGTGCCCCGTATTCATGAATCGATAAATGTGAGCACGATCGGGGAAGCTGACCGAGAAGAGGTTTTCAATCTGATCGAGCAGGAGATCGTGAGCTTGCACGATGGAAATGTCGCACGGTTCAAGGTCCGTCCCAGCGAGTTTCAAGCGTGGAAGGACTTGCAGTGAGTCCAGCCTCAGATCTAGCGGAAGTATCCCGTGAGGTCGTTGTGATGCATTGTTCGCGACGACATACTAGAGGTATACAAGTCATCGGCCACAGCCTTCAAATCGTGGCCAGGCATGAGCTGGTCCGAGATCGTTAGAATGGAAAACAGATTCCTCTTTAGATCTTCTGTTGAAATCTCGTCATCGCGAAGCTACGTCTGTAGCAGATGGAGCGCCATGTCGGCCAGGAGAATTCTCTGCTTATCCGCCCATCCGGCGTCGCCTATGGTTGAAGGATTCTGTTGATAGGCCATTTCGGTAAGGTGATGGCCTTACGGCTTATCGATAGTATCTCTTTCTTGGTCAGCTCGTCCATCAGTTCGCCTCTGGAAAATTATCAAAATGATTTGGAGAATGCTCCAAAAAACCTCACCATCGGTTGCTGTTCTTTTAAAACACGACACGCCCGATGCGTGTTTGTTTGATGGCATACGAACACATCACACACGGCTCGACATTGGTGAACAGTTCGTAGTCCGACAGGTCGAGCGTCCCAGACTTTTCGCATGCCATGCAGATGGCGACTATCTCAGCGTGGGAGAACCGTCGATGTCCGCATAACTGTGGCCACGAATCGGAACCTTTGGGCCGAAGTCGAAGCCGGCAATTTTCGTCAGGACCTCTACTATCGGCTCAGCGTTTTCCCGATCCATTTGCCGCCGTTGAGGGATAGACTCGAGGATGTCGAGCCGCTTGTGAGGCATTTTCTGAAAGAAACAGCGGCAAAGATGAACTCCGAAGTTCTGGAGCCAACAAAGGGCGACATCCGTACGCTGGAGGGCTATTGGTATCCCGGGAACGTCCGCGAACTGCAAAATATTGTCGAGCGAGCCATTATTCTTGCCCATTGCAGCCGGTTGAAATTCAGCATGCCTCAGGCTATCAATCATATGCTTGTGACCGAGACCGAAGGGTCGGTCGCCGCAGCCAGATCAATCCTCACTTATAAAGAGCTTAAGGATCTGGAACGCGAAAATATTGTCCGAACGCTAAAACAAACAAACTACAAAATATATGGCGATAACGGAGCCGCTACCCTACTCGGAACCAAACCGACCACGCTCATCTCAAGGATCAAAGCCCTGGAAATTGCAATGAGGCCCGAACATTGAAGGCCATTCATCTCCGAAGATTCTCCGTCAATGTATAATGAACTCCATAAGGATGCGAGTGTCAACGTGAGCCGAAGCGCAATGGTTTATGGAGTCTATTGAACCGAAATTTATTCCGCTCCAATTTGTCGAGGTTGAACGCGACGAGCAGTTGGAACGCGGGAAGCGGTTTTTTGAGTTGATAGGGCGGCGGCGGACAGTGAGAGAGTATTCGGATCGCGAAGTGCCGATGGAACTGATCGAGCGTGCAATCGCAATTGCGGGGACTGCACCGTCAGGAGCTAATTTGCAGCCATGGCGGTTTGTGGTCATTAAGGACGCGGAGCTTAAACAAAAGATCCGCGAGGCCGCCGAAGCCGAAGAATACGAAAGCTATCATAAACGGATGAGTGACAAATGGTTGCGACGGCTGGCACCGCTCGGTACCGACGAACACAAGCCTTTTTTAGAGATCGCACCGTACCTGATAGTAGTTTTCCGTATCACGACGATCGTCGAAGACGGCGAAAGCGAGCCAACGTATTATTCGAAGGAATCAGTCGGGATCGCGGTTGGTCTGTTACTCGCCGCACTTCACACTATGGGACTAGCGACGCTGACGCACACGCCTTCGCCGATGAAGTTTCTCCAGGAGATACTCGGACGCCCAAAGAACGAAGTGCCGTTGGTCCTAATTCCCGTCGGCTATCCCGCCGACGACGCAAAAGTGCCTGATATCAAGCGAAAGCCGCTTGATGAAATAATGCAGGTGATCTGACAAACGGAGGGAAATATGTCCGAACGAAATGATTCACTACCCGGCGATGCGAGTGTAACCGGCGCATTGCGGATGTGGTTTGTGATCCATTTTGCGATCGACATGGTCGTCGCTATACCGTTGTTTTTCGTGCCGCGTGACGTGCTGGGATTGCTTGGGTGGATAGCGATAGATCCATTCGCCGCCCGGCTCACCGCAGCGGCACTGATGGGCATCGGCATCGAATCATTTCTGGGCCGAAATGCGGGCCGCGAAGCGTTCAAAGGAATGCTCCAGCTAAAACTCATCTGGTCCTTTTCAGCTGCCGTCGGCCTCGCATGGTCAACCCTCGAGGGCAATCTCAAATACCCGTTGATCGGCTGGCTCCTGACCGGCACCTTTGCAGCCTTCCACGCGCTGTGGTGGTACTGGCTCGTACGCCTCAAGATCAACAAAACTGAAGGCTAGATAAGATCAGGAGTTACGGGATGCGGATGATGACACTGTTTACATCTTTGTCGAACGCCGAGATTCCGGCCTCGCAGACTCCGTTAGCGTTACCCGTCTCCCTGTTCACTGGTCACTATTAACTGTTCACTATTTAGCCGACGACTGTCGACGCGGAATTGCTAAGGTTTTTGGAGAAGTAAGTTTCTTAGCTCGGGGCCATGGTCGAAGCAAACGAAAGCCCGCTGATGGCACGTCCCAACTTTACCATCGTCGTGAAGTCTGGATCATTCTTCAGATGTGCATCTGCGAAGGCTTGATCTTCAGATTCCAACTCTTCAACAGATCAGGCGTAGTCACCACCGGCCGCCCGAATTTTCGGACGGCTAAATGGCGGCGATGTTCGGCGGAAACTTATTTTAGTGCTTTCTCAAAGGCCATTTCGTAATCTTCGCGTTTCGCGTTGTTAAATGTCTTATACACGACTTTTTTGTCTTTGAGAACGGCGACGGCTGAGGTCTTTTTCTTATAGTCTTTAAAGAATTCGCTAAGGCCGAGTTTTTCAGCTTTCATCATTGATTTCTTTATCATCTCATCGTTCGTTACATCAAAAACCACAAAACTTAACTTCTCGCCGTAATCTTTCATCAGCTGCATCATCACCGGTTCGACATTTTTGCAGTAGGGGCACCACTCAGCGCTTATCACGGCGACGATGGGTTTCATTTCCATCAACTCTTTATCTTTCATCTCCTGTGCCCGTACGCCGAAGGTTAGAGCAAAGACAACCATGGTTGCAAATAAACTGCTTACTAGAATTCTTTTCATTTCATTGACTCCTAAATGATTTCGTTTGTTGCTTGACAACAAACTAGAAGCAAAAGCGAGTCGATTTTATTCCCGCAGCAAATTCTTTTTTCTTCGGAATAAAACTCACTTGTTCCGGCTTCTTTTGTTCAGTTCCGAGAGCTAACTAAGGTCCACGAAACAAATCATGTTTCGCGAAGCCGTACTGTGCGGTTGAAGGCTATAGATGTGTCTCAGGACCGATACCAAGTAAAAACAGGAGTAATGTCATGCAAAAGAAAGGAATTGGATTTATTTTTACGCTTGCGATCATCGCAGCATTTACAAGCTTCGCATCCGCACAGGAAGGAAGCTCTTTTGAATTGGGAGCTTCATGGCACGGCAACCGACAGATCGTTATCACCCGTCCGGGTGTCTATCGTTTACGCGACGATCTTAATGTTCGAAACGGAAACGCGATCGTGATAAGAGGGTCGAATGTGACACTCGATCTCGGAGGAAATTCGGTTACAACCGAAACACCGGGAACCGGCTCGGGCGTTTTGGTCGAAGGGCAAAAGGGCGTCGAGGTTCGTAACGGCAAGGTCGGCGGCTTCAATGTAAACCTGAACGCTATGAACTCTGAAAATGTGCGTTTTCGCAACTTACAGGTTGTCGGACGGGGACTACCGCCGAACAACGGCCCAAGCGAGATCGGAGTGAATCTAGTGCAAACACGCGGTGCACTCGTTGAGAACAATGTGATCACTTCGGTCAATCTAGGGATTTTTGTTCGCGGTGCATTCTCGACGGGTAATCGCATCTTCGAAAACGTCATCACCGGCGGAGCGACTCCGTCGAGCAACTTGCTCGGGATCTGCTACAATCCGGCGCCGAATGCCGGAAATGAAGGCCCGCGTGGCGACAACATCTATAACAATCACATCACGCGATATGGCTATGCGCTCGCGATCAGCACCGGTTCTATAAACAATATTTTCAACGAGAACATTCTGGCCTCGTTCATCGGCGGCTTTCGCGAACCCGGTGCCCTGACGACCGGCGGCGGAACAAACATTGCCGAGGGCAATATAATGGCAACAATACCGATGACAATGTTGCCGTAAAACAAACTCTCGGAAGATTTATGGAGAGCGGCGGGATCTATCACGCCGCTCTTTTTGATGAGATCGGGAATAAACTCGTCTGAAATTGATATTATTAGCCGGAATATGTTCGGATTCTTGAAAGACAAGCAGGAAGAACTAGATCATTTCGAGATAGAGGCAATGCCACTGCTTGGGGATGTATATCGCGTCGCATTGTGGCTTTCGCGTGACGTGAGCGAGGCTGAGGACCTGACTCAGGAAACTTTTGTCCAGGCGTTTAAGTCATTTCATCGTTATGAAAAGGGCACAAACTGCAAGGCCTGGTTGATGACGATACTGCATCACACTAATGCAAAACGGATCGGAAAACTTTCACGTTTGCGGATCGTACGAGATCAAGATGAACAGATTGCTTCGACCGTAGCGTTTGAGCCGACAGTGCCGCAGAACATTACGGATGAAGACATCCTTGCGGCGCTAGAAAAGCTGCCTGAACACTTTCGGACCGTTGTCGTGATGGCCGATGTGGAGGACTTCGCCTACAAGGAAGTAGCTGACATATTGGCAATCCCGATCGGAACAGTAATGTCGCGACTTCATCGCGGCCGGAAGATACTTCGAGCCGATCTCGCTGCTCATCCGATAGCAATGGGATTCAAAGCTAGGAGTGCTTGAGTTATGAACTGCAAAGACTTTGACGAAATAGTGGATTCATATTTGAGTGACGAACTCTCCGTAGAGACTAATCATGAGTTGATCCGCCATCTAACAAACTGCGTCGGTTGCCGAGAAACATTGGCTGAGCGGCGTGAGTTACGTTCGCGGATCAGATCAGTTGCTCGATCGTCTGCGGTGTTTAGTCCTGTGCTCGCGACGCGAGTACGTTCACGGCTTCATGAGTATGGCTGCACAAGGCCGTCTCGCTACCTGATTCCCTCTTTTACTTTTGCCGGCGTCGTAGCCGTTGCGGCTTTGAGCCTCGCGTTCTACATCGGGCGTGACACCTCACCGTTGCCACAAGCCCTTGATCTCGGGATCGTGCAGTCGGCTGAGCACACCGATTTGATCGCCGCACTTCATGACGCGATCGGCAATCATAAGGACTGTGGATTGAAGTTTGGCAACAAGGCGGCAGAAGAGATCACGCCCGAGTACACTCCATTGAAGTCGGATTTTGCCGATCTAGAGTTCGTTGAAGAACATGACTGCATCTTCAAAGGTAAAAAATACTCGCACGTTATCTTCCGAAGCGGAGCGAAGCTGATATCGGTTCTGAAAGCACCTGTCGATCATAGCCGCGGCTCGGACGTGATCGCCTCGACGCCGATGGACAACTACCAGATTGCCGAGTTCGAGTCAGGCAATCGTGCGGTTTTCGTTATCAGCGATCTCAGCGAGACAGAGAACTTGCAGTTTGCTCGAATGATCTTGAAGCACGCGAAAACATAACTTGGTTTTTTGTCCGGCTTCATATCAGCACTCGGCTAATTCGAAGCGTCGCCGTGCTCGTTTTTATCCGTCGCTGAACGGCTCCTCTCTATCTCCTGATTCTAATTTCTGTTTTCATCGCAAACCAAATTATTCGGCGTTCGTCGGGAAAATACTTTTTTCGACGTGAATATGTGCTCGAAGAGCGAAAAAAGTATCGGATTCGGAAATAAACCCGGAGAGGATTTGAATCTTATGGTTAGAGTAGGTGTATCGTGTCTGAGGTATCGTTAGTTCGTTGTGACATTGGTAAGTTTGTTAGCATAATTAGATATATGGCATTCGATGTTGAAAATGCGGTCCGTGCCAGATACGGTGCTGCCTCACAGGATAAGGAAGAAGCTCTCTGCTGCCCGGTCGAATACGACCCGAAGTATCTGAAGATCTTGCCAGTCGAGATCATCGAACGCGATTATGGTTGCGGAGATCCTTCTGCTTTCGTTAAAGAGGGGGACACCGTTTTAGACCTTGGCTCGGGTGGAGGCAAGATTTGCTACATTGCTTCGCAGATAGTTGGTGAAATGGGCAGAGTGATAGGCGTCGATACGAATTTAGAGATGCTTGCGCTGGCTGAAAAATATCGTGAGGAAATAGCATCGACGATTGGATACGCGAATATTGAATTCCGTTATGGCCGAATCCAGGATCTTCAACTTGACCTGGAAGAAGTCGACCGCTACTTATTGGACAATCCGATCAAAAGCGCCGAAGAAATTGCTCGCTTCGACGACTTTGTCGCAAAGGCCCGGAACGAAGCTCCTATGATCGCTGACGACTCAATCGACGTGATCCTATCAAACTGTGTTCTTAATTTAGTAAAGCCAGAAGATAAGGAGCGAATGTTCCGTGAGATGTTTCGTGTTCTCAAACGCGGCGGACGCGTTGCGATCTCGGATATCGTCGCTGATGAGGATGTGCCCGAACATCTTCAGTCGGATCCTGAATTATGGTCCGGTTGTATTTCGGGAGCCTTTCGCGAGGACCTCTTTATCGAAGCATTTGAAAATGCGGGCTTCTATGGGATCGAGATCGTGAAGCGAGACGAGCAACCGTGGCGCGTGGTTGAGGGCGTCGAGTTTCGCTCGGTGACGGTCGTCGCATTCAAGGGAAAGCAGGGAGAGTGCTGGGAGCTCAACCAGGCGGTGATCTACAAAGGGCCTTGGAAAAAAGTTGTTGACGACGACGGTCATGTGCTCGAACGCGGAGCACGGATGGCAGTCTGCGACAAGACCTTCAACATTTACAACAGCGAGCCTTACGCCTCGCAGATCATTGCGGTACATCCGATCGAAAATATAGAACTGGATAACGCAATTGAATTTGACTGTCACAGAATCGAAAAGCGGCATCCGCGGGAAACGAAAGGGATGGAATATGACCTCACCGATCTTTCCGGTGAGCAGTGTTCGACGGACGCCTGTTGCTGATATCGGCGATGACGCTGTTATCTGTTAACGAATCACTTTAACTATGCATTATTACAACGAAGAGGATCTTGGTCGTTTCGGCGATATCGCGAAGTATAAGCCGGAGCTTTTTGAAAAGTTTTTGGCCTGGTACCAAGCGTGTCAGGAAGACGGAGCTTTGTCGAAAAGGGAAAAAGCATTGATCGGACTGGCCGTCGCGGTCACGGTTCAGTGTCCGTATTGCATCGACGCTTTCACAAACTCGTCTCTCGAGAATGGTTCGAATATGGACCAAATGACGGAAGCAATGCATCTAGCGTCCGCCATCCGAGGCGGAGCAAGCCTTATTCACGGGATCCAGTCGCATAATGCACACGATAAGGTGTCGATGTAAAGCGGACTTTTGGAATGCGAGCGATCAAAGTTATGGACTCAGCCAAAGTTCAGATCACTAGAAATGGTGAGCGTGCTATCCCGAAGGCTCTAGTCAGTTTTCGCAGCACGTTACCGGCAGAAGGCCTTCGCTCCATCAATATCGATACGCTCCAGGTCAACGTCGGAAAGCTATGCAACCAGGCTTGTAAACACTGCCATGTGGATGCTGGGCCAAATAGAACTGAGATCATAACAAGGGATGTGATCGAGGCGTGCCTCGGGGTTATTGAAAGGCATCGCACCCAGACTCTAGACATTACGGGTGGAGCCCCGGAGCTTGTTCCCGATTTCCGTTTTCTGGTGGAAAGCGCACGTAATCTCGGTGCAAAAGTGATCGTTCGACATAACCTTACCGTGATGTTTGAGAAAGGCCAGGATGATCTTCCCGACTTCTTTGCCAAGAACAAGGTCGAAGTCGTCTGCAGCCTTCCTTATTTCCAGGAGCAGCAGACCGACGCACAGCGGGGACGCGGGGTGTTCGAAAAGTCTATCGACGGGTTGAAACGATTGAACAACGTCGGGCACGGGATCGATCCTGCGTTAGTGCTCGATCTTGTTTACAATCCGGTCGGAGCGTTCCTTCCACCTGAGCAGTCTTCGATCGAGGAAGACTTCAGACGGGAACTCGCCGATCGCTACGGCATCGTGTTCAACAACCTGTTCACGATCACCAATATGCCGATCGCACGTTACCTTGATTGGCTCAGGCGGTCGGGAAACGAAAGTGCCTATATGGCGAGACTCGTAAACGCCTTCAATCCTGCGACTTTGGATGGACTGATGTGCCGAACGATGTTGAGCGTCGATTGGCGGGGTTATCTCTACGATTGCGATTTTAACCAGATGCTCGGCCTGAACATTTCCGGTGAATTGCCAACGTCGATCTTTGATCTCGACTACACGCGACTGAGGGAACGGCAGATCATTACGGACGATCATTGTTTCGGTTGTACAGCAGGCTCTGGCTCCTCATGCGGCGGCGCCGTCGCTGTTTAGGATTGAGTTGGCGGAAGCTCTCATTTAGTGGTGATATATGCTAGACCTTATCCGCCTGGCAAAGCAGAAACTATAAACATTGGCCGGATCATCAGAAAGCTTGCGGTTCCGCCGTCTCCCGACCGCAATGCAACTCCCAACCGACTAGCGGATATCGCAGGCTGCCCTCGAGAGTCGGAGACCGCTCGATGCAGGTGGCTGCAGCCGGAAATACTTCCGGCGGCTTTTGGTATTGTCTGGTTGATGAAAGATACTCTATTTGGACGAATAATTGAGACTTCCGTTCGCACTTTTTCGTCTTTTATTATTTTGGCGGTTATTTTTTTCGCGGCGTGCGGGTCCGGGGCAGTTAATTCGTCGGTCGAATTGGTGAATAAGACCGCCGACGGATTGGCGATCAACGGTTATGACACCGTCGCTTATCACACGTTAAAAACCGCGACAAGGGGCAAACCCGAATTTGAGTATATCTGGAAGGGAGCAGAATGGCTCTTCGACAGTGCCGAGAACCGAGATCGATTTGCCGCTGACCCCGACGCGTTTGCGCCGGAATACGGTGGCTACTGCGCCTATTCGGTCGCTGAGGGTAAGCCGAAGTCCAGCGACCCGGACACGTGGAAGATCGTTGACGGCAAACTCTACCTTATCCAAAGCGGAGAGATCAAGGTGATTTGGGAAAGTGATCAAGACGGTCTGCTAAAAAGAAGTGACGAGAATTGGAATGAGGTTGAGTTGCAGCACCAGCAAAATTAGCCAGACAAAGACCGTGATGACGTGGAAAAAATGGTACGCACTAGGTTTCGCCTCGGCTCCGAAAAAGATATCGTGCGTCTAATTCGTAATCTCGCGGATCAACCCCGCGATCGTCCTCGCGGATAGACTTGTGCGACGGGGTGCCGTGAGTAACTTTGGGCTGAATTTCACTAATTTTATAAGTCTGACAATACGTGATAAGTTCTGGATACACGCTAGATTTTATCCGCCTGGCAGAGCAGTTATGAACATTGGCCGGATCATTAAAAGACTTGCGTTTCCGGTTGCTGTCGGGGCGTTTGTGGTTCTCTTTGTGCTTGAGCGACGACGGCCTCTCCGGGGTGCTGTTGAGTCAAGGGCCAGTCGGGTCGGGCGCAATCTTGCGGTCGCAGCGACTGCGGCCGTTACCGTTTATCTGGTCGAGCAGCCTGTTGCTAGGAAGGCGGCGGAACTTGTCGAAAAGCGAGGCATCGGCTTGCTCAAAGTCGCGCGGCTGCCGAAATGGTTTGAGCAATTCGCCGCGGTCCTGCTCCTTGATCACACGCTTTATCTCTGGCATTACCTCACGCATCGGATTCCGGTTCTTTGGCGTTTTCACGTCGTGCATCATGCCGATCTCGATCTGGACACGACTACCGCACTTCGATTTCATTTCGGCGAGTTGATTATTTCCGTCGCGTGGCGGGCCGCACAGATCGTTGTGATCGGCGTATCTCCAGCTTCATTACGAGCGTGGCAGAATATTCTTCTTCCCCTAGTCGTCTTTCACCATTCCAATATCGAACTGCCCAAAACTCTCGAACGCGTTTTGAGCAAACTTCTCGTTACCCCTCGGCTCCATGGTATTCATCATTCGGTCGTGCAGGCCGAGACTGACTCGAACTGGTCGAGCGGTCTCTCAGTCTGGGACCGGCTGCACGGAACGTTTCGGGACATTAGCGAACATGATGGCGTCAAGATCGGCGTTCCCGCGTTTCCACTGTCGCGGGATGTGGAACTAATACCGCTCCTCAAAATCCCGTTCGTCGGACAGCCGCCGAGTTTGGAACTGCCGACATCCATCGTGACCGATGAGCGTTGAGATCTCAATAATTATTCCGACACTTGACGAAGCGAGCGAGATCGGGCGGACGCTGGCTGAACTTAGCCGCCTCGATGGCTCGTGCGAGATCATAGTCGCGGACGGCGGCAGCACTGACCAAACCAGTGATATCTCAAAGCAACTCGGAGCAACTGTTGTTACCGCAGAACGAGGACGCGGGAGCCAGCTTCACGCCGGTACGCTGGCGGCGACGGGCAGCGTCCTGTGGTTCCTTCACGCCGATTCGATCCCCGCGTCAGATGCTATCGATCAGATCCACACAGCGCTTTCAGACGACGGCGTCGTGGGCGGTAATTTCGCCCTGCGATTTGAAGGAGACAGTCTTGCGGCCGCCTTTATGACCCGGTTCTACAGCATGATCCGGTACATTGGTTTATTCTATGGCGACTCCGGTATCTTCGTTCGACGCGAAGCATATAACCAGGCGGGCGGTTTCAAGCCTTTGCCGTTGTTTGAAGATCAGGAATTCGTCGGGAGATTGAAGAAACACGGAAAAATCGTGCGGGTTGCATCAGCGATCGTCACTTCATCGCGAAGGTTTGAGGGTCGTCCGTTTATCCCGGTCTTTTTTCGATGGGTTCTGTATCAATGCCTGTATTGGATCGGGGTCAGTCCATTTCGACTCGCGCGATCGTATCACCCGATAAGGCGGGAAACCGATGGGAAGATTGATCAAACATATGTCGATTAGCATCGATCCACCGGGATGTTTCAGGAGATGCGGCTCTTGATCTGAAGTCGTCATTTAACTCGGAAAATAAACGACGGAGATCGTCCGGCGTGTCGACATCGTACCACTTCGACAATTCCACGATTCCCGTCAGGCCATTGTTTTCAGCTTGCTTGAGGGTCGTTGAATAGACGCGGTCCGAACTCCACGGTATTCCATGAAAGATCGCTGGAATGTTCTGCTTCAAACCAACCAAATAATATCCGCCGTCCTCAGTTTCGCCCAGAACAAGCTCGGTCGCCGGTTCTGCAAGTCGCTGCAGCGAGGTCGCCAGTAGCTCATCGGGTAATGTCGGACTGTCAGTTCCAATAACTATGATCGGACCGCAGCCATCTGATTCAGCAAAGTCGATCACCGTCGTCAGCCTGTCGCCGAGGTCTTCGGCGGTCTGCTTGATACAGGCTATCGATTCCGGCAGAAGGTCAAAAAGTGCGGCCCCATCTCCGATCGCTGAATAGGCAACTATGACCTTTGGCGTTACACGTAACGCTTTTGCGACAGTATCCCTGAGAAAACAAACTGAGATTTCGGCACATTGATAATTTGAAAGGAACGGCCGCAACCGCGTCTTTACAACGCCCGGCTCGGGGACCTTGGCCATTATTATGATCGCTGGTCTTATCGCCATATCTTCAAATATCGCTTGAACCACTTCTGTACAAACGGCGACCGCAGATCCTCGAGCGTTGCCTCAGTGCCAATTGCCTGCGTGATCTTCGCAAGCGTTGGATAGACGCGGATGATCTTATTCAAATCGCCGATTTTCATCCGCTGCTTAACCGCCCAGACGAATTCATGTATCAGTTCGCCGGCCTGGGCGCCGACGAGTGTTGCACCTATGATAACTTTTTTATAAATGACGACCTTAGCGAATCCACTGGGCGAGCTTTCCGCCTGAGCTCTGTCATTGTCCTCGAACCCGACCTTGTAAACTTTTACGTTGTCTGTACCATGTGCTCTCGTGGCCTCAGCCTCCGTCATTCCTACACGGCCAACTTCAGGGTCGGTGAAAGTGGCCCACGGTACGACACGAAAGTCTGTTTTCTTCTTGAACGGCCACGGCACAAATGCATTCTGAATAACTATCTGGGCCTCGTAGTCGGCCATGTGGGTAAACTGAAAATGTGCGGTCACATCGCCCGCCGCAAAAATATGCTTGGCTGAAGTTTGCAGGTATTCGTTTGTTTTGATCCGCTGGGCGTCGAACTCGACACCGGTATTCTCGAGCCCGAGCCCCTCAAGATTAGGCCGACGGCCAATTGCGACCATGATCTCATCGGCTTCGATTTCTCGGGTTTCGCCGCTGGATTCTACCGTCAACATCTTTGAGCCTCTTGCATTTTTACTCGCGGCGAGGGCCTTGTGTCCAGTTAGGATTTCTACTCCTTCTCTTGCCAGGATTATCCGTATTGATTCGGAAACCTCGGCATCTTCCTTCGGTAAAATCCGGTCGCCCATCTCGACGATCGTCACCTTAGAACCGAATCTAGCGAACGACTGTCCCATCTCGACGCCGATCGCTCCGCCTCCGAGAACAGTAAGGCTCGTTGGTAATTCGGTCAGATGAAAGACGTTCTCGTTCGTAATAAAACCCGTGACTTCGAGACCGTCAAGCGGCGGTACCAACGGGCGCGATCCGGTCGAAATGCAAAACCGTTTTGCTCGCATAACCCGTTTTTCGCCGTTCTCTTTGAGCACGACCTCGATCATGTTGGCATTCACAAACTTCGGCGTTCCAAAGACGACCTCGACGCCCATTTCCTCGAAAACTTCCGGCGCATCGTGGTGTTCAATGACTTTGATAATGTCCTGGACGCGTCCCGTGATCGAGGCAAATGAGTCTTTTAGAAAGGTGGGCACGACCGAATCAAAGCCGAATGTCGCGGCGTGTTTCATCTGATGAGCAAACCGGGCCGATTTGATCAGAGCTTTTGAGGGAACGCAGCCGGTGTAAAGGCAATCGCCGCCGAGTAGGTTCTTTTCGATCAACGCAACGCGGGCACCAAGAATGGCCGAGCCGCCCGCAGCGACGAGCCCTGCGGAACCTCCTCCGATCACGATGAGATCGTATGTATCTGCCATTTGTTCAGGAAATCGCGTAGAGGAGACCGCTCGGGTCGTCCGGCTGTATTATTTCGTAGGCTCCTCCGCGTTCCGGAGTTGTTTCCGAATCTTCTTCAATGTTGACCAGGCGCCGAAAATTATTAACAACACTACTGCTCCGTATACCCATATCGGAACATTCTTGCCTGCAAGGATCAAATATATGTAAGCCGAAATAAAGAAGAACATTGCCGAAAGTGCAGGCAGTGCTATCGACCTTCCTTTTCTATAGTTACGTATAACCCAACCGATCGAGAACGAAAAGAACGGGATCGCACCGACGTAGATCGCACCAAAGATTAGCGGATTGACCCCGTAGTTTTCACCAAGGCTAAAGAACCAATTTTGAACGTTTTCCTCCATCGCTAATTTTAACATGACGATAAACCAGAAAAGTATTCCGAATTGGCTCGAGAATGATTTGGGCGATGATTCCCCCTGTTCGCTACTTTCATCGTATCGATATTGTTTTCTAGTCACCCGAAGCAAAACGGCGGAAACAGGATCGTATTGCTTGGTCGGTCCAACATGAAAAAACTAAGGATTTATTAATGGAAAAACGGCACAGATGGTCGAGAATAGGTGACCTGCAAAAAGTCGAGGAGCCAGTGCGGCCACAAGGCGTTTCGCTTCAATCGGCAAGGAATGTATAGTGGTTAAGTCTAAGTAGATATCACTACCTGTTAATTCGTGTACATTGGCCAAATAAACCTGTAATCATCTACTAAAACGAGCAACTGCGAGCCTCGTGAATGCGTTGGCACATTAATCACTAGAAATTGTCAAACTACCTTTGCATTTCTCCATTTTCGATTTCATCGAGACGTTTCACGGCCTCAAGCAATAATTTGTCATCGGTTTGAGCGTAGACTGTTGTTATGCTCATGTCAGAGTGAGCAAACAGGTTCTGTACAATTAGCGGATTCGTGTTTCTCCGAATCAATTCACTTGCGAAGTAACTGCGCAGGTCGTGGAAGTGATAGTTCTCTTCCCTTGTTCCGCCTATCTTGTTGATGCCGGCACTTCGAAGTGCGGTGTACCATCGCTTTCGAAAGTCTTTTACCGGAAATGGAAGTTGATTGTCCTCGATCATAGCTTGCAGGACTTTGGTTGCCGTAGCGTTGATTGGAACAAGACGTGGCGGCCTTCCCTTTGAGCCGATCACTAGAACCTGCTCGTTTTCAAAGTCGATAAAATCCTCAGTGATGGCCATTAGTTGGCCACGGCGTAACGGAAGATTGACCGCCAAGACTATCAGCCGGTACAGCAGAGTGTCCTTCTCTAGTTCTTTCCACAGATCTTGCTTTTGTTTTTCATTGAGCAATCGCCTCCGGGGCGGTGGTTCCGGTAAAGCTTTCACGTACTGCATCGGGTTTCGGTCAAGGATTCCCTCCTCGCAGGCCAAACTCAAGATTTTTGAGAGTGTCGACATTATTCGGTTTATCGACGATGGTGATAACTCACTTTCCTTCTTACGTTTGTTTTGACGAGTCTGAAGCTTAGACCGACAGTCCCTACAGTCCTGGGGACTTATGCTCGCGAGGGGCCGCTTCTTGAAATGTCCCAATAGAAGCCGGATATAGAGGTTCTTTGCACCTTTGTTGACATTATTCTGCTCGACATAAGGCCGGTATTTCGCCTCAATGAATGACGCCAGAGTGGTGGTGCTATCGGCGACACCATAGTTGTGATTAAAGGTCGTCTTGATGATCTGGCGTTCGGCTAACTCAGCTTCCTGTTTCGTTATGGCCTCAGGGATAGCTTGGTGAAAGACCTTTCCATTCAGGCGTTTATACATCCACCAACGAGCCTTTGCGTAAGCCGGATGTGAAGATGTTATACGTTTGCCATTGAATCTTTTGAAAACAGACATAACTCACCCCAACAAAGTTCACAGTAAAAAATCCGAAAACCGAACCCAGTCCTGCATTCGCAAGTTCTGTTCCGCTTGTCAGCCGCCTATTTTGAAGGTTTTGTTGTGTTTACGTGGGGAATCGGAACGCTAACGCACCAGGTCGGTGCATGTCTAGACCAATTTTGGTTCGCTTATGAAGGAGTAGCTGTTGGTTGCAAAATGGATGCAGTTTTTTCGAGGCTAGCAGGCGCACTAAACCATTGATCTAGAAGCGCTTAGTCTACGGCCCGTTCGCGGGATAACCGAAAACTGCAACCATCTGCACGAAAAAAGGGCTTCCGAATTTCTTCGAAAGCCCCGTCTTTATTGGTCGGGACGACAAGATTTGAACTTGCGACCTCTCGCACCCCAAGCGATTTTGGTAGGTTTGTATAGTTTGTCAAAACTGCTCAAAACTTCTTAGAATCAACAACTTAGCGGCCATGTTGGTTCACCAGTAATTGGCCATGATTAGGAACGCTGCAACCAACCTGCAACCAACTCTCACCTACTATCCTTTGGCACATCTGATGTTAAAGATCCTAATTCACCAAGAATCATAATTCAAGGAATCGATCTGATCAATGCCAACCGCAGATTTTCCTCCACTTCTGCAAAGGGGAATCTGAACGATTTATTCCCCCGATTCTAAAAATTCATGAGACCGCCCACGCTGTCACCAACGCGTCAAACCTCACCAGAAAGAACAGCAACCGTTCAGAACCATAAGGCTGGAACGGCAGATCCTTTCAATGTTCGAATTGCGACCTCAGATCGGTCAACTTTCCGATTCGCCTGACGATAGTTCCTGGGCTAGGACATTTGCCCGAAATGCTTGCACTTCTTAGCTCATGATAGGTTGGCATACGACGAGACTGTTTCACTAGCTTTCCGATTGCCGCCAAGATCTCATCATCTGTATATCTACGCGAGTTTGGCGCAATCTCGGTATAGCCTGCGGCGCTGTAGGCACCCGGCAAGCTTCCAAACATGCTCGCGAATGTGGTCGCGGCAGCGCACTCGCCGAACTTGCTTGCGACATTAATATCCCGGTCTGTCGGCTTTCTGCCAAGTTTCTTACCTAACGCCTTAAGCTGTGCGATCAATTCTTCTTTGGTATATTTCTGCCAATATGTCGTACGCTCTTTCGCTTTACAGTAAACCGTCTGCGTTCCGGCGGCTCGACGGGCTTTCGAAAGTGTCCCAAACTCCTTTAGGAACATCTTCACCGATGGCCCTTTACCGGCGTCATACAACGCCTGAATATCAGTTTTCTGTATTGGGCGGTCGAGTATCGTGTCCAACTTCTCAAGGATCGCAATCAGTTCCTCGCGGCTGTAAATCTTTTTGGCGGCACCGGCTGCTTCGATTGCCACCGGAACAGACCCGAACGCTCGTACAAAATGGTAAGGGGGTGAAACCTCTTGTCTCCTTCTTGCCTCATCAACGTCTTCATCAAAAAGAGGTCGACCCAACTTCCGCTGAAGTTGGCGAAGTTCATTGAGGAGTCTCTTGCGGTCAGATTCGTCAAATTCCTGATTATACTTAGGCTTCAGCTTTGCCCGCTTTAGGGCCGCTAGAAAACTGCCGAACACGGCGTAATATACATACAACGGGTAAACTCGGTCGTGCTCTCGGAGTCCAGGCCAATCGTTTGTTACTGGTGTCCTTCCAAGCTCGCTGGCGATCTCTTTCAGTTCGGCGATTAAATATCGCTTCGACGGGAGGTCTGTCTTTGTCCGCCGCTGCTTTTCACCGGTTCGGATCGTAGGGTCCTCAAGGAACCAACGACGGCACGCACGGCAATAAAACCGTTGCTTCCGATATTTCCCAAAGCCAGCCTTGCAAGTCGAACCACTACCGCAGTGATAACAAATGAACCCAGATGGAATCGCTGGTCGCCCCATTACTCAATATTAACATTGGCGATAAATCTTTGATTTATCGAGCCGCGATATTCACCGGCATTCTCGCTTCCCTCCGGGGCTCCAAAACATTGTTGAAGACCCACGACAGCGATTGCCCGCCGCTTTTTTTCCCGCACTCCCTGAGTCGTACGGCCGCTTGTCATGAATCTAATGATCAATCTCTCAATAGCCTTTATCGCGTTACGAGCGCTGATCGTAAGTTCTCCAATAATTTTTGTTTCTCCCATTATCGGGAATCTATCCCACTCAGCAGCTCAACCCTAGCCCCTAAAACCAATTTAACAAAATGGTAAACCAAATATTAGAGACAAAAGTTTTCGAATAGAATCGTATTAATACATATAAGTATTTGATTATAGTGTTGTATTAAAACGACGCTAACTGTATAAGGAGAATGGAAAATGAGTTTATTGCGATTGCACGATGCAGCGCGGGTTTTAGGTATCAGCTACCCGACGTTAAAGCAGTGGATCTACAACGAAAAAATTCGGTCGGTGAAAACGGCGGGCGGGCATCATCGGATCCCGCAGGGCGAGATTGACCGCATTCTCGAAACGGACCTGCATCGACCACAACGGGCCGCTCCGACTGGTCTTGAGGCAATTAGCGGGCGCAACAAATTGTTTGGACGTGTTGCGGAGATCCGCTATGAAGGCCTGCTTGCCGAAGTCGTGATTGACATCGGAGCCGGACAGCAGATGGTTTCGATCATTACCGCCGGTTCCGCCCGAAGCCTCGGGTTAAAGAAAGACACGACTGTTTATGCGCTTGTAAAAGCGACTGAAGTGATGGTGATCAGGGGTTGAGAAAGAACTCAATTCTCAGACGACAACCAGAAACTTTTGGAAGATGCTATGGAGGGAAGGTAATGAAGATAAAGAACAAGACCGGCAAAATAACGGTTTTCTTCTTAATGATCTTGTCTTTAACGTTCACTGCGGCGCAAAGGATCTCGGCACAGGCCGGACAATCGGAACTGGCAGGCCAAGTGCGTGATGCCAACAACGCTGTGGTGGCATCTGTTCGCGTCTCTTTGATCGAAACCGCCACGGGACGAACTTCGGAAACCAACACGGATGAAAACGGCGCATATCTTTTTACTAATCAGAAGCCCGGACTTTACCGTGTCGAATTTACCGCAACCGGCTTTAATAAGTTGATTCGAGAGAATGTGACTCTCACGACCGGCGAGCGAGTCAGGCTCGACGATAAACTGCAAGTCGGCGGAGTCGAACAGATCGTGACCGTTAATTCTGACGCGCCGCTCTTACGGAGCGAGACCAGCAGCTTGGGACAGGTGATCGACAACAAAAAGGTCGTTGATCTGCCTTTGAATGGGCGGAACTTTTTGTCGCTGGTCGGACTCGCTCCGGGCGTGGCCCAACCGCCTCGCACGGCCGAAGGTCCAAGTTTCCCTAGAATTAACGGCGGCCGCCCACGCGTAAACGAGTACCTATTCGATGGTGTCTCGGTTCTTCAGCCCGAACCAGGACAGATCGCCTTTTTTCCGGTGGTGGACGCGATTGCCGAGTTTAAAGTAGAGATTAACAACCCTCCCGCCGAGTTCGGACGGTTTAACGGCGGCGTGATAAATCTCACCACCAAGTCCGGAACGAACGATTTTCATGGTTCCATTTTCGAGTCCTTGAGAAATGAGGTGTTGAATGCCCGCAACCTTTTCGCGCCCGCGAATCAATCCAAGCCGGTTTTCCGCCGCAATCAGTTCGGCGGAGTGATCGGCGGACCGATCATAAAAGCTAAGACATTTTTCTTTGCCGATTATCAGGGCACTCGGCAGTCGATCGGGCGCGTTCGCACGTCAAACGTCCCGACGCTCGCCAACCGCAGCGGCAATTTCTCATCAAACCTTGGAGCTCAGATCGGGACATCAACGGTATTAGACACTAACGGAAACGTTATTCCGCTTCGCGCAGGGCAGATCTTTCGCCCGTCGGACAAACGCGCGTATGCAGGCAATATTATTCCGCTCGCCGAACTCGATCCAGTCGCGCTTGAGCTGCTTCAGCGATACCCGCTGCCGACTGCGACCGGCTCGGCGAACAATTTCACGCGCGTCGGGAATGAAATGCAAGACCAGGATCAGTTCGATGTGCGAATCGACCATCGCTTTAATGATCGTTCTGCGGTTTTCGGACGGTACTCTTTTGCCAAGGACTTTTCGGAACCGGTCACGCCGCTCGCGGATGGCAGCGGAGCTCTAACCGGGAGCGCCATCGGCACCACCGATACCTTGGCTAACTCGCTCGTTTTGAATTATACCCAAGTCGTATCAACCGATCTGTTAAATGAACTGCGGTTCGGTTATACCAGCCGCAAAGTAGAGAGGCTCTCGCCGGCCCTGATCGGCGACAACACCGAGCTACTGAGGGGTATCCCCGACACGTCCGCGTTCCGTGACACTTTGCCAACGATCTCAATCGCCGGTCTCGGACAGCTCGGTTCGTCCGCGAACACCAATACAGATTTCTTTACGGATGTGACGCAGATATACGATGCGCTTTCGTTTCAGCAGGGGAAACATTCCTTTAAATTCGGTGGCGATCTTCGCATCGAGCGGTTGAACGTTCTCCAGCCGCCATCGCCGACCGGTATGTACACTTTCAATCAGGTCTTGACGAATTCGCAGGGCTCCGCGGGTGCACCTGCAAGCGCGACCACTACGACAGGCAATGCCCTCGCCAGCTTTCTGTTAGGACAAGTGCAGCAGTTCTCGATCGATCTGCAAAACGATATTATTCGCCCAAGAGCTAAGGTTTTAGAGTTTTTCGCACAGGATGATTGGCGCGTGAATTCGCGTTTGACTTTGAATTTAGGCCTGCGCTATACGCTGAATTTTCCGTCGAGCGAAAAAACTAACCAGGCCGCGGTTTTCAATCTCGAAACCCAGCAGCTTGATTATCTCGGGCAAAACGGTAATCCCGAAACAGCACGCGAACTGCATCCGCTCAATTTTGCTCCACGCGTCGGGTTTGCATTTCGCGTTAATGACAAAACTATTATTCGCGCTGGTTACGGCGTGGTTTGGCAGGAGCAGGCCGGGATCACCACGCCTTTTACGACTCCGTTTTTTCCGTTCATACAGACCGTCACGCAGCGGAGTTTGGATAATCGCAATGCCGCCTTCAAATTAGCAAGTGGCGCGGCGGGTATTGCTCCAATTCCGCTAACGCCCGATGCGGGACTCGGACAAGGCGTGTTCGCTGTGGACCGCAGTCTGGGATCGGGATATACGCAGCAATGGAATGTGGGCGTGCAGAGGGCAATCGCGCGCGATCTCGTTTTTGAGATCGCTTACGCCGGTTCGAAGATCACTCACGTCGGAATTCCCGACACCAACATCAATCAATTGACCGCCGAACAGCTCGCTCTCGGTTCCACTGTTACACAGCAAGTTCCGAATCCGTGTTTCGGACTTGTCCCGGCATCGTCGAGCATCGGCGGCGCGACGGTATCGCGTGCTCAAACCCTGCGCCCGTTTCCGTGTTACACAACCGTTTCGCTTTACCGCAATAACGTCGGCAACACGAATTATCACGCACTCCAGGCGAAGATCGAGCAGCGCTTCGCTAACAATTTTAGTTTTCTTGTCGCTTACACTCGTTCGAAGTTGATCGATGAAGCGTCAAGCGTTTTCGACGCGACGATTCAAACCGGGCCTGTTGCGAACTTCCCTGTTGCTGACAGCTTCAACCGTGCTTTGGAGCGTGACGTTTCAACCGGCGACATTCCGAATGTATTTGTGGCCAGTTTTACTTACGAATTCGACTTCTTTAAGGGCGTTTCGGGTTGGAAGGAAAAATTGCTGGGCGGCTGGAGCGCGAACGGGATCGTCAATCTTCAGGATGGTATCCCGCTTGCCGTAACGCAGGTAACGAACTTCAACGCCTTCGCGGGATTCGGAACGCAGCGTCCTAACCGCATTGCCGACCCGACTTTGCCCCGTGATCAAAGATCGACGGCAAGATTCTTCGACACGTTTGCATTCACGGTTGCGCCGCAATTCTCTTTGGGCAACAGCTCGCGCAATCCGGTGCGCGGTCCCGGCTACAAGAATTTCGATCTGGCGATCATCAAACGCACGTCTCTGACTGAAAGGGTTAACATCGAATTTCGCACGGAAATCTTCAATCTTACCAACACTCCACCCCTCGGAAATCCGGCCGTCGTGCTGGGAGCAGCCGGTTTCGGCTCAATAACGGCGGCCGGCGATCCAAGGGTGATTCAATTCGGATTGAAATTGAACTTTTAGATTTTCTTGCGATTGGTAAGAAATCTGTCTTCTGCGAAAGACTGGAAGCAAGGAAGTGACGCTCGCTATCAAACCCAAGCCGAAAAGCTCGGTCAGCAAAGGCTTCCGCTTTAAGGCGAGAGCCTCCTGCGGGAAACGGCCGTCAGATTCGGCTTCGGGGATTAAAGATAAATCTTTGATTTTGTGAGCCGCGATACTCACCGGCATTTTGGCAGAGTTCACTCATGAACGGACCGTCAATGAGCAAGTCAGTTTGGGCTAGGATGTAATCTGTTTTTGGGTCATTTTTATTAATTAGAGTTTCGAGTGGGTAGCCGGTATAGACGGTAAGGTGAAGCCCCAGACGCTTTAACCTCGCTGAAAGCTCTGCAACCGGCCCGGGCTGATCGAATGGTTCCCCGCCAACGATGGTTACGCCGTCATGTGCAGCCCGATTTCTGACAATCTCGCTGACGATTGAAGCGATAGAAACTAAGGTTCCCTTTTCACGTTCGTGAGTCTGAGGAACGAAACATCCCTGACAGCGAATTGAACATCCGCTGACTTGAACCACACTCCGTCGTCCGGGACCATCAACCGTCGAATAATGGTAAAGCCGGTAAAGCCAAATACAGAGGTTGTCTGATTCAGTTTGCTTGGGTGACTTACATTGACGCGGGAGAACGGGCAAGGTTCTTCGCGAGCTTTCCGCAGGCTTAGCACAGTTAAGGTTCACTCGCCTCCCGAGGTCTTCGGCAAGACCGTCAACGGCTTGTTGCGAGGCCTGCGAGATCTCAACGGTAACCCGCCCCACATCAGGTTCCAGTACGAAGACCAATTCGTTATTCATTTGATCCCACTCGCCGTTTTGTTCGGGGTCTTACATGGAATTCGGCAGTTTTAAGATCGGTTGTAGGTGCACCAAGTACCTGCCTAAGCTGTTGAGCCGTCTTCTCGCACGCCGCCCCCTGGATCCCGTTGATCTGGGTTTCGCAGTTCCCGCTTTCGGTGTCGATGGTGAATTCGATTTCAGGCATATTCTCTCCTTGTTCAGAATTTCACTCTGATCTTGATGGTCTTTCCAACCCGCTCTTTGATGAGAGTGCCGCCAAGTTTCTTAGCCAGCTTTCGGGCCGCTGCTTCGTGATAGCTGTTTTGTAGTCTGATGACAAAGTCTTTTCCAAGACGATGAGCAAGATCCAAATCATCGATAATGGCTACATACCCTTCCGCGGTTTTCTGGAACCCGATATCGCCTAATAGAGCTTGGCCGGTTACATCTCGACGCCGGATCACGATGTCGGCCGTCTGAGGATTTCTTTTGTCCCAACCTTCAAGTGGTAAATTGGTCCCCTGAGTGGGCGCCGCAAATCCGCATTCGCCCAAAGCTTCAAGAAGCAATTCCCGATTGGGGAAGGACTGGGATTCAAAGGTCATGTATTTGCTCATTGAAATACTCCGTGATTAAAGTTCATAGATCCTATCGGTCCGGTTTCCGGCGAGGCCGGTATTCTCTGTCCGGGAACCGACGCCTTTGATATTGTTCCGCGCCCATTTGCGGATCTCTTCGATCTTCTCGCTCATCATCTGTGCGGTGGGCGTAATATTCTCAGCGGCTTTTATAATGTCGCGGGTTTCGGCCTGTCGATCTCCATCGATGAAAGCTTCTAGAACTCCGTCTTTTACTGCACCTTCTATTTCTGCACCTGAGAA
>JBGSYT010000067.1:0-3326 GCA_041750855.1 Pyrinomonadaceae bacterium | reverse complement strand
AAGGAGGAACACATGAAGAGTTTGATATTGATCGCAATTGTATTTCTGATCTCGTATGCATCGACGCCGGCCCAGATCTATCAGGTGGCGGATATGAACGTCGAACAGATACGATCTCTCGATAAGCAGAAAACGGTCGTTTTGCTGCCCGGCGGCGTTTTAGAGCAGCATGGTCCACATCTGCCGTCCTTTACCGATGGTTTTTCTAACGAGTGGATGACGACACGGTTGGCCGAGGCGATCGTTCAACGTCCGGGGTGGACGGTTCTTGTCTTTCCGATGATGCCGCTCGGCCACGCAGGAGCAAACGAGATAGGAGCGCGGCCCGTTTACCCCGGCACCTATTCGATCCGCCGAAGCACGCTTCGGGCGATCTATATGGATCTCGCCACCGAACTCGGCGAACAAGGCTTTCGCAACATCTTTATACTGAACGCCCACGGAGCTCCCTTTCACAACCTCGTACTCGACCAGGCAGGGGACTTCTTTCGCGACACGTATGGCGGACGAATGGTAAACCTTCACGGCCTCGATCCTACTCCCGAGCAGAAAGCAAAGCTCAAACTGCCGGCGTCCGGTTTCAGTCCGACTGAGGCTGAGCGTAATGAGAACGGAGTTTTTGATGTGCACGCCGGGCTCGATGAGACAAGCCGGTTGATGTTTCTTCGGCCGGACCTCGTCAACCCGACTTATCGAAAACTGAAGCCGTTTGCAGCAAACAGCCTGCCCGAACTTTTCCGCGTAGCTCAGGCACCGAACTGGCAGGGTTATATTGGTTCGCCGAGACTGGCAACGGCCGCATACGGGGCTCAGTTAGAGCAGCACCGAGCAAGGTTTAACATCATCTTGGTCAACGCTATTCTCGATGGCTACGACGAACGCGAGATGCCCCGTTACGGCACCTTTATGACCGCAAACAAGATGGTCGTACAGGCGTTAGATGCCTCAACTAAGTATGAAGCCGAGACCGCACGAAAGCAGTCTGACTGGATGCGAAAGAAAGGAATAGATTGAAGTATCGGGCGAAATATACCTAGGATGGAAACCCGGATGACGTTTTAGCGTATTATTTTTAGAAACAACGCATCAAACCCCATAATCAATTGAGGTATTACTATGAAGAAGACCATTTTACTTATCACTCTTTTTGTATTTTGCGCGGCCGCCATGCCTGTCGCCGCCGGTCCCACTTCAATAAAGGTCGCACCCGCGGCTCCGAAGTTTACCGACGCTGAGCGGCACGCAGAGCTTGCCCGACGCCGCGCCGCCGTGGTGGCCAAAATGCGGAACAATAGCATGCTGGTGCTGTTCAGCGCCGAGCCGAAGATCTATTCCAACTCCGTGAACTATGTTTACCGGCAAGAGAACAATCTCTACTATCTGACCGCGTTGAAGCAAGCCGGGGCGACCCTGGTCATTGCAAAGAACGGCGGCGGCGTGACCGAGGTTCTTTTCCTGCCCAAACGGTCACCTCTGTACGAGGCATGGGAAGGCAAGATGTACTCGGTCGAGCAAGCCGCAGCTCGATCAGGGCTCAAGACAATACTCTTCGCTGATCAGCTCGAAGGATTTCTCGATGCCCTCCGACGCAAAGCGTCCTTTTCACCCGCTGAAAGCAGTTTCTCGATACCAGCCGCCCCCGAGACTCTTTATATGCTGCTGCCCAAGGCCCCTACCGACAAAAGTGGACTGCGTGAATTCCGCTACGAGAACGAGGTCTCAAAAACCTTTTCGGATCTGAAGATCGATAACGCTCAGCTCCTGTTTGCCGATCTTCGTCAGATCAAGTCGCCGTACGAGATCAAGCTGCTCCAGCATGCGGTCGATATCACAACTGAGGCTCAGATGCGTGCAATGGCAACTGTCGGGCGTGCTGAGTGGGAATATGAAGTGCACGCCGAAGTGGAATATACATTCCGCCGCCGCAACGCCGACCACTGGGGATATCCGTCGATCGTCGGCTGCGGTCCAAATGCAACCACTCTGCACTATATCGAGTCGCAAGGCGAGGTCAGAAAGGGCGATGTGCTGTTGATGGATGTCGGTGCCGAATATGATCACTATACGGCTGACGTTACAAGGACCTTCCCCGTGTCCGGCAAGTTTTCAAAGGAGCAGGCTGAGATATATCAAATCGTCTACGACGCACAGGAGGCGGCAGCAAAAGCGGCGAAACCCGGGGCGACATTTGACGATCTCAGGCTGGCAGCCGACGAAGTGATAAAAGATGGGTTATTCAATCTTGGGCTGACCACCGAGAGGGATTCGACCCAGTTTAAGCGCTGGTTCATCCATGGCCTCGGCCATTGGCTGGGTATGAACGTTCACGACGTGGGCAACTATGGTGCTCCCCTCCAGCCCGGAATGGTCTTCACAAATGAGCCGGGCATATACATTCGTGAAGATACGCTCGACAATTTGCCGGATACCCCCGAGAACAGGGCTTTTATCGCGAAGGTCAGGCCCGCTTTCGAAAAATACGTGAACATCGGCGTCCGGATCGAAGACGATATGTTAGTCACAGAAACCGGCGTTGAGTGGATGACCAAAGCGCTGCCCCGCAGCATCGCCGACATCGAGGCGTTTATGGCAGTTGCCCCCAGACAAGTGCCGCTAACCGCAAGATCGACCGGGATGCCTGTCAACATCTTTTTCGATCAATCGACAGCTTCGTTCTCAACGCTATTTATGGACGCGAATGAAACTGAAAGCGGCCAAACGATGCGGAGTGGATTTCTGCAACTCCATCGACGTCAGCAGGGCGGTTAAGGAACATTGTAGATTCGTTCTGGAGGCTTCCTTTGAAGCCTCCTATTTTTGCGCTTCGGGATCATCGCGGCCGCATTGCGCGGTAAGCTTTGACTATCAACGCTAAAAAAGGCTACATATTGATTGACGAAAAACATTCTCTTGGTAGATCAACAGAACAATACTAACGATTCGACGCTGCCTCTGGTGATCGTTAACCCGAGGTCGGCTTCTGGAGCGACCGAGGAGCATTGGGCTGGGACGGCGAGTGAGATCCGCACGCACTTTGGGCCGTATCGTGTGGCTTTTACGCGCGGACCTGGCGACGCAATTACGATCGCCGAGAAGAGCGCTGCAGCAGGTACCCGGTTCATCATTGCGTGCGGTGGCGACGGCACGATCAACGAAGTTGCAAATGGGATCCTCCGCTCGAGTGCGGATGCGGAACTGGGTATATTGCCGTCGGGTACCGGCGGGGACTTTCGGCGTACGCTTGGGATTCCTGGCACAACGCGCGGGGCAGCCATCGCCCTTCGGGACGGTGTGACAAAGACGATGGACGTTGGAAAAGTCGCCTT
>JBGSYT010000066.1:0-3934 GCA_041750855.1 Pyrinomonadaceae bacterium | reverse complement strand
TTCCTGTGCCTTGCGGCGTTTCTTGATCTCAGCCGAAACCGTAAGGTTAGCAAAACCTAGAGAGATGATCCCCGCGACACTGCTAAGGATCAATACCCAAACCGTGATCGTCGACCACCCGCTGCTGCGGCGGTCGCGTGCCTGCTGTTTTTGCAGCTGCGCGGCCTTGATCCGTTCCCCGGTCTCACGGATCCGGTCGAGCATCGCCTTTCCTTCGCTCCAAACCAGCTCCGTGCCACCCACCGACTGCCCCTCGGTTTTCCGCAGATCGATCTTCCGCGAAACCTCAGAAATATATTCTTTCAAAGTCTGGTCAAGCCGATTTACATGGTCGAGCTGCTCGGTGTCAGAAGCCGTCAGGGTTCGGAGGCGTTCTACATTCTGACGCGTCTTCTGCCGTGCAGGCCCGAAGGGATTCAAGTAGGTATCGTTTCCGAGCAGCATGAAGCTCGTCAGCGCCGACTGGATCTCAAGTGTCAACGCGACCGTTTCATCCACATTGCCGGAAATTTCCTGAGAGTGGCGCTGCCAGGCGAGGGCTTCCTGTGACGACACGGTGTTCATGTAGAACAACACCCCGATTGTCGTCAACATAAGAAAGACGAAGAACAGGATTATCGGTAGTTTCCGTTCGAATGAAAGAAGCATTTCGAAGCGGTGGGCGATTCAGGGCCGATCAGGCTCTAAACTCAGCCAGCCCTGCCAAAATCGTCATCAAGACGCTCTATGTCGTCTTCACCAAAATAATCGCCTGTCTGTGTTTCGATGAAGACGAGCAGTTCCGTATCGAGGGGGTTTTCAACACGGTGTGCCGTACCGGCGGAAATATCGACCGAGCTGCCGATTTTGACTAGAATTTCACTGCCATTTAATGTTACTTTAGCTGTGCCCTGTACGACAAACCAGTGTTCAGATCGATGTTTGTGACGCTGGTAGCTGAGACGCTTGCCGGGCAGCACTTCGATCCTTTTGACCTTATAGTTCTCCGATTCGTCCAGAACGAAAAAGCTGCCCCACGGCCGCTTTTCATGTCGTTCTGCCAGAAGCTCGCTTTCGTTTGCATCCATAAATTTCCGCCCCGGCATGTTCAGTTTAAACGAAAAGTACCGTGCAGCCAATCTTCGGCAGATGTCAGTTCAGACACTGATACTCGGCCGTCTGGTCTTGATATTCCTCATGCTTGTCTCGGCGTGGATATGGCTTAGCGGCCGGCTGATCCTTTCGTTCGATAGCTTTCCGCAGAGTATCTTCATCGGTTTTATCGTTGCTGTCGGGCTGACCATCGTCTATTTTTTCTTTCTAAGGCTTAGCCCAAATCTCTCCTGGCAAGTCCGGCTTCAGTTCGGCCTGGACGCTTTGCTGATAACGTGGCTTGTCTGGCGCACTGGTGATCTTTCGTCACCGTTCATCGTGCTTTACCTGGTTTTGATCAGCGTTTCTAGCCTTTTTCTCCAACCATACAGCACTGTCGTGATGGCCTTCGTCTGTATCGGGCTTTTCTCGCTGCTCTCGCTGGTAACGGGCTTCGGGCTTATAGAATCGACCGGTGCTGAACTCTCATCAGCAAAGGTCGTCCAGGGGATCAGTTTTAATGTGGTCGCGTTTTTGGTCGTCGGCCTCCTCGCGGCTCGTTTGGCTGATCGTCATTCATCAGGCAAGAGCCTCGAAGAAGCCACCAAAAAGCTAGCGAACCTGCAGGTGCTTCACGAGAGGATCATCGAATCGATCCGATCGGGCCTTATCACGACCGACCTCGATGGAAGGATCTACAGTTTCAACGCAGCCGCGACGGAGATCACCGGATATCGATCTGAAAAGATGGAGGGTCAGGATATTCGCCGGCTTTTCGGTGACATATCGCCCGAGGTCGAGCAGTCGCTGCAGGCCGCCGACGAAGGCGAACAGCTTCCCCGATTCGAGGCCAATGTCGAGACACCCGAAGGGTTCGTAGTCCGCATAGGGTACAGCATTTCGCAGCTGTTGTCTGAGAGTCATGAGGCGTCGGGTTGGATAATTACATTTCAGGATTTGACCGAGATCCGCTCAATGGAAGAAAGCGTACGGCGGAAGGAGCGTCTGGCCGCGGTAGGCCGCGTCGGGGCCGGCCTTGCCCATGAGATCCGAAATCCTCTCGGTGCGATGCGCGGGGCTATTCAGGTGCTTGAGGCCAACACTCCCGCAGACTCCATCCAGTCCGATCTCATGGGAATCATTCTTCGCGAATCGGACCGCCTGAACAGCATCATCACAAACTTCCTTAGCTACGCCCGACCCAAAGTTGGCAATTTCACCGAGATCGAGGTAGGCGAGGCGATCCGCGAAACGCTCACGCTTCTACGGCACAGCCCGGACGTCTCAAAAGGACACGACCTTATCGAGTACCTCCCGCCGCAGCCCGTTTTCATCTCCGCCGATTCCACTCAGATCAAACAGATCTTTTGGAACCTTGCACGAAACTCGATCCAGGCAATGAAAAACGGGGGAAGCCTAACGATCCGGCTTGAAACACTGGGCCGTAGCAGGATACGGATCATTTTCGAAGACACGGGCGACGGAATGCCTCCCGAACGCGTGGAGCAGCTTTTCGAGCCATTCTCTAAGTCCACATCGGGCGGGACAGGCCTCGGCCTTTCGATCGTTTACCAGATCATCCGAGACCATAACGGCACGATCAATGTTCGAAGCATCGAGGGCGAAGGCACGACGATCACGGTCGAGCTGCCATCGGAAAATCGACCCAGGGCAGTCGACAAAGACGACGAAATCAAAACAGCATCCGATACTAACCGGCTTCAGGAGCTTCTAAATGTCAAGAATTCCGGCCCGAAAGTTTCTGCTTGAAACTTGCGCGGTTGATTTGGGAAAATGATAGTTACGGACAACTCCTTTCGTCCGTCCTCGTGAACCAGTATTCAATCAGGTGGGACTAGATATGTTCAAACCCGCCGTCGCGTTTCTCGGGCAATTGTCCGTCCCGTTAAACGCTGAAAAGAGTAACAAAGACTCTTTGATCGCCTGTATCTGCAGCTTTTACATAAATCAATAATGTCCAATCTACTCATAGTTGACGACGAACAAAGTTACCGACAGCTACTCAGCCTGATCTTTGAGGGCGAGGGCCACTCGATCCGAACCGCGTCCAACGGCAATGAAGCCGTCGAGATGTTAATCACCGAACCGGCTGAGCTTGTGATCTCAGACGTGCGGATGCCGGACATGGACGGCATCGAAATGCTGCGGGCGGTTCGCGAAAACCTGCCGGACATGGGCGTGATATTTATGACCGCGCACGCTTCGGTCGAGGCCGCCCGTGAGGCGTTCAAGCTTGGTGCGGACGATTTTGTTACCAAACCCTTTGACGTCGACGAACTAAAGCTGATAGTAAAAAAGACCCTCGAAAAGCAGGCCCTGATCGACGAAAACAGGGCGTTCAAACGTGCTCAGAGGGAAAGAGGCTCGGTAAAGAACATCGTCGGCACATCGGCCAAGATGAATGCCATTTACCAGATGATCGAGACGGTCGCCGGCGTTCAATCGACGGTGCTGATCACGGGCGAAAGCGGCACCGGAAAAGAGCTTGTCGCACGTGCCATCCACGATCTCAGCCCGCGTGCGGAAAAACCGTTCATTTCGATCAACTGCGGTGCCTTCACCGAAACGCTGCTCGAATCGGAGCTGTTCGGTTACGTCAAGGGATCGTTTACGGGGGCGAACACGAACCGAAAGGGCCTGTTCGAAGCCGCGAATAAGGGCACGATCTTCCTCGATGAGATCGGCGAGATGTCGCCGGCGATGCAGGTCAAGCTGCTTAGAGTGCTTCAGGAGCGGCGAGTTCGGCCCGTCGGCGCACACGATGAGATCGAGATCGATGCTCGTGTGATCGCGGCGACCAATCGCGATCTGAAACAATTGTCCCTTGATGGAAACTTCCGCG
>JBGSYT010000065.1:0-3669 GCA_041750855.1 Pyrinomonadaceae bacterium | reverse complement strand
ATATCGTTTGGAAGTTTCTCGGATTGTAAAGGATGATATGTTTTTGCCAAGCGATAAGGACTGACACCTATCCAGTAAAGACACTGGAATATCACCCAGCGCAAGAATACCGGAATAAACGGCCGCCCTTCGAACCTGCGCGATGACGTCACAAGTTCAGCGTTCAAGTGAATCAACTTCCCTTCTTTTTTCAACCGACTGATCAGGTCCAGATCTTCAAATAGTGGGAGCGGCTTGAATCCGCCGATCCTCCTGTACACGTCGCTGCGGATAAAAATGCCGGAGTCGCCATAGATCAGGCCGATCTTACGGATCTGCGGATAGAACCATGTCATGAATCCCGCGGCCCTCCCATTCCCCTTGAATCGAAGGGCAAAATTGCCCGCGAGCGAACTTTCGTCTTCCAGAGCACGGCGGATTTCCGCAAAGGCGTTGGCCGGCGGGATCGAGTCGGCGTGCAAAAACCAAAATACACTGCCCGTCGCGACACCGGCTCCCGCGTGTAACTGCCTTCCGCGACCGCGAGGGGCATCGACCACAATTGCTCCAAAGCCCTTCGCTATTTCGATGGTTCCGTCGGTGCTCCCACCGTCGGCAATTATGATCTCAACAAACTCTTCAGTAGATCGAAGGGCCGCGAGAGTCTCGCCAATTTCTGCGGCCTCGTTGAGGGCAGGAATGATCACGGAAAACTCAGTCGCCATCGCAATCCTCACCGGCTGCCAGTTGCCAGGTCGGCCGCTGTTCGCTGAACGGCATCGCAATCAACTTGCCGAACGTTACCTCGTCGGCTCGACGATAGGCGGGCACGCCGATATCGACGCCATCATGAGTGGAGACATTGCGAAGCGTTCCGTGAATCCGGTCCCAGAAAGAAAATCCGCTTGACCAGTTGGAATCGGTTTCCTCCTTCACAACTGAATGATGTATGCCGTGCATCCGCGGCGTTACAAGTATCGCGTTCAGTTTCCGCTCAAGCCCGTCCGGCATTTCAAGATTCGAGTGATGAAATATAACGGATGGTAGTAAAAGGGCGTACCACACATTTAAAGACGCCGGCGATACGCCGATAACGATTATCTGCGCCGCTCGCCATGCGACCGAGATGGCTATTTCACCGAAATGAAAGCGAAGGGCTGTAGTCGTATCAAGATCCAAATCAACATGGTGCACCACATGAAAACGCCAAAGCGCCGGAACCCGATGCGTCAGGTAATGCCAAAGATAAAGTGTGTAGTCGAGCAGGACGACAGCCGCGAGCTGTTCGAACCACTTCGGTAGCCGAACAATTTTGAGAAGACCAATATTTCGTTTCTCGACGAACATCGTCGCCCTTTTAGCGACGGGCCGTTCGATCAGATGAACGACAGCGGCCGCCGTCCCGGCCACGGCAAGATTGCGCCCAAGTCTAACAGTTTTCGATTCAATCGCAGACCGCAATGGCCGCCGTCGCTCGAGGACGAAAAGAACCCCGAACGCCCCGACAGAAATAGGCAATGCGAGTTTTTCAACGATTCGACGTAACTTCATGATGCTGCGAAAAACCATCCACTTCGGTTCATAGTTGGGAACATGGGCGACGAGCAATGCTGCCTAACGCTGAATTAAGCCTCGCAGCGAGGCAGCTTCGGCTTGTATGAAATGTTTGCCAGCCTCACAGAGGATGTGATATGACCATCATCGCTTCCTATTCTTCAATGCCTCGGCGTGCTTCCAAACTTCAAGGAAGATGTCGATTTGGTGACGCTCTTCTTTGCCAGACAGCGAGGTGTTCATGAACAGAATCACGCCGATATCCTTCGAGAGGTTAGCAAGCATCAAGGTCCTCACCCCTGCCTGAGGTATGCGTTGCCAGCTGCCTCAGCGTGATTTTATCATTTGGATGATGCGGATTGGATATTTTGAACGGTAGATAGGTACTGATGTCCTCATCTAGGGCGAGTTTTCCCTCCTGTACCGCACGAATGAGGGCTACCCCGGTGAACGTCTTGCTGATTGACGCGATGTTCATGACCGTGTCGGACGTAAATGGCACCGCATGTTCTTTGTCGGCAAATCCATAGCCTTTCATCCACAAGACTTTCTTGTCTACGATGATCGCGGCGCCGAGGCCCATGATACCGGCTTCGTCCATCCGCTGTACAATGAAGCTGTCAACTGTATGGCCTGCACCAGCGGTCGATGGTTGAGCTTGCTGTCCAGCTATGACCTGTCCGGTAATAGACAAATAACGACAGTCGCAATCGTTGAGATTATTGTTTTAAGCTGCATGTGATTCTTCTTCTCCTGTCTAACAATTCATTGACACTGTACGCCGGGATAATACGCAAATTTGGCATGTTATCAGGGCTGCTTCTATTTTTTTTCCCCGGCGGCTTAGAAACGGTTGCCGCCAATGGTGCGCCGAGCGCTTGAACAGCCGCCGGAACCGCGAGTCTTCCGATTATTAGACCGATTCCCAGAAAATCCACTAACCTGCGACCGAGCCTCCGCATGAAGATCCCGATCCCGCAGTGCAGCCGAAGCAGTGGTTCGCTGTCACGACCGGCCTGTTGGCCAGCTTCTCGATATCGAAGTCGAAGATCGTTTGGGGAAGACCGGAAGCTACCGGCAGATCTAGCATCTGATTAAAATCGCAATCGTACAGTCTTCCGGTCCAGTCAACGCTGATCAAATTACGGCACATCAATCCAGACAAGGTGGACGGATTAAACGCGTTCACGAGTTTATTCATATACGCATCTTCATTTCGCGAGCGGCGAAGCCAATCGAGAAACCTGGCGATCGGCATATTCGTTATCGTAAAAAGATTATTGAACGAGATATCGTAGCGTGTCTTCAACTCTCGTTTGAAGTCGGCCTCGATCGATCCCTGTGGTGGCGGCAGATACGCACCGACCGGATTATAGACAAGGTTCAGTACCAGGCTGTCGTCGATCCCGAACCCGACGTAGTTCAATCTTCTTAACCCCTCGATAGATTTGTCGAAAACACCCGATCCGCGTTGTGCGTCTGTCTCCTGCTGCAAGAAATAGGGTAGCGAGCAGATCACTTCCACTTCGTTCCGCGCAAAAAACTCGGGCAGATCGCTCTGCCCGTCCTCGAACATCACCGTCAGATTGTGGCGCACGAGGATTCGGGTGTTTACCTTTCGTGCCTCTTCGACCAAATAGCGAAACGATGGGTTAAGCTCCGGGGCACCTCCGGTGATGTCTAGTACTGGGATCCGAAATTCCCGCAAAGCCCGCAACACGGCGTCGATCGTTTCACGGCTCATTATCTCCTTTCGTTTCGGCGATGCATCGACATGGCAGTGCTTGCATGCCTGGTTGCAGAGTTTACCTACATTGATCTGAAGAGTGTCAACCGTGTGTGAGCGGAGCTGAGCCCCGTTCAATCTTTCCTCGAAACTCACCGTCGAGCGCGGCAAAGCGGGTCTGCCATTTCGTGTGATTTGTACTGCGGCTGTGTCCATTTTTACATCGATATCTTGTCATGAGCATTGTGAGCCTGGATACCATGTATCAGGCTCGCTCCGCCACGAATCGCTGAGGCAAGGTGGATCGCCTCGGTCATTTGCTCCATATTCGAACCATTCTCCATGCAGGAATTCGTAAAAGCATCGATGCAGTAAGGGCATTGAATGGTTACGGCGACCGCTAACCCTAT
>JBGSYT010000064.1:0-3967 GCA_041750855.1 Pyrinomonadaceae bacterium | reverse complement strand
TCGCTCCGTGACGCTCCAGGATGTCGTTCCATCTTTCGAGCAGAGTTTCCTCTGTAGCGCTAGTGGTTTCCTGCTCGAAGAAAAGCGCGCAGGCGGCTCCAGGCGGCGTCTCGGGGAATTTTTCAGTAATAAACCGCAGAGATCTTTCATCGAAGAACTCAAGCAGCGTGGGATCGAGCGCAACGTCTTCACCTCTGGCGACCGCCCGTATCTCAGCCACGGCACCGAGAAGGTCGGACTCACTACCGAAAAAAACGATGCCGCCGAAAAATCCCTCGGGCTTCGGCAGCAGCGACAACTCCGCCTCCACGACAACTCCTAAAGTCCCTTCACTGCCGATGAAGAGGTCGATAGCGTCAAGCGGTCGTGCGTTGTAGTAGCCGGAGACGTTCTTGCGAACGTCGGGCCGCTTGTATGTTGCGCCACGGACCGTGAACGTGCGGCCGCTTCTGGTTGTAAGTTCGATTAAATCGTTAACGTCCGATATCGTTTGACCACGCCTGAGGTCGATGATATCGCCGTCGGCGAGCACGACGGTCAGGCCGACCACGTATTCACGCGTTGCGCCGTACTTAAAGCTTCTGGCGCCCGACGCATTCGTCGCAACCGTGCCGCCGACCTGACAGCTCCATTCGGTAGGGTCCGGCGGATAGAACAGCCCTTCGGCTTCCACCGCTTTCGTAAGGTCAGCCAAAATAACGCCCGGCTCGACGACTGCTGTCTTCGCGGCCCTGTCGATGCTCTTGATCTTATTCAACCGCTCGAGCGAGATCACATATCCGCCAAACGGGATCGCACCACCGACCGTTCCAGTCCCCGCACCTGAGAGCGTCACCGGAGTGCCCGCTTCGTCCGCCTCACGCAGCACCTTAGCAACGTCCTCCGCCGTCTCCGGCACAAACAAACGCTCCGCATGACCGCCCGCCATATTACTGGCGTCGGTCAGATAATTCTGAAGCTCATCGAGTTGGGTCTTCACTTGCATACTACGTTTGCCTTTCGGCATCATAACCGTCCACGTCTTTGAGAGAATCGTGGGTCTTGCCGTCTTCCGATCTTACGACGCTAAAGCTTCCGTCGGTTTCAAGAACCACAGCTTCGACATCTTCGAGGGATGCGGACCCTGATGCTCGGACGGCGGCCAGCACTTCGGATTCGGTCACCCGCGTATTCAGCATCTTGTCGTCTATGAACACCCCGCGTTTGAGAAGAAGCGTCGGCGATGACTTAAAAATGGTGTCGGCCTTGGGGTACCTGACCGCGATCCATGTGATCAAGAATTGCAGCCCAATTAACAGTGCGAATGCCGTGAGCCCCTCAGCCAATTTCACATCCTTCGATAAAAGGACCGTTGCAAGCGTGGAGCCTAACGCAATAGTGACAACAAAATCGAACGCGTTCCATTTCGACAGCGTTCGCTTGCCCGAAATCCGCAGTACTATAATCAGCGCGGCATAGGCAAGCACGCCGACTATCACGACTCTCGCCACGCCAAACCAATTTTCGATAAAAATGTCGGCCATTATGCTCGGACACGTTAAGTCCCGGCGATTCTCTTGTCCATTCTGGGCACTCTATTCAGAGGCCGTCTTCAGACGAACGTGTCTGATCCGTTCGCTGACACGCTGCTTTTCATCGTCGGTCTCAAGTGTCATTTCCGCATATTCGGCGGTCAAAATCAATTGGTTTCTGAGTGCAGAAAGGCGTGACCGCGAGTCAGTTCGCCCCATCGCAAGCTCGATCGCAGACGCGATCTTCATAAATATAGCCAAGTTCCCTTTTCCGCTAATGCGGATCTGGTCAAACGCGGTTGCGACGAAATCGGCAAATGTAGGAGCCTTGACGATGATAAGTTCTTTGCCGTCGGCGACTCTCTTTTTCTCCGGAAAATCTTTAGACGCAAGCTCGCCGATCAGTTCCCCAAGATTCTCGATGCAGTTTACGGCCGTAGTCGTATCGTTCACGCCCGGCGACAATGCTTTGAGGGCGATGTCGACGAGCTGACGGAGCCCGAAGTCGACGTCTTGTTCGAACGTTCGATCTCGAGCAATCACAAATAGATCGTTAAGCTTCTCCATTTTGTCGTCGTCCAACCTCTTTCCAGAAGCCAACACCGAGACGAGCCGCGATCCAGTTCCCACAAATTCGCCAACCGCGGCTTCCATTCTCACAACGCAGGCATTGTCGGCAGCAAAATCAGCAAGGTCGTCGACATCGACCAGCTGGATGTATCCCGATTCTTTGGAAGCGACCTTGATCCAATCGTCCTTATCGGCATCATCGGCTATATCAGCAATATCGTCGTCATCGTCTGGAACGGGAGAGCCAATTTCATCCGGAAAAAGACGATTAATACTCTTCTTTGTCTCCTCAACGATCTCTCCGATTATATTGCTGATCTGCAGCGAGGCGGCGATGTGGTGAATGAAAAAGATCAGAACCACAATGCCGCCCAGAGCCAGAAGAAGGCCCGTCACGACCGCTACAGATGGAACAAAATTTGCTTCGTCCCCGCTTCTGATCGTTCGCAGGACTACGAGGCAATACGCGAAAACGGAGACGAAATACCCGAGAACGAACTGATTGGCCCGGTCGCGGAGAAAATTGCGAAAGATACGAGGGGTGAACTGCCCGGAGGCCTGATTGACCGCATTGAGCGTAAGCGAAAAGACAAGCGCAGCCACCGTGAGCATGGACGACGCAATGGCCGTCAACATACCCCGCGACCCATCGACGCCGACACCGAACAATAGCGGATAACGCGAGATCCAATCGTTACCGATCGTCGAATCGACCTCGACCAGCAGAAGGGACAATGCGATCGACGCCACGATCATCCATCCCGGAACGAACCACAGCGAGGCCCGAAGCCCGATCCAAAAGCTGATAAACCTATTCGCCATAACAATACGAAGTTTCTATCGTATCAAACATCTCGAATTCATCAGCACAACCCGCTTCACAAAAGAGACCTCTATCTCACAGCCAACTCTCTTTCCCGCAAATATTTCAACTTATCGCGCAGCTCGGCGGCGCGTTCGAATTTCATCTCTTTTGCGGCGAAGCGCATATCCGCCTCGAGCTGCTGGATCGTTTCTTTTAGCTGCTTGGGCGAATACTCCTCGAAAGCGTCAAGATCGAGCGGGATCTTGAAATAGTCGGCCTCGTACGCTGTGACTAAAGTCGCGTCAATAGATTTGATGATCGTCGTTGGGGTGATGCCGTGCTCGGTATTGTATTCTTCCTGTATTGCGCGGCGGCGGGTCGTTTCGCTGATTGCGTATTCCATCGATTTTGTGATCTTGTCGGCGTAGAGTATCGCCTTGCCCCCCGCGTTTCGGGCGGCGCGGCCCATCGTTTGGATCAGTGATCGTTCAGATCTCAGAAATCCCTCCTTGTCCGCATCAAGTATCGCGACGAGCGAAACTTCCGGCAGATCAAGGCCTTCTCTGAGCAGGTTGATTCCAACCAGCACATCATATTCACCCCGCCTTAGGTCACGTAGTATCTTGATACGCTCGAGCGTGTGAATATCGCTGTGAAGATAACTGACTTTGACACCGACCTCCGCAAAATACTCGCTCAGATTCTCCGACATGCGTTTGGTGAGCGTCGTGACCAATACGCGTTCGTTCCGCTCGGCACGCAGCCGGCATTCTTCCAAAAGGTCGTCGATCTGCCCCTTGACCGGCCGCACTTCGACTACCGGATCGAGGAGTCCCGTCGGACGGATGATCTGCTCGATCACCTCGCCTTCGGTTTTTGTTAGTTCATAGGGCCCGGGGGTGGCGGATACATAGATCGTCTGGCCAACTCGTTCTTCAAATTCCTGAAAATTCAGCGGCCTGTTATCCTTGGCACTCGGCAGGCGGAACCCATATTCGACCAGCGTTCCTTTCCTGGATTGGTCACCTTTGAACATGGCTCCCAATTGCGGGACCGTTTGGTGCGATTCGTCGATGACCAT
>JBGSYT010000063.1:0-32524 GCA_041750855.1 Pyrinomonadaceae bacterium | reverse complement strand
GTTTGGGTTGACATCAGAAGTAAGGAACTCGCTTATTTGGATGGCGCCATCACTTGCTCGGGTAAAATAAACGAAGAACCTGCGATTTTCACCATAATCGGGGTGAAATGCGAGTCCGAGAAGCCCGCGTTCGCCTGTGAGCGTAGTTAGGGGCGTGATGTTCAAAAACGTCGTCGGCGTGTTCGTTCCCGGCTGGACCACCTTGATAATACCCGCACGTTCGACAATGAACATCCGTTTTGTGCCGTCACCGGCGTGGGTTACAAAGATCGGAAGCGAGAGTCCAGAGTATCTGGTTTGAAGCCGCGTCGCCGGGACAGCCCCGGCAAATACAGCATCGATCGTGAGTCCAGTTGTGAGGATGGAAAGGACGAGAACCAAAATAATTCTTTTCATACGTGAAATCTTTCTGCAATTCCCGTTCGAGCGATCCAGGATCGGCACGGCCAAGTTCATTCAAACACTTTGTCCAGGTAATTAGACGATGGATTCCGCCGGAAACCGGAACGCCTCGATCCACAATTGGCGGAGCTACCCTAGCCGTGGGCTTAGAAAGGCTTACTTCAATTGTAGCCAGCGAGGTCCGTTGTGCGCAAGGGGTTTCTAAATTCGGTAGTGTACGCGGCGTTTTCTTAGATCGCTATCGTCATTGCCGATGTTCTGAAGCCTAAGCGTCACATCCGCCGTCATTTCAAGGCCGGCCGTCAGTCCCAGCCGAAGTTTTGCGTGGCCAGCCGCGGCGATCATTGCCGCGTTATCCGTGGACAAGTGTTGTGAGGGAAAAAACACCGGTATCCCCAGCCTCGATGCAGTTTGTTGAGCCGCTTTCCGCAATGTCTGATTGCAGGCGACGCCGCCCGCCACAATTAGCGTTCGTGGTCGATGGCTCTGCGCTACTCTTTCGACCACCGCAAGCAGAGTCCGGACGACCGTATGCTGAAAACTCGCCGCAATGTCACGTACTGCCTTGCCGGGCTCTTCTCCCGGAGCTGGAAACTCGACTGAATTCGTTTGAATATGACGCTGGACCGCTGTCTTAAGCCCACTAAAGCTCATATCGGGCCGGCCATCGGAGATTCTTGCCGTTGGAAATGGGACCGCGTCCGGGTCGCCGCCCATCGCCGCGGCCTCGATCGCGGGACCGCCCGGATAGCCGAGCCCAAGCATTTTTGCAACCTTATCGAACGCCTCACCAGCCGCATCGTCTCGTGTTCGCGAAACCACTTTGTACTGCCCTTCCTCCGGGGTGTAAAAGATATTCGTGTGGCCTCCGGAAACGATGAGCGCAAGTGCGGGGTATTCGATCGGCGGATTCTCGAAAACGACGGAAAAGACGTGCCCTTCGATATGATTTATACCAATGAGCGGAATCCCTATGCCGAATGAAATGGCCTTAGCATACGACACTCCGATCAATAACGATCCGATCAATCCCGGCCCCTGCGTCACCGCGACCGCGTCGATCTGATCAACAGAAATATTCGCTTTACGTAAGGCTTCGTCGACGATCGGGCCAATTCTGGAAAGGTGTTCGCGCGAGGCGATCTCGGGAACCACGCCACCAAATGGCCGGTGAGTATCGATCTGCGAGTAAATCTCTGAAGACAGGATCGTCTTCCCATCACGAACAACGGCGGCTGCGGTTTCATCACAAGATGTTTCGATCCCGAGAATGAGCACAAGATTAGATTATTGCCGAAAGATACACATATCAAGCAGGAAACACGGATAGCAAAAATGGCGTTCTAAAAAGCAAGAACGCCTGCACGTCCCGAAGGACTAGAACGGTCGCACATCCCCCTTTGTTTGTTCCCCTTGAACCGTACGACCGCCAGAAAATATTTATGATCGAACCGGAGTTGATCTAATTCCCCGCATTTCTATCAACCGTGGGTGACGCCCTGTCAATATCCCCGTCGGAAAATAGTTTGGCAAACCCTCCGAAGAACATAAGCGCCGCTATTAAAATAAATGCCCCGATGCTGAAAAGAGCCCAGTGCACTCCTCGAAATGCCTTCGCTGTGTCTTCCCGAACTACAGTATCTTGTCCGTCGATATTGATTACTTCTTTAGCCATGATTGCTTCTCCACTTCAGGCAGAACCGTTTAATAATCTCCGCCCGACCAGACCGATTTGCATATCCTATAGGTAATACAAAGCAAGGAACGTGCCAACGAGCTAAACTATTGATAAAAAGCTATTTACGTTTTCTGAGGTTCCGGGGGAGTACGTATTGCAGACTATATGCGTATCGTTCTAATACACTTCCGACTGACTGTTTGGCTTGGTGGATAGAAATAATTCTCAGATTGTGCGAGACCCAAAAAGATCGTCTGGACACGCATGGGATCACCTGTGTTGCACCTTGCCCTTTTCCCTGCCTGCTTCGCTTGGCAGGCCGCAATTTCGTGTTCTCCAAATGTCCAATAGGCTGTAATGGATTTATGAATGAAGAAACCACTTGACGTATCGGTGATTTACTGAAAAAATCAAGTGTTTCGATATATCTACATCTGAAGATGTTAAGCGTGTCACCCGTGTCTCGCTTCAGTGAAGTTTGTGATTGCGAGTTTAGAAAGGGCAACGACTATGCGAGAGTCTTTGTTCCCATGCGTCTGACATTGTAAAAGCGTTCTCTCACCTGCAGAACGCAATGGCCGCATTAACTACGCTGCTCGGTTTAACCGCACATACTACCGATAGACACGCCTCTAAGAAATCAGGAAGCTAATGTTTTCATGACAAGGAGAATTAACGATGAGGAAGGCCGCAAATCTCGTTCTGATCATTTTATTGCTAGGAACTCTGGGTTCGATACACGCGTTGGCGCAGACAAGTGAGATCACTTATCAGGGCAACCTGAAAGAGAGTGGGCTTCCCGCAAACGCTAATTACGACATCGAATTCCGCCTTTTCGATGCCGCTGGTGGCGGATCGATGATCGGGACAGCGATCTTCATGAGCCCGGTTCAGGTCTCGGACGGGGTGTTCTCCGTGAAACTTGATTTTGGTTCCTCTGCCTTTCCGGGTTCGGATCGTTACCTGGAGATCGCGGTGCGTCGGACGGGTGTCGGATCATTTGTCACTCTTGGACCACGCCAGAAGATCGGCAGCGTCCCTTACGCGATTCAGAGCCTGCAGGCGGCAAATGCCACGACGTCTGTTATCGCCCAAAATGCGCTTCATCTCGGCGGCATCAATTCTGCCTTATTCGTTCAGACCGGAGATCCGCGCCTCAGCGACGCGCGAAGCCCTTTGGCTGGAAGTTCAAGTTACATTCAGAACAGCGTCAACCAGCAGGCATCGAGCAATTTCAATATTACCGGCACAGGCACCGGACATACGTTTAATGCAACGAACCGATTCAATTTCGCCGGGAACCATATTTTAAGCGCTCCGGGGCTGGACAATATTTTCGCCGGAAACGCCTCTGGACTACTGAACCTTGGTGAAAGCAACGCGTTCTTTGGTTCCAGGGCAGGCCAGGAGAACAAGCAGGGATCGTTCAACGCTTTCTATGGCGCGTATGCCGGCCATAACAACGTGACTGGCAGCAACAATTCGTTCTTCGGATATTTTGCGGGCCATGGAACGACCTCGGGCAGTGACAATTCATTTTTCGGAAATCGTGCAGGGCAGGTCAATACATCCGGAGCCTTTAACTCGTTTTTCGGGACTTTTAGCGGCTTCTTTAACACGATCGGATCGGATAATTCATTCTTCGGCAACGAAACGGGCTATAACAATTCCGGCGGTAACCGCAACTCTTTCTTCGGATCCAAGGCGGGCCGTGAGAACCAGTCGGGCTCAGATAATGCGTTTCTTGGTTCTTTTGCGGGCCGGGCAAACACAACTGGTTCAAGCAACTCGTTCGTCGGTTCGCAGGCCGGCCAGGCGAATGCGACCGGCACGAACAACTCGTTTTTTGGCTCGTTGTCGGGCTTTCTGAATACGGCCAGCCACAATTCGTTCTTTGGAACTGAAGCAGGCCGCTTCAACACGATCGGAGCGAACAATACTTTCGTGGGCCGCAACGCCGGGCACACGAATACTTCTGGCGAACTGAATGTGTTTGTCGGCATGAATGCTGGTTCGCTCAATACCGTGGGCCACTCGAATACGATCGTCGGTGCTGAGGCTAATGTCCTGAACTCTAACCTGTCGAATGCCACAGCGATCGGCGCGGGGGCCGTCGTGGACACAAGCAACTCGGTGGTTTTGGGGCGTTCGCTCGATACAGTTCGAATACCGGGCAGCATGACTGTCCAGGGGACGCTTAACGCTGCAAACTTGATCATTTCTGCGACGAGCATTACGGGCATCGTCGGAACATCTAATGGCGGTACCGGCCTCAGTTCGGCCGGGCCTTCGGGCAACTTTCTGCGGAGCAATGGGACGACCTGGCAAAGCCAGCCCTTGACCATTGCGGACATACTTCCGGGAAGCAATAATTACATCCAGAATTCGATGACCCAGCAGGGCTCTACAAACTTCAACATTAGCGGAAACGGAACGGCCGGCGGAACCCTTTCGGCAAATGCCATTAACGCCGTAACACAATACAACATCGGTGGAAACCGAGTCTTGACTACAGCGGGCTCGTCCAACTTGTTCGCCGGAATTTCTGCAGGAAACGGTAACACGACCGGATCATCGAACGCATTCTTTGGAAACTCAGCAGGCACGCAGAATTCGAGCGGAAGCAGCAACTCATATTTCGGCGCGAATGCCGGCGCAGCGTCCACGTCCGGCGGAAGCAATACGTTCATCGGTGCATCAGCAGGCAGCGGCAACGGGATCGGGGCGAATAATTCGTTCTTCGGGGCAAATGCCGGCCAGTCAAACACTATCGGCGGAAACAACACGGTTATCGGTGCGAATGCGAATGTCGGAAGCGGCACTCTGTCCTACGCCACCGCGGTCGGAGCCGATGCGGTCGTGAGCACAAACAATACGGTAGTTTTGGGCCGCAGCGTCGATACGGTCAGGACGCCGGGCAACCTGCAGGTGGATGGCACCTTAACCGCAGGTAGTTTCGTAGTTCCGGCAAGCAGCCTTACGGGAATCGTCGCCGTTATCAACGGAGGTACGGGGATGAATTCACCTGGGCTGGCCGGCAACTATCTGCGAAGTAACGGAAGCATTTGGCAAAGCTCCGCAATCGCCGCCTCTGACATTCCTGCTGGAAGTGCTAACTATATCCAAAACGGAGTCGGCGTCCAGGCATCAAGCAATTTCAACATCAGTGGAAATGGCACAGTTGGGGGTATCTTTTCGGCGAATTCCGTCAATTCCGTAACGCAATATAACATTGGCGGCACTCGTGTTTTAAGCAACATCGGTACTGCGAATACCTTCGTCGGTGCAGGCACATCCACCGGTGGAAACGATAATACCCTCGTCGGTTTTGGGGCCGGTGTATCAAATTCGACAGGTTTCTCGAATACGGCGCTTGGTTCTGGTGCGAATTTCGGAGCTGGAAACCTAACCTTTGCCACGGCGATCGGTGCCGGAGCCCTGGTAAACAACAACAACTCGGTCATTCTTGGACGTGCAGCAGATACGGTACGCATTCCTGGAAACCTTATTCTTAATGGAACCTTCACCGGTGGTTTCACGATCCCGGCGACAAATATCACCGGAACGTTGGCAGCGGCAAACGGCGGAACAGGCCTGAGCGGCTCGACCGCATCAAATTTCCTCCGCGGCAACGGTTCCGGCGGCTGGACCAACGGGACTATCGTCGCTGGAGACATTCCTGACCTCGGTGCAACGTATGTCAGAAACCAGGCTGGTTTGCAGGCTGGCGCTAGTTTTAACGTGGCCGGGAGCGGCTCGGTAGGTACGACGATGAACGTCGGCGGAAACCTCACGGTCGGCGGAACGATCTCCGGCAACCTAAATGCTTCGAACATTACTGGAATATTGGGAGTCGCGAATGGTGGAACAGGCCTGAATTCGGCCGGTACCATTGGCCATTTCATGAAGAGCACCGGTAGCGGCTTCACGACGGCGGCACTCACGGTCGGCGATATCCCAAGCCTTGCCGGAAGCTATATCCAAAACAATACAACACCGCAAGCCGGTGCGAATTTCAACGTTGCCGGCACCGGCGCAGTTGGCTCTCACTTTACGGTCGGCGGCAACTTAACAGTTAACGGTTCGATGCTCGGATCTTTCACGATACCCGCATCGAAAATTACAGGAACTCTCGGAGTAGCGAATGGCGGTACCGGACTCACTTCGGCTGGGACGAATGGTCATTTCGTGAAGAGCAACGGCACCGACTTCTTGACTTCGGCATTGACCGCTTCTGATATCCCTGCCGGCAGCACGAACTATGTTCAAAACGGAACGACGCCGCAACCAGGAACGAGTTTTTCTGTCGACGGAAGTGGAGCGGTCGGCACCAATTTCACAGTTGGACAAAATCTAACGGTCAATGGGTCGATAGCCGGTTCATTCACCGTACCTGTGGGTAATATCACGGGCACGCTCGGGCCGGGAGCCGGCGGAACGGGCCTGACAACTTCGACCGGGACACAGTTCCTTCGCGGTAACAACCTTGGCGGTTGGACAAGCGGCGCTCTGACAGCAGCAGATATACCTGTAGGAAGCGCCAGCTACATCCAAAATACGGGTACCCAACAGGCTGGGAGTAATTTCAATATTTCGGGTAATGGCACTGCCGGTGGAACACTAAGCGGTAACATTGTGAACGCAGTCACTCAGTTCAACATAAACAATAACCGGGTCCTGTCTACCTCCGGCTCTAACAATGTATTCGTGGGCTCAGGCACAAGCACATCTGGAAGTTCAAACTCATTCGTTGGATCTAATGCCGGCGCAAACAACACGAGCGGCACTTCAAACACGCTAGTCGGTTCCAATGCCGAAGTTGCTACCGGCAGCCTTACCAATGCCACCGCGATCGGCGCGAATGCGGCCGTAAACCAGAGTAACTCGCTCGTGCTCGGCGGCGTAACCGGGGTTAACGGAGGCACAAGCGTAAATGTAGGCATAGGTACGATCACGCCTAAGACAAAGCTCGAGGTTGCCAACGGCGATATTCATGTTTCTCTGCCGGGCCAGGGATTAATATTAAAGTCGCCTAATGGTGGAACCTGCGCCCGGCTCTCTCTGTCAGATGCCGGAGTATTGACCACGACCGTTATGCCTTGTCCGTGATGCGTCAATAGAGCTTTCCGCCGAGAGTTTACTGTTCGTAACTTGTTTGATGGCAAACTGAGGTCCGATGAGAAATAGCATTTTATTAATTTTCGTTGTCGCGGCGACCGCATTCGGGCAATCCGGCGGGCAGTTTTCGATCACCAAATCGGTCATCTCCAGTGGGGGTGGAACCGTCAGTGGCGGCAATTTTTCTTTGAACGGCACTATCGGCGAGCCGGCGGTCGGCAAAGCGACAGGAACCGGCTTTGAGCTAGACAGCGGCTTCTGGGGCGGCGGAGCGACAGGTGAGATACCGAGGACGCCTTTTGACTACGACGGCGACGGGCGTTCCGATCTCTCCGTTCGCCGTCCGTCGAACGGGCTATGGTACATCCTAAGAGGAACATTGGGCTATACCGTGATGGAGTGGGGTGTCGCCACCGACCGCGTGATCCCCGCAGACTTTGACGGTGACGGAAAGACGGACGTCGCCGTTTTCCGGCCTTCTAACGGAACTTGGTACTGGTTCAACTCCGGCAGTCAGACATTTCAAACCGCAGGATGGGGACAGGCGGGTGATATTCCGGTCCCGGCTGACCACGACGGCGACAATAAGGCCGATCTGATAATTTATCGCCCGTCGAACAACAACTGGTACCGTTTGATGAGTGCCGACAACTCGATTTCCGTCGTCAATTTCGGCATCGCAGGCGATAAGCCGGTCATTGGCGATTTCGATGGCGACGGACGCGACGACATCGCGATCTTTCGCCCGTCAGAAAGCAACTGGTACATACTTAAGTCGGGTATCGGCTTCTTTATTCAGACATGGGGACAGCCCGGCGACATTCAGGTACCGGCGGACTATGACGGCGACGGCGTAACCGATCTCGCTGTTTACAGGCCATCCACCGGTCAGTGGTTCCGCGCAATGAGTTCAGCGGGGTTCAGCGTGGCCACTTGGGGCGTAGCGACAGATATTCCCGTTCCGGCCGATTATGACGGCGATGGGAAGGCTGACATTGCTGTGTTCCGCCCGTCGAACGGCACCTGGTATATCATTCAATCGGGTTCGGGCATTCTTGTCTGGCCTTTCGGGACCGCGGAAGATCTGCCTACTCAGGCGTCGTTTATTTTCTGAGTAATGATTTAGCCGTAAAGGTAATTTGGATCGCTAATTGAGACAGGGAGGACGCGTTTGGGGTTTCGCGTCCTTTTTTATTTTTCAGTGACCGAGCCTGTTAACCCAACGAGCAAGTGCGAAACAGGTCGTCAGCGGCTTATGTTCCGACGATCGGCCAGACCTAATTTTCAAGGCTATAAAATCGCCATGACGGCCGATGGTCTTTCGTGAGTCGTTGTTTTGTTAGTATAGCACGCACCATCTCGACCGGGATCGAGCCTTCCTTTAATATCGCGTCGTGAAATTCGCGGTTCGTCATTCGGCCAGAACCGACAAGGTCGCGATGCAGTGTGTAGAATTGTAATCCGCCCATCATATACGCCATTTGATAAAGTGGCCCGTAATCTCCCGAGAACGATCGCCTTACTTCTGCAAGAGCGTTATCGCGTTCGTGTCCGACCTTGTTTACGAGAAGGTCGACGCACTGCTCAGGTGTCCAGGTTCCGAGATGAAAATTAAGCGAGAAGATGATGCGGGCGGCCCGGTGCGACCGCCAGAACAGCGCACCGATCTTGTCTTCCGGCGTCTTTACAAATCCACGATCCCACAGCAGGAATTCCCAGTACAGGGCCCAGCCCTCGCCCCAGAACGGCGTGCGGAACGATGAGCGATAGGTCCGATAACGCCGGTTCATGAACTGCTGCATATGATGGCCGGGGATCAACTCGTGATGCGTCACAGCTCGGGCAAAATGTGGATTATTGCCCCGCAGCGACATCATCTTTTGCTCGTGCGTCATCGTATCGGTCGGGTAGGCGACCAGGATCGTTTCACCGCCGAGGAAAAATGGCGCGATCAACTGCCTCTCCGGCGACATCATCTCCATTCGCCAGGTCTCTTCGGCCTCGGCGGGAACTGTGAGCAGATCGTTCTTTTTTACATAGTCGATCGCCTCGCGGGCCTGGTCGCGGATCATCGCCGGCTGCTTGCCGGGCTCAACGTACTTCTGTTTAACGGCCTCAATGGCCTTCATATAATCGTCGCCGAAGCCCATTTCCCGCGATGCCTTTTTCAGCTCTTGAACGCACCAATCGAATTCACGGTTTGCGATCTGCACAAGCTCTTCGGGAGTGTAAGGGATCATTTCAAACTGAAGCTCGGCTATCAGTGCTTCACGGCCGATCGGGTCGCCTATGATCGTTGTTCGGTCTTCAGAAGCGATCCCGACGAGCCGAGTGTTCACAAATGCCGTATATTTTTGCAGTGCCTCGTCCACAGCTTCGTAGGGCTTCTTGTTCCACCACGAGAATCGCGGATCGTAGCCGTTGTGAAAATTGAACCAGTTTCTTAGCGTTGTCCTGAGTGAGCCCAGCGTCCTCACCGCGCGGTAGGCAACCGTTCGCTTTGGCTTAGCGTATGTACCGCTTTCAAACGACCTTTGGGTAGCTTTGATCTTTTCCGCAAGTGCGTCGAGCGTCGCCGCCGTGAGCTCCGCATCGATCGTTTCTAATCTCCGGCGCTGATCCTCGAGGTCACTGATGACCGGTGCAAACTGGATTAACATGATCATCTCCTCCAGGAGCCCGGCCGAGCGGTCGAGTTCCTGAAGCTCTCGCCGCAGATGGTTCTGAAACAGCAGATAGTCGATCTGTTCGGAATGCTCGAGCCGCGAAAAGTCCAGCTTCGCGAGACCGGCAAGCCGATCCGCATAAAGTTTCCTGAACCTCTCACGCCTTGCCGAAGACGTCTCGGCCGAATACCAGCGGTTGAACGCCCCTCGGTCTTGATCGTAATGCTCTATAACTTGCCGAAGCCGCGACGGCGTTTCTGAGACCGCCAGCTGCGAATTAGTTCCTTGGGAAGCCGCGACAACTATCAGGCAGGCGAAAAGATGGCGAAGTGTTCTCATAATGTATTTGAAAGCAAAGTAAGGGAATGGGCCGACAACTCCAAACGGATGACCCATAGTAATGTGAATTGTAGGAAATTCCTAGTTGGTCAAAAGCGACGACAAAAAACTCTTACCCGCAGCGAGCTCGCCCCCAAAATTCTCCGCGATCGTTTGCCCGATATCCGCAAGCGAATCACGCGTGCCAAGATCGACCCCTGAGGTCACGGCCTTGCCATAGACCAGTAGCGGGACGTATTCCCGAGTGTGGTCCGAACCGGGGAATGTCGGGTCATTGCCGTGATCCGCCGTCATTACCAGCAGATCGTCCGCAGCCAAAGCATCCAATATCTCGGGAAGCCGCGCGTCGAAATGTTCCAGTGCACACGCGTAACCCTCTGTGTCGCGGCGGTGCCCGTAAAGCATATCGAAATCCACAAGGTTGGTGAAGATAAGTCCCTTTGAATCAGCGTTCAGGGCATTGATAGTTTGGTCTATCGCCTGGTCATTATTCTTAGCTGTGAGGTCGTCCGTAACACCCACGCTGTCATATATCGACGCGATCTTGCCGACGCAAACGACATCTAGGCCCTTGTCTTTCAATAAAGTCAGCAAATTGTTCGCTGGCGGTGGAACTGCATAATCATGTCGATTCTCGGTACGTTTGAAATCGGCGGCATTATTGCCGACGAACGGCCTTGCGATCACGCGGCCGACACGGTCCTCGCCGTCAAGGATTCGTCGAGCGATCTCACACATCTCAAATAGCCTCTTGACCGGGACAACTTCCTCGTGAGCAGCGATCTGAAACACCGAATCCGCCGAAGTGTAGACTATCGGCTTCCCCGTCGTCAGGTGCTCGTCGCCGAGTTCCTTTATGATCTCCGTCCCACTAGCGGGAACATTCCCAAGCACACCGGTAACACCCGTTTCCGCTACAAATCGATCTATTACTCGCGGTGGAAAACCTTCTGGGTAGGTCGGAAATGCCTTTTCCAATATTATGCCGGCCATTTCCCAGTGGCCGGTGGTCGTGTCCTTGCCGTTCGACTTGAGAGCACACTTTCCAAAAGAGCCGGTGGGCTTGTCGGCTGCAGCGAAGCCATCGAGCGGCCGAATATTCCCCAAACCAAGCCGTTGAAGGTTCGGCAGATCAACTTTCCGGCTTCGGAGAATATTCCCCAACGTATCTGCACCGTCGTCGCCCCATTCGGCAGCATCGGGCATCTCACCGATCCCAGCGGAATCCAGAACGATAAGGCAAATGCGGCGAAACTTCATATCTTCGGATGATAGGCAAAAAAGAAAAGACGGGCCCGCTGCCGTAGGGGGCAACTAGCAAATTGCCGAGGATCGAACGGGCAAGTCCGGGTATCGGACTGATCTAATTCTGCGGTGCGGTATAGCCTTCTCTTGCCCGCACTTGCGACCCTGGCGGCAGTCCTTTGAGAGACACTGTGATCCGTCGGTAAGTCCCGTCTCTCTTTTCGTTTGTTGAGTAATAAGCAAGGCTGTACTTGGTCCCGATCTCGTCGGCAACGCTTTTGAACGCCATTCTCGCCTCCCCAAGGTCGCCTACCGGAAAGACCTTGCCGCCCGAGGCCTTCGCGAGCGTATTCATCTCTTCGCTTGCGAGCTCGTAAAGCTTCTTGCTGATAGCCAGCCGCTCGAAATCGCCAAGCTGGCAGAAATCGCTGGTCGTCTCGATCCGCTGCGACGTCCCCAGCCGCCGATAGTACCGTCGGATCTGCGCCGCCGAAAACCGCAGGGCTATCTCGCAATCGCCAAGCAGATTCTCTTCGAAAAAGTTCCGCGTATCTACCTTGATGAAGTAACAGAGGATGCCGGCATCCTGCAGCAGGTCCCTTGCCTCGGCAAAGTCCGACATGCTGGTCGAATCGACCCCGTCGGTCAATGCAACGAGCGCACGGCGTCCGCGAACTTCCGGCCGAGGCTCTTGATGAAAAATTCGCTTAGCTACCTCCAGAAGACTGTCGTAATAGGGTGTTCCGTTGCTCGTGTTCACTTTGTCGAGAGCGGCCCTAAGTTCACCGCGGTTAGCCGTCAGACCGACTACGATCTCGCTTACAGCGACCGATCTTCGGTCGCGAACCTGAGTGCTGAAGGACACTATCGAGACCTTGTCGCCCGGCCGCAGTGATTCAATAAAATGCAAGGCAGATCTTTGAATAAGCTGCAATTCGGAACGCGTCGAGCCCGAGGTGTCGAGCAAAAGCGCGACCTCAAACGGGGCGGAGGTGGCACTGAAATCGGCGATCTCCTGTGCTTTGCCATCCTCTGCCACCGAAAAATTGCTTTGCTTTAAATTAAGAAGCGGCTTTCCGGCCCTGTCCGTCACCACGATCGGCACCTCGATCAATTCGGTATCGACACGAATTACATCGTCGTCTGCCTTTGGCGGCTTCTTATCCTGCGCCTCCGCAACCCCGAGTGTGCCCAGTGTCAGGAGCAGCAAAAACATAGCTCGTTTGACCAGCATCCTTTCGATCCTCTCTCCGTCTTATTCGTCTTCGATATTAACAAAAATCGGCCGTAGGCCGAAATTATTTGATTCGACTGTTTCGAAATAGTGAAATGTTGCCTTCGCAATTAGACTACTTGACTTTGTGTGGTAGTATTCTGGCATTCGGTCAGTGAATCTATCCACAAACGCGGCATTCCGGGCCTGCACGGGCGTTGCTGGAGAGCAGTGAACTCTGAAAAAAATGAGCGAGGGCAAGAAAATGAAAGCAAGCAAATATATGTTGGGCATCATTGCCGGCTTATTCTGCCTGGCAACTAACAGCGTTTCGGGACAGGTACTGCTCAACGAGTTGAGCGTGAACCCCGGTGGCACCGACGGTCCCTGCGAATATTTTGAGTTGAAGGGAACTCCGGGCACTATCGTTGAGAATATCCATTTCGTGTCGCTCGAAGGTGATACGAATAAGGGCCTGGCAACGGCCGTTGTCACTTTCGGTGTGCCGGGGCCCGCAGTAGGTGCAAATGGCCTGATTGTGGTTACTGGCACTAACCCTTGTGGCAGCAGAACCTACCCAGCTGACACGACAGTCCTTCAGACCACCTTGTTCAATACCGCGGCAGGAGCACTACAAAACGGCTCGAACTCGTTTCTTCTTATAAGCAGTGTCACGCCGATCACGGCGAATACCGACTATGATGCGAACGACGACGGTGTATTGGAATTGCCTCAGGGTGCGACGATCATCGACGGCGTTGCCTGGAGCGATGGAGACGCCGGCGACGTGATCTATGGGACCGTCTTGACCGCCGTTGGAGGCACGATCGGTGCCGCAACGCGGTTTCCAAATAACAGCGTGGCAAACTCAGCCGCAGCGTGGTATGCCGGAGCAATGGTTGGAACGAACGATGCCACTACCTATAGTTCGACGATCCGCACCGCAAATTTCCCAGCCGACGGAGCGTTGACGCCCGGAGCCGCGAATATAGGCACACCGCCGCCCGATGCGGTTGTCGATATCAACGGCGACTCACGCACAGACTATGTCGTCGTTCGCCCCGCCGGCGGAGTTGGTTCCCAGCTTACCTGGTGGCACGCGGTCAACGGCGGAAACCCGACCTATACTCGAGACTGGGGCGTCAGCGGTGACGAGATCCTGATGGGAGACTTTGACGGCGACGGCCAGGACGATCCGGCCATCTTCCGGCCGTCAGAGGGAACGTTCTACATCATCCAGAGCGGGAGCCTGACGATGCGGATCGAACAATTCGGCCAAGCCGGCGATAATCCGCGAGTGGTCGGCGACTATGACGGCGACGGCCGCGACGACCTAGCGGTTTATAGGCCCGGCGCTCAAGGGGTTTGGTATTACAAGACCTCGCCGACCGATCTTTTCAAGGTGATCGAATGGGGCGAGGCAGCGGACAGGCCGATACCGGGCGATTTTGACGGCGACGGGAAGGCCGATTTCCTGGTTCAAAGAGCCGAAGGCGGCAACGGCCGTATCTACGTCCGCCTGGCAGACGGCCAATTCTTGACAAGGTTGTTCGGCGAGGCAAACGACATTCTCGCTCCGGGCGACTACGATGGCGATGGCAAGACCGATGTTGGAGTGGTCCGCAGTGCCGGCGGTTTCTATGAATGGGAATTTATCTCGAGCGAAACGGGCCAGATCGTTTCCGATACGTGGGGCATGCCAGCGCTGGGCGATATTATCGTGCAGGGTGATTATGACGGCGACGGCAATACCGATTATGCCATTTGGCGTCCGGGAGCCCAGGGCACATTCTATATTATGACGCCGGTCACGCGGAATATCTTTACCAAGGAATGGGGCCAAACAGGCGACATTCCGGCTGCCGCTTTCAATCAGTTTTGAATATTTAGAAAAAAAGAACGAGGCGATCCGGTCAATGGATCGCCTCGTTTTCCTGTCAGAAACAAGCCGCTAAATATATTTACTTACAACCTTTGCGATCGCTTCACGCGAAACCGCTCCGACAATTCGCTCCTGTTCCTGGCCGCCCTTAAAGAGGATAAGGGTAGGAATGCCCCTAATTCCGTAGCGTTGTGGAACATTTTGATTATTATCAACGTCCATCTTAAAGAATGATGCTTTCCCATCATATTCTTCGGCAACAGCCTCTACCGACGGCGCGATCATGCGGCAAGGCCCGCACCATTCAGCCCAAAAATCGACCAGTACCGGCACGTCCGCGCCGAGGACCGATGCCTCAAAATCCGTATCACTTACTTCCTTAGCAAAATTTGCCATTTTATTCTCCTAAATAAACTAATTATAACTTGTGGTTTATACCTTACGCAAAATATGTCTACAGCCGGTTCAGGAACCACCGCAGAATCGACCCGTCGAACACCGACTAGCCTAAGACCATGAATCACATAACAGAGTTTCCCAACCACGCATCTTCTAACCGATGCTGACGACTATCTTGCCAAAATGCGAGCCGTCCTTCATGTAATGGAGGGCGTCGCGGGCCTCATCGAAACCGAAAACCTTGTCCACTACCGGGCGAAAGTCATGAAACTCGATCGCGGCAACCATTTCTTCAAACATCTTTCGGGAACCGACGAAAATTCCCTGCAGCCTTACTGCTTTCATAAAAAGATTGACCGGACTGAAGCCGGCTGCCTCGGTAAGAGCGCCGATCATCGCGACGTGCCCACCGATCTTTACGGCATTTATAGAACGCGCCAGGGTTCCAGCACCGCCGACCTCAATTACATGGTCAACCCCGCCAGGTGCAACTCCGAGCGCCGCCTTGTCCCAATCTTCGCGTTCGCGATAATTGGCCGTCCCGTCTGCGCCCAGATCAAGGAGTTTTGCGATCTTTTCGTCACTGCTCGAAGTAGCAAACACGCGCGCTCCAGCCATTTTCGCGAACTGAAGGGCAAAGATCGAAACGCCGCCCGTCCCCAGTGTAAGTACGGTTTCGCCCGGTTTGACTTTACCTGACCGGAACAACGCATTCCAGGCCGTAACCGCCGAGCAAGGCAGCGTTGCTGCCTCTTCAAACGAGAGGTGCTCGGGTATGCGCACTAACGACTCCACGTGAAACGCCGCCATTTCGCGCAGCACTCCGTCCCATTGTGCTCCGGCTCCCAAAGCGGACCTGCGTTTTTCATCATTCGGTTCGCCATCAAACCATCGTTGTGCGAAGATCGGCATAACTCGGTCGCCTTCTTTCCATTTGGTAACGGCCCCGCCCACGGCAACAACCTCGCCGGCCCCATCCGAAAACGGTACGGCAGGCAGCTTCATCCGGGGGTTGTAGGTCCCCGACACCACCATTAAATCCCGAAAATTGAGTGAGGCCGCATGGATACGGACCAGCACGTCGTTCGCCCCCGGAACCGGATCGTCTCGCTCTACCATAGCGAGTTTATCAATACCAAATTCCCTGATCTCGTAGGCTTTCATCCTATCTCAACTCTGTCCTCAGTGAGGAATCGCTCGATCTTCCCGCATAATGCCGTTTCACCGCGGTTATTTCCGCCTCAGCACTTTTGAATCCATCAAGATAGAAACGTCATCACGGATAAGATCATCTGCTTTACCCGGATAGACCATGCCGAAGTCCTTACGATTTATCACAAAACCAGCCTTGACGGTCACGTCCGTGCTGGTGACATCGATCTTGAGGGGAAACGATACAGTCTTTAATTGGCCTCGCATTTCTAGATCGCCCGTTACTAAATAATTGTCCCCGGCCTTGCCGCCCGGCTCGATCCTGGTCGATCTAAAAGTCGCCTTCGGAAATTTAGCCACTTCAAAAAAGTCTGCGGACTTCAAATGATCCGTAAGCTTAGGGTCATCCGAGTATAGAGTGTTTAAGTCGATCTCCACCGAGACACTGCTTTCCGCAGGATTGCCGTTCACAAGGTCGATCGTTCCGGTAAACATCGTAAAGCCGCCTTCGTGTCGCCCTGTCACCTTCGATCCGATGAATGTCACCGTCGTGTTTGCGGGCGTTAAGGCAAGCGCCTCACCTTTTGCACTCTCCGTCGACGGTGCATCGCTATTTGAAGATGCGTTCCCAGCCGGATCGGTCACCGTAGCCCTGGGTTTATTCGCGGCCGGGTCTTCACAGGCCGCTAATAAAAATGCGAACGAAAATATCGCAATTAGTTTTAACTTCATCAAAATGTCTCCTCTTTGTTTGTTCGAGTACGCTCTAACTCATCCCTGGTCACACTATAGCTCGATCTTGTCGAGCCCCGAAGACTCGCGAGGTTACGACACTCGCACATTACTACGGGTCGAATGAAGCAAGAGCCGGATGCCACGATGGCCCACCCGGCTCTTCTTAATTCGATCCGCTCGATCAGTTTATTTTGCAGGGATCTTGATCTCCCGGCCGGCTCCAAGGACCGAATTCGGGAGCAGCCCATTGTACTTTGCGACCTCGGTCGCATCCGCGCCGTGCCTTGCCGCAAGCTTCGAAACGGTATCGCCCGCCTGGGCCTTAACGACCTTAACGGGAGCGGCAGCTGTCGAGGCCGGAGCATTTGCAGGCCGCGAATAGGAGATCGCGTTCACCCTGTTCCCGCTGACCGGCACGAAAACCTTCCCTCTTGGATCCTTCATTCCGGGGTTTGCCGCCATCAATTCCGCAACGCTGACGCCTGTTCTGTTCGAGATGTTCTGCCAGGTCTCGCCATTAACGGAGTTTGCCAGGCTCGTGTTGTTGATCTTCGAAGCGGGAACGCGCTTGAACACCGCAACAACATCATTGGCCTTTCCGGGCGGTATGTTGATGATATACGGTTCAGGAGGCGTCACGTTGCTCCGCAAATGAGGATTTAGGTACCGAAGATACTGAACGCTCGTATCAGAGGCTTGGGCGAGAAGGCTTAAATTGGTCGAAGCCGGAACCCGCACGCGATCATACCGTAGCGGCGGTGCCGGACGAACATGTCCGAACCCGTACTGCGCCGGATTGTTCGCGATTAGGATCGTTGCCAGGATGTTAGGCACGTAGTTGCGCGTTTCACGGGGCAGATAGGGATAAGCGGCCCAAAAATTCGCAGTTCCGGCACGACGGATCGCTCGATCAACATTTCCCTCGCCGCAGTTGTAACCAGCCATCGCCAGTTCCCAATTGCCATAGCGATTGAAAAGGAACTTCAGATATCGTGCAGAAGCTCGTGTAGCCTCTTCAAAACTATTGCGCTCGTCAACATGTGCCGTACGACGAAGCCCGTAACGTTCTCCGGTGCTCGGAATGAACTGCCAAAGGCCTGAGGCTGCCGCCCACGACATTGCCGTTGGCTTCCAGGCACTTTCGACCTGTCCAAGCCACGCTACATTTTCCGGAAGTCCCTCCTCACGGAAGATCCGCCGTGCCATCGTCATAAACATACCGGAACGGTAAAGGCCGACTTCCATCGTGCCGCGCCCGCGTCCACGGTAGTAGTTGATGTACTGCTGGATCATCGGATGGACCTGGAATGAAAATCCGAGTGATCGGTTGGCGACTGCAACTTGAATATATTGGTACTGCTGTTCGGCAACCGGATTGTTTTCGACCTGCTGTTCGTCTGGCGTGAGCTCGAGACGGGAAAGTTCGTCAAGCGGAGACGCTTCGAAACCCTGATCGTTGAATCCGACCGCGAGTTCGGGCGATACCGCATTTTTTGATGTGCTCGCTGTTGGAGTCAAAGGCTGTGCAACGACTGCGGGCTTAAAGTTCCTGCTTAGTGCTACTACCTCATCCGCCAGGTTCATATCGGCGTCCGTCCATCTCCAACTGCAGGTCGCTGACAAACTTCTAATTTGAGGCTGCTGTGCGCCATTCGGAAATTCGAGACGGTAAATGGTCTCAATTAGCTGGGTGTAACAACCCTGAAGGGTAGGTTCCCGCTGTATATCGAGCGTCGAAAACAAAAAGACCTCGACTGAACGGTCAAAGGCGTCGCCCGATTCTGAACGGCGGTTCGCCATCAGCGAATTCATCCCATCCTTGAACAACCGGCCTGATTCATCTAGGACACGCCGTACGGCCTCGCGGGCCTGACGAACCTCCGGTGTAACGTTGTCACCGCCGGACAAAGAGGTTAGGCTCTGCCCGAAGGCTGCCTGACACAAAAATGCTGTTAAAATTGCGAATGCAGGGAAACCCCTGCGAAAAAGATACATGATTAAAATCTCTGTAAAACTCCTGAAAAAGAAGCTCGAATAGTGTCTTTTTTGGGTGAACCCATCTTAGGCCAATACCGCAAGGGCGGTTTAATCTTTTAACGCTTATGCCGCAAAAAAGTTCCCGCCAGCCTGAATTCTCAAGCTGGGAACAGGCAAAAACCATTGTCAAACGTATCACAATCAGACATTTCGGTCAATTTTTACCGGTTCGTCACCGACCGCGGCCTCCCTATCGTTTTGCTGTGGCCGCTTTCTTTGCATCCAGGAGAGCGACCGCAAAGACTTCGCTGACGTGCTCCACAAATACAAAGTTCAAATCGTTCAAAACTTCCTGAGGCAGATCCTCAAGATCCCTTTTATTTGGTGCAGGTAGTATGACGGTCTTTAGCTTTGCTCGACGAGCCGCAAGCAGTTTTTCTTTGACTCCGCCAATGGGGAGCACGTTGCCCCTCAATGTTATCTCGCCGGTCATTGCTACGTCTTTCCTGACCGGTCGTTGGGCCAGAACCGAAACCAGTGCCGTCGCCATCGTTATTCCGGCAGACGGGCCGTCTTTCGGTATAGCTCCCTCAGGCAAGTGGATGTGAATATCGAAATTCTCGAGGACGTCGTCAGGAATTCCGAGTTCTGACGCTCTGGCCTTTGCGTAAGAGAAGGCGGCTTGCGCAGATTCCTGCATCACGTCACCCAACTGGCCCGTCAATTGAAGCTTCCCCTTCCCTTTCGTCTTCAATGCCTCGATAAATAGAATATCGCCGCCAACGGCCGTCCAGGCGAGTCCCGTAACCGTTCCGATCTGGTCCTTCTTCAACGCCCCTTCTTGAAACACCTTAGGATTACGTAGGAAATCCCTGACGTTATCGGCAGTGATTCTCATTGCCGTGAATTTGTCTTCGGTTTCCGCTTTCTGACGGGCCACCTTTCGAGAGATCTTGCCGATCTCTCTTTCGAGCTGGCGCAAACCCGCTTCCTGTGTGTATTCGCTGATGATCTTCACCACGGCGCGGCGATCAAAGCGAACATCGTCCTTCTCCAGTCCGTTCTCTTCTATCTGCTTTGGTATGAGGTGTCGTTTTGCGATCTCATACTTCTCTTCTTCCGTGTACCCGGAGAGAAAAATGACCTCCATACGATCGCGAAGTGCGGGCTGGATCGTGTCCAGGACGTTCGCCGTTGTCATAAACATTACGTTTGAAAGGTCGAATGTTACCCCGAGATAGTTGTCACGGAACGTGGAGTTCTGCTCAGGATCAAGAACCTCGAGAAGCGCAGAACTCGGGTCGCCCCTGAAATCCGCACCCACCTTGTCGATCTCGTCTAGCATTATCAGCGGATTATTGGTCTCTGCCTGTTGGATCGCCTGGATGATCCTGCCGGGCATCGCTCCCACGTAAGTCCGCCGGTGGCCGCGTATTTCGGCTTCATCGTGCAATCCGCCAAGGCTCAGTCGAATGAACTTCCGATTCAACGCACGAGCGACCGATCGTCCGAGCGAGGTCTTACCTACGCCCGGAGGCCCAACGAGGCAGAGTATCGAGCCTTTCGGCTTTTCCATCAGCTTTCTGACCGCCAGGGCCTCTATTATCCGCTCTTTTACGCGTTCGAGGCCGTAGTGGTCTTCGTCGAGGATGCGTTCGGCTTTCTTAAGGTTTAGATTGTCCTTTGACGCCTTCTCCCATGGAAGTTCGGTCATGATGTCGAGCCAATTCCGCAGGGTTGCGGTCTCAGCCGTGTCCGGATGCATTCGCTCAAGTTTCTTTACCTGCCGAAGTGCCTCGGTCTCGGCGTTTTCCGGCATCTTGGCGTCTAGTATCTTTTTCCTATACGCTTCGACCTCTTCGAAGATCTCGTTGCCGTCGCCCAGCTCACCCTGGATCGCCTTCATCTGCTGCCGTAGAAAGTACTCGCGCTGTGAGCGGTCAATATCCGCTCTCGCCTGGGAATTTATTTCTTGCTGAACCGTCAGAACGTCGATCTCCTTATTCAGAAGGTCGTTGACCTTCCTCAGCCGCTCGACGGGCTCCGAGATGTTCAAAACGCTCTGCGCATCTTCGACTTTAAGCTCAAGATTCGACGCAGAGAGATCGGCCAAGCGGCCGGCATCATCAAGGTTTGCGATGATCGCCAATACCTCCGGCGAAATGTTCTTACCGAGACTTGCCGCCCGCTCCATCGAGCCCCTTACATTACGGATCAAGGCTTCGACCTCAAGCGAACCCTCCGGCGCAAGCGGTTCGGAAATCGGCGTTATGGTCGCTTTTACATAGTCGCCGGACGGGTCGATTTCGTCGATGAGTGATCGCGAGAGACCCTGGATCAGGATGCGGATCCGTCCATCCGGCAGCTTCAGCATCCGCATTATTATCGCAACCGTTCCTACAGGGTAAAGATCATCCCGGCCCGGATCTTCCTTGTTAACGTCCTTTTGTGAGACAAGAACGATCATTCGATTGTCCTTGAGCGCTTCTTCTACGGAGCGAATGGATTTATCGCGTGAGACGAACAGTGGAACTATCATGAACGGATAGATAACGATGTCTCGGAGCGGCAGAACCGGCAGCCGCGACGGGATCTGCATCATCGGTTCGACAAGCTCACCTTCGACGGCGCTAACCGGAAATTCTTCTATCTCAACCATAAACAATTAGTTTAAGCTCCGGGATAGCAGGTTGCAAACGCCTCGTTTTCCAGGTTCATCGTCCGGGCAGACGCTCCTCGCTCCGACCAACAATAAACAGGCGTTCGATTTAGAAACGCCTGCGGAATACTATATTACTCTTTTGAACGGCCGAGGCCCGCGGTTCGCGACTACTGAACCTCGACCCAGTCGCCCGTATGGATCTCTTGCGCGGTGCGCGTTATCACGGCCGTCGCAGTCTTTTCCTTTACATTGAGTACGACCAACTCACCGACGATCTTTCGCAACTCTGGACGGCCTTGCTTTGCGGCCTGTGTTGTGACAACACGCCCGTCGGCTCGGTCGCCGGACTTTCGGGCAGTCTGATTTGAAAATTCGCCGCCGCCGTAGACTCTGCTCTCATAGCCCGAGCTTCGGGCACTTGCGGATTCGGGTTGCGCATTGACAAAGAGATTTCCTTTACCCAGCGGACGGTAAACTGTTAGACGATCGCCGACCCTTACGTTGTCCTCGGCACCAAGGTCGATGTACACGATCTGGTCACGGGATAGGGCTTCCTGCCCGTCGCGCGCCATGAACAGCCGCCCTGTCGCCTTACCCGATGGATCGGCAAATAGATCGAGCGGGCCTTGGGCCTGGTGCATCGGGCTAGTTCGCTGAGGCATCGGTTGGACAAGGTCGCCAAGCAAAAACGAGTCGCAAGACGTCTTGATCCGGCCTACGGACACGTCGCGTTTCACGCGGACGATTTCGACCGAACCGACCTCCTGAACAAAAAAGCCAAGGTCGCTCTTTCTCGACCAGCGGGTGTTCACCTTACCTCTTGGCCTTACCACCGCCATCACGTCGCCGACACTGACGCCTTTGCCCGAACCAATGTTCAGATACACGAAATCGTTCTCGGCGTAATGAAAACCGTCCTGTTCTTCCAGTGCACCTATAAGGCGGTTTGTTGTGTCTATCGGCGAGTGCTGAACGTAGCCCGCACAATATAGGTTGTTCGGGCCCGCCGTGGCCATCGGCTTGGCCGCACTTGCGATCACGCGGACCGGAGTCGGCTCTGTTCTCTGAGTGAATGCTGCTGTGGCAAAAAGGATTGAGACGCCGCAAACGCCTAACGAAAGTCTTAGAAGCGACTGGATTCGGTTCACAATTTTCTCCTTAAAAACGTGATCGTTCGATCGAGATTAAAACCTTTCGGCTTCGGATGAGGAAAGGATCGCCCGGCCGGGTCCGCCCCGGAACACTAATCTAGATTCTAAACTTCTATGCACTTGGTGGTCAACAAGTTTTTTCACCGTTGATCGGATCCAGATGCGTCGATCGGGTCAAAACACCCGGTAAGGACATTCGAAATCTAAGCTTAGGTCTCTACTACAACAACATGACAACCGGACTATTCGGCGCTCGATTCAATTCGTCCGGATCAGATTGCCCTCTATGGTTCACGGTTTCATCTGGAGGTCAGCAATACCCGTCGGTATCGGATCCCCCTTTTCGGCCCCCCAATATCCGATCCTTGCTATTATTGGTCGTCCGGGATCGCACCCATCTTGGGAGGATCTTGCCTAACTACGCTGAAATATCCCTTTGTCGCTTTTTATTTTCGCCAGTTATTGCAACTTTAACTTGCAAGGTTTTCGACCGTTTTGTTAGTATCCTCGATTGCGGCAAAATACCGCACCCGCCTTCAGCCGGTGTAGCTCAGTTGGTAGAGCAGTTGATTTGTAATCATCAGGTCGTAGGTTCAAGTCCTATCACCGGCTCCAGTTATCATCAATAAATAGAGTAGTTTACAAAAAGGAAAGGCGAGCGGCTTTGCTCGCCTTTCTCTTTTGGTGTGCCTATGGTGTGCCAACCAAACCGGTCCGTTATAAATAAATATTTACATCTAGACGGATTCCGAGTTGCGTTGCTGGACTCTATCAGGATCGTACCGTGAAAATCGGTGTCGCTTTTGAATGGAGCGACTTGCTGCCGGCTCGACCGCACCGGTCAAGTTCCGGCTGACGGGGCCCGCTTCGGGAGTAACGCCACGGCGCGCCTGTTTTATGCACCCGTCCTGAACGGAATCCCTGGTCCTGAATCACCTGCACAGGCGGGAGGTTACTCGAACCAAGGGAACCTTCCGATTCAGCGGCGGCCAGTACATCTTTAACTGGAGAACATCGGGCATCTCGCCAGGTCTGTATAGGTTAAGGATCGATCTTGGTGATGGGGTATTAAGGACGGCCCTCGTTACTTTGCGGTAAGCTGCCGCAACTCGTAGATGAGATAAACGCTCGCATTGGTTAATGTTGCGTTGACTTCTCGACCCTTGAGGTCCCAAATATGAACTAATCAATCTTAGAAGGTGCCTTTTTCATTCTCGGCACTTCATTGATGATTGTTATCTAGTTTAGACCAGCGACGGTGCCGCCGCCTGCAATCTGGCAACTCTTCAATTCGTTTTTTCTTCGCTCAATGGCTCGTTAAATCTGGCAGTCTTAGAGTCTGCCGTCCGACTCAAAGGCAAGGCTGTCTCAGAGTGCTTTGATGAGTTCGTTCGACAGGTGGCGGGCGACAAGGTGTCAGCTGATCGATTGGAGATACTAAGACTTTTCGCGGAAGATATTCTACGCATTTCCGATTTGCACAAAGGTCAACGAGCGAGTCTGGTCAGCGCCTTTGCTGAATTCCCCGCGAGCATCAGATCATATGTTGTCGGAAAACTGGTCGATCGCCCCGTTGAGAACATTCGGAAACAAATTGAGGATGTGCCTGCTGCCCGAATAGATAATCCTGAGGACCCCGAGATCTTTGGGGACGAGCTGTACGAGTTCTCAATCGACGATTTAAACTTAGTACTCGGTATCCTCGGCCCAGAGCATCCGCAGTTTCAGATGATTGCGAACGACTTGGCAAACGAGCTGCTTCAGTGTTCTATCGACTTTTTCAATAAGTTCGTTGATAGCGACTTGGATCCGGGAGAGGACGCACTTCGCCTTCTCCACTACGCTCGCTCGGTTGGACCAAGTGGTGCCGTCAAGCACAGGATCGAAGAGAACGCCCCTACGATCGAAAGCTGGGTTGCTCAGACAGATGATCGCGCTCGGGATAAGAGCGTCTCAAATGATATTGAAATCATTGGAAAGAACTCAAATTTTTCCAGGTTGGCGAGGGATCCGCCCGGCGAGCCGCAGACCTCCTGAAGGTTTGCGAGCCCGCTCTGGCAAATTTGGCACGAAACCTCGCTAACGACCAAGAGCTTTATCTGAAAATATGCGATGCCGTGGCATCAAACGCTCTTGGTATGGCGGTCTCCTCCGTCAATAAAGTACAGGAAGCGTACTCAGTCTATCGAGATTTCGTCTCGGGCACTGCTCGCTCAGTTTCTCTGAATGCTCTCTCCAATGTAAAAGACTTTTCCGACGTGAAGCGGGAAGTTTCGGATGCCTCCGAAGTGGTGTACTTGCTGGCGAGTATGGATATGTCGGCTCCAGTACGCCAGCGATGTCACGAAACCACTCGTACCCTAAAGAGAATGAGGGACGAACTTGGGATCCGGGGCCACACCCCTTCACCGCGTTCTTCTGGCGTGTCAATCGAATCCCCGGTCTTTACCGCGCCACGGTCAGCTAGTACGGGATTCTTTTCTCAACTCGGTGAACGGCTCGCCGAAAGTCCTAAAGCAGTTCCTTGGCTTCTTTGCGGTATTAGGTGTGGTTTGTGTTCTATTTTGGCCCTTGTTTCAGATAATACCCAAACCACCACGAACATCAACGCGGCAAGCAACAGTAGCTCGTCGAATAAAAATGCGGCAAACAATACGGGGGGCGGCACTTCGGTACCAGTTACTCAAGCTGCGACGCTCACACCGAGTCCAACGCCGACACCAAAGATTGAGCGTCCCCAAACGGGTGCACTAATGAGCAGAGGCTCGCGAATTAAACTGTTCTAAGACTTTTTGAACATCACCAGCCATTGCTTTCTGGCTATGGGCTACATTTGGGACATCAAGAAGCCGCCAATTCGTCTCAGGGTTTACGGATTTTATTTTTTCAAACATAAATCCCGCCCGGTCAGATCTATTTTGCCCCTGAGCATCCGCCTCCGGCGTCTGTCGCAGATTTTCCGTGCGTTCCGTATCATCGGTTCCCCGCATTATGAAGACATGCCGCCGCGACCATTTCAGCATATCTCCCCGCGTAAATGACAGGCGGGGATGCTTTAATCCATAAGGAAATTTTTGTTCTAAATCCGGCAACGTGTACCAGCCGGAGTTGGCGGCGATCGCCAGCCGCAGATCGGAATCGGGCATGAATAATGCGAAGCGGTGAACGAACTGACCGCCCGCCGAATGCCCGAAAATATCAAAATAATTTCTCTTTAATCCGAAACCTTTTTTCACCATTTTATAAATGTCTTCAACAATCTGAAAAGACCATTCCGAACGGTTTTTCCGCACGCCATCATCGGTAAATATATTTCCGAGATTGTACATTGCCGAACCTTTCCAGTTTTCTTCATCAAAATATGGAGCGATGACTATATAATTATTTTCCGCCGCCCATATCTCCCAGGATGCAATATATTCATCGGCGTTGCGGCTCAAACCGTGCATCACAAGAAGAATCCGTGTGTTGGAATCAACTGTCTTCGGAACAAAAATGTATGTGCGGAGATCGGGATTATTCCCGCTTTTATAGAGAAAAGAGGAAATTTTATCGGATTCGAATACACGGATCTTATATTTTTGTGTGAATCTTTCTCCCTGAGCGGAAATATGATAAATCGTTTCTTTGTCTTTTATTTTCGTCAGATCGAATTTAGCTTCTGTGCCTTTCGCTTCGGCGAAATTTTTATTAAAAACCGATTCGCCTCTTTTTTCGTCAATCAGTTCCTGCCAAACCACCCATTTTTTCGCACCCTTTTTCTCAAAAATATGCCTACCGGTCAACTTAAACTGATCGATCAGAAAATTTTGAGTTTTAACCGAAACAGCAGTAAATGCCAAAATAATAATTATTAGTGATATTTTTTTCATACACTTTTCATACCGAAAAATTAATTTCCGATTTCTTTAAGTATGTCGGGAAAGGGAGCGGCGTCGAAATTCCATAAGAGCGGCAGTAAAAAATAAACGATCAAAGTCAGATACAAAATCGACAAAATATTCATCCAGATTCCGCTTTTAACCATATCGGGAACTCTTAAATAACCGGCGCCGAAAACCACTGCATTCGGCGGAGTTGCAACCGGAAGCATAAACGCACAAGAAGCAGCGACCGTAGCGGAAACCATCAATAGAAAAGGATGAACATCAATGGTTAAAGCGATCGGAGCAAGAACTGGCAGAAGCATTGCGGTCGTTGCAAGATTTGACGTAATCTCCGTCAGAAAATTAACCGTTGCAATTAAAATTAAAACCAGAAGTAAAATCGAAACTCCTTCTAAAAGCGTAAGTTGTCCGCCGATCCATTTTGCCAAACCGCTTATTTGGAAACCTTCCGCCAGGGCCATTCCGCCTCCAAATAGAAGCAAAATTCCCCAGGGCAGTTTGACTGCCTCATTCCACGTGATTATTTTTTTGCCTTTTTCGCGAGCCGGAATCAAAAACAGGATTACTGCCGCAAACATCGCAATGATCGTATCATCAATTGCCGGAACAAACTGCTTGATCAGAAATGAACGGGTGATCCAAGCCACAGCCGTCAAAACAAAAACCGTCAGAACTATCTTTTCTTCAAATGAGATATTTCCAAGTTCATTTAATTGTTTTTTAACTTCAGCTTTTCCGCCCGGAAATTCTCTTTGCCTAAATGTGAATGCAACGCGAGTCAAATAAAGCCAGCAGATTATCAAAAGGGAAACGGAAATCGGAAGACCGAACACGAGCCATTTGGCAAATGTAATCTCGATTCCGTATAGTTCTTTAACAACACCTGCCAGAACCAGGTTCGGCGGCGTACCGATCAAAGTTGCTATTCCGCCGATCGAAGCACTGTAAGCGATTGCCAGCATCAGAGCTTTGCCGAAAATCAGGTTTTCATTTACTTCCGTTGCCGGATTATCCTGCAGTTGTGTGACGATTGATATTGCAATAGGAAGCATCATTACAGCCGTCGCCGTGTTCGAAATCCACATTGACATAAATGCTGTCGCAATCATAAAACCCAGAATGATTTTGACTACATCCGTTCCGATAAAATTGATGATCGAAAGGGCGATGCGTTTATGCAAATCCCATTTTTCAATCGCAGTCGCCAAAACAAATCCGCCGATATACAAAAAGATATATTTATCACCGAATGAAGCGGTCGTTGCTTCCAAAGAAAGTCCGCCTGTAAGCGGAAATAAAATAATGGGAAGCAGTGCCGTAACCGCAATCGGCATCGCTTCGGAGATCCACCAAATTGCAACCCATGCAGTCGAAGCTAAAACGGCGTTGGCTTCTTTTGATAATCCGGCGGGATGAAAGAAAAACAGGATCAGAAAAAAGACTGTCGGACCTGCTATTAAGCCGATTGTTTTTGAATTTATCGTCATCTTGTGAAAGCGATCAAAATTAAATGCAGAAAAGATATAGTTGTTTTAAAAAAACACACGGATTTTTTAGCGATCATCTGATTAAAATATCGTCGCCTAATCCGTGCTGATCTGTGTTTATTTTGAACTGTCTTGTCGCACTGTTTCCCTTGTCGCGGAGTCTCTGCAGAAAAAAAACTGCGGCAGGAGACGGAAAACCTATTTAACACCGACAATAGTCAAAACTATTAATAAAGCTCTCTGACTTCCTATGAAGCTGCCTTTCGAGTCCCATTGCTCATCCAGAGAATGTGATCCTTTGCCGTTCCCGCCACCGTCAATCGTGATAGCCGGAATTCCTATGCTGATCGGCAGATTAGAATCCGTGCTTGAAAAATCGAAATCGTTTTCGATATTCATAAATTCATTAGCGGATGCGGCGACTTTTATGATCGGCGAATCCCGCGGCTGCATTCCGGTCGGACGATCTCCGATGAGTTTGATATCAAGGCTTAGTTTTCCCTTATCTTTCCAGCGCGAGTTTTCCTCATTGAGTGCGGCTTCTGTGTTGATCTTAAATAATTTCTCGAGTTTTTTGAGTTCATACCGATCAACCGAACGCATATCGAGATCGAATGAAGCCTCGCGGGCAATTGAATTTACGCTAGTTCCGCCGCGGATCATCCCGACGCTGAATGTGGTTTTCGGCTCAGCGGGGGTTTGAAATTCGGAAATTTTGGCAATAAGCCTGCCGACGGCGTGAATCGGATTTGCCATTCCGAAAGCTCCGTAAGAATGTCCGCCGGGGCCTGAAAATGTTACGCGGAAGCGTTTGCTTCCGACCGCTCCGGTCGTGACGCCCAGGCCTGTTCCGTCTATCGAAATAAAATGCGTTATTCTTCCCATTAATTCTTCGTTAAAAAGATGCCGGACGCCCTTCAGATCGCCCAGACCTTCCTCGCCGATATTTGCAACGAAAATTATATTTCCGATTGTTTCGATTTCGTGTTTTTCAAGCGTTTTGGCGGTCGCCAGCAGAAGCGTCAGCCCGCGTGCGTCATCACCTATACCGGGAAGCTTTATGACAGTTCCCTCGCGGATGGTTTTAAGCGGCGTATCCATTGCAAAAACCGTATCGAGATGTGCCGCCAAAACAAGCGTCGGAGCATTTTGACCACCGGTTCCCGGTCGTTCGCCGATAACATTTCCGACCGCATCAACGCGGACATTCTTTAACCCGATCTCTGCAAAACGTTTTTTAAAATAAGCTCCACGTCTTTCTTCTTCGAAAGTGGGTGCGGGAATTTCGGCTATCTTTATCTGTTCTTCAATCGTTTCTGGTTCGATTTCTTTGATGTATTCAAAAGCATTTTTTACTTTTGAATTCTTCATTAGATCTTCTGCATCAGTCAAAACTTGCGGATGCATGGAAAAATTCAAAAAAATCACTAAAAATGTCAGTAAAAGTATTTTTGTTCTAATGATCACAATTCTAATTCGGGAAACCACACTTTATAGCCTCAATTACAGCCTGCCAGGATTCTTTACTATTGCGTAAATCAGGTTCCTGCTCTAAATGTATAAAAAAGCCGGGTTCGGGTGAAGCTTCCGCATAATTGCGGCAAGGATCTTTCTTTATGCCATTTGAAAAACGCCCCTGAACATTTGCCGAAGCAATCAACGGACAGGTGCTTGTTTTGCCGTCATAAACTCCGGATTCAATTTTTTTATTCTTTAAACACTCAATAAGCTTCGCCGCATTTTTTGTAACCTGCATTGTTCCCGAACTTATAAAAGCATTTGGACAAATATCACGCTCCTTCATTCCGTGAAGCTGAAGGGCAGTCGTGTTCTCTTGAATTTCAATCAGAGTTTCGTGAGTTTGATGAAACATTGTCGCCGCGCTGTGGGCGACATCGGATTCCGCATATTTGCTATCTCCGGATGTCTGTGTGCAAATGCTCAATTTCTCATTCGCCCGCCGGTGCGTTCCCGCCAAAAGAAACGCTTTCGCTCGGGTCTGCAAAAATGCTTCGATACCCTGCAATTCCGTATTTTCATCGGAAATGGGATGCGGAATTTCGATAACTAACGGACTCTTAGTTTCAAGGTCAAAAGCATAGAGTCCCCAGCCTTTTGAATACGGAGATTCCTCAAGCAGAATATATTCTCTTTCAGTAGAAGTATCGGTGAAAGAGATAATTTTATACGGAACTTTTTGTTCCTTAATAATTGTCTCAGCTTTCTTAAATCGTTTATTTAAGATGTTTTGAACAATTTGTTTCCAGTTCTTTTGCTGCTCATCACTTGGAACAACAAATTTGTTCGAATCCAAGCTGAACTGTTTAAGCGCGGTATCTTCAATACGTTTCGCCAAACTTCCGCGTTCTTTTTTTATATCGGGAAAAACATCGGTTTTACCCTCCGCCTGAAAATGGCTGAAGGATAAAACTGAGAAAATTATAAGAATCAAACATTGCTTCATATCTCCGTTCAGTTTCTAAAAATTAAGACGTAAAGCAAACTGCATTAAACGAGGTCTGCCGACTATTCCGGTGATCCGTCCAAAATTTGGACTGTTAATGTTCGTATTCGGATTATCGAAATTAACAGTGTTGAAGGCATTAAAAATCTCCGCCCGAAACTCAACATTCATTCTTTCATTTATGCGTGTTTTCTTGATAGTGCTGAAATCAAAGTTAAAAAAGTTCGGACCATAAATTGTAGAAAGACCGAGAGAGCCGACCGTTCCCGGCTGCGGATTTAAGAAGATTATCTGGGAAGCATCACCGGAACTGCCCGGAGCAAGACTCGGGTCTATGAAAAATATGCCGTTTGGAGTTCTTTGCACACCCGTTAAGCCAGCCAATTGGCTTCGGTTCAAATTTCCGGCAACATCCACCGTGTTTGATGCCGAACGAGCATCACGGTTAAATGTGCCGCGTCCGGACAAAATGCTGAGCGGGTCGCCCGAGCTGTATTTGACAATTCCGCTGATCTGCCAGCCGCTGATCAGCCCGCCGATGAATCCTCTTTTAGTTCTGAGGAATTTCCTGCCTTTGCCAAAGGGCAGCTGATAGATCGAATTTGCTAGAAACTGATGAGTGTTATTAAATTGTGCATACTCACGACCCGTATCACGAAGCGTCAAAAATGAATTGGTATCACCCGTCGAGCCGATAAAATCGGACAGAGCTTTGGCAAAAGTGTAACTTGCCTGGAATCTCAAACCGCCGGTAAGTCTGCGGGTCATTTCAATTTGCAGAGAATCATAAGCAGATTTCGAACCGTTATCGAAGAATTGTGCTCCGCGAACCAGAGGGTTCGCTCTGATAAAGTTTATCGGTAAATCGCCTCTGGCAACCGCGTCAAAGAAAGGTGCTCCACGGACTCCGCCTATAAGACGAACACGGGAAACATAATCGGCAAAATCGCCGACCCGGTTTTCATCAAGCCGTGAAATATAGTTCGCATTGGAGAGTTCCGAAGTTCGTCCGAAGAACAGAACGCTGTCAAAAAGCGGATTTGCTCGACTTCCTGTCAAAGCCGGATTATAACCGAAATTATCGCCGCCGCCGCTTGCTCTGGAAATTGCCAGATTGTTTTGAGCAATAATAAATGCGTCCAGAATTGATTGTCCGGTATTCGGATCAACGGCGAAGATATTCACTTCATTTATATCGTAGCCCCGGTATAGTTTTCTGCCGCGATTACCTACATATCGAACTTCAAGCGACGTATCCTTAAAAACTTCATATTGAATACCGAAATTAAAATCGTGCACATACGGACTCTTGAGATTCTCGTTAAATGCCCGGATATCGACTGTCGAATTCGTTTGAATGCTCTGTAATGCGGGAATATTTACCGTCGGAGTCGGAACAGCCGGAATTCCGTCGCGGATATATCCCGTATTGACGGCATTTGTAACGGTAAGGATCAAGCCTTCATTGTCATCCAATGTTCCGTCAATCGTATTGAACGAGCCTTGAAAATAACTGATACGATAGCCGCCTCTAATGGACATTTTGCCTTTCTTAAACGGGTCCCAGGCGAAACCTATTACCGGGGCAAAATTATTTTTATCGGAATTGAACAATTTTCCGTCAGGAGGAAAATCCAAAACCGTATTCGAGCCTTCCAGAACACCCGGCCTAAATAAATTTCCGTTTCCCGATATGCCGTAGAGTCCCGCGGAGCCTCCGACCGGCAGCAATCCCAGGTTATCCAACTCTTTCGGAGCAGTGTTATATTCGTATCTTAATCCGAGGTTCAAAGTCAGATTCGGTTTAGTACGCCACGTATCCTGAAAATACAAATTGGTTTCCCAGTTGTCATAACGGCGGATTTCCGGTGCTCCCGGCACAACCGTACGAGCTCCAGGATCAACAACATTAAAGACCTGCGTAACGCTTCCCAATGCTCCAGTCAGAAGATTTACCAGTTCACGGGCGTCCGTATATTCAGTTGAACTACTGCCCGAAAAATGATTACTTTGTGAATAGCCCGGAGAGTTGTTGATGCTGAAATCGATTTGCGGCAAAGTTCCGGC